>CAYVKA010000026.1:0-53349 GCA_964451925.1 uncultured Nevskia sp. | reverse complement strand
CCCAGGATCAGGGCTTCGGCCGAGGTGTGAAGGGTCTCGTGCAGCGGCGCCTTGTTCTTGTTGAGGAACTCGACGAAGGCGCGGATGCCGCCGTGGTATTCGTAGACGTCCTCGCGCGCGGTGGCCTCTTCGCGCAGCACGATGCGCACGCCGGAATTGAGGAACGACAGCTCGCGCAGACGACGCGCCAGGATGTCGTAGTGGAATTCGGTCTGGGTGAAGATCTTGTGGCTGGGATAGAAGCGCACCGTGGTGCCACGCTTGGTGGTCTCGCCCTGCACCGCCAGCGGCGCCTGCGGCTCGCCCATGCGGTATTCCTGGTGGTGGTGGCGGCCGTCGCGATAGATGTCGAGCAGCAACAGCTCCGACAACGCATTGACCACCGACACGCCCACGCCGTGCAGGCCACCGGAAACCTTGTAACCGCTGCCGCCGAACTTACCGCCGGCGTGCAGGATGGTCATGATCACTTCCGCCGCCGAGCGGCCCTCCTCCTCGTGGATGTCCACCGGGATGCCGCGGCCGTTGTCGCCGACAGAGACGCTGTTGTCGGCATGCAGAATGACCTGGACCTCGGTGCAAAAGCCAGCCAGCGCTTCGTCAATCGCGTTGTCCACCACCTCGAACACCATGTGGTGCAGGCCGGTGCCGTCATCGGTATCGCCGATGTACATGCCAGGTCTCTGGCGGACGGCGTCGAGGCCTTTCAGAACCTTGATGCTGCTGGCGTTATAGCTGGTGTCGTCGATTGGAGGGGTATTCATCGTCTATTCTTCTCTGACCACCTATTTTACTCCTTCGCGAGGAGTCTCAGGGCGCCATGTTCCACGTGGAACATGCGGGCGTCGGCGAGGTTTTTCATCGCCTGCGGCAACTCCAGCGCCGTGACGAATTTCTGCCCCGGATAGCCCAATAACACCTGCAGCAGCCGTGACTGGAAGGCCGCCGACAACTCTGCGGCAAAGTCGTCCAGCAGCAGCACCGGCATGCGCCCGCTGCGCTCGGCGACGATCCAGCACTGCGCGATCACGAAAGCCGCCACCAGCAGCTTCTGCTGGCCACGACTGATGCGACCCCTGACCGCCTTGGCGCCATCACCTTCCGCCTGGGCCATGTAAAAACCCAGCTCGGCGCGCTGCGGCCCGCTCATAGTGAGGCCATGGCGGCGGTCGCGTTCCAAGCCCGCGTCCAGGACTTCCAGATAGCTGCGCCCGGCATCCCATCCCTGGTTGTAGCGCAACAGCCAGCTTTCCCCCGGCAGCAGGGACTGCAGCAGCACCTGGCTGCGCGCCTCCACCTCCTGTGCATGAGCCCGGCGCTGCGCGCTGAGTTGCTCGGCGGCTTCCGCCAGTTCGCGGCTCCACGGCGCCAGCAAGGCTGCGGAACCGCCTTCCCGCAGCAGTGCGTTGCGCTGGCGCAGCGCCCGCCGCGCGCGTTTCCACGTCGGCATGAACTGATGTTCCACGTGGAACACACCCCAGTCGAGAAAACGCCGGCGGATGCCGGGCCCCTCCTCCAGCATGCGATGCATGCCTGGGTCCAGAATCTGCAGCGGCACGCGCCGCACCAGCTCCGACAACGCCAGGCCCGAAGAGCCGAGCGCGATGGCCAGCTCGCGCTCACGCCAGCTGAGCTTGAGCAACTCCGGCGGCGCGCCACCCGGCTCCAACACCTGCCCGGCCACCTGCCAGGCCTGACAACCATCCCGCGTCAGCTGCGCCGGCAACACACGCCAGCTGCCACCCCGGCCAAGCACATGCAAAGCCTCGAGCAGCGAAGTCTTGCCGGCGCCGTTCTCGCCCAACACCAGGTTCAATTGCGGATGCGCATCCAGGCTCAGCTGGCTGAACAGGCGGAAATCACGGGCCTGCAGTTGCTCGATCAACAGGGACACGGAAGGATCAGCGCCTCAGCAAACAAAAACGCCCTCACGCGTAAACGTGAGGGCGCCGGACTGCAACGATGCCGCTTTGCCGATAACCGCTCACAAACGCATCGGCATGACCACGTATTTGTTGGCGTTGTTGGCGGCGTCGTAGACCAGGCCGCTGGCGTCACCGCTGCGCAGCTCCATGATGAACTCGTTGCCCTCGATAGCGTCGAGTGCGTCGAGCAGGTAGCCGACATTGAAGCCGATCTCCAGCGGCGCGCCGTTGTACTGCACCTCCACCTCTTCCTCCGCCTCCTCCTGCTCCGGATTCTGCGTCTGGATGCGCAAGGTACCGTTGGACAGTTGCAGGCGCACGCCGCGGAATTTCTCGTTGGACAGGATCGCAGCACGCGACAGCGCCGCGCGTACCCGGCCGCGATCACCATGCACCGTTTTGTCCGAGCCTTCCGGGATGACACGCTCGTATTCCGGGAAGCGACCTTCAATCAATTTCGAGGTCAGCTTGAGGCCATCCAGGTCGACCTGCACCTGATTGGCCGACAGGTTGATCTGGATCTCGCTGTCATCGGCTTCGATCAGGCGCTGCAACTCCAGCACCGTCTTGCGCGGCAGGATCACCTGCAGATCCTTCTTCACTCCGGTGTCGCGGCGCAACTCGGCCATGGCCAGGCGGTGGCCGTCGGTCGCCACGGTACGCACACGGTTGGCGCGGATTTCCAGCAGCAAGCCATTGAGGTAGTAGCGCACATCCTGCTGCGCCATGGCGAACTGGGTGCGGCCCAGCAGTTCCTTCAGTTCCTTGCCGGTCAGGGTCAGCTTGGTCTCGGCACCCGCAGCATTGAGCGAGGGAAACTCGCCGGCATCCAGCGTGGCCAAGGTGAAACGGCTGCGGCCGGACTTCATGGTCAGACGGTTCTGGCTCAGCTCGACACCGATGGTGGCGCCTTCCGGCAGGCCACGGCAGATGTCGTGCAGCTTGCGCGCGGGCGCCGTGGTCCGGCCCGGCGTCAGGTTCTGCACCTGCACCCGGCGTTCCACCTGCAGCTCCAGATCGGTCGCGGTCAGGACCAGCTCGTCCTCCTGCGCCACCATCAGGATGTTGCTGAGGATCGGCAGGGATTGCCTGCGCTCGACCACGCCGATCACCGATTGCAACGCGGATAGCAGCTCGCCTCGGGGAATTTGGATATTCATGGAGCCGGAATCAGTCGGTTAGGTCTGGGATACCAATGATATGAATGGTTTTGAATATAAAGACAGCTGTATTAATAGTGCTGTAACCCTACGTTGGATAAATCGTAAAATCCAAACACTTTCAATAAGTTGTCTTCGATTTTTGCTTGCAAGCGGGGCTGCTGCGACGTCCCGCTACCCTCTAGCAAGCTGTGTACAAAAAGATATTCAGCTTTATCCGCCGGATTATACACAGGCAATTCCGGCCTCCGTACCCAGCTTTGCCGGGCTCAGTTGGTCAGCATGCGCAGCAGGTTTTCGTAGTCCTCGCGCAGGCGCTCATCATCGCGTTTCAGCTCCACCACCTTGCGGCAGGCGTGCAGCACCGTGGTGTGGTCCTTGCCGAACGCGGCGCCGATTTCCGGATAGGAATGCTGCGTCAGTTCCTTGGCCAGCGACATCGCCACCTGGCGCGGCCGCGCCAGCGTGCGCGTGCGGCGCACCGAGCTCAGATCGGTGAGGCGGATGTTGTAGTAGCCGGCGACAGTGCGCTTGATGTTCTCCAGCGTCACCGCGCGGTCGTACGACGCGAACATGTCCTTCAGGCAGCTGCGCGCGAACTCGGTGGTGATCGGCGTGCCGGTCAGGCGCGCGGAGGCGTTGAGCCGGTGCAGCGCGCCTTCCAGTTCGCGCACGTTGGAGCGGATGCGCTGCGCCACCAGCGCGGCCACGTCATCCGGCAGGCGGATGCCGAGCGTGTCGGCCTTGGCCAGCAGGATCGCCACGCGCGTTTCCAGTTCCGGAGGCTCGATCGGCACTGACAGGCCCCAGGTGAAACGCGATTTGAGGCGTTCGTCGAGCGCGTCGAGCTCGCGCGGATAGCGGTCGCAGGTCAGCACGATCTGCTTGCGTCCGTCGATCAGCGCATTGAAGGTGTGGAAGAACTCTTCCTGCGAATGCTCTTTGCCTGCAAGGAAATGGATGTCGTCGATCAGCAGCGCGTCGACCGAGCGATAGAAATTCTTGAACTCGGCCTGACGTCCGAAACGGATCGCCGACACCATCTGGTTGAACCACTGCTCGGCGCCGACATAGACGATGCGCGCATTGTCGCGCCCCGAGGAAATGGCGTTGCCGATGCCGTGCATCAGGTGCGTCTTGCCCAACCCCGACTCGCCGTAGATCAGCAGCGGGTTGTAGACATTGCCCGGGCTGCTCGCCACGTGCAGGCCGGCGGCACGCGCCTGCGAGTTGGACTTGCCCTCGATGAAGGTCTGCAGTGTGTAACGCGGATCGAGGCGGCCCTTCACGAACGGCGAATAGTCGTCGCCTTCCGCGGTAGCGGCGGTTGTGGCGGCGCCGGCCGCGGCGCGCGGCTCGGCGCCGCTGCCCACCGCGATGTTGACGATCAGATCATAGGCAGCGAGGCTCGACACCGCGCGCTGGATCTTCTGCAGGAAGTCGGTGCGCACGCGTTCCATCACCACGCGGTTGGGCGCCAGCAGGGTCACCTGGTCGGCCGAGACCACGGCGCGCAGCGGCCGGATCCAGGTGCCGATTTCCTTGCCGGGCAGCTCCGCTTCGAGGCGCTCCACACACCGGTCCCAAAGATCCTCTCTCAGCATGCCGCGCCCGTCCGTGACCATTCGTTTTTTGGACGAAGAGTCTAGCCTTTGCCCGCTGACTTATCCACAGGCTAAAATTGCCCGGATTGACAATCGCCGGAGCCTGCCGGCGCCAGCGGCAATCCACCCAGTATTGCCTGATGGCAACAAGGGCTTGTAAAATAGACCTCTTTTGTCCCGCTCGAGCAAGCAGTCATGAAACGTACGTTCCAGCCGCACACCCTGCGGCGCAAGCGCACCCACGGTTTCCGCGCCCGCATGGCCACCGCCGGTGGCCGCCTGGTGCTGTCGCGTCGCCGCGCCAAGGGCCGCGCCCGCCTCATCCCGTAAGCAGCTTGAGCTAAAGGCTGATGCCGACCGGCGCGCAGCTGCAGCGGCGCGCCCGCATCCGCCAGCCTGCCGAATTCAAGCAGGCGTTCGCCAAGGGCTTCAGGATCACACGGGCGCCGCTGGCGGCGGTATGCCGCCCGCACAATGGCGTTGAGCACCCGCGGCTGGGTCTGGCCATTGCGCGCAAGGCCGCGCCGCGCGCCGTGGACCGCAACCGCATCAAACGGCTGATCCGTGAAAACTTCCGGCACAATCAGCACCGGCTGCCGCCCGTGGACCTGGTGTTCTACGGTATGCCCGGGTTGCACGCGCTGGACAATGAGCGCCTGCGGGCGACCCTGGCGGAAATCTGGCTCAAGGTGATCGAACGATGCACCGGTTAGGGTCTGTTTGCCAAAGCGCCTGCAAGCAATTACTGGTCGGGCTGATCCGCGCCTACCAGCTTCTGCTCAGCCCCCTGCTCGGGCCGCGCTGCCGTTTCCATCCCAGCTGCTCCCAGTACGCCATCGAAGCCCTCGAGCGTCATGGCTCCGTCAAGGGTGGATGGTTAGCCTTGCGCCGCGTCACGCGCTGCCATCCGCTGCACCCGGGCGGCCATGACCCGGTTCCCGATCGCTGAGCCCCTTTCCATTCCCATAGCGTAAGCCCCAGGTAAAAGCCTCCCATGGAAAACCGCCGCATGGTGCTGGTCGCGTTTGTCGGCCTGTTCCTGTTCCTGCTGTACCAGGCCTGGCAGACCGACTACGTCAAGCCGGTCCAGGCGCCGCAGCCGGCAGCGGCGGCCGGCGCAGCGGGCAGCGCGACGGCCACCGCCGCCACTGGAAGCGGCGATGCGGCTCCGGCAGCCACCGCCCAACGCATCGAGGTGCGTACCGACCGCCTGCTGGTCGATATCGCGCTGGCCGGCGGCGAGATCCGCCGCGTCGAGCTGAACGATTTCAGCGCCGACAAGAAAAGCCGGCAGCAGAAGCTCGACCTGCTCGATGACCGCGATGGCCAGCTGTTCATCCTGCAGAGCGGCATCGCCGGCAGTGAACAGGCCCTGACCAGCAGCCAGTCGGTGTTCACCACGCCGCAGGCCAGCTACCAGCTGGCGGACGGCGCCGACGCGCTCGACGTGCCGCTGCAGTACACCGACGCCTCCGGTTACAGCGTGCGCAAGGTGTTCCACTTCAAGCGCGGCAGCTACGAGATCGGCGTCAGCCAGACGCTGGCCAACCACAGCGGCAAGGAGCTGCAGGCCGCGGCTTTCCTGCGCTACCAGCGCACGCCGCCGCCGGCCGAATCCGGCCCCGGCTTCATGCACACCGCCGGCGGCTTTTCCGGCATCGGCGTGCTGCAGCAGGACAAGCCCGGCGGCAGCGACTACGCCTACAAGAAAAAGGTCTTCAAGAAGCTCGACGAAGAGCCCTACCAGAGCAAGCAGACCGGCGGCTGGATCGCGCTGCTGCAGCACTACTTCGTCGCCGCCATCATCCCGCCGCAGGACCAGGGCGCTGATCTCAGCGGCAAGAAAATCGCCGCCAGCCAGCTGTACCAGGCGCAATACGTCGGCGACCTGGCGGCGGTGGCCGACGGCGCCGAGCACAATTACGACGCCCGCCTCTACATCGGCCCGATCTCGCAGGGCACGCTGGAAAGCGTGGCACCCAAGTTCGAGCTGGTGGAGGACTACGGCATCCTCACTCCGGTGGCCAAGCCGCTGTTCTGGGTGCTGTCGCACTACCACACGCTGACCGGCAACTGGGGCTGGTCCATCATCCTGCTGACGCTGACGGTGAAGGCGCTGTTCTTCAAGCTGTCCGAGGCGCAGTACCGCTCCACCGCCAAGATGAAGAAGTTCGGCCCGCGCATCGCCGAGCTGCGCGAGCGCTTCGGCGACGATCGCGAACGGCTCAACAAGGCGATGATGGAGCTGTACAAGAAGGAAGGCTTCAACCCGCTGGCCGGCTGCTGGCCGCTGCTGGTACAGATGCCGGTGTTCTTCGCGCTGTACTGGGTGCTGAACCAGAGCGTCGAACTGCGCCAGGCGCCGTTCGTGTTGTGGATGCAGGACCTGTCCGGCCCCGATCCCTTCTACATCCTGCCGGTGCTGTACGGCATCAGCATGTGGGTGCAGCAGCGCCTGTCGGGCCAGTCGGCGACGATGGACCCGACCCAGGCGAAGATGATGAACATCATGCCGATTTTCCTCACCGGTCTATTCCTGTTCTTCCCGGTCGGCCTGGTGCTGTACTGGCTGGTCAGCAACCTGACCAACATCCTGCAGCAGTGGGTGATCGCGCGGCGGCTGGAGGCCGCCGAACAGAAGAAGAAGGAAGAAGCGAAGAAATAGCGCTCGCGGCACATCCTGAGCTGGAAACGACAATCCCCGCCGATGCGGGGATTGTCGTTTCTGGCCCGGTCCCGGCGGAAACCACGATGCGGGGCAGCCGGCTCCGCCGGCCTCCCGGCGCAACGCCCCACCCGGGGAGGATCGTCATACGCCGGCCGCTGGGCATACACTGCCGGCATGAAGCCCGCCCATGTCGACACCATCGCCGCCATCGCCACGCCGCCCGGCCGCGGTGCGGTGGGCATGCTGCGCCTGTCGGGACCGCTGGCGCCGCGCATCTGCGAAATGCTGGCCGGGGCGCTGCCGCCGCCGCGCCACGCGGTGCTGCGCAATTTCGTCGACAACGCCGGGCTGCGCATCGATCAGGGCTTGCTGCTGTATTTCCCGGCGCCGCGCTCCTATACCGGCGAGGATGTGATCGAGTTCCAGGGGCACGGCGGGCCGATGGTGCTGAGCCTGCTGCTGCAGGCCGCCTGCGCCGCCGGGGCGCGGCCGGCGCGGCCCGGCGAGTTCTCCGAACGCGCTTTCCTCAACGGCTGCCTCGACCTGGCCCAGGCCGAGGCGGTGGCCGACCTGATCGACGCTTCCAGCCGCAGCGCGGTGCGCGCCGCGCTGCACTCGCTGCAGGGCGAATTCTCCAGGCGCGTGCAGGGCCTGCTCGACGAGCTGATCGCGGTGCGCGCCGACCTCGAGGCGGCGCTGGATTTCGCCGACGAGGACGTGCCCTGGATCACACCGCAAACCCTGCATGACCGCATCGCCGGCCTGGTCGAGATCATCACCGACCTGATGCGCGAGGCGGCACAGGGCCGGCGCCTGCGCGAGGGCATGACGGTGGCCATCGCCGGCCAGCCCAATGTCGGCAAATCCACCCTGCTCAACCGCCTCGCCGGCGCCGAGGCGGCGATCGTCTCGCCGCACGCCGGCACCACCCGCGACCTGCTGCGCGAGCACATCAGCGTCGACGGCCTGCCCTTGACCGTGGTCGACACCGCCGGCCTGCGCGACAGCGCCGACCCGGTGGAGCAGGAAGGCGTGCGCCGCGCCTGGGGGGCGTTGGAAAAGGCCGAGCTGATCCTGTTCCTGGCCGACGACCGCGATGGCCTCACCGATGCCGACCAGCAGCTGCTGGCGCGGCTGCCGCCGGACGTCGAGACGCTGCTGCTGTTCAACAAGTGCGACCTCAGCGGCGGCACCCCCGGCCGCAGCAGGGATCCGCAAGGCCGCGTCAGCCTGCGCCTGTCCGCCGCCGCCGGCCTGGGCCTGGAGCTGCTGGCGGCGGAGATCCGGCGCGCTGCCGGCTTCTCCGGCAGCGGCGCCGAAGGCCTGTTCACCGCGCGCACCCGCCACATGGAGGCGCTGCGCCATGCCCAGGCCTCGCTGCGCCTGGCGCGTGCCCATGCCGCCAAGACCACCGCGCCGGAACTGATCGCCGAGGAGCTGCGCCTAGCGCAGCAGGCGCTGGACGAGATCACCGGGCGCTTCACCAGCGAGGACCTGCTGGGGCGCATTTTTTCCAGCTTCTGCATCGGCAAGTGAGGCGGCGGCGGGACCGCCCGTCCGCACAAAACGGCTGGTTCGGCGCATACTAGGCACAGACGATACCGCCTGACACGGCGTATACCCTTGACCGCCACGACCCCCAAATCCGAGTTCTGGTGCGCTTCCTGCCACCGGCACCGGCCGATCGCCATGCTTGCCGCCAAGCGCGACAAGGCCCGCTCCTACTGCCGCGACTGCTACGAGAAACGCAAGCAGGCCCTGCGCGCCATCAAGCCGGCCTGAGCCGGCCGGGGGAAGGGGTTCACCCCGGTTTGCGGCCGAAGCGCAGCATCAGCGCGCCGACCCACAAGACCATGAACAGCAGCATCGGCGCCACGGTTGAGCCAAACATCGGACCGGGCAGCCGCGGCGGCTGCAGCGCATTGGCGCGCAGCACCAGCCGGTGCACCAGGCACAGGAACACCACCAGCGCCGAGCCGAACCACTGCGCGTGAGCCACCAGGTAGTCGAGGCTTGCCTGGCGTTGCGGCGGCGCCAGCCAGTAGTCGCGGTGGGGCAGATTGAGGCGTTCGCCGCGGCGGAAGACGCGGCTCATCAGCGTCACCACCAGAGCCGGCAGCCCGACCACGAACAGCAGCATGAAGATGCGGTAGCTGTCACGCGCCATGAAGCCATTGGGCCGGCCGGCCGCGTCGAAATGCGAGGCCACGGTAGCCGGCAGGGCCCCGGCGCTGAGGCCGACATAGAAGCCGCCGGCCAGCAGCAGCGCGATGAACACCGCGCGTGAAACCATGCCGCGGCGCTGCTTCAGGCCCGCCTGGGCGGCAGCGGCACGCCGCGCCGCGTGAGCAGGTCCTTGAGCCGCTGGATCGCCGGGAAGATCTCCTGGTTGCGGTCGGCACCCTGCTCGTCGAACGCGCGTTGCTCGGCTTCGACGATCTTGCGGTCCTGGCCGAAGATGCCTTCGGTGAACCAGTAGATGAACGGCCATAGCAGGTGGATCATGCCGGGGATGCCCGGCTTGCGGATCATGATCAGGCCATAGGTCTGGTTGCTGCGCTGCTCGCCGTCGGTCGGCATGTAGGCGTTCCACAGGTCCAGCGCTGGCTCGTCGGCAGCCGCGCCCGCGGTCCAGAACTTGAGGGTCTGGTAGGGATAGCCGGTGCGGATGGTCATCAGGTCGATGCCTTCCTTGGGCTTCTCGTGCTGGCCGCGGCCGATCATGAAGCGCTCGCCCAGCGGCTGCTTGCCGGCGGCGCGGGTGAAGGTGTAGTCGGCCTCCAGCCAGTCCTCGCCCTCGCGCACGTCGAGCAGCGTGGCGCGGATGCTGCCCATCAGGCTGCGGTGCAGGAACTGATGGTTCATGTCCATCAGGTTCTCGTGCATGAAGGAATAGTGGCAGTCGATGCTGCGGTCCAGCAGGCGGTGCTTGTAGGCCGGGTTGAAGTAGGTCGGCAGGTCCGGCATCGGCACCGTCGAGGCCAGGGCCTGGTCGCCGGTGAAGACGAAGATGAAGCCGTATCGCTCCTGGCAGGCGTAGCTGCGCACGCCGTTGGGCAGCGTCTGCTTCTCGTCCAGGTAGGGCACGTTGATGCAGCTGCCGCTGCGGTTGTAGGCCCAGCAGTGATAGCTGCACAGCAGGCGGTCGCCCTTGACCACGCCCAGGTGCAGCGGCACCTGGCGGTGCGCGCAGCGGTCTTCCAGCGCGAATACCCCGCCGTGGCCTTCGAGCGGCCGCACCAGCACGATCGGCTCGCCGCCGAATTTCACCCCCAGCGTCTTGCCCGGCTTGAGCTGCCTGGAACGCGCGAGCGGATACCAGTGATCCGGATGCAGGCCGGTACGGCGCAGGTCGCGCGTGCCGCCGCGCTCGGTGCTGTCGATGCGGTGCAAAGTGTGTACGGATGACATGTCCAGGCCCGCTCCAAAATAATGGCCCCGGCGGCTGCCGGGAACGCGACCGGTCTAGGGTAGATCAGGATTTCGGCCTGCACCGATGCTAGCACGGAGCCTGCCAGGGCCTGATTACGGCCCGTGGCCGCAGGGCTTCTATACTGCCGCCACAGGCCACCGCAGTGGCCGCCACCATTGGGAAATCTCCATGACTCGCTTCGTTGAAACCTGGGGCCGGCGCCTGCGCCGGCTGGGACTGGCCCTGGCCATCGCCCTGCTGCCGCCGGCCGGCGCATACGCCGCCGAAGGCATGTGGACGCTGGACCGGCTGCCGCTGAACGACCTGCAGGCGCGCTACGGCTTCGCGCCGGACGCCGCCTGGGTGCAGCATACCCAGCGTTCGGCGCTGCGCCTGGCCGGCGGCTGCTCCGGCTCGTTCGTTTCAGCCGACGGCCTGGTGCTGACCAACCATCATTGCGTGCGCGAATGCGTGCAGCAGCTGTCGAGCGCGCAGAAGAACTACGTTGCCGACGGCTTCTACGCCCGGGAGCAGAAGGACGAAGTGCTGTGCCCGACCATCGAGCTGAACCGGCTCGACCGCATCAGCGACGTCACCGCGCGGGTGAAGAAGGCCACCAGCGGCCTGGCGGGGGCCGCCTTCAGCAAGGCACTGAAGGCCGAGCAGTCGAAGATCGAAGCCGAATGCGTGGGCCAGGACCAGGAGCGCACGCGCTGCGACGTGGTCGAGCTGTACCACGGCGGCGTCTACGACCTGTACCAGTATCATCGCTTCCAGGACGCGCGCCTGGTGTTCGCCCCGGAGGAAGCCATCGCCTTTTTCGGCGGCGATCCGGACAACTTCAACTTCCCGCGCTACGACCTGGACATCGGCATGCTGCGCGCCTACGAAGACGGCAAGCCAGCCAAAGTCGCGGACTATTTTCCCTTCTCCGCCGGCGGTGCCGGCGAGAACGAGCTGACCATGGTGCTGGGTCATCCCGGTTCCACCCAGCGCCAGTACACCATCGCCCAGCTCGAACGCCTGCGCGACGTCGACCAGCCTTCGCGCCTGCTCTACGCCTCGGAGATGCGCGGCATGCTCAACCGCTATGCCACCGAGAGCGCCGAAGCGGCGCGCACCAGCGAGGCCGACCGCTTCTACCTCGAGAACAGCATCAAGGCGCGCAAAGGCCAGCAGCAGGCGCTGCTCGATCCGGAGGTGTTCAACGTCAAGCGCCGGCAGGAAGCCGAGCTGCGCGCCTTCGTCGATGCCAGCCCGGCGCGCAAGGCCAGGTACGGCAGGAGCTGGGACGAGATCGCCGCCGCCCAGGCGGTGTACCGCACTTTCGAGACGCGCTGGAAATTCGTCGAGGGCGGCCGCGGCTTCGATTCGCAATACTTCGAGTTCGCCCGTGAGTTGGTGCGTGGCGCGGCGGAGCGCGCCAAGCCCAACCCGGAACGCCTGCGCGAATACACCGAATCGGCGCTGCCGACGCTGACCCAGGAGATGTTCTCCGACGCGCCGGTCTATCCGGAGTTCGAGAAGGTCAAGTTCGGCTGGTCGCTGACCAAGCTGCGCGAATGGCTCGGCGCCGACGACGCCACGGTGCGCCAGGTGCTGGGCAAGGAGGCGCCCGAGGCCATGGCTGCGCGCTTGGTGGAAGGCACCCGGCTGGGTGACCCGGCGGTGCGCAAGGCGTTGTGGGAAGGCGGGCAGGCGGCGGTCGACGCCTCCGCCGATCCTTTCATCGCGCTGGCCCGGCAGGTCGATGCGGAAGCGCGCGCGCTGCGCAAGCGCTACGAGGACGAAGTCGAGGCGGTGGAGAAGAAAAACGCCGAGCTCATCGCACAGGCGCGCTTCGACAAGTACGGCACCAGCGTCTATCCCGACGCCACTTTCACGCTGCGCCTGTCCGACGGCGTGGTCAAGGGCTGGGACGAAAAAGGCACGCCGGTGAAACCGTTCACCGAGATCGCCGGCGCCTTCGACCGCGCCACCGGCTTCGATCCGTTCAAGCTGCCGGACTCCTGGAACAAGGCCAGGGAGCAGCTCAACGGCGCGCAGCGCTTCGACTTCGTCACCAGCAACGACGTGGTCGGCGGCAACTCCGGCAGCCCGATGATCAATCGCAAGGGCGAGATCGTCGGACTGGTGTTCGACGGCAACATTGAATCCCTCGGCGGCGCCTACTGGTTCGACGAGCGTGTCAACCGCACGGTGGCGGTGCACAGCGGCGCCATCGT
The DNA here is from genome assembly GCA_964451925.1 of uncultured Nevskia sp. GTDB lineage: Bacteria > Pseudomonadota > Gammaproteobacteria > Nevskiales > Nevskiaceae > Nevskia. The sequence goes on along the minus strand of CAYVKA010000026.1, from coordinate 40,355 downwards.
CGAAGCGCTGCGCAAGGTCTACGGCGCGAGGCGCATCGCCGACGAAATCGAGGCGGCGCGCAACCGCTAGCCCCGCTTGCGGACCCGTCAGTACCGTAGTCCCCGGCCGGCCGCCTGCCGGCCGGGGGCTTTTTGCTTTAGGCTGTAGGCATCCGTGCAGGGAAGCCCGAGCGTGTGCCGATGCGCCTGCTGAAACGCCTGCTGTGCTGTTGCCTGCTGCTGCTGGCCGGCTGCAGCGCCACGCGCCTGGGCTACGATCACCTCGACACGCTGCTGCGCTGGCAGACTTCGCACTATGTCGATCTGAACCCGCAGCAACAGCGGGATTTCGACGCCGAGGTGCAGCGGCTGTGGCGCTGGCACCGCAGCACCCAGCTGCCGCTGTATGCGGCGGAGCTGCGCCAGCTGGCCGGCGCCGTGCAGCAGGGACCGCTCGGCCTGGCGCAGATCGAAGCCGCCGACGCGCAGTTCAGCGGCAACTGGGACAACCTGGTCAGCGCGGCCGTGCCGGGCTATGCGCGGCTGCAGGCACAGCTGAGCGACGCGCAGGTGGCGGAGCTGGTGCGGCGCATCGGCAAGGAGATCGAGCGCCGCTCGCGCCAGTCCGAAGATCTCGACGAGGCGCAGCGCCGCCAGCGCATGGCCGAGCGCACCGAGGATCTGCTGCGCGACTGGATCGGCCGGCCGACGGCGCCGCAGCGCCAACGGGTGCAGCAGTGGGCCGAGCAGGCACAGCTGCCCACGCCGGCCGCAATCCAGGCGCGTTACGCCAGGCTGCAGCGCTACGCCGCGCTGCTGGCGACGCGCACGCAGCCCGGTTTTGAACAGCGCCTGCGCGCCTTCCTTGAGCCGGCCGATAGCGCGGACGATGTGCAGGCGCCGGCCGTAACGGAGCAGCAGCGCTGGTTGCAGCTGTTGGCGGACCTTTCCGCCAGCCTGGAAGCGGAGCAGCGCGAGCGGCTGCGCCGGCGGCTGCTGGACTACGCCACGGATTTCGAGACGCTGGCGGCCGAACCGCCGCCGTAAGCCGCCAGCGGATCAGCTTGACGCTTTGGTTTGATCATGATTATATAGACCAGTCGTTATAAACATGAATGAGACCCTGCATGGAACCCGTGGCCCGGACGCGCCTGATCGAAACCACCGCGCGCCTGCTGCAGACGCAGGGTTACCACAACACCGGCCTCAACCAGATCGTGCTGGAAAGCGCGGCGCCCAAGGGGTCGCTCTACCACTATTTTCCCGGCGGCAAGGTTGACTTGGCGGTGACGGCGATCGACCATTCCGCCCGCCTCACCGCGCAGCGCCTGGGGGAGCTGTGCATGGGCGCCGGCGGCGTGCTGGCGGGATTGCGCGCGGTGATCGACCATTTCATCGCCGAGTTCGAATCCTCCGCCTTCCAGAAAGGCTGCCCCGTCGCCACCGTGACGCTGGAACAGGCGGCGCTCGACGACGCCATCCAGGCCGCCTGCGCCCGCGCCTATGCGCTGTGGCAGCAGGGGCTGCAGGCCTGGCTGACGGCGCACGGCGTGGCCAATGCCGCGTTCCTGGCCGAACACCTGCTGATCCTGATCGAAGGCGCGCTGTTGCTGGCGCGCGCGCAGCGCGACTGCGCGCCGCTGCGCCGGGTCAGGGACGGCCTGCCGACCCTGCTCAACCTCCCGCGGAGCGCCGCATGAACAAGCTGCTGCTGAGTGGTCTGTTGCTGTTCACGGCCGTGGCCGGCGTTGCGGCGCGCGCCGATTCCGCCGCGCCCGCCGAGGGCCCGGCGTTTTCGCTGGTCAGGACCGGCCACACCCATGCACCGGCCGGCCTGGTGTACTCCGGCGGCAGCCTGCTGGAAAACCTGGAGATCAGCCATGTGGCGGTGCTGGTGCGCCATCCGCGCGGCACTTTCCTGTTCGACAGCGGCCTGGGCCGCAACATCGCCGACCAGTACCGCCAGGACATGCCGTGGTGGGCCAGGCCCTCGTTCCGTTACGAGCCGCCGGTGACGCCGGCGCGCGACCAGCTGGACCGCGCCGGCATCGCGGTGCCGCGCATCATCCTCAGTCACAGCCATTGGGACCACGCCAGCGGCCTGGTGGATTTCCCGGAGGCGCAGGTGTGGATCACCGAGGTGGAGCGCAGCTGGGACCGCGCTCACCCCGGCTTTCCCGGCGCTTTTCCCTCGCAGATCGATCCGCCGTCGATCCAGTGGCACACCTACACGCTGCAGGACCGGCCGTACTTCGGCTTCGACCACAGCCTCGACCTGTTCGGCGACGGCAGCGCCGTGCTGCTGCCGCTGCCCGGGCACACCCCCGGCGCGGTGGGGCTGCTGCTGACCCTGGCTTCGGGCCGGCAATACCTGTTTTGCGGCGACACGGTGTGGTCGGCGCAGGCGCTGCGGCAGTCGCGGCCGAAATCCCTGCTCGCCAGCCTGATCGCCGACAACGACCGCGCCGGCACGCAGCAGGCGATCGAACGGCTGCACCGGCTGATGCAGGAACATCCGGGCCTGGTGGTGGTGCCGGCACACGACGCGGCGTTGCAGGACACGCTGGGGTATTTTCCGCAGTGGGTGAAATGAGATGATCCGGTCTGCGCCTAGTTCTTCAATCGATATCCGGTTTTGAAGATCCACGTTACCAGCACCAGGCACAGGCCGAAGAAGCCCAGGGTCATGGCCAGGCTCAGGCCGACGCCGACGTCCGCAGTTTCGTAGAAGGCCCAGCGGAAGCCGCTGATCAGGTACACCACCGGGTTGAACAGGGTGACGGCGCGCCAGGCCGGCGGCAGCATGTCGATGGAGTAGAACGCGCCGCCGAGGAAGGTCAGCGGCGTGACGATCAGCATGGGGATGAACTGCAGCTGCTCGAAGCCCTTGGCCCAGATGCCGATGATGAAGCCGAACAGGCTGAAGCTCGCCGCGGTCAGCACCAGGAAGGCGATCATCCACAGCGGATGCAGGATATGCAGCGGCACGAACAGCGCCGCCGTGCCCAGGATCAGCAGGCCCAGCAGGATCGACTTGGTCGCCGCCGCGCCGACATAGGCCAGCACGATCTCCAGCGACGACACCGGCGCCGACAACAGCTCGTAGATGGTGCCGGTGAACTTGGGGAAGTAGATGCCGAAGGAGGCGTTGGACAGGCTCTCGGTGAACAGCGACAGCATGATCAGGCCCGGTACGATGAAGGCGGCGTAGGGCACGCCGCTGACCTGCGACATGCGCGAGCCGATGGCCGAGCCGAACACCACGAAGTACAGCGAGGTGCTCATCACCGGCGTCACCACGCTTTGCAGCAGGGTGCGGCGGAAGCGCGCCATCTCGAACAGGTAGATGGCCCAGACGCCGCGATGGTTGAAGGCGGCGCTCATGCCGCTGCTCCGGCGCGCTCGCTGACCAGGCTGACGAAGATGTCCTCCAGCGAGCTTTGCCGCGTATTGAGATCCTTGTAGGCGATGCCCAGCTCGCCCATGCGGCGCAGCAGCGCGGGAATCTCGTTGTGCTCCCCGGCCGCGTCGAAGCTGTATTCCAGCTCGCTGCCGCCGGCCTTCAGCGCCAGCGGCCACTGCGCCAGGCCCGCCGGTATCGCGCCCATCGGCTCCTGCAGCTGCAGCATCAGCTGCTTGCGGCCCAGCTTCTTCATCAGCGTCGCCTTGTCTTCCACCAGGATCAGCTCGCCCTTGCTGATCACGCCGATACGGTCGGCCATTTCCTCGGCTTCCTCGATATAGTGCGTGGTCAGGATGATGGTCACGCCACGCTCGCGCAGGCCGCGCACCAGCGCCCACATGTCGCGGCGCAGCTCCACGTCGACGCCGGCGGTGGGCTCGTCGAGAAACAGGATCTGCGGCTCGTGCGACAGCGCCTTGGCGATCATCACGCGGCGCTTCATGCCCCCGGACAGCGTCATGATGCGGTCCTTGCGCTTGTCCCACAGCGACAGGTCGCGCAGCACCTTCTCGACGTAGGCCGGGTCGGGCGCTCGGCCGAACAGGCCGCGGCTGAAGTTCACCGTGTGCCACACCGTCTCGAAGGTATCGGTGGCCAGCTCCTGCGGCACCAGGCCGATCTTGGTGCGCGCGGCGCGGAACTCGCGCACGATGTCGTGGCCGTCGGCGGTGATCTGGCCGCTGCTGGCGGTGACGATGCCGCAGACGATGCTGATCAGCGTGGTCTTGCCGGCGCCATTGGGGCCGAGCAGGGCGAAGATCTCGCCCTTGCGGATCTCCAGGTCGACGTCCTTCAGCGCGCGCAGGCCGGAGGCGTAGCTCTTGGAGAGGTTCTTGATCGACAGTACCGGCGGGGTCATGCGCGTGGGGTCCGTGTCAGAGGGTACAAGCGTAGCGTATTGCGGCTAGGCGTAGTCGCCGATTTTCTCCCTGCCGCCACATGTGGGAAGAGAGCTTGGTGTGAGGGGGCGTTTTTTATTTCAATCCTCACCACAGTCCGTTCGCCCCGAGTGCCCGCGAAGCGGGTGTATCGAGGGGCCGGCGCTGAAACGTCAACGCGGCATTCTTTCCAACTAAACCGTCGGCTCCAGCACCAGCGGCAGGTTGAGCCGGAACTTCGCGCCTTCACCCGAGGGCAGCAGCACAATGCCGCCGCCGTGCGCGGCCAGCAGCGAGCGGGTGATGGACAGGCCCAGGCCGGTGCCGCCGCGTTCGCGGGCGGTGGTGAAGAACGGCTCGAAGATCCGGGCGGCGTTGCCGGCGGAGATGCCGGGGCCGTTGTCGCTGAAGTCGATCAGCAGTTGCCGGGTGGCGCTGTCGGTGGCGCAGCGGATGGTGACGCGGGCGCCGCTTCCGGCGTGCTGGCGGGCATTGTCGCACAAGGTGCCGAGGATCGAGTCCAGCACCTCGGCGGCGATGGCGACGCGGGCGCCCGGCGCCTGGTTCTCGATCACCACGTCGAGGCCGAGTTCGCGCTGGCGGATGGCGACGGCGTTGATGATGTCGGCGACCACGGCCTGTTCGCGGCGCGGCTGCAGCACGTCGGCGCGGGCCAGTTCGAGCAGGCGGCGTACCAGGCGTTCCAGGCGGCTGGCGTCGGAGGCGACCATGCCGAGGAAGCGTTCGCGTTCGTTGCCGGACATGTCGGTATCGTGCTCGCGCAGCAGTTCCAGGGCGCCCTGCATCGAGGTCAGCGGCGTCTTGAATTCGTGCGAGACGTGGGCGGCGAAATCGCGGATGTAGGCGTTGCGGCTTTCCAGCGTCGCCGCCATCGCGGCGATGGTCTCGGACAGCTCGTGGATCTCGCGGGTGCCGGCATGGCGCAGCGGCGTCACCGCGCCGCGCTCGCCGCGCGCGGCGCGGCGCGCCTGCTCGATCAGCGCGCCCACCGGCCGGCTGATGGTGAGCGAGGTGAACAGCGACAGCGCCAGCACCACGCCCAGCAGCAGCAGCGCGCCGCGCAGCAGGGCGGTGCGCTTGCCCAGGATGGCCTGCTTGATGTTGGCCGGGGTGCGCACCAGCAGCACGGCGCCGAGCACACGCCCCTCGTGCGCGATGGGCTGCGCCACCTGCACCGACACGTGCGCGCCGCGGCTGACCGACTCGAGCAGGCCCGGCGTCTCCGGGCCGCGCCAGCGCAGCAGGCTGACCGGCTCGCCGCGCAGCGCGCGGCTCACTTCCTCGCGCGTGATCAGTGAGGCGCCGAGATCCTCGCTGGTGCTGGCGACGACGATGCCGTTGTAGTCGACCACGCGGATGCCGGCCAGCGTGTACAGCTGCGCGCCGCGCAGCACCGGTGTCAACTCGTGGCCCAGGGTCTGCGCCAGCGGGTCGGCGGCGCTGTCGGCCACCGCCGGCTCCGGCGCCGGCGGCCGCACCGGATCGTCAGCCAGGTCCAGCTCGGCGCTGCGCGGCCGCCACGGCCCGCCGCCGGCACGGGGCGGCGCGTGGTAGAGCAGGGGATTGCCGTAGTCCAGGCCCTGCATCTCGTGGTGGCCGGCGAGCCGCGTATAGTCGGTCTGGTAGGCTGCGGCGATCACCGCGCCCTGCGCGATCAGCTCGGACTCTGTCTGGCGGATCAGCGCGCTCTCGTAGATGCGCAGCACGAAGATGCCGCCCAGCGGCAGCACCAGCACCAGCAGGTTAATCAGCAGCAGGATGGTGCGCAGGCGCAGGCGGAACAAGCCGCCGCCGCTTTTTTGCGGCGCTTCCACGGAAGCGGCAGCGGCGGTGACCGGCTTGTTCAACTTGCGCAGCGCGGCGGAATCATTCGCAGGGGCCCAGCCGGTAGCCGACGCCGTGCAGCGTTTCCACCGGGTCGGCGCCGAGCGCGCTGAACTTGGCGCGGACGCGGCGCACGTGGCTGTCGATGGTGCGGTCGCTGACGATCTTGTGCAGTTCGTAGGCGGAGTTCATCAGGTGGTCGCGGCTGCAGACCTTGCCGGGCCGCTCCATCAGCGTGCGCAGGATGCCGAACTCGGTCAATGTCAGCACCACCAGCCTGTCGTCCCAGTACGCCTCGTAGCGCTCCAGGTCCAGGCGCAGGCGGCCGTGCAGCAGCGGCCGTTGCGCCGGCGCCGGCACCTGGGTGGCGCGGCGCAGGATGGCGCGCACCCGCGCCACCAGCTCGCGCGGCGAAAACGGCTTGGCCACGTAGTCGTCGCCGCCCAGCTCCAGGCCGACGATGCGGTCCACTTCGTCGTCCTTGCTGGAGACGAACAGGATCGGCGTGTGCGCCGTCGCCGGCGCGGCGCGCAGGCGGCGGCACACCTCGGTGCCGTCCATCTCCGGCATCAGGATATCGAGCACCACCAGCGCAGGCCGCTCGCGGCCGAAGCAGTCCAGGGCCTGGCGGCCGTTCTCGGCGCTGACCGTGGCATAGCCGGCCTTCTGCAGCGCGAAGCACACCACCTCGCGGATATGCGGGTCGTCGTCCACCACCAGGATCTTTTCCATTCGCCTCGTCACGCCGGTTGCCGGAATGCTGCGCAGATTAGCAGCAGCGGGCCGGCAAAAACCGCGCTGCACGGATTCTGCACACGGTTCCTCGGCGCTTGCATGGCGCCGTCAACGCGCCGCCAGGCGCGGCGCCCAGACTGCTCCTGCACCAAACGCGAGAGGATCCCCGCCATGCGTCAGCAAATGCTCTGGTTCGCCTTCTTCGTCGCCCTGATGTTCCTGCTGCCGCCGCTGGTGGCGATGGACCTGGCGGTACCGTAGTCCGATCGCCAATGGTGAACTGCGTCACATCAATGGTGACAGGCCGCGATTGATCGGGCGGCGAGGCAAAGGCTACATTGGGGCACCATCCTTCAATGCGATTCCGCACCTCGGGCTTCCGGCCATGACGAGCGGAACAAAGGCCGAATTTGCCCCTGACCGCCGAACAGGTGCTCGCCCTGGCGCCCGATCCTGCCTCCGCCAAGGCGGGCCGCGAGCTGGCCGCGCCAAGCAAGTGGCTGGCGCCGGGCCGTACTGCGGAGGAGTCGCTGCTGTGGGGCGAGCACCAGGGTAGCGGCAAGACACCGTACCGCACCGCCGTCGATCTCGCGGCCATGGTGTTCAGCTGCACCTGTCCGAGCCGCAAGTTTCCGTGCAAGCACGGCCTCGGCCTGATGCTGCTGTATACGCAGCAGCCGGCGCTGTTTGCCGCGCAGGCTCCCTCGGCCTGGGCCGGGGAATGGATGCAGAAGCGGGTCGAAAAGGCGGCGAAGAAAGCCGAGGCGCCCAAGGCTGAAAACGCGGAGCCGGCTGATCCCAAGGCCGCGGCGAAGCGCGCGGAGAAGCGCGAGCAGCGCATCGAAGGCGGAATCGATAACCTACGGCTGTGGCTGCAGGACATTGCGCGGCAGGGCTTGGCGCATGCCCGCGCCCAGCCGCAGGCCTGGTGGGCCGAGCAGGCGCGCCGCCTGATCGACGCGCAGGCGCCGGGCTTGTCACTGCTGGTCGAGAAGGCCGCTGCCGCCTGCCACAGCGGCGACGACTGGCAGGACCAGCTGCTGCTGCGGCTTGGACGTCTGCACCTGCTGCTGGGCGCCTATGCGCGGCTGCGGCAATTGCCGCCGGAACTGCAGGCCGAAGTGCGCATGCGCGTCGGCATGCCGGAACAAGCCGGAATGCAGGGCGAGGCGAGGAGCGGGCAGTGGCTGATTCTCGGCCGGCGCGTCGAGGACGACGGGCGCCTGCAGGTGCAGCGCACCTGGCTGCGCGGCGGTGCCAGCGGCGCCGATGCGCTGGTGCTGTCGTTTGCGCCGCCGGGTCGTCCGCTCGACCTGGGCTTGCCGCCGCTGCATGCCTTCAACGGCGATATCGAATACCACCCGGCGGCCTGGCCGCAGCGCGCCCAGGTGCTGCGGCGTGAAGCACTGACCAGCCTGCCTGCCGGCCTGGCCGGCACCAGCGCGGCGCTGGCATTGGCGGCTTACGCCGAAGCCTGCGCCGCCAGCCCCTGGCTGGAGCAGTTTCCGATGTGCCTGCGCGGCGTGCCGGCCGCCGATGCCGGCGGCTGGTGGCTGCACACGGCAACGGACAGCCTGCCGCTGAGCCCGCGTTTCGGGCGCGGCTGGACCCTGGCGGCGCTGTCCGGTGGCGGCGCGCTGGATCTGTTCGGCGAATGGGACGGTAGGCATTTGCTGCCGTTGTCGGCCTGGAGCGCGGACGGGAGCTGGTGCGCATGAGCGGCTTTGACGAGACCATCGGCGCCGCCGTGGTTGGCACTGCGCGCCAGGACCCGGCGAACCTGCCGTTGCCGGCCGGGCTGCAGCTGGCGGAGGCCGGCGCGGAACAGCGCCTGCTCGACCTGGCCGCCGCCCACGACCTGATGCGGCGCGCCGGATATCGGCCCGCCGCCATCGCCAGCGCCTGGCCGCTGGCGCCCGCGGACCAGAGGCCGCCCTGCAGCCGGGCGGCATCGACCCTGCTGCTGCAGCTGCTGGACGATTCCAGGCCGCTGCTGCGCTACTGGATGATGGGCGCCGCCCGGGCAGGTCAGCGTCTGCAAGCCGTGGTGTTGCCCGAACTGCTGGGGCGGGTGCACAAGGATTCCCATCTGTGCCGCGAGGCGGCGCCGCTGATCGATGCGCGCGGCGTCTGGCTGTGCACGCTGAATCCGGCGTGGACAGGCGTCCTTGGCAGTGCCCCGGCCCTGCCGGATGCGCAGGCCTGGCAGGAAGGCACCCCGGAAGTGCGTGAGGCGGCGCTGCGCGCCGCCGTCGCCGCCGACCGCGCCCAGGCACGCGACTGGCTGCAGCAGTTGTGGGCCAGCGATCCGGCGCGGCTGCGCGAGCGCTGGCTGGCTTGTTTCGCTCCGGCGCAGGCGCAGGACGAAAGCTGGCTGGAGGAGAAGCTGGATGACCGTGCCGAGGCGGTGCGCCAGGCGGTGCAGCGGCTGCTGCTCGGCCTGCCGGGCTCGGGTTTGCGCCGGCGCGCCCTGCGCCGCGCGCTCGACTGCCTGCGCAGCAAGCGCAGGCTGCTCGGCGGCAGCCAGCTCGAGGTCACCCCGCCCTCGGTATTCCAGCCCGAGTGGGCGCGTGACGGCATCGTCGCCAAGCCGCCGCAAGGCACCGGCGAGCGCGCCCACTGGCTCAGGCAGATCCTGGCGCAGACCGCGCCGACCGAACTGGCGGCGGCCTTGCAGCTGGACGTGCCCGGGCTGTTTAAGCTGGCGCGGGCTTGCGGCGATTGGGCCGAAGCAGTGGAAGTCGCCTGCAACGAGGCGGCGGTGAATTGCCGCGATCAGGCGGCGCTGCGCCTGGTGCTGCCGCAATTGCTGAAGGGCGCGGCCGCGGAGCCGCTGCGCGCCTGCCTCGCCGTGGTGGACACCGCCACGGCCGACGCCGCGCTGGCTGAAGCGCTGCCTTCGCTCGGCGCCGATGGCGCGGGCTTCGGCATGCTCAAGCTGGTGCTGGAAGAGCGCGCTGCGGTGCCCTATCCGCCGGCACTGGCCGCGGCCCTGTCCGGTTTCCTCGAGCTGGCCCTGTCCGCGCAGGAGAATTCCGCCTACTGGCTGCGCCAGATTCCGGCCGCGGCGCTGGTCTGGCTGAGTGATGCGGATGCCAATGCACTGAAGAGCCGCTGGCTGGCGATGCTGCCGCGCCGCGATCCGCTGCAGGATCCGGCGCCGCGCGACGTGGCCCTGCAGGAACTGATCGATTTCCTTGAACGGAGGCAGGCCATCGCCGCCGCCTTCGCTGCCCCGTTTGCCGATGGAGACACCGCATGAGCGATCACGCACCGACTGCCGCCGTGCTGCGACAGCACGCCGAAACCCAGTTCGCCGCCGAGCTGGCCGCGCTGGCCGCCGAGGACCGCCTGGCGCGGCCGCCGCAGTGGAAACTGTCGCCGCAGGCGGTGACCACCTACCTGCTTGGCGGCAAGGCCGGCGGCACCGCCATCACGCCGAAGTACATCGGCAGCCGCCGTCTGATGGAGATCGCGGTGTCGACCCTGGCCACCGACCGCGCGCTGCTGCTGCTCGGCGTGCCGGGCACCGCCAAGAGCTGGGTCTCGGAGCACCTGGCCGCGGCCATCTCCGGCGATTCCACCCTGCTGGTGCAAGGCACCGCCGGCACTTCGGAGGAGTCGATCCGCTACGGCTGGAACTACGCCCTGCTGCTGGCCAAGGGGCCGAGCGCCGAAGCGCTGGTGGAGAGCCCGATGGTGCGCGCCATGCGCGAGGGCCGCATCGCCCGCATCGAGGAGCTGACACGCATCCCGGCGGACGTGCAGGACACGCTGATCACGGTGCTGTCGGAGAAGACCCTGCCGGTGCCGGAGCTGAACACCGAGATCCAGGCACGCAAGGGCTTCAACGTCATCGCCACCGCCAACAACCGCGACAAGGGCGTGAACGAACTGTCCTCGGCCCTGCAGCGCCGCTTCAACACCGTGGTGCTGCCCCTGCCCGACAGCCTCGACGACGAGGTGCGCATCGTTTCGCAGCGCGTCGAAAGCCTGGGCCGCGCCCTGGAGCTTCCGGCTGAGCCGCCGGCGCTGGAGGAAATCCGCCGCGTCGTCACCATCTTCCGCGAGCTGCGCGCCGGCGCCACCGAGGACGGCAAGGCCAAGCTCAAGACTCCGACCGGCACACTCAGCACCGCCGAGGCGATCTCGGTGATGGGCAACGGCTGGTCGATGGCGGCGCATTTCGGCGACGGCCAGGTGCGTGCCGCCGACCTCGCCGCCGGCCTGCTCGGTGCGGTGATCAAGGACCCGGTGCAGGACCCGGTGGCCTGGAAGGAATACCTGGAAAGCGTGGTCAAGGAGCGCGGGGGCTGGAAGGATCTGTACCGGGCCTGCCGCGAGCTGGCCTGAACGCCGATGCCCGAAACGCGCTTCTTCGGCATCCGCCACCACGGCCCCGGCTGCGCCGAGAGCCTGCTGCGCGCGCTGCACAGCTGGTCGCCGCAGCTGGTGCTGATCGAAGGGCCGGCCGACGCGGAAGTGGCGGAGGCCTTGAGCCTGGCCGGCGACGCCGGCATGAAGCCGCCGGTGGCGCTGTACGTCTACCGGCCCGATGCGCCGGCGCGCAGCGTGCACTATCCGATGGCCGACTTCTCACCCGAGTGGGTGGCGCTGCGCCACTGCGCCGAACAGGGCGTGCCGGCGCGCTTCATCGACTTGCCGATGACGCACCAGCTGGCCGACGCGCAGCCGCGCGAGGACGAGGAAGCGACCGCGGATGAGACCATGCCGGCGGATGAGGCCGTGCGCGGCGACGGCATCGGCGCGCTGGCGCACGCCGCAGGTTATGAGGACGCCGAGCGCTGGTGGTCGCAGCTGATCGAACACCGCGCCGGCGATGACGCAGTGTTCGAAGCCATCGCCGTCGGCATGCGCAGCCTGCGCGAAGGGCAAGGCTCGCTGCCGCGCCGTGAAGCATTGCGCGAGGCCTACATGCGGCAGCGCCTGCGCGACGCGTCGAAGGAATCGGTCGAGCGCATCGCCGTGGTGTGCGGCGCCTGGCATGTGCCGGCGCTGGAAAAGCTGCCGCCGGCAAAGCAGGACGCGGAACTGCTCAAGGGCCTGGCCAAAGCGAAGATCGCCGCCGGCTGGACCCCCTGGACCCACGGCCGCCTGTGCTTCGCCAGCGGCTACGGCGCCGGCGTCGAAGCGCCGGGCTGGTACCTGCACCTGTGGCGCAACCGCGGCAAGGACCCGCGGCAGCTCACCGTGCGCTGGCTGGCGCGCTTCGCCCGGCAGCTGCGCAAGGAAGACCTGGAAGCGTCCGGCGCCCATGTCATCGAGGCGGTGCGCCTGGCGGAGACCCTGGCGGCGCTGCGCGGCCGGCGCCTGCCCGACCTGGCGGATCTGGACGAATCCGTGGCGGCGGTGTTCGGCGCCGGCTCCGGTGCCAAGCTCGCGCTGGCGCGGCGCGCGCTGTGGATCGCCGAGCGGCTCGGTGAAATCCCCGAGCACGCGCCGACCACGCCGCTGGCGCGCGATCTGGCGCAGCAGCAGAAATCGCTGCGCTTGGCCCCGGAGCCGGAGGAGAAGACCCTCACCCTGGACCTGCGCAAGGATCTGGACCGCGGCCGCAGCGTGCTGCTGCATCGCCTGAACCTGCTCGGCATCGCCTGGGGCAAGCTGGTCGAGGCACGCGGCCGCGGTACCTTCAAGGAAGCCTGGGCGCTGGCCTGGCAGCCGGATTTCGCGGTGCGCCTGGTCGAGCACTCGGCCTTGGGCAACACCGTCGAACAGGCGGCGCAGGGCTACGCCATCGGCCGTTGCGCCGAAGCTTCCGGGCTGGACCTGGCGCAGCTCGCCGCCCTGGTGGAGACGGCGCTGCGCTGCGAACTGCCCGCGGCGGCGCGCGCGGCCCTGGCCGCGGTCGATGCCGCCGGCGCCGCCAGCCAGGACGTGCCGCTGATGCTGCGCGCCCTGCCGCCGCTGGCGGCGGTAGCGCGCTACGGCGACGTGCGCGGCACCGATACCGAACAGGTCGCCTCCGCCGCGACCACGCTGGCCGTGCGCGCCTGCGCCGGCCTGCCGCAGGCGGCGGCGCAACTCGACGAGGACGCCTCGCGCGCCCTGCTGCACGACGTGGCGGCGGCGCGCGCCGCCATCGACCTGTTGCGCGACCAAGCGCTGAGCGCGCTGTGGCTCGAAGCGCTGGCCCGTGCGCACGACAGCACCGGCGTGCACGCCCTGCTGGCCGGCGCGTTGTGCCGCTTCCTCTACGAGGCCGGCCGCGTCGACGGCGCCGAGGCCGCGCTGCGCCTTGGCCGTGCCGGTTCCGCCGGCGCCGAGCCGGAGGCGGCAGCGGCCTGGATCGAAGGCTTTGTCGGCGGTTCCGGACTGGCCCTGCTGCACGACGCGCACCTGCTGCCGGCCATCGACGGCTGGGTCTGCGCCCTGCCCGGCGAAGCCTTCCAGCGCGTGCTGCCGCTGCTGCGCCGCGCCTTCTCCGCGTTCGCCGCGGCGGAGCGGCGCCAGATCGGAGAACGCCTGCGCCGCGGCGCCGATGCGCCGGCGGCCGACGATGCGCTCGACGCGGAGCGCGTGGCGCGCGTGCTGCCGCTGCTGAAACTGATCCTGGAGCGGGCATGAGCGACGACGCCAACGAAGCGCAGCGGCGCTGGCGGCTGATCCTCGGCGCCGCCGCCGGCGGCCGCCCGCTAGGCGGCACCGACCTGAACATCGACCGCGCGCTCGGCGCCTTGTACGACGGCGAGCGCAAGGGCGGCCTGGAAAATTCCGCGCCCAACGTGACGCGCTGGCTCGGCGACATCCGCAGCTACTTCCCGTCCTCGGTGGTCCGCGTGATGCAGCAGGACGCGATGGAGCGCCTCAACCTCAAGCGCCTGCTGCTGGAGCCGGAGCTGCTGGAGTCGGTGCAGCCCGACGTGCACCTGGTGGCCGACCTGGTGTCGCTCAGCTCGGCCATCCCTGAGCGCACGAAAGAGACCGCGCGCCTGGTGGTGCGCAAGGTGGTGGAGGAAGTGGAGCGGCGCCTGGCGCAGCGCCTGGTGCAGGCGGTGCACGGCAGCCTCAACCGCTCGGCGCGCAACCGCCGGCCGCGGCCGGCGGAGATCGACTGGCCGCGCACCATCCGCGCCAACCTCAAGCACTACCAGCCGCTGTACAAGACCATCGTGCCGGAAACGCGCATCGGCTTCGGCCGCAAGCGCAGCGCGTTGCGCCGTGTCATCGTGGCGGTGGACCAGAGCGGTTCGATGGCTGCTTCGGTGGTCTACGCCAGCATCTTCGCCGCGGTGTTGGCCTCGATGCGCGCACTCGACACCAGCCTGGTGGTGTTCGACACCACGGTGGTCGACATGACGCCTCAGCTGGCGGACCCGGTGGACATCCTGTTCGGCGTGCGCCTTGGCGGCGGCACCGACATCGCCCAGGCGCTGAGCTATTGCCAGGGCCTGGTGCGCGATCCGCATGACACCATCCTGGTGCTGATCAGCGACCTGATCGAAGGCGGCCTGCGCGACAACCTGCTGCGCCGCGCCGCCAGCCTGGCCGGCTCGGGCGTGCAGTTCGTGGCGCTGCTGGCGCTGTCCGACCAGGGCGCGCCGGTCTACGACAAGGCCAACGCGCAGGCGCTGGCGGCGATGGGCGTGCCGGCCTTCGCCTGCACGCCGGACAAGTTCTCGGAACTGATGGCGGCGGCGATCCAGCGGCGCAGCATGGAGACGTTTGCCGCCAGCATGAACGACTGACTCAGGCCGCCTGCGCCGCCAGCCGCCGCAAGTGCCCATGCGCGCCGATGGCGGCAAAGCATTCCAGCGCCCGCGCGCGGCAGGCGGCAGCTTCGCCGCTGCCGGCGGCGGCCCAGCGCGCCCGCGCCAGCCACCACCAGGGGCGCGCCACTTCGGCGCCGGTGGAGTCGATCAGCTGCCCCATGCGCTGTAAGCCTTCGGCGGCGCGGTCGCTCCACGGGCCTTGCGCCGGCAGTTCAAAGTAGGCCGCCCAGCAGATCAGCTCCCAAACCCGCGCGTGAGAACCCTGCGCGCTGGCGATGGCTTCGCTGGCGGTGGCATGGGCGCGCTCGTTGGCGCCGAGCAGCACGTAGGCCTTGGCCAGCGTCGCCAGGGTCTGGGCCTGGAACTGGTGGGCGTTGGCGCCGCGCGCCACCAGCGGCAGCGCAGGTTCCAGCACGCTCACCGCGGCGGCGCCGTCGCCCAGTTGCACATGGGCCAGCCCCAGGCCGCGCAAGGCGATGGCGCGGAAGTAGGAGCTGCCCCAGGTCTCGGCGCGGCGCAGCGCCAGCTGGCCCTGGTGCAACACGCCGCCGGGGTCGCCGCTGAAGGCAGCGAGATCGATCCAGTTGGTGTGCATCCAGCTGCTGGCGCGGCCTTCCTGCTCGGCGTAGGCCAGCGCCGCGCGCAGCTGCGCATGGGCCTGGTCGAGCCGGCCCAGCCAGCCCAGCATCAGCGCATGGAAGGCGCGCGACATGAAGTTGTCCGGGCCGAGCGCCTCGGTCAGCCAGCCGTCGCCGCCGGCCGCGCTGACCAGCTCGGCCCCTTCGCGGGGGTAGCCGGCGGTGCTGTGCACCACCAGCAGTTGCAGGCGGAAGCGGTTGATCAGCTCGCGCGCGCCGCTGTCCACCGCCAGGCGCACCGCCTCGCCCACCAGGCGCACCGCTTCGCGCGCGTCGCCGCGATGCAGCTGCTCGGCGCTGTAGGAGATCAGCAGCTCGGCCAACGCCGCGGTATCGCAGTTGGCCTCGGCCAGTGCGCGCGCCTCGGCGTAGGCGGTCTCGGTTTCCTCGGTGGCGATCTCGGTGAACTGCGCCATGCGCACCAGCCCGGCCAGCGACTGGATGCGCAGGCGGTCGGTGGCGGCGTTGCGCGGCGCCTGCTGCAGGTTCTTCTGCGCCAGGCGGAACTGCGCCAGCGAGGCGTTGGCACCATGCGCCGCCGACCAGCTGGCGGCGCGCAGGTTCCACTCCGCTGCGCGCTGCCATTCGCCGGCCCGGCGCCAGTGGTGGGCGATGGCCGCGGCATCGTCATCCGGCGGCGCGCTCAAGGGGTGCTCTTCTTCGAGCAGCTCGGCCAGGCGGCGGTGGGCCGCGCTGCGCTGCGTTTCGAGCTGGGCGCGGTAGACCACGTCCTGGCTCAGCGGATGGCTGAAGGCATAGACCCCGACGGCGTCGCTCCTGGGCTGCACGAAGCCGCGGCCGTGCAGCGTTTTCAGGCCGTCGGCGCACTGCGCCGCCGGCAGTCCGGCGAGGCGCGCCAACACCTGTTGCGGAAACTCCAGGCCGATGATGGCGGCGGACTGCAGCAGGGTCTTGTCGGCTTCGCCGAGGCGGTCGACGCGCGCCGCCACCAGGGCGTGCACCGTGTCGGGGATCGGCCATTGCCGCACCGGCCGCGCCATCGCGTAGGCGCCATGCGCCCCCTGCAGGTGTCCGGTCTCGCCCAGCGCCTGCACCGCCTCCTCGACGTAGAACGGGTTGCCGCCGGCGCGGCGGCTCAGCTCGCCCGGCAGCGCGGCGACGCTCGGATGCGGGCCGAGCAGATCGGTGGCCAGCGCTTCGATCTGCGCGCCGTCCAGGGCGCCGATGCCGATGCGCTGGTGCGCCTGTCCGTCGAGCCAGGGCGCGGCATAGTCGGGGCGGAAGTTGAGCAGCAACAGCGTGGAGCTGCCGGCCACCTGCGCGGTCAGCATCCGCAGGAAAGCTTCGCTGCCGGCATCGGCGAAATGCAGGTCCTCCACCAGCAGCACCTGCGGCGCGTCGGCCCGCGGCAACAGACGCGCCAACAGCTCGAACAGCTGCCTGCGGTCGGCGGTGGCGCCGGCGCCGGCATTGCCGCTGGCGGCATCGCCGCTGCCGAGGAATTCCAGCAGGCGCGGCAGCAGGCCCACCGACTGCGCGTCGAACAGCAGCAGGGCACCGGCGGCGAGGCGCTTCAATTCGGCGGGGTTGCCGTCGTCGGGCAGACACAGGCGCCGCCGCGTCAGCGTCTGCACCGGGTGGAACGGCACCGCCGCCGCGTACGGCACGCCGGTGGCGCGGTGCACGGCAATGCCGCCGCGCTCGCAGTCCTGCGCGAACTCATGGCACAGGCGGCTCTTGCCGATACCGGCTTCGCCCACCACCGCCACCACCTGGCCGCGCCCGGCCTGCGCTTCGCGCAGCGCTGCGTCGAGCTGTCGGCGCTCGGCTTCGCGCCCGACGAAACGCGCCGCGCCGCGCGCCAGGCCGCGCTCCAGCCGGGTCCTGGCGCTGCCTTCGCCCTCCACCTCGTAGACACGCAGCGGCGCGTCCATGCCCGCCACCGCCATCTCGCCCAGGTCGCGCAGCCTGAAATAGCCTTCGGCCAGGGCGGCCGTGTGGCGGGTGGCGTAGATGCGGCCCGGCTCGCAGATCTGCTCCATGCGCGCCGCCAGGTTCACCGTCAGGCCCTGCGCGGTGTAGTCCATGCGCAGGTCGTCGCCGATGGCGCCGACGATCACCTCGCCGGTGTTGAGGCCGCAACGGATCGACAGGTTCAGCCCCGACCGGAGACGCAGCTCGTCGGCGTAGAGCCGCACCTGGCGCTGCATCTCCAGGGCCGCGAAGCAGGCGCGCAGGGCATGGTCCTCGTGCGCCAGCGGCGCGCCGAACAGGGCCATGATGCCGTCGCCGGTGTACTGGTTGACGGTGCCTTCGTAGCGGTGCACCGCTGCGCTGAGCAGCGTGAAATAGCGGTCCAGGATCAGATGCCAGCTTTCGGCGCCGGCCTGTTGTGCCAGCCGGGTCGAGCCCTTGATGTCGACGAACAGCACGGTGACGCGCTTGCGTTCGCCGAGCAGCGCGGCGCGCGTGTTGAGCACCCGCTCCACCAGGTGACGCGGCGTATAGACCCGGCGCGGCGCCTCGGCTGCGGCTTCGTTGCCCAGGCGCGCGCCGCACTGGTTGCAGAAGCGGGCGTCGTCGGCGTTGACGGCGTTGCAGTTGTGGCAGCTGGGCAAGCGCGCTCTCCTCCCGCACCCCGGTCCGACGGACCCCGGCGGCATCATGACCCAAGCATGGTGCCGCGTCAGCTATCTCACAAGTATTTGACCCCGGTGAGCTGCTCCGAAAGCGCCCACAGCCGCGCCGCCAGCGCGGGGTCGCGGGCCTGCTCGCTGCTGGCGGCCCGGGCCGGGTAACCGCGCAGTTCCTGGAAGCCGCCGGGGCCGAAATACTCGCCGCCCTGCACCTCGGGCGCGGCGGCGGCATACAGGCTGGGCAGCGCGCCCATCGCCGCCGGCTGCGCCATCAGCGCATTGCTCCAGCGCATCAGCGCACTGCCCTTGTCGGGATTGGTGTTGGACCAGCCCGGATGGGCGGCCACGGACTTGACCGGCAAGGCCGCCCGGCGCAAGCGCCGGTCCAGCTCAAAGGTGTAGCTCAGGCTGGCCAGCTTGCTCTGGCCGTATGCGTCCATTTCCTTGTAGGGCCGCCGCTCGAAGTGCAGGTCGTCGAGGTTCAGCCCCTGGGTCATCTTGTGCGCCATGCTCGAGGTGTTGACCACGCGCGCGGCGGGCGCGGCCTGCAGCCGTTCCAGCAGCAGCCCGGTCAGCGCGAAATGGCCGAGGTGATTGGTGCCGATATGGGTTTCAAAGCCGTCGCGGGTCTTGCCCAGCGGCACCATGATGGCGCTGCCGTTGTTGCACAGGATGTCCAGGTGCGGCAGCCGCGCGCTCAGTTCCCCGGCGAAGCGGCGCACCGAGGCCAGGTCGGCCAGGTCCAGGGACATCAGCTCCAGGCGCGCCCGCGGCACGCGGCGCCGGATTTCGGCTGCGGCGGCCTGCGCCTTGGCGGCATCGCGGCAGGCCATCACCACGGTGGCGCCGGCGCCGGCCAGCCCGGCGCTGATTTCCAGGCCGAGACCGCGGTTGGCGCCGGTGACCACCGCAAGCCGGTCGTCCAGCCGCGGCAGGTCGGCAAGTGTCCATTTTTGCGGCATAGGGTTCCCTGATCGATTCCGGACGAAGTCCGCGCCGCGGCATCATTGCAGCCGGCGCCGGGCGCGGCCTCCTGCGTTCGGAGCAGGCCGGGAACCGGGTGCCGGCCTGGATGGTCCATAATGACAGCCTCAGCCGTCGTCGGGTCTGCGCCCGGCGCAATCCCTGCATAAAAGTCGTTGCCCGAGGAAGCGCAATCGTGAAAATCCGCCTGAGCCTGATGCTGTTGCTCACCCTGCCGGGCCTGGCGCAGCCGGCTGTGGCGGCGGATGCGGCGGCGGCCTCGCCGTACCAGCAGCAACGCAATCAGGCCTATACCTCGTTCGACAATCCCTATGCGCCCGGTGCGATCTACAACCCCTACGGCCGCCGCAAGAGCGGCATTCAGTCGGCAACGACCGGCGGATCGGCTTCGTTGTCGGCTCAGTCCCACCGCAGCAATAGCAGCTCTGGCGCCCCGGATGATCTGGGCGAAGGCACCAGTTCCTGCGCCGGCAGTCTGAATGGCAGTCCAGCTGGCAGCTATTCCGGCTCCGCCGCCGGCTCCGGCAGCCGCAGCCGCAAATACTCGACTGGCGCCGGTCTTGGCCACTGCGGCGTCAATGCCGGTTACGGCAGGGGTCCGGCGAATGGCAAGCGGCTGGACGGCACCAACCGCCTCAACGGCCTCAACAACGGGCTGGGCATGAACAACGTGCAGGGACGCTCGCCGCAGACGCAGTTGCAGAAGCGCCTGCAGAAAACCCAGCAATAGCGCACGTGCCACGGGCGACGGCCGCCTGCTGGCCGCAGGCGGCGCGCTGCGGTATGGTGCGGCCAGTCCCGATTTCCGAGGCGGTCGTCCCCTGCATGTCCCCCGAAGCGTATACGGAATACCTGCACCGGCACATCCCGCTGACCGCCGCCATGCAGCTGCGCGTGCTGCACAGCGGCGGCGATGGCATCGAGCTGGTGGCCCCGCTGGCCCCCAACCGCAACCACCGCGACACCGCCTTCGGCGGCAGCCTGGCCACGCTCGGCATCGTCAGCGGCTGGGCTCTGCTGCAGCAGGGCTTGCGGCAGGAAGGGCTGGACGCGCGCATCGTGGTGCAGAAGAGCGAATGCGAATTCCTCGAGCCGGCCGACGCCGAGTTCTCCGCCGAGAGCCGCCTGCCGGCGCAGGACTGGCCGCGCTTCCTGGCCACGCTGCGCAAGCGCGGCCGCGCCCGCATCACGGTGCACAGCGTGCTGCGCTGCGCCGGCCATGACGTGGTGCAGCACAGCGGCACCTTCGTCGCACTCGCGGGAGAAGCGCGGTGAGCCAGGTGTTCAAGTTCTGCCCACGCTGCACCCAGCCCTTGAGCATGGCCGCGGTGGACCAGGGTCCGCCGCGGCTGCGCTGCCCGGATTCGGCCTGCGGCTTTGTGCACTGGGACAACCCGGTGCCGGTGGTGGCGGCGGTGGTTGAGCACCAGGGCGAAGTGGTCCTGGCGCGCAACCGCCTGTGGCCGCCGAAGATGTTCGCGCTGATCACCGGCTTCCTCGAAAAGGATGACCCCGATCCGGCTTCCGGCGTGCTGCGCGAGGTCGACGAGGAACTGGGGCTGAAGGGCCGCGTCGCCGGGTTCATCGGCCACTATCCGTTCGAGCGCATGAACCAGATCATCATCGCCTACCACGTCGTGGCCGAAGGCGACATCGTGCTCGGCGAGGAACTGCTCGAGTACAAGAAAGTGCCGCCGGAAAAACTGCGGCCCTGGCCCGCCGCGACCGGACTGGCGCTGCGCGACTGGATGCTGCGCCGCGGCCTGACGCCGCTGCCGTTCGAGAACGAGGCGCTCAAGGCGATCCAGCAGCTGCGCGTCATCGACGACCGGCTGGCCACCGCCGGCCAGCCAACCGCCGGGCAGATGCGGGTGATCCGCGGCAGCGGTTACCAGACGGTGATCAACCTGCTGCCCGCCGACTCCGGATCGGCGCTGGCGGACGAAGCCGCGGTGGTGGAGGAGCAGGGCCTGCGCTACCACTACCTGCCGGTATCGTGGGAGGCGCCTGGAGCGGACGATTTCGCGCGCTTCTGCGAGCTGATGCAGGCCGAGGCCGGGCGTCGCGTGCTGGTGCATTGCGCCGCCAACAAGCGCGTCTCCGCCTTCGTTTTCCTGTACCGGGTGCTGCGCCTGGGCGTGGCGCGCGACGTGGCCGAGCGCGACCTGCTGGCGGTGTGGCAGCCCGACCCGGTGTGGAGCCGCTTCATCGACGAGCGGCTGGCGGCCGGAGCCTGAGCCGCCGGCCGCCAGCGGCGGGGTTCAGCCGGCGGCAGGAAATTCGACGCGCACGCTGCAGCCGCGCCCGTCCAGGCCGTCGCCCAGCGACAAGGTGCCGCGGTGCGCCTGGACGATTTCATGCACGATCGACAGTCCCAGGCCGCTGCCGTCGGCGTCGCTGCGCTCGCCGCGATAGAAGCGCTTCAGCACGTCCTGGCGCCGCGCCGCGGGAATGCCCGGCCCGTCGTCGCTGACGATGAACCCCGGCGCGGCCTGAGGCGGCAGGATGATGGTGATCCTGCCGTTCCCCGGATGGTATTTGACCGCGTTTTCCAGCAGGTTGTTGAAGACCTCGGCGATCAGCACCCGGCTGCCGCGCAGTTCGATGCGCCGCTGCGGCGCCTGCAGCGTGATGTCGATGTTCTTGCCCAGCGCCCGCGGCACCCAGTCGGCGCCGATCTCGCTGGCCAGCGCCACCAGGTCGAACGGCTCGAACGGCACCGCCGCAAGCGCCTTGGGCTCGGTCCGCGCCAGCAGCAGCAGCTGGTTGGACAGGCGCACCACGCGGTCCGCCGCGCGCGAGGCCTCGGCCAGCGTCTGCCGCACGCCGTCGGCCGATGCCTCCTGCATCGCCTGCTCGATGTTCAGCTTGAGGGCGGTCAGAGGCGTGCGCAACTGGTGCGCGGCGTCGGCGACGAAGCGCCGCTGCGCCGATTCCAGCTGCATGCTGCCGGCCTGGATGCGGCTCTCCAGCTCGTCACGCGCGCGGCGCAGGGTCAGGTCCATGTTCTTGCGCCAGATGCCGAACCAGTTGCCGGCGAGCATCGACACCATGAAGGCGACGAAATACGGCGTTTCCTCGTGGGCGACGGCGAAGCTGTGATACGGTCGCAAGAAGAAATACTGCACCGCCAGCGTGCACAGGATGGCGGCGATCCAGCCCAGCACGCGGCCGCCGATCCAGGCGCTGGCGATGACCACGCTGAGGAACAGCAGCGAGAACGGCAGGTTGATGTGGCCGCGCAGCAGCAGCGAGAGCCCGAGCGCGATCACCACCAGCGCGGCGCCGAATATCGGGTCGCCCATCACGCGCACCCATAGTCCGGCCTTGCCCGGCATGCCGCCCAGCGCATGCTGCACGCCCTGGCTGTCGAGGCGCGCGGCGACGTCGGCCAGAGGCGCCAGCCCGAGCCGGATGCCGAACCAGATCGCGGCGGCGGCGGCGCAGATCAGCAGCAGCTGCGGCAGCAGCACGCCGAGCAGGATTTGGCGCGCCATGGCCCGGCGCTTGGTTTCGGTCTCCGCCACCTGCACGCTCACCGCCTCGCCGAACTGCTGCGCCGGCAGCTCCAGCTCGGCGATGCGCACCGGCCGGCCGTCGACCACGCCGTCGTAGAGGCGTGCGTTGTGGTAGGTCTGGAAATCCGGCGTGGCTGCCGGCAGGTCGGCGCGGCCGGCGATCAGGCCGTGGCTGGCGCTGGAGATGCGGTAGTAGGTGGCATCGGCCACGTCCCATTCGAACAGGCGCGCCGCCGGCTGCGGCAGGTCCAGCATCGGGCCGTACTCGCCGAGCTCCACCAGCGACGCCAGCGAATTGGCCGAGTCGTAAAGCCAGCCATCGTAAACGCTGTCGGCGTAGTGCAGCGCCAGCGCGTAGGAGGCAAAGCCGCTGACCCCGAACAGCGCCAGCAGCGGGGTCAGCAGCAAGCGCAGCAGCCGTCCGCGCAGCCCCGCCGCATCCCGCCGCGCCAATCCGCTTATCCCGCGCTGGGCGCTTGCAGCAGGTAGCCGAAGCCGCGCACGGTGCGCAGCTCGACCTGCGTGCCTTCCAGCTTCTTGCGCAGGCGATGCACGTACAGCTCGATGGCGCCATCGGTCAGCGCCTCGTCCCAATCGCACAAGTGCTCCTGGATCTGCGCCTTGCTCACCACCCTGCCACGGCGCAGCAGCAGCATTTCCAGCACGCCCAGCTCGCGCGGCGACAGCTCCAGCGGCAGCTCGCCGGCATAGGCGCGCCGCTCCGCCAGGTCGAAGCGCAGCACCCCCACGCCGATGTCGCCGCCGGAACGGGCAATGGCGCGCCGCGCCACGGCGCGGATGCGCGCCTGCAGCTCGACCAGCTCGAACGGCTTGACCAGATAGTCGTCGGCGCCGAGGTCGAGCATGCGCACGCGGTCGTTCAGCTCGTCGCGCGCGGTCAGCACCAGCACCGGCGTGTGGTCGTCCTGCGCCCGCATCCCGCGCAGCAGCGTGCCGCCGTCGCGATCCGGCAGTCCCAGGTCGAGGATCACCAGCGCATAGTCCACCGCGCGCAAAGCCTGTTCCGCGTCACGGGCGGTGCCATAGACGTCCACCACGTTGCCGGAGCTGCGCAGCGCGCGCCCCAGGCTCTCGGCAATCTGTACATCGTCCTCGATCAACAGCAGGCGCATGGGCCCTCCCACAATTGGGCTAGCTTACCGCCAGGCATCCAACAATGGCAGGGCTTTGCGGGGGCGGGCCCCGCTGCCCCAAACGGACGAGGCCCACGCCGGGCGGCCGGCCCATGCTGCCCGCACACATGCTGATCCCGCCGAGGAGAGCCCGATGCTGAGCCTGCAGCAAATTTCCGACCGCCTGGAAATCGAGCAACTGCTGGTCGATTACGCCAGCGCCATCGACCAGAAGAATTTCGACGCGCTCGACCAGGTGTTCACCGCCGACGCCTACATCGACTACCGCGCCATGGGCGGCATCGACGGCCGTTTTCCGCAGATCAAGGCCTGGCTGGCTCAGGTGCTGCCGAACTTCCCGATGTATTTCCACATGGTCGGCAACCTGGCGCTGAAGATCGAGGGCGACCGCGCCAGCTCCAGCGTGATCTGCTTCAACCCGATGCAGGTCAACCTGGCGGACGGCAAGACCCAGGTGATGTTCCTGGGCCTGTGGTACCACGACCGCTTCGTGCGCACGCCGCAAGGCTGGCGCATGAGCCAGCGGGTGGAGCAGAAATGCTTTGACTACAACGTGCCCGGCGGCGTCGGCACCGGTTAGGGCCTGTTGACACGGATCGGGTCGCTGCGACGGCGGCTATTTTTTGCGCAGCGCCCAGACCGGCGTCAGGCGCCGGCTTTTTCCGCTTCGGCCTGCGCATTCGGCGCCGGCATGGCAAAGCGGCAGAGCAGGATGCCGGCCATCACGATCATCCCACCCAGCACCTGCTGCGGGCCGAAGGCTTCCCCCAGGATCAGCCAGGCGAAGACGGTGGCGGCGATCGGCTGCACCAGCAGTGTCACCGACGAGAACGAGGCCGGCAGGTGCGCCAGCGCCCAGGCGATGAGGCCCTGGCCGCCGACGTGGGAGACCAGCGCCAGCGCCGCCAGGATGGTCCAGGACTGCGCCGAGCGCGGCCACATCGGCTCGCCGCCGAGCAGGGTGATGAGCAGCAGCACCGCGGCGGCGCCGGCGGAACTGCGCAGCATCACGTCCAGCGCCGAGAAATTCTGCCGGCCACGGCTGACCAGCAGCTGGTAGGCGGCATAGAACATGGCGGTGACAATGGCCAGAAGGTCGCCCAGCGCGGTCTCGCGGCCGATGCGCAAGCTGCCGGCCATCAGCACCACCGCGCCGGCCAGGGCCAGCACCAGGCCCAGCCAGAAGCGCGGCGCGTGGCGCTGGCCGAAGCCGAAGTGCAGCACCAGCGTCAGGAACACCGGCGCCAGGTTGGTCAGCAGCGTCGAGTTGGCCACTGAAGTGAGATGGATCGACTGATGCCAGATGGCCAGGTCGCCGGCGAAGGCCAGGCCCGCCAGCCACAGGATCAGGGTGCTGCCGCCTGTGGCTGGCGCCGCCGTGCCGCGTGTGCTGAGCCGCTGCAGCAGCCACAGCACCGGCAGCGCCAGGAACACGCGCCAGAACGCGGCGGCGGTGGGGCCGACGCCGGCCAGGCGCACGAAGATCGGCGCCAGCCCGATCAGCACCGCGCCGAGGACCAGGCCGGGCAGGGCGAGGCGGATGCTGGCGGAGGCGGTGGCGGGCATGGATCGCGTCGTCGGCAGGGCGCGCACATTCGCACGCCACGGAAATAACGGAGGGGAACGTCGCGGCTTCCGCAAGGACCAGGTCGGCAGCCCGCGCTGTTTCGGCAAGTACCCTGGGCATTTTATTACGACCCTTTCATGCTGCGCATCGTCGCCGCGACCCGGGAAGCCCGGGCGCCGAGCCGGCACCTGCTCACCGGCTTCGGGCATCGGCCGATGACTGCGCTAATCTGCGCCATCCTGCCGCTGCCGCCGGCCTGGATCGGACGGGTGGGCGGCGCCCGTCGGCGTATGCTGCACCTGCGCAAGGTGCGCTTCGGCGGCACGGTCGCCGGTGGCTGGAAACGGCGCAAAACCGCGCCATTAGGGCATTCCGCACTATTGCTGCAGCGGCGGAAAAATAGTGCGCCGTACCATCTTTATGCACATCCGGCGGGGAACGACCCAGCGCCGCCAGGTCAAGAGGCGTTGCAGGGCCATCTTTTAAAGATCAACACAATATTTTGATTTTAAAACAGTTATATTTGTGAAATACATTCGCGCCGGTATTGATGCCCTGGGCCTGCCTCAGCACCGCAGCTTTCTGTCCACACAATTATCCACAGCATGGCCGTGAAATTGGTCAGCGTTGCCATCCCCGCGCCACTGCGCCGCGCCTTCGACTACGCCGTGGGCGATCTCGACCCCGCGCTGCTGCAGCCCGGAATGCGGGTGCGGGTGCCGTTCGGCCGGCGTGAACAGATCGGGGTGGTGCTGGAAGCGCCGCGCGACGTCGACGCGCCGGAGTTCCAATGCCGGCCGGTCGGAGCGCCGCTGGACCCGGAACCGCTGCTCGATGCCGGGCTGCTCGACCTGTGCCGCTGGGCGGCCGACTACTATCACCATCCCATCGGCGAAGTGCTGGCCGCGGCGCTGCCGGCGGCATTGCGCCGCGGCGCGGCCGCCCCCGCCAACGCCGCGCCGACCCTGCTTGGCCTGAGCCAGGCCGGCCGCGCCGCCTTGCCCGGCTTGCCGGGCCGCTCAGTCGCGCTGCGCGCGGTGCTGGAAAAACTGGCCGCAGGCGCCTTGTCGCGCGCCACCTTGCTGGAGAACCTGCCCAGGTCAGCAGCCGCCCTCCGCCGCGCGCAGCAGCACGGCTGGGTGGAAACCTTGACGGCCGGTACCGACGCGGTGCGCACGCTGGAAACGCCGCCGTCGCTGACCGCCGAGCAGGCCGCCGCGCTCGACCAGTTGCGCGGCACACCACCGGGCTATGTCGCGACCTTGCTGGAAGGCGTCACCGGCAGCGGCAAGACCGAAATCTATCTGCGCCTCACCGCCGACGTGCTGGCGCGCGGAGGCCAGGTGCTGGTGCTGGCGCCGGAGATCGGGCTGACGCCGCAGCTGGCGGAGCGCTTCGAGCGCCGCTTCGGCGCCCGCGTCGCCAGCTATCACTCCGGCCTCGGCGACGGCGAGCGGGCGCGCAACTGGATGCGTGCGCGCCGCGGCGAGGTCGACGTGATGGTCGGCACGCGCTCGGCGGTGTTCCTGCCGCTGGCGCGCCTCGGCCTGATCGTGGTGGACGAGGAACACGACGTCTCCTACAAGCAGCAGGAGGGCCTGCGCTATTCGGCGCGCGACCTGGCGCTGATCCGCGCCCAGCGCCTGCGCATCCCCGCCGTGCTGGGCAGCGCCACGCCGGCGCTGGAAAGCCGCCACAATGCCGCCAGCGGACGCTATCGCCACCTGCGCCTGCAGCAGCGCGTGTTCTCCGCCGCCGGCCCGCACATCGGCGTGGTCGACATGCGCGCGCAGCCGCTCAAGCATGGCCTCAGCGCGCCGGTGCTGCACGCGGTGGAGCGCCACCTCGCCGGCGGCGGCCAGGCCCTGCTGTTCCTCAACCGCCGCGGATACGCGCCAGTGTTGCTGTGCCACGACTGCGGCTGGGTTGCGCCCTGTCCCAACTGCGATGCGCGCATGACGTTGCACCGCGCCCGCCGCCGCCTGATCTGCCACCACTGCGGCCATGCGGCGCCGATGCCGCCGGCTTGTCCCGACTGCGGCGGTACCGAGCTGGTGCCGGTGGGTCAGGGCACCGAGCGGGTGGAGGACAGCCTGCGCCTGCGCTTTCCGGGGCGGCGCATCGAGCGCTTCGACTCTGACCGCCTCGGCCGCGCCGGCGAACTGGAGCGCCTGCTGGCAGACGTGCGCAGCGGCGCCGTCGACATCCTGGTCGGCACCCAGGTGCTGGCCAAGGGCCATGATTTCGCCGGTCTCAGCTTCGCCGGCGTGCTCGACGTCGACCAGTCCCTCTACGGCAGCGACTTCCGCGCCCTGGAGCGTATGGGCCAGCTGGTGACCCAGGTGGCGGGCCGGGTCGGCCGCGCCGGCCAGCCCGGCGAGGTGCTGCTGCAGACCCACCAGCCGGAGCACCCGCTGTTGCGCGTGCTGATCCAGCAAGGCTACCCGGCGTTCTGCGAAACGTTGTTGCGCGAGCGGCGCCAATTCGGCCTGCCGCCGTTCGGTTATCTGGCGCTGCTGCGCGCCGAGGCGCAGCAGGAAGGCGAGGCCATGGCCTTCCTGCGCCAGGCGCGCGAGCGGATGCCGCAGGGCACCGCCGTGGAAGCGCTCGGCCCCGCCCCCGCCGGCATGGCCCGCCGCGCCGGCTATCACCGCGCGCAACTGTTGCTGCGCGCCGGCTCGCGCGCGGCGCTGCACCAGCTGCTCGATCATTGGCTCGGGCCGATCGAGGCCCTGCCGGCGGCGCGGCGCCTGCGCTGGTCGGTGGACGTGGACCCGGCGGACCTGTTTTAGCCGGGCCCAGTCCCCGCCCCATCGCCGCCACAGCCGTGAGCGGCCGCGCGGCCCACGCCGCGCAGGCGGTACAATTCACGATTCAACGCCTAACCAGACGCGACGCCGCGCGCGCCCGAATGAAACTCCAGATCCTTGCCCTGCTGCGCCAGGCACTCGATACGCTGTTGGCCGGCTCCGCCGTCGCTGCGCCGGAGACGATCAACCTCGATCCGACCAAGGACAGCAAGCACGGCGATTTCGCCACCAACCTGGCGCTGGCCCTGGCCAAGCCGCTGGGCAAGCCGCCGCGCAAGGTGGCGGAGGAGCTGGTGCAGGCGCTGCCGGCCTCGGCGGCGGTGGCCCGGGTGGAGATCGCCGGGCCGGGTTTCATCAATTTCTTCCTCGCTCCGGCGGCGTTCCAGGCGGTGGTGGCGGAAATCCTCGAACACGGCGCGGCCTATGGCCGCAACAACGCCGGCGCCGGCCGCAAGGCGATGGTCGAGTTCGTCTCCGCCAACCCCACCGGGCCGCTGCATGTCGGCCACGGCCGCGGCGCGGCGGTGGGCGACAGCCTGGCGCGCCTGCTGGCCGCGGCCGGCTGGGACGTGTGCCGCGAGTTCTACTACAACGACGCCGGCGCGCAGATCGCCAACCTGGCGCTGTCGGTGCAGGCGCGCTGCAAGGGCATCGAGCCGGAGCAGGCCGGCTGGCCGGAGAACGGCTACCGCGGCGAATACATCAAGGACGTGGCGCGCGCCTACCTGGCCGGCGAGTCGGTCAAGGCCGACGACCAGGATGTCACCGCCGCCCGCGACCCGGATGACCTCGACGCCGTCCGCCGCTTCGCCGTTGCTTGCTTGCGGCGCGAGCAGGACCTCGACCTCAAGGCCTTCGCCGTGCACTTCGACGTCTACTACCTGGAATCCTCGCTGTACAGCGACGGCAAGGTGGAGCAGACCGTCGAGTCGCTGCTGAAAAGCGGCCACACCTTCGAGCAGGACGGCGCGCTGTGGCTGCGCACCACCGACTTCGGCGACGACAAGGACCGCGTCATGCGCAAGTCCGAAGGCGGCTATACCTACTTCCTGCCGGACGTGGCCTACCACGTCAGCAAGTGGCAGCGCGGCTTCGTCCGCGTCATCAACGAGCAGGGCGCCGACCACCACGGCACCATCGCGCGGGTGCGCGCCGGCCTGCAGGCGCTGCAGATCGGCATTCCCAAGGGCTGGCCCGAGTACGTGCTGCACCAGATGGTGACGGTGATGCGCGGCGGCGAGGAGGTGAAGATCTCCAAGCGCGCCGGCAGCTACGTCACCCTGCGCGACCTGATCGACGAGGTCGGCCGCGACGCCACGCGCTATTTCCTGGTGGCGCGCAAGGCCGACTCGCAGCTGGTGTTCGACATCGACCTGGCGCGGGCGCAGACCAACGACAATCCGGTGTACTACATCCAGTACGCCCATGCGCGCGTTGCCGCCGTGCTGCGCCAGCTGGCCGAGCGCGGCCTGCCGGCCTGGACCGTGGCGCTCGGCAAGGCGGCGCTGCCGCAGCTGACCGAGGCCGCCGAGCTGGGCCTGATCGCGCAGCTGGCGAAGTATCCCGACATCGTCGCCGGCGCAGCCGAACTGATGGAGCCGCACCAGGTGGCGCAGTACCTGCGCGAGCTGGCGGCGGCCTTCCACGGCTTCTACAACACCCAGCCGATGCTGGTCGACGACGCTGCCCTGCGCAACGCGCGCCTGGCCCTGGCCGTGGCGACGCAGCAGGTGCTGCGCAACGGCCTGGACCTGCTCGGCGTGTCGGCGCCGGAGAAGATGTGATGGCCCGGGACTACGCCAAGAACCGCAGCAGCGGCAGCAACCGCGGCAATGCCGGCCGTGGCGCCGCCACCCGCCGCGGCGGCGGCAGCGGCGGCAAGCCGGGCGGCGGCTCACCCGGCCTGATGGTGGGCCTGATCATCGGCCTGTCGCTGGGCTTGTGCGCCGCCGGCTGGGTCTGGATCAACCGCCCGGCCAAGACCTCGCCGCTGCTCGCCAGTGCCGCGCCGGCCACCCCCGCGCCGGCGGCTCAGGCGCAGAAGCCGATTCCGCTGCCGCCCAAGCAGCAGTCGAAGTACGCCTTCTACGAGATGCTGCCCAGTTACGAGGTGGTGATCCCGCGCGAGGACGCCGCCGCGTCCGCCAAGGCCGGCAAGGCCACCACGCCGGAGATCGCCGAGCCGGGCCAGTACCTGATCCAGGTCGGCGCCTACAAGACCCGCGAAGAGGCCGACCGCAGCCGCGCCAGCCTGGCCCTGCTCGGGGTGGAGTCGAAGATCGAGCAGGTCACCATCGACCAGAGCGAGTCCTGGTTCCGCGTGCGCATCGGCCCGCAGCCCAGCCTGGCCAAGGCGCAGGAGATCTTGCAGCGCCTGGACGACAACGGCATCAAGGGCATGCTGGTGAAAGTGAAAGCCGGCTGAAACCGGCTTTCACTCCAGGCGGCGATGGGGGCAAGCGGCGGGTGAAACACTCCACCCGGCGTGCCAAGCGCGCCGCAGGGGTGGTGGAGGCGGGAGGACGACGGTTTTCAGTCCTCGTCGCCGTCGTTCCGGTAGGGCTGCGCCGGCGGCAGCTTGCCGCGCCTGCGGAACGTGGCCAGCGCCTTGAGCGTGAGGAAGGGCCCCAGCAGCGCGCCGACCACCAGCAGCAGCAGGATCCACTCGGCCTTGTTCATGACGGCCTTATAGCGCTTCCAGCCGGGCCTGCGCCAGCATCAGCCACTTGGTGCCCGCCTCGCGGAAGCGCACTTCGACGCGCATGCGGTCGCCGTCGCCGTCGAAAGTGAGGATGGTGCCCTCGCCGAATCTGGGGTGGCGCACGCGCGCTCCCAGCTTGTATCCCCCCGGCACCTCGGCGGCGGTGGCCGCCGTGGTGGCGGTGCGCGCCGGCGCGCCGTCATAGCGGCCGCGGCTGGGATAGGCGCCGCCCTGGCCGTAACCCCCGCTGTAACCTCCACCGTAGCCCGCGCCGGAGCCATAGGCCCGCGTAGGCGGCGCATAGGCCGGGCGCAGGATGCCGGCGCGCGGCCGTGTTTCGACGATGTATTCGGCCGGAATCTCTTTGAGGAACAGCGACGGCATGCCGATCTGCTCCACGCCGTGCAGGCGCCGCACCTCGGCGTAGCTCAGGTACAGCTGCTTGCGCGCGCGCGTGATGCCGACGTAGCACAGCCGCCGCTCCTCCTCCAGGCTGCCCTCCTGCACCGCGCGCTGGTGCGGGAACAGGCCATTCTCCATGCCGGCCAGGAACACCACCGGGAACTCCAGGCCCTTGGCCGAGTGCAGCGTCATCAGCTGCACGCAGTCCTCGCCGGCGCCGGCCTGCTGCTCGCCCGCTTCCAGCGCGGCATGGGCCAGGAAGGAATTGAGCGGGTCGATGCCCTCGTCGTCCGCCGGCCGCTCGAAGCCGCGCGCGGCGCTGATCAACTCGTCCAGGTTCTCCAGGCGCGACTCGGCCTGCTCGCCTTTTTCCTTCCTGTAGTGCTCGCGCAGGCCGGAGCGCTCGATGGTCAGCTCCATCACTTTCGACAGCGGCTGGCCCTGCGTGTCGTTGGCCAGGCCGTCGATCAGGTCGAGGAACTGCTTCAGGTTGCCATGGCTGCGGCCCAGCGCCGGGCCGGCGCTCTGCGCCGTCTTCCACAGCGAGAACTGCTGCTCGCGCGCCAGCTGCCGCAGCCGCTCCAGCGTGGTGGCGCCGATGCCGCGCGCCGGTGTGTTGACCGCGCGCTCGAAGCTGCCATCGTCGTCGCGGCTGACGATCAGGCGCAGGTAGGCCAACGCGTCCTTCACCTCCATGCGCTCGAAGAAGCGCAGGCCGCCATAGATGCGGTAAGGGATGCGGCTGCGGATCAGCGCCTCTTCCAGCACGCGCGACTGCGCGTTGGAGCGGTACAGCACCGCCAGGTCGGAGTAGCGGCAACGGCCGTCGAGATGCGACTTCATCCGGTTGACGATGAACTCGGCCTCGTCGAATTCATTGAACGCGGCATACAGCTGGATCGGCTCGCCTTCGCCGTCCTCGGTCCACAGATTCTTGCCCAGGCGGCCGGCGTTGCGTGCGATGAGGCCGTTGGCGGCCTTGAGGATGGTGCCGGTGGAGCGGTAGTTCTGCTCCAGCCGGACCACTTCCAGGCCCGGAAAGTCCTTCGACAGCCGCATCATGTGCTCGACTTTCGCGCCGCGCCAGGAATAGATCGACTGGTCATCGTCGCCGACCGCGAACAGCACGCCACGCTCGCCGGCCAGCACGCGCAGCCAGGCGTATTGCAGGGTGTTGGTGTCCTGGAACTCGTCGACCAGGATGTGGCGGAAGCGGTTGCGGTAGTGCGCCTGGATGGCGGCGTTGTCGCGGCACAGCTCGTGCGCGCGCAGCAGCAGCTCGGCGAAATCCACCAGGCCGGCGGCCTCGCACTGCTGCTGGTAGGCGCTGTAGACCCGCGCCAGCTGGCGCTGCGCGTAGTCGCCCTGGTCCTGCATCGCTTCCGGGCGCCGGCCCTCTTCCTTCTGGCTGTTGATGTAGCCGGTGACCATTTTCGGCGGCCACTTGTCCTCCGGCATGTCCAGCCCGCGCAGCACGCGCTTGACCAGCCGCTGCTGGTCGTCGGCATCGAGGATCTGGAAGTTCTGCGGCAGCCGCGCCTCCTTCCAGTGCAGGCGCAGCATGCGGTGTGCGATGCCGTGGAACGTGCCGACCCACATGTTGCGCACCGGCACATTGATCAGCTGCTCGATGCGCCCGCGCATTTCCGCCGCCGCCTTGTTGGTGAAGGTCACCGCCAGGATCGAGTGCGGCGAGATGTTCTCCACCGCGATCAGCCAGGCGATGCGATGGGTCAGCACCCGGGTCTTGCCGGAGCCCGCTCCGGCCAGCACCAGGCGGTGCTCGGGAGGCGCGGTGACCGCCTCCTTCTGCGCCGGATTCAGCGCCGCGACCAGCGCCGCGACCAGCGCCACCACCTCGGGATTCGGGGCTTCAAATTGCATCGACACATTGTACCGCTCATCGCTGGCCGGGCGGCGCTCCGCGCCGCGCGGCAATAGTGCAAAATCAGTCCAGGCTGGCGCCTCGCGCCGGCGCCGCCAAAGGACAATCCGGGGGGATCTGGCAATGCTCGACGTGAAGAAATCCAGCTTCGGACTGTTGCTGCTGGCCGGCCTCGCCGCCTGCGGCCAGAACATGGTCTGCATCGGCACCGATACGCTGAACTGCCCGGCTCCCAGCAGCTCCTCGTCCAGCGGCGGTTCTTCCTCCAGCAGCTCCAGCAGCGGCGGCACCGGCTCCGCCAGCACCGGCTTCGTCAATCCGTCGAGCATCACGCTGGGCAATTCGACCAAGATCGGCGTGGACATCACCAACAGCAGCAGCAACGCGGTGACCGGCGTCGGCACCACGGTCGAATTCCCGTCCAGCTTCAGCATCAACGTCGCGCCGAGCTACAACTGCCCGCCGGGCACGGTCACCACCTCCATGCCCGATGCCTCCACCGTCGAGGTCACGCTGAGCAATGCCACGGTTCCCGGCGCCACCACCTGCGAACTGGCCACCACGGTGACGCCGTCGACGAAAGGTCAATTCCCGATCACCGCGGCCGGACAGTCGCTGACGCTGACCGTGAACTAGTTGCGGGCGGCTATTTCCCGGCGGCCCGGCGCCGCCGCTTGTGCATCTGCAGGTTGACCAGCTCCACCGCGCCGGAAAAGGCCATGGCGAAGTAGATGTAGCCCTTGGGCACGTGGAAGTCGAAGCTTTCCGCCACCAGCGACATGCCGATCAGGATCAGGAAGGCCAGCGCCAGCGTACGCACGGTGGGGTGCTCGTCGACGAAACGCGCCACCGCGCCGGCAAAGAACATCATCACCACCACCGCCGCCACGATCGCCGCCACCATCACCGGGATGTTCTGCGTCATGCCCACTGCGGTGATCACCGAGTCGAGCGAGAACACGATGTCCAGCACCATGATCTGGACAATGACGCCGAAGAAGCTGGCGCGGCGCGGCGCGGCCGCGCCTTCGGCCGCTTCGGCGGCGCCTTCCAGCTGCTCGTGGATCTCCAGCGTGCTTTTGCCCATCAGGAACAGGCCGCCGAGCAGCAGGATGAAATCGCGGCCCGACAGCTCCTGGCCGGCGATCGTCACCCAGGGCGCGGTGAGCCGCGCCAGCAAGGCCAGCGACAGCAGCAGCAGGATGCGCGTCAGCATGGCGCCGGCCAGGCCGATGGTGCGCGCCCGAGCCTGCTGCTGCTGCGGCAACTTGGAGGCGCTGATCGACAGGAAAATGATGTTGTCCACCCCCAGCACGATTTCCAGGCCGGCGAGCGTAAGAAAGGCGGCCCAGAGATCCGGGTTGGTCAGGAATGCCATGAGAAGATCGTAAGCGGTTTGAAAGCCATGATAGCGGGATTCGTCATCGTGACAATGCCGTGACATTCCACTCGTTTGTCACATTCGCTTCGGATAATTGCCACACGAAGCACAGGGTCCTGGACAAATGGCGCCAGAGGCGCCGCGGAGCGGCGAGCGATGCGGATCGCATACGGGGTGATGGGTTACGGACGCGGCCACGCCATGCGCAGCGGCGCGGTGCTGCCTTCGCTGATGGCCGAGCATGAGGTCACGGTGTTCGCCGGCGGCGACGCCTACGACGTGCTGGCGCCGCAATTCCCGACGGTGCGCATCCCGATCATCGGCTACGCCTACAACGAGCGCGGCGGCCATTCCCTGCAGCGCACGCTGTCGCGCAATTTCGCGCCGATGGCCGACCTGCTGTTCGGCGGGGAGGGCTCGGCCCAGGTGGAGCGGGAGTTCCGCGAGCGCGGCATCGAGCTGGTCATCTCCGATTCCGAAGCCTGGACCCACCGTGCCGCGCAGAAGCTGAAAATTCCGCGCATCAGCTACGATCACGTCGGCATCATCGCCTACTGCAAGCCGCATTTCCCGCCCGACCTGCGCCTTCTGGGCCTGCGCGACGCGGTCGGCTACCGCGCGCTGATGGGCATTCCCGAACGCATCCTCATCTCCAGCTTCTACCCGGCCGAGCCGGCTTACCCGAACATGCATATCGTCGGGCCGATGCTGCGGCCGGAAGTGCTGCGGGTGCAGCCGCAGGACGGCGAATTCCTGCTGGCCTATTTCAACAAGGGCGAGCACCAGTTCCTGCCGCACATCGACCGCTCGCTGCGCCAGCTCGACCTGCCCGTAGTGGTCTACGGCACGCCGTTCCGCGGCCAGGTGGAAAACCTCGACTTCCGCGCGCCGAGCAACGAAGGCTTCATCCGCGACCTGGCCGGCTGCCGGGCGGTGCTGTCCACCGCCGGCAACCAGCTGATCGGCGAGGCGATCCATTTCGGCAAGCCGATCCTGGCGCTGCCGGAAGAGGCCTTCGAACAGCGGCTCAACGCCTACATGATCGAGCGCATGGGCGTGGGCATGCGTGGCGACCGCCACCGGCTGACGCCGAGCGACATCGACCGTTTCATGGGCAACTACGACTATTACCGCTCCAACATGGGCGATCACGCCCGCGACGGACGCGCCGAGGCCACCGAAACGCTGCACCGCTACGTGCAGGAACTGGGGCGGAACAAGGCGCAGCGCAGTGCGCGCAAGCGCACGCGGCGCGCCGCCGCCGCCGTCGACGAGAGGGTCCCTGCGGGCGCCTGAGCCCGCGCGCGCCGGCGGGACGGCCCTATCCGGCGAAGAAGCGGCCCAGGACGGCGCGCATCCAGCGATTGTTGTCCTCGAAGCTTTCCAGCTGTTCCAGGATGTACTGCGGCGTCTGCACGTAGCGCGCCGGTTGCGGCTGCTCGTGGCGGAACCATTCCTGCGCGTTGGCCCGGGTCACTTCCAGGTGGAACTGCAGGCCCAGCGCCTGCCGGCCCAGGGCAAAGGCCTGCTGCGCGCAGGCTTCGCTGCTGGCCAGGCATTCCGCACCCGGCGGCAGGGCGTAGGTGTCGCCATGCCAGTGGAAGGCGGTGAAGCGCTCGGGCAGGTCGGCCAGCAGGTCCGAGCGTCGCCCGGCCTCGGTCAGGCGCAGCGGGAACCAGCCGATTTCGCTCTCGGCGTTGCGGGTCACGGGACCGCCCAGCACGTCGGCCAGCAGTTGCGCGCCCAGGCATACGCCCAGCACGCGCCTGCCGGCATCCAGGGCGGAGCGGATCAGGGCCTTCTCCGCACGCAGCCAGGGGTGGCGCTCATATTCGTAGATGTTCATCGGCCCGCCCATGACGATGAGGGCGTCGAACGCCGAGATGTGCGGCGGCGCTTCGCCGGCGTACAGGCGGGTACCGGAAACGGCATGGCCCTGCGTCTCCAGCCAGGGGGCGATGCAACCGAGGTCTTCGAAGTCGGCGTGTTGCAGCCAGTGGATGCGCATGGCTCGGGCCTTCAATGTCGGCGATGTTGTGACGTCAGGCCTTGCCCCGGCCCTCGAAATTCAGCGCCACCGAATTGATGCAGTAGCGCATGCCGGTCGGCTTGGGGCCATCCGGAAAGACATGTCCCAGATGGGCGTCGCAGCGCGCGCAACGCACCTCGATGCGGCGCATGCCGTGGCTGCGGTCCTCCAGCGAGGCGATCGACTCGCCATCGACCGGGCGGAAGAAGCTGGGCCAGCCGGTGCCGGACTCGAATTTGCTGTGCGAATCGAACAGTGCCGCGCCGCAGCAGATGCAGCGGTAGGTGCCGTCGCGATGGTCGTCCCACAGCGCGCCGGTGAAGGCGCACTCGGTGCCGCCCTGGCGCGTGACCTGGTATTGCTCCGGGCTCAGCTGGGCGCGCCACTCGGCGTCGCTCTTGACGATCTTTTCCATGGTGCGGCTCCGTCATCGGCTGTTCACAAATCGGGCGTAGCGTCCAGCCGCGAGAACAGCCCTTCTCACATTTGGCCTGCGTGCCACGCCCGGATCTTCCGGGCGTTTTCTTTTAAGCTGCTGGAATGATACCAGCCACCCTGTACGCCGCAGCCGCCGTCTGCGCCCTGCTCGCCATCGCCGCCGACTGGGAAGAACGGCGCCACGGTGCCTTCTACCTGCTCAAGCCGCTGACCACCACGCTGATCCTCGGCGCGGCGCTGGCCCAGGCGCCGTCCTCCGGCGCCGACTACCGATTGTGGATCGGCTTGGCCCTGGCGCTGTCGCTGGTGGGCGATATCTGCCTGATGTTCGACGGCGACGGCTGGTTCGCCGGCGGGCTGGGCAGCTTCCTGCTGGCGCATGTGGGGTTCATCGTCGCCTTCCTCAAGGGCGTGCCGCTGGCCTGGCCGCCGGCCTGGACGGCATTGCCCCTGCTCTATGGGCTGGGCCTGGCGGCCTGGCTGCTGCCGCGCGCCGGCAGCCTGCGCATCCCGGTGGCTCTGTACTGCCTGGTGCTGCTGGGCATGACGCTAGCCGCGGCGCTGCGCCTGCAGGTCCGGGCCGGCCGTCCGGAGTGGCTGGCCGTGGCCGGCGCGCTGCTGTTCGTGGTGTCGGACTCGGCGCTGGCGCTGCGCCGTTTCGCCGGGCCTTACCGCGGTGCCCAGGCCCTGATCCTGTCGACCTACTGGCTTTCGATCGGCCTCATCGCCGCGTCGGTTTAAACCTTTTGCGCGGCTGCGCCATCCGCCTGCACAGGGACGGACGCGGGCGGGCGGCCTTTGGGCCCCTGCTATGATCAGCCGTTCGCCGTTCTGTTCATTTCCTGGAAATTCTGACAAATTCACGAGGCAAGCAATGAATAAACTGCTTCTGGGCGCAGCCTGCGCCTGCCTGGTCGCCGGCTGCAGCAAAACGCCGGAGGCCCCGAAAACGGAGGCCGCCATGCCCCCCGCTGCTCCCGCCCTGGTTTCCGGCATCGATCTGCAATATGTCGATGACAGCGTGCGTGCGCAGGACGATTTCTACAAGCACGTCAACGGCAAGTGGCTGGCCGCCACCGAGATCCCGGCCGACAAGGGCCGCTACGGTTCCTTCGACAAGCTCAACGACGACGCGCTGGAGCAGTTGCGCGGCATCGTCGAGGGGCTGCAGAAGTCGGCCGACGCCAAGGACCCGGACCAGCAGAAGATCGCCGACCTGTACGGCAGCTTCATGGACGAGGACGCGCTCGAACAGCTCGGACTGAAACCGCTGGAAGCCGAGTTCGCGCGCATCGACACGATCAAGGACAAGAAGGAACTCGCCGGCCTGATCGCGCATTTCAACCAGATCGGCGTCGGCGCCCCCTACACGCCGGGCGTGCACCAGGACGCCAAGGACTCCACCAAGTACGTGTTCGACCTGGCGCAGGACGGCCTGGGCATGCCGGACCGCGACTACTACCTGCTCGACGACGACAAGATGAAGCAGGCGCGCACGCAGTATGCGCAGCACATCGAGAAGATGCTCGGCCTGGCCGGCGACAAGAACGCCGCCAAGGACGCCAAGGACATCCTCGCCCTGGAAACCGACCTGGCCCGGGTGCAGTGGACCAAGGTTGAAAACCGCGATCCGGTGAAGACCTACAACAAGGTCGAGTTCACCAAGCTCGCCGCCCTGGCGCCGGGCTACGACTGGAAGGCCTACCTGACCGACTCCGGCGTGGACGGCAAAACCGACTACCTGGTGATCAGCGAGCCGACCTATATCAGCGCGTTCGGCAAGCTGCTGGCCAAGGCGCCGCTGCCGCAGTGGAAGGCCTACTTCCGCTGGCGCCTGCTCAGTGATTTCGCGCCGTACCTGAGCAAGGGCTTCGTCGACGAGCACTTCGCCTTCTACGGCACCGCGCTGCGCGGCATCCCGCAGAACAAGCCGCGCTGGAAGCGCGGCATCAGCGTGGTGGAGAACTCGGTCGGCGAGAGCCTGGGCAAGATCTACGTGGCCAAGTACTTCCCGCCCGAGTCCAAGGCGCGCATGGACCAGCTGGTGAAGAACCTGCTCGCCGCCTACAAGGCCGACATCGACACGCTCGACTGGATGAGCCCGGAAACCAAGCAAAAGGCGCAGGAGAAGCTGGCCAAGTTCACGCCCAAGATCGGCTACCCGGTGAAGTGGCGCGACTACAGCGCGCTGCAGATCGCCAAGGGCGACCTGGTCGGCAACGTGGTCCGCGCGCAGACCTTCGAGTACAACCGCAACCTCAACAAGCTGGGCAAGCCGATCGACCGCGACGAGTGGGGCATGACGCCGCAGACCGTCAACGCCTACTACAACCCGGAGATGAACGAGATCGTGTTCCCGGCCGCGATTCTGCAGCCGCCGTTCTTCAACCCCAAGGCCGACGATGCGGTCAACTACGGCGGCATCGGCGGCGTCATCGGCCACGAGATCAGCCATGGCTTCGACGACCAGGGCAGCCAGTACGACGGCAACGGCAACCTGCTCGGCGTGCCCGGCTGGTTCACTCAGGCCGACCTCGACAAGTTCAAGGCCAAGACCCATGCCCTGGTGGAGCAGTACGCGGCATTCGAGCCGGTGCCGGGCTACCACGTCAACGGCGAGCTGACGCTGGGCGAGAACATTGCCGACAACTCCGGCATCGCCATCGCCTACAAGGCCTACAAGTTGTCGCTGGGCGGCAAGGAAGCGCCGGTGATCGACGGCCTCAGCGGCGACCAGCGCTTCTTCGGCGGCTGGGCCCAGGTGTGGCGCGCCAAGACGCGCGACAACGAGGTGGTGATGCGCATCAAGTCCGATCCGCACTCGCCCGCGCCGATCCGCGGCACCGTGCCGGAAATGAACCAGGCGCCGTTCTACGATGCCTTCGGCGTCAAGGAAGGCGACAAGATGTACCTGCCACCGGACAAGCGCGTCAGCATCTGGTAGGCGGTTGACGCACAAAGCCGGCCCCGTGGCGACGCGGGGCCGGCTTTTTTGTGCCCGCGATCCTGGCGCAGCCATCCAGGTGCGGGCGAAAGGCCAGGCGCCGGATGCGCCGCGGCATGCTGCGCAGCAGCAAAGTGTCGGGTAGGCCGCATCGCCGGTGCGGCCTACCCGTTCGGGGCGTTGCCGGGCCGCCCCGCAGCCTGTAAAAGCAGATATACAAAAAGCATTTCAAGAACAACGTTGCGAGGAGCTCGGGATGAAGGGCAAGCGCCATGTGCTGGCGCGAGACGCGGTTTGCGTGCTCGCGGCCGGCGTCTGCGGGCTGTGTTTCTCCGGCTGCGAGATGGAACCGGTGCGTACTGCGTCCGTATCGGTACCCGCTGGTCCCGGCACATCGAGACCCATGAGT
Source organism: uncultured Nevskia sp. (assembly GCA_964451925.1). GTDB lineage: Bacteria > Pseudomonadota > Gammaproteobacteria > Nevskiales > Nevskiaceae > Nevskia. Next base: position 265 of record CAYVKA010000026.1, on the reverse strand, counting down.
GCCGCCGTGGCGCCCGTTGTCGTGCACAAGCCGCAGCCGGCGCGGATCACCGCAGCCAATGCACCGGTTCCCCGTGCGGCGCAGCCCCGCGGCGACGCCTGGCAGCGCATGCCTGGCGCAAGCTACAGCGAGGTGCCGGCGCAGGCCGCGCCGGCGATGATTGCAGCGCCGCGCGCCGCCCCGACGCAACTGGCCAGCGCCGCCGCACCAAGGCCGGCGCCGCTGCCTGCAGTGCCGGCCGCCGCCGCCATGCCGCGGCCCGCTC
>CAYVKA010000025.1:2279-55086 GCA_964451925.1 uncultured Nevskia sp. | reverse complement strand
ACAAGACCGACGAGGGCCGCGAGTACAACCGCCGTGTCGAGCTGCACATCCTCAATTGATATACGGAAATTGAATTTTTGCGGCCGTCACTGGTAAGGAATCCGTGCGGCTGTTACTGAACAACGGAGAAAATCATATATGTTAGGGAAACGTAATCCCGCCGTCGCTAGCACGGCGCTTCTGGCTGGCTTGTTGTTGTCTGCCTGCACCTCCAACGGTGAAGGCACCGGTGTCGGCAGCAGCGGCGGCGCCATCACCGGCAGCAGCAGCGGCGGCCCGCCGAACAACGGCACCGGGCCGACCAGCATCACCCAGGGCGGCAACCCGGTCAGCGGGCATTTCGTCTGCACCCAGTCCGCCTCGGCCTACGGCAACGCCACCACCGCGGTCGGCACCAACGGCCTGGTCGGCGGTCCGTTGACGACGCTGCTCAACACCCTCGGCGGCACCACCGCGACCACGCTGCTCAACAGCGTGGTCAACCCGAACAACGTCATCGACGGCAACCTCAGCACCTACGCCAGCTACACGCTGACCTTGGGCCTGCTCGGCGGCCTGCTCGACTCGGTGGATCTGTCGGTGTTGATGCCCAGCGGCACCACGGTGCCGGTAGGCCAGTTCGCGGTGTTCGGCATTAGCTTTCCCAACGGCACGGTGGATCTGTCCCTGCTCAACACGGTGGCAGTCACCACCTATCTCAACAACGTGCAGCAGGAGACCCACTCGCTGAGCCAGTCGGACCTGAGCTTGCTCGGTATCATCGGCGGCAGCACCGTGCCGCCGACCTGGATCGGCCTGGAAGTCACCAAACCCTACGACCGCGCCACGCTGTCGCTGACGCCGGGCGTGCTCACAGTCGACGTTGGCGATGCCATGAACGCCTATGAGTTCTGCCCCGGCGGCACCTTGAGTTAGCGTAGACGCCTGAGTTCATCCACCTGACGCAGGTTGCTACGCCGGGAGAGATCGAAAAGCTGACGCACCAAACTCGATCTCCTCCTTGAAGGGACGCTTCCAAAGGCTCCTCCAGATCCCGCACCAACGGGATCTTTTAGGCCGCCCGTAGTTGGGCGGCCATCTTTTTGGTGCCGACCGCGGGTGCGAGGCGAGGCCCGTTGTCGCCGTACTGCAACGTCCGATACCTGTATGTCGAGAGGGATCCGCCTATGATGGTTCAGGACTTCGCTAGTCCCAGTAACATCCACTGCTGCGAAATTGGCCGGCCTCAATCGCGCCCTATGAATATTCCGATTCCGCTCGTCGGCGTTTTTGGGCCGACCGCGAAGCGGCGACAGGATTCAACAATGGCAATGGCATCATAAGCACGTTTGTACCGAAATGTATTTCGGTCCATGCAAAGCGACGCTTTCGAACGGATCTCGGACTAAGAATGATAAGTACGCATCTCAGCCGCGTCAGAGCAGTCCGCGAGCCGCAAGATCTGACGCTCATTCACTAAGGCGACGCAGAAAATCGTAGGGAGTACCACCCAAACAAATTGTGTTTGTGTGGCGCAATCAGGGAGTTTCTAGGGGAATAGCAGCATGACGACGCAGATGTGGCGTGCGCGGCAGGGAAGGTTCGGCTCCGCCGGAACACAACAAGGTGCGGCGGCAGTATTTGCTGCTATAGCGATGCTAGCCTTGCTGGCCTGCATGGCATTGGGCATCAATATCGGCCAACTCTATTATGCGCAGCGCGAGCTCCAGAAGGAGGCCTCGCTGGCAGCGATGGCCGGAGCTCAGGTCGCAAGTGGTTGCGCGAACAAAGGGGTGCCAGGCAATACGGCGTTGGCGTACGCACAAGTGCTCTCGAGCATCGCAGCCAACAATGGAGGAAATGTTGCCGCGGCGCAGGCCGTACTTACCGGAATAAATGGTGCTCCTGCCGTAGAACTCGGAAAAGTTGATCCGGTGAACGGACTTGCACATTTTTCCGCGCTATCCGATGGTGATATTCGTGTTACTGCGGTGCGCGTCAACCTGTCTCGTCCACTGCCGGTACCGTTCTTTCTTTTCCCGTATGATCCCAATAAAAGGCTATACGCTTCAGCCACCGCACAACAGCCGGCGGTAGGAGCATTTTCAGTTGGCACTACCCTGTTGAACCTGAATACCGGCGCGTCGCCGCTACTCAATCCCTTGCTACAAACTTTGCTGTGCGGGAATCCGAACTCCGGTAGTTGCAAATCCGCGATCAATCTTTCGTTGGCCGATTACCAAGGGCTGGTACAGGCAAACGTGTCCCTGGGAAATCTGCTCGCAGGTGCCACTGATGTAGGCTTGAATGTCACAGACCTATCTGATTTGGTAAACCTACAGCTGACTCTTCCACAGTGGCTTGGTGTGCTCGGACACGCGCTCAGCTACACCGTCGATGGAACCGGCGCGCAAGTCGGCCAGGGGGTATCTGGGCTCGTGACAGGCCTCGCGGGCATTGCCGACAGCTCGGCGACCTTTAGTTTGGCAACTATCTTGAACATCGCCGGTCAAGGGCTAAATCCGGTGGTGTCTGACGCCTTGGGGGCGCTGCCGTTCGTTGATGGACTTGACCTTCTGGCTGCATTGGGGGAGGCGGCAAAAGCCGATCCCACAGGCGCCCTCAAACCCATTATTTTGCCCGTTTCGCTGAATCTCGGCCAGCTGCTGAATGTCAGCGCGTTCGTACAGATCCTACAGCCCCCAAAGTTCGCGCTTGGTCCGGCGACGGGGCATCCAGCAAGCTGGGTCGGTGACGCGGCCTATGCGGATTGCGGAGTTGGCGGATATACGTGCGCTCAATCGAGCCAGATTAAGATCCTGGTACGTGCTGGCATCGACGACGTTGTCCTCGGCTTATTCAAACTTCGTCTAGGGGTCGACATCAATGTAGGCGCTGCTGCTGCTTACCTGGATCAACTCCAATGTCCGGTGTCAGGCGCACCGAATCCGGATGCCTCTCTGAGCGCAGCAACTTCTGTTGCCGTTGTTGCGGCCGGTCCGTTCCAGGGAACCCCTGAGAATGCGACCAATGCACCGCCGATCTTGAATATTCCCGGCAATCCGGGGGCAGCACAGCCATATTTGCTTGAACTATTTCCCAACCAAGGACTGCTAGGCTGGCTGTTGAACACCGGACTTGGTTGGTTGCTTGGAACCTCGACCATCGATGTTGCTCTGAATCAGCCCCTATTGACGACCGTTGGAAGTCCAAGATTTCAGAAGTTATCTGACGTAAATTATTTCAGCCTTCAGAATCCGTTGCTGCAGTCGGCCGGCGCTTGGCAACCTGTGGTTTATATCGCTGAAGGGGCTGGAGGGACTTCCGTTGCCGATAATCCGCAGACCATTGGCTCTACCGGGCTCCTGAACAGCACTGTTAATAGTCTGCTCACATCTCTTGCATGTGGAAACACCAGTGGCTCCTGCAACCTCACTAATCCGCCAAACCTTGTCATCACAAATCCGGCATGGCAAAAAAACTCCGCCGCCATCTTGCAAGCACTCGTAAAAGGGCTGACGCAACTCCTCAATGGAGTTGCAGTGCCGGTGCTGAATGGAATCGTCGATTTGCTGAACTTCTTACTTCAGCCACTTTTGCAACTACTTGACGCCATCGTTGATGGGCTGCTGCAACTGCTCGGAGTGCAGGTCGGAGGAGCAACGGTCACCATGTACTCTGCCCGAATTGATAGGCCTGCCATCGTCACCATCGAGGCGCCAGCCGCTCGTTAGAATTAACTTGCTCTGTCTGTCAAGGGGCGGTTCAGAGCCGTAACGCCGCCGTCAGTTGTGCCCATCATCGCCTTTCGTGGGCACGATCCAACAAGCAGCGCCATCGGGCCGGAAAGCCGCTACCACTCGAACAAGCGAGCCGGCGGGACTTTCAAGGTGTCCGCAAGCTTACAGATGTTCACTAAAGCGATGTTCCGCTTCCCGCGCTCGACTCCGCCCAAATAACTGCGGGCGATGCCACTTTCGAGGGCGAGGCGCTCTTGCGACCACCCCAGCGCCTTCCGTAGCTCGGCCAAGTGCGTTCCAAACGCCTTCTTAGGATCCTTCCACATGACGGGGAGGCTATGTGTACGTCCCCTATGCGGCCACGTCCTATGAGTGACAATCAGTCAATTGTTACTTATAGTGGCCGGCGGGGCCGGGGATTTCTGGCCGAAGGACTGCCATCGCGGCCGTGCATACGAATTCCGTTACCTTTCTCGGCTTTCCCGTCAGCGCGAACGCGGCCTTCGGTTTCCGCTCATTTGCTCAAGACCTAATGCGCAGCTACCTCGCGATCTGGTCTTGTCAGCGGCGTGACGATGTGCGCCTGAATCTGGTGCTGGACGGTGCGGAAGAAACTTCCGGGCCCGCACCTTTGGGCGTCACAGTGCAGCAAGTACCACAGGGCGCCGGTGTTTTCGCTCTGCTGCATGTCCTGTTCGTTCGCGCCCGCAATCACGGCTACCGGCTGGTCGTAGTAGCGGATCAGCGCGCGCACTGGGCGGCGATCCTGTTCAAGCTGGTCAGCCTGTGGCCGGTGGCGATCGTTCGCCTGCGTGATCCGAAGGCGCCCTTCATCCGCCAGGGGGATTTAGCGCACTGGTTCCACAACCAATGGGTTGCCGTAAATGTCCTGCCGGCCCAAGTGGACCTGCTGAATGGGCGCACCAACCGGCCTCCCAAGGTGCTGGATATCGAGAACTCGGTTTGCCTGGAGCAGCCCGGGCAGACCCCTCAACAGGTATTGGCCGCTACCTTCGATGCGCTGCTGCCGTCGAGCACGCGGCGCAGCCACAGCCACATCCGGCTGAGTTACGTCACCCATTTCTATTTCAACCAGGAGAACGCCAACGGCGTCATCGACCTCCTCAGCCGCTACGCCGCGTATTCCCCAGAACTCCTCGACCAGATCCACTTCGTGGTGGTCGATGACGGCTCACCGGTGCGCTATGAGATTCCGGACCTGGACTTGAACTTGACCTGGCTGCGCATCAACGAGGATATCCGCTGGAACCAGAGCGGTGCGCGCAATCTCGGTGTGGTCTATGCCAAATCCGACAATGTGCTGATCACCGATATTGACCATATATTCCCGGAGAGCGCGATGCGCGAATTAGCCGCGCGCGGCCCTTGTGGGCGCAGCCTGTTCCGTATCCACGTCAAGGACACACCCGAGTCGCCGCGTCCGCGTCATACTCATCCCAATATCTTCCTGCTGTCGCGGGCGCGTTTCTTCGAATTCGGCGGCTACGACGAGGAATTTGCCGGCGGTTACGGCGCGGAGGATTCGCGCTTCGCCAAGCACATGCAAGCCTTTGGTACTTGGTTGCGGGTGCTTCCGTTGAAGATTTATTGCTGCCCGCGCGAGGAGATCGACCGCAAGCGCAGCTACCACTCCCTGTTGCGGGATCATAGCCGCAATACGCCGATCGACAGCCGCAAGAAGTTGGAGTTGGTGCACTTCGGACCTCATGGAGGCCATAGCCGCAGCGCACTGAACTTCAGCTGGACTCGACTGGTAGAACGTGCCCGCCCCATTCCGCGCCAAAGACGGCGGCCGAATGTCGCTTGGTGGGCCGGCCCGGGACGGCTATTGCGACTGATCAGCCCGTACCAGCAGCGGCAGAGCTGAGTCCGCCCCACCTAGCGAACTCCATTTGAAGGGCACGTTACGCGGCCTGTCGTTGGATGCGTGGTCTGTCGGTGTCATGCGCCTAGAGTGGGTTGTATTTACGTGAAAAAAGTCGAAGTTCAGCGAAGAAGTAAGCGACCGCCGATCACCCGGGGTGCAACGCGACGTTCCAGGGCGGCAGCGCTTCGAGCTGATTGGCCGAATGCTCTGTGATGCGGCCGATGACGTGCCGCAGATAGGCTGCCGGGTCGAGGCCATTGAGCGTGGCGGTGCCGATCGGGTTGTAGATTGCCGCGGCGCGATCGCTGCCATCGCCCGAGCCGCAAAACAGACAGTTCTTTCGCTCCAGGGCTGACGCAAGTATGGCATCTCCGAACCCACCTACTACGCCTGGAAGTCCAAGTACGCCGGGATGGACGTTTCCCGGTTGCGGCGGCTGCCGGAGGGCATTCGCGAGCCGCTGGAGATTCCAGCTCGGCCCAAATGAAACCTCGTATGCCGACTTCGAAGAACAGCCAGGTTCTAGCGTTGTCGCCGCGGGCTCTCCGCTCCTGCAAAAAAGCGCGGAACGGGGCAACGCTGGTGCCGGGGCCGACCATGGGCACTCTTGCCCTGTGGTAGCGATACAAAAAAAGTCTCATGAGGTAAGCGACTCAGCAGCTACAGGATAGAAGCCGATGTAAGGCTCTGTGGAGGGGGTAGAGTCTGAGGGCGGCTGCGCTCTGGCACGACGCCACGGGGCCAAATCTGCAATACTCGGCGTCACCCTTGATCGATAGCGGGAGAGCAAGGGATGCGTGGGCTCGGATTCATGCTACTCGGTGCCGTCCTGCTGGCCGCAGGTACGGTCTACACGCTCAAGATTGGGCGCCGCGACCGTGGCCTGGACACGGTGGCCCGCAAGACCCAGCAGTATTGGACGGCCGACTTCCGCAATGTTAGCCGCCATTCCATTGATGGCAGGTGGTGGTTCTGCGGCGAAGTGTCACAACATGGTGCCGCCAGCTATGCCCACTTCGTCGTGATCAGCGGGGGCGATGTCGCGGTTATCCAGGGACGCGATAGCCTAGAAGTCCTTGATTATGCTTGGGTGCGTTATTGCACCTGAGTTTTAGTCGCAAGCTAAGCTGAGCTCTTGCAGGCCAAAGCGGGCAGCCGGGTGAGCTGGCAACAGGTTGCACGGCTCGTGCACGACTGGCTTTCGCCGCCGCCGCACATTCTCCAACCCTTGGCCTAGCTAGTGCACGGTCCGCGGTCATGACTCTGCGTGGTAGCCCATGCGAATCATCCGCGGAGAGCGTTCATCACCGGACCGACCGCGGGCTGGCCACAGCCGATCGAATTACTGCGAGGGCTTCGCCTCATCGCTCTTTTCCGTCTTCGGGTGCTTGTGTTTCATCTTGATATGCTCCTTGCCCGACGGAGAATGGCCCATACCGTTGCCCGGCGTAGCTTCGGCTTCCGGAGCCTTGCTGGCGGTGTTCGCCGTCTGGTTCATCATGACGTGCTCCTTGCCAGCCGGAGAATGACCCATGCCGTTGTCCGGAGCGCTCGGGGCCTCCGGCGCTTGGCTGGTCTTCGACGCCTCGTTCATTTTGATGTGCTCTTTCGATGCCGGCGAGTGACCCATCATGTTGGCGTCGGCCGGCGGTCGCGCAGGCTCATCGGCAAGCACCGCAAACGGGGCAGCGACCAAGCAGGCGGACAGGCACATCGCTTTGAAGGTGGAACGGGTGTTCATTGCAGGAATCTCCGGGTGGGGGGTGTGTGAAAGACGCGGTAGATTGAAATGACGGAGCTTGTTACACATTGATACAGATCAAATACCGAGATCAGAGCTTAGTCGACCGCAGGCGCAGAGCGTTGGTTACGACCGATACTGAACTCAGGCTCATCGCCGCGCTGGCGATGATCGGGGAAAGCAGCACGCCGAAGAACGGGTACAGCACGCCGGCCGCGATCGGCACGCCGAGCGCGTTGTAGCCGAAGGCGAACAGCAGGTTCTGGCGGATGTTGCGCATCGTGCGATGCGATAGGCGCACCGCTTTGGCTAGCCCGCGCAGGTCACCTTTGAGCAGGGTCACGCCGGCCGACTGCATCGCCACATCGGTGCCCGTGCCCATAGCGATGCCGACCTGGGCCTGCGCCAGCGCCGGCGCGTCGTTGACGCCGTCACCGGCCATGGCGACGACGCGGCCTTCGCCCTGCAAGCGCTTCACCACCGAAGCCTTGTCGGCGGGCAGCACGTCGGCGACGACCTCGTCCAGCTCGAGGCTGTCGCCCACCACCTTGGCTGTGCGCGCATTGTCACCGGTGAGCATGATGATGCGGATGCCTTCCGCCTTGAGGGCGCGTACCGCTTCCGGCGTGGTAGCTTTGACCGCGTCTGCCACCCCAATCAGCCCAGCCGGACGGCCGTCCACCGCCACCAGGATCGCGGTCTGGCCTTTGGCGCGGTAGCCCTCGGCTTCGCGCATCAAATCCTCGACGGCAACACCGTCGCGTTGCAGCAGGTGCATGTTGCCGACCAGCACCTTGCGGCCTTCGATCCGGCCCCAGACACCCAAGCCCGGATCAGACTCGAAGCCCTCGATCACCGGCAGCTTCCCGATGCTGCGCGCCTTGGCGCCTTCGACCACCGCGCGCGCCAGGGGGTGTTCACTGGAGGACTCTGCTGCCGCGGCCAGCCGCAGCAAGTCATTCTCCGCAATTCCTCCCAGAGGCACGACGGCCTGCAGGCTGGGCCTGCCCTCAGTCAGCGTACCGGTTTTGTCCACCACCAGTGTATCGATCTTTTCCAGGGTTTCCAGCGCTGCCGCATCCTTGATCAATACACCTTCATGGGCGCCGCGGCCAACACCAACCATGATCGACATCGGCGTGGCCAAGCCGAGTGCGCACGGGCAGGCAATGATCAGCACGGAAACCGCGACCAGCAGCGCATGCGCCAGCGATGGCGGCGGCCCCCAAATGGCCCATGCAGCCGCTGCAACCAGTGCAATGCCCACCACCGCCGGCACGAACCAGGCCGACACCTGGTCGGCCAAACGCTGCACCGGCGCGCGCGAACGCTGCGCTTCGGCCACCATGTGCACGATCTGCGACAGCATGGTTTCGGCGCCGACGCGCTCTGCCTGGATCAGCAGGCTGCCTGAGCCGTTGACGGTACCACCGGTCACCGCGTCGCCGGCTTTCTTGTGCTGCGGGTCGGGCTCGCCAGTCAGCATGGATTCATCGACGTGGCTGGAGCCTTCGACGACCTTGCCGTCCACCGGCACTTTCTCGCCCGGCCGCACGCGCAGATGGTCGCCGACCTGCACCGAATCCAGGGGCACATCGGCTTCCTGACTCTGCTCATCCAGGCGGTGCGCGATCTTGGGGGCAAGCTGCAGCAGGGAACGGATGGCGCTGGAAGTCTGCGAGCGGGCGCGCAGCTCCATCACCTGGCCGAGCAGCACCAGGCTGACGATGACCGCGGCCGCCTCGAAATACAGCGGCGGTGCGCCGTTGGCCAGCTTGAACGAGGCGGGCAAGGCATCGGGGATCAGGAGCGCGACGACCGAGAACAGCCAGGCGGCGCCGGTGCCCAGCGCGATCAGGCTGAACATGTTCAGGCTGCGGTTCACCACCGACTGCCAGCCGCGAACCAGGAACACCCAGCCGCCCCAGAGCACCACCGGCGTCGCCAGCAGGAACTCGGCCCAGGCGACGTTACGCTCGCCCAGCAGCATCATCGGGTCCAGGCTTTTGAACATCTCGCCGACCAGTGACCACAGCAAGGGCATGGTCAGGGCCGCCGAAATCCAAAAGCGCCGCGTCATCGAGCGAAGCTCCGCCGCTTCGGCCTCGCCTTCGGAAGCCCCGACGGGCTCCAGTGTCATGCCGCAGATCGGGCAATTGCCCGGGTGGTCCTGCCGCACTTGCGGGTGCATCGGGCAGGTGTAGATCGTGCCCGCCGGCGCGGCAGGCTTTGCCGGTGCCGGAGTCAGCTCTGGCTTCGCGTACTGCTCCGGCGCAGCCGCAAACTTGTCCTGACACTTGGCGCTGCAGAAATACCAAGTACGGCCCGCGTATTCCTGCATGCGCGAGCTGGCGGGGTCTACGCTCATGCCGCAGACTGGGTCTCGCTCCCCGGCGGTGCCGTGCGCACCGCGGTGGTGCCCGGCGTGGCCGTGCGGCGTCGGTGGTGCGTCGGCGGCCATGGCCATCCCCGAGTGTTGTTTGCAAGCGGTACTCATGGCACGTCCTCGATCGAAGCGGTTTCCTAAGGGTGCATAGTTTTAACCCTGGAGTGAAGTCCAGAGTCAAGCGAGCCGCTACGACTTTGTGTCACCGGCGCTCGTCAGTGCGCGTGGTGCTCACCGCCGGAGACCGGTTGCCGGGGCCGGCCGAACCGTGGGAAGAATCGCGGAACCTGAGCGGCATAGCGTTCATACTCGGCCCCGAATTCGATCTGCGCGTCGCGCTCCTCGTGCAAGGCCAGGCGCACATACATGGTGACTAGGATCGGGTACATTGCCAGCGTGATGATGGTGGGCCATTGCAGCAGGAAGCCGGTCATCACCAGCACAAAGCCCACATACTGCGGATGTCGGATGCGAGCGTATGGCCCGGTAACGGCGAGCTGATGCGCCTTCTGCGCCGCGTAGAGGATCTTCCACGATACGGCGGTGAGGATGAAGCCGCCGAAGATCAGCACCTGGCTCGCAATGTGGAACGGCCCGAAGTGCGGATCGACTTTCCAGCCGAACAGCCTCCCGACCATCGTCTCCAGAAGATGCCCGGCGTCATGCGACAGCCAGTTCACGCCGGGAAACTTAGTCGTCAGCCAGCCGGACAGCAGGTAGATGGTCAGCGGGTAGCCGTACATCTCCGCAAACAGTGCCACCAGGAACGCCGAGAAAGCGCTGAACGAACGCCAGTCGCGCGAGGTCTTCGGCGGCGCAAAGCTATAGGCGAACATGATGAAGATCGCCGAGTTGATGATCACCAGCGACCACAGGCCGTAGGCGGGAACGTCGTTGTGGCTCATGACCGGGTCTCCTCACTGCCGCCGGCGGGCGGCGGGGTTCGGGAATTGGACGAATCGTGGTGGTGGCCGTGACCGTGATGCATGAACAAGTGCATCAGAGGGCAAGCCAGGAAGATTAGGAATGGAAAGTACGGTGCGATGTGCACCCAGTGCTCGCCGATGACGAAGTAGGCGGCAACGAGCACCAAACCAACAATCATCCAGTTCACCAATGAACTGGAGTGAATCTGTGTGCCGTAATCGTGGTTCATTGGACGTATCTGAGCGATGGAAAGTGATAAGAGCGTATGCTGGAGGATATTCTCTTTGCCTTGATGTGCGTCAACTGACAGCGTTCGCTGGATTTGCACTGAAATGAGGCGGTCCGTCGCGGCAAGCCCTTGATCCGCGCCAATTCGCGCCTGCTCAACGACGTTCAAGCCAGAAACCGTTTCACCATCAACAGCCAATACAGTCGTAAATCGGAGCTTCCCTAGGAGTTTCGACCGGGTGGGTAGTCGGCTCGTTATGAGAAACAAAGCGCCTAAGTTGGTCGGCAGACGCTTCCAAGCGGGTGCTGCTCCACCCGATGGTGCAGGCACTGCTGCAGGAACTCGCGACCAAGCTTGATCGCCTCGTCCGCGAAGGACATGCCGATAGCATCGACCTGCGCCGTCTGCCACTGCCCCCAGGGGCGCTCGAAGCCCTGCGATCCTGGTTCGGACAGGGTGAAATCGAGGCGTCGGTGAAAGCCCTGGGAATGACCAGCATCCGTGAAACCGCAGTTGCGGGTGTCTGGTGGGTGCAGCAGACCAAGCCTGGTGGCGAGTCAATTGGCGAGGGCCTGGCGATCACGTGTTGTCCGGATCTGCTGGCCACGCATGTTGACGACGTTCGCGCCGCTGCCGAGTCATTGCAACTGCGGTTGAATGCGTTGTCCGGCCTTTCATAGATCTTCTTCAGCATCAGCAGATTCTCGGCAAGGGATCGGATTCCAGTTCCTCGAGCAGGCGTTCCCCGCCAAGCCCGGTCTCCAGAACGACGCTGCCGCCGTGCTCCGTCATCACGCCGATTTCGGCTGCATCCGATCCGGCAGCTCGCATGGCTGCCAGGGCCGCAGGGGCTGAATCGGAGGACACCACCACGACGACGCGGCCTTCGCAAGCCAGGTAGAGCGGGTTGTATCCCAGCATCTCGCAAATCGCCTGGACAGCAGGGCGAATAGGGATGTGCGACTCCTTGAGACGGATACTCAGGCCGGTGCTGCGCATGATCTCGTGCGCAACCGTGGCCAGTCCGCCGCGAGTGGGATCGCGCATGAGGCGCAGCCCGGGAATCTCTCGCACCGCGCGGCAGACCGGTGTCACCGCAGCGCAATCGGACCTGAGTTCGCCGTACAGTCCAAATTCGCCGCGTGCCAGCAGAATCGCCGCACCGTGATCCCCTGTCGGGCCACTCATCAGGATTTTGTCGCCTGGGTGGATGCCCATCATGTCCAGTTTCAGGCCGCGGCGGCGCGTGCCCACGCCGGTGGTGGACAGATAGAGGCCGCCACCTTCGCCGCGGCGCAACACCTTGGTGTCACCGGCGGCGATGCGCACGCCGGCCGTATCCGCGGCAACTGCCATAGAGGCGATCAGCCGGTCCAGGCGGGCGATCTCGAAACCCTCTTCAATAAAGCAACTCAAGGTCAGATAGTGCGGGTCGGCGCCGGATACGGCCAAGTCGTTGACCGTTCCATTGATCGCCAGAGAGCCGATGTCGCCGCCGGGGAACTCAAGCGGATGGACCGTGAAGCCGTCCGTGGTGATCATGATCTCCTCGTCCGGCAGCACGATCGACGCGGCGTCCGCATTCGTATCCAGGACCGGGTTCCCCAGGTGGCGTGAGAACACCTCCTGGATCAGCTCGCGCATCTGCCGGCCGCCGTTGCCGTGGGCCAGCGATATGTGCATGTCACGCGCCATGGGGCCTCTCGGTGTCTACTGGAGGCTCCGTTACTGCCTGCCGCGCGGCAAATTCCACGATCTGGCCGTAGCTGAGTCCACCATCGTTGCACGGTACCTGGCTCGTGCATATAGCGATCTACACCGACGACACTGCGGCAGCGGAGCATTATTATGTCCATGTCGTTGGCTGCCAGAAACGTGTTGATCTCGAAGATCCGCGAGGAACGCGTTATTACGTCAACGCCAGGCAATTCATTGAAGTTCTGCTGCTGCCCGACAAGAGTTCCCCGAACCGCCTAGCTCATCTGGCTTATCAGACTCTCGACGTGGAAGCGCTGCGACTTTATTTGGAATCGCGGGGGATTGGCGCTCCGCCTGCTACATGGAAGGCCAATGACGGAAGCCGATGGTTTGAGGTGAAAGACCCGGAGGGCAATACGGTGCAGTTCGTGTAGACGCCGGTGCGTCCGGTCGCAGTCGACACCCCTCGCCTCATCGGGCGCCACATCATGCACGTCGGCCTGCTCGTGCATGACCAGAACAAGGAAAATGAGTTCTACCGAGCCCTACTTGGTTTTAGGCCCTATTGGTATGGAGGCATGCAGCCCGGCAAGACCGACTTCGTTTCGCAGCAGCTACCCGATGGCCGCGATTACCTGGAATACGAGCTCATAGGTGGTCCGTTGAACAGCCGCGGCGCCGCCAATTTGTCGCAACGCCAGCCCGGCGATCTTAATCATTTCTCCGTTGGGGTCGTGAACATTGCCCGGGCGTATGACACGCTCAAGGCAGCGAACCGCCTGACCCCGCCCGACGCGGTGACCCGCATTGCCTGCGACGGCAAGTGGCAGCTGAACGTCCTCGACCCAGACGGCACTCGTCTCGAGTATGAAGAGCTTTCAAACGTCCAGCCACCATGCTGCTCGGATTTCACACAACCGAATCCATGACCATCCGAATAGCGCTATCTCTGAGATCTCATCGCGGCGGAACTTTCGGAAAGTCGATAGCCGGAAACGATGCGCAGCTCGGTCTTCCTCAAGTGCTTAGTTGGAAGTATTCCGCTCGGTTGATGTCGCTGATATGCCTGGGGTACCCAACCGAGTACTCGCGGGAATGCCGCGAAGTTTCCAGGTGCGCGGTTTCTCCAATGCATATCGGATTTGTCTGGCGGCGGGCACCACCCGCACTAACTGGTGGTCAAGGATCTGTCCCGTCACAGGGTGCATGAAGCCAACTATCAGCAATCCGTTGTCCACTCCTATCACTTGGAAATCCCAGGCCCAGACCCCAGACCACACTGGGAAGGCACGCGTGTGGTTCTGACCGGCCGGGGGGTCGGCGGGCCTACCGCTGGTCATTCACCCGCGCGTGCGGGCCAGTACATCCGGGTTAAGCGGGCGCGGGACCAGGTAAGCCGTGATCCGCGACCGGGCCGTAAGTCGAGCCGACGTCGCTGCGCTGCCCGTATCGACCACTGCGATCGGCGCATTCACGGCACCGGGCCAAGCGGTTTTGGCGCCTCTGATTGCCAGCGACAGAGGGCGGACCGCTATCCACTCCAGGTTCTGTAGCACCGCGAAGGTGGTAAAGCCTGCAGGCTCGCCGGCCGACAGCACCAGGGAAGACCCACCGACACCGTCGGCTGGGCGCTATTCGTGAATATGGCGGTCGCCCCTTCGCTCAGGGCGATCGATCTGGGTAACCTGCTCACCAAGAGCCGCAACTGGTAGCGCATCCCGATCGAGCGGCAGCCGTGCTCCGCGCGCAAGCCGATCTCAGCCGCCGATCAGAAGTCACCGCCAGTCTCGAACCCGGAGCTGGCCAAGGCCGAATCGCCTTTGAGCAGGTCCCGGACGCTGCCAGCCAGTTCTTCGTTGCTGAGCACATAGAACAGGCCGCCGCGGCCGTTCTGGCTGCTGCCACAGTTCGGACCAGACAGCGAGCCCTGCTGATTCATGTCGCCGAAGATAACGTAATCCGATCCTGGAGCGGTCGAGACGCCGATCTTGGCGTGATTGAAGTTAGGTCCCGGACCGCCTTTCAGCCCGAACACCGTTCCGTCCCACTGACCCGAGGTGGCAATTTCCACCGCGCCGGGATTCGCCAGGTCGTCGCTCCAGCAGCCCGGCCGTTCGGCCGGCGCGCTGGGGATATTCGGCGTTGCCCACCAGGTTGCCGTGCGCAGGGATATTCCGCCGAGCAAGGACGAAACCATCTGCCAGGGTGGGACGTGTAGCGCAGACGGCTTCGATATCAGCTCAATGCCGTTGGAGAGCGTGAGCGCCAGCGCTGTGTCACCGGAGGATTTGACCCCGAGGTTTTGGACCAGGGTTTGAACCTCGTCTGGGCCGCCGTTGTTGACGATCTGCGGATTTGCCGTGTCGGTCACGACGCTGGCGTTCTGCAGCCCCTTCAGCACCTTCACCACGTCGCTTTCGGTCAGTTGCATGGCAAAGAAATGCTGGCTGACTTTGACGTTGTTGTCGTCAACGCAGCCCAGCGTGTTGCCGTCTGTTTTGCGCGGCTGGTCGCTTTCCCCTGCGGCTGGCCAGGATGGCGTCGTAACCTGCAGCACCATGCCCTCACCTGCATCGTTCCACGCCAGCATTCCCTTGGAATGGCCCCAGGGTGAGCCGCAACTGGTCGTACACCCCTTGATCTTGGGGTCGTCGTAGAACTGATCGTTCCAAACGACGTAATGGAACCGGTTGTTGTAGACCTCATCGAACGTCGCGCCGAGCGGATCGGTGACGGTGGCGCCGACACAGCCGCTGCCTTTTTGCAGGTTGGGATTGTCGCTGCTCGCGTACACAAACTGCTGGCCATGCGGATATTGCTGGACCTCGCCGCCGAACAAGCACACCTTCTGGTCGTCGCCGTTGCATCCGGGGAATGTGGCAGTGTTGAACTTGAAGGCGAACCACCAGCTGACCGGGTGCCCTTGGGCAAGAAGCGGGACGGGTGTGTTCGAGGGGCTGAAGGCAGCGTTGGGTGCGTTCCCGGTGCCCAGGCTGCTGCAGGCCAATCCGATCGCCGCCGGAAGCAGCGTGGCGGCATGCACCAGTTTCGGCCGCTTCTTCGGCTGGTTCGCCGATGGGATGCGCTTGGTCTGTTGCTCCTCCATGGATTACCCCCCTGGGTCGTCGTATGCTGATTGCGGCGAGATTTTCGCCTAAACGAGCGTGATGACAGCCAGATCGAAGATCCCGGCATCGTCCACGCTCTCCGCCTTGATGGTTGCGTACTGGGGAGTGGACGCTGGACCCGTGGGGGGCGGGGCGGCGGCGGTGTATAGCCCGGTCGTGGCATCGATAGTGCCGGGGCCCGCCACCACGCTCCACTTCACCGCCTTGCTCTTGGTTCGCACGGTTTCGGCGGAAAACTGCTGCGACTGGGGCGCACGTAGGGTCGGATTGGCCGGTTGGATTGTTACCTGGGGTGGTCGCTCCTCGACGCCGGCCTCGTTCGAAAACTGGATCCCTTTGCTCACCAAGTACGAGGTGGCGCTGATGCCGAGCAGGGACAGGATGGTGCCGGGGACGGCAGGAAACTGCTTGGTCGACAGCGTCACCCAGAACAGGCTGAAGGCGACGACAAAGGTGAAGATAAGCAACTGCAGCCGGGAAATGCTGGCATCGCCGTTCGGATCGCTGATGAGCTTCGACAGATCGATGTCGCCGCTCGCAATTTTCCAGATGATGAGAAATCCGAGGAACCCCAGAAAGGCGCAAAGCGTGAAGCCGACCGCCACGACCAGCAGGTTGAGCGACTCATTCATTCCTTGCACTCCTGTTTCACTTTGAATCGGTGCGAATCCGTGCCACGGCTTTTCCGGCGAGGTAGGCGAGGTTGCTGGCGCCAAACGTCGCCAGCAGGCTCTGTGGCACGTCGGGGAGCGCACCGCGGTGCGGGTTATTGAGCACATCCAGCAAGTAGGTACCGAGAGTGCCGACCGTGATGGCCAGCAGTTGAATGCGCTCGGGGCTGAGGTACTGCGTTCCGGTGCCGGTCCTGCCGTACAGCAGCCAGCGCGTGTTGATCTGCCCGCTCAAGAGTTGCCACGCGGTCAGGGCTGCGAGCCCCCCCACAAAAGTGATCAGTTCCAACGCTGCTGCCCGACGCAGGAGTTCCATGGACGGCTCCCCAACCCGACAGGTACCAATCAACCATAGTTCGAGCGTATTCGGAATCCCAAGCGCAGCGCCTCTTGAAATGCTCCTGAAGTGACTGGTATTGCGCCGCGAACGTGCAACAACCCTATGAAGCCGCTGGCATTTCCAAAAGTTAAGATTCGGTTAGGCGTCTGGACTCCGGTTCGGCCATGAAATGTGCACTATGCGCACAACAAGTGCGGAGAATGGTGAGAGCTATGCAATAGTACCGCTGCCCAATTCCAAATCGCCCACCGCGCAACATACCCTTCACAGGTTTCCTGACATGGCCTCCGCCCGCAAAGACAAGAAGCTGCCGAAGCGCTACCTGGGGCGGTATACCCTGCCCAGCGGCGCGGCCGAGGTCGGCGAGCTGCTGCTGGACGGGCCGCGCACCAGCCTGACCCTGCACGCCGAGCGTGACATCGAGTCGGTTCTGAGGGCGTCCACCATCCACGGCGAGGCGTACACGGGGGAGCGGGTCTCGCTGATCGATTGTCGCTGCTTCGGGGTGGACCAAACCGCGGACTGGAGCGGGCCCCTCCGTCGGCAGGCCATAGTCTTCCCGCATTTTGTCCTGGTGGGGCCAACCGACCCCCTCTCCAAGCCGAACCGCTTCAACCTTGAACTCGTCCGTATATTGCCGCCTCCGACCGACAAGGGCCAGCAGGTGCGCGCAGACGTCAGCAGCATCAGGTCGAGCACCTTGTTGCGCGCCTTCGACGCGGTCGCGATCCAATTCCCGTCCGGGCTTGCGCTGCGCGCCACCGTGCTGTCCTTGCGCCCAAGAACAGACGACGACGTGAAGGGCAGAGCACAAGCCGGAGTGACGGTCAGCACTTGTCACGGATAGGGCCGCGCGGTGTCACCTCTGAGACGACCCGACGTCAGGGGCAGGGAGCGGCGAATTCTCCCCAATATCACAAAGTCGGCACTATTGCAAAGAATGTTGTGGCTGTGACGCACATCACAATCTGATCTAGAGCGTTAGGGGAAGTTGATAGTTGGTTGGGCTCATCTCCTTGCATTCGCGTGTACTCTGGTTCAGCGTATGCTGGCTTCCAGATGCGGATCTCCGGTTCCAAGCTCAAGGCTTGGAGAATGAATGCTTTTCGAACGGGGCGAGTCGGGATGACTCATAAGAAAAGGCGTTCTCGTCGTAAGGTCGTCCTCGATATACAGCCACTGCGACTGTTGCTGCATTTTTGTGCCAGGAGTTTGCCCGCTTCATACCTACCTACAAGGACCCAATATGACACCGGTCGTTACGACACAAGATATTGACGCCCTGGATTTTTCAATGATCCGCCAAAAGCTAATGGACCCGGACGAGGGAGAGGGGTGGAACGCTGAATTCACCAACTTGGTTGCGCGCGAGTACGGGCGTTTTTCTCGCACTGACAAGGGCCTATCCTGAACTCGCTATCGTACCGTCCGGCCCGGTCGACAAGTTCTGGCACAACCACATCCTGGACACGCAGCAGTATGGGCCGGATTGCCAGCAGGTCTTCGGGTTCTTCCTCCATCATTTTCCGTACTTTGGCATGCGTGGGGCGGAGGATAGTGCCAATCTCTCCGTATCCTGGGAGAACACGATCAGACTGTACCGCCAGCATTTCGGAGAGCCTCCTTGCGGCCTGTGGGAGTCTGGCATGCGCTGTCCAAAGTGTGGTCGCGTAGAGCCATTTGCTCAGCCCCGCGTGAGTGCGTCGCTGCAATAGCGGTGGCTGCACAGGGGCAGCCTCTGAACCCGCTCCTCCAGGCAACCCTAGCAGGCGCATTTGTGCGCATTAAAAATGTGCGCATGGACACCCTGGCGTTCGCAAAATCGATTGGTGAAGTATTTCAGGCTCGCGCCGACGAAGATCCGATCGTGAACATGAAAATCGAAAGCAGCGATCCGTTGATCACGCCCTATGCGTCTTGTCGTCCGGAAGAATTATCGTTGCATACGGACTACGCGACGTTCAGCGAACCGCCCCGATTCACGATAACGCATTGTCTCGAGCCCGATCCCGAGTTTCCACGCTTGGGAAAGAGCATCGTCGTTGAACTTGAGCCTGTTCTCCGCCATTTGTGCGAGCATGAGCCGGTTCTGGATCAATTGCTGCGGGAGCGAGCCCTGCCATTTCGGCGTAACGCTGAACACGACGCCTATCATCAGGGTGTACCGGCTTTTCCAGTACTCGCGCAGGATCGGGTGCGATTCGACAGCACCTTGATTCTCCCATGGCTCGACGCTTCTGACACGGAGCAGGACCGTGATTTAGCCAGGGCGGTTCGCCGCTTCGAAATATTGTGTCGTGACCTCGGCAAGCGCACGGAGTTTGCGCTGGAGCGGTGGGAAGTGCTTATCATGGATAATCGCCGAGTTGTGCACTCGCGCGGGCCGTGCAGTATCCGCCGTGAGGGCGGGTGTATTCAGAGTCGAGAGGTGAACCTTGCTTTCCTCGTCTGAGCCCCTGTGCCGTCTGACGAATTGGATCGGGATGGAGTTCATCCGGATTCCGCCCGGAACAGCAAGAGTAGGGGCTGAAGCCGATGATGTGGATGCCGAAGACAATGAACGACCAGCGCACGAGGTCCGCATCGAGCGACATTTCTGGCTGGGCGTGACGCCGATAACGCTTGCCCAATACCGGCTGGCCGGAACTTCCGCCGCATCCGGCGAGCACGCTGCATTCCTGGATGAGCATGCCGCGAACTACGTGTCATGGGAGGATGCGAGCTACTTTGTTGCTTGGCTCAACCGATGCCGCCCCAACTCGGAACATTCCTATTGCTACCGGCTCCCGACGGAGTACGAATGGGAATACGCCTGTCGCGCCGGAACCCGTAGCCGTTATCACTGCGGCGACGATCCGGTCGCCGGAAATCTGGAGCATTACGCATGGTTTGCGGACAATTCATGGGATATGGGGGGCAGGCACCCCCAAGTCGTGGGTGTGAAGACACCCAATGGCTTCGGGCTGCACGACATGCACGGCAACGTGTGGGAATGGACGTCCGACGGATGGGCCCAATATGAGGAAATCTTGCGCAGCGGCCCCAGTGCCCGTTGCAACAACACACGTGTACTGCGGGGCGGGGCTTTCTGCCACGAGGCCAGGTATCTGCGCTCGAGTGACCGCGATCACTACGAACCTTCGTACCGCCACTACTACACAGGTGCGCGGGTCTGCCTGGACGGACCGTGAAGAGCCGTAGCCGCAGGGCCGATAGGCCGAGCTCGCTCTCCAACGAGATTAAAATCTGTGGTGCGCGCGAAAACAATCTCAAGGGATTGGACCTCTCGATCAAGCGTGGAGCCTTTGTAACGTTCGTTGGCCCGTCGGGCTCCGGAAAGTCCTCTTTGCTGTTTCAGACCCTCGCAGCCGAGAGTAGTGCAAGAGCCGAATTGCTCGGTAATAACTCCGTTCGGCAATTGGTCGGTCGGCGTCCTGACTGCGACGCCATTTCAGGGCTGCCGTTTTGTACAACGGTCTCGCAAAAGTCGCTGCACAGGAGTCCGCGCTCGACAGTGGCTACCGTCACCGGTCTGCATGCGGTCCTACGCAAGCTAACTATCGCGCACGGCGAAATTCAGTGTGACTGCGGCGAGAAAGTAGGCCGTGCAGACGTTGCTCGGATTTCCGAGTTCCTGCAAAGGCATCATCGGCGAGCGTCGGTAGCTGTCATGGCCGTAGTAGCCCGCGAACCGCTACCGAGTCTGAGCACCCTTGAGCATCAGCTTGACGATGAGGGCATTCGCCGCCTCGAAATCGCCGAGGAATTTGGCGGCCCTAGACGTCCCCGCAAGCTCGCGGGGCTGGCTTCTTTGGACCCGAATCGAATTCATGCGATCGTAGCTCCGATGGGATCCAGCCGAGCGTCGGGCCTCCAAGAGGTGCTACAACTCCTCGAGCAGGCCCACGGGCTGGGGAAGTACGGTGTGGTGGTTTCGATCAAGCAGGCGGGGAAACTGCCGCCACTCGAGATCGACACCGGGATTCAGGCCGTATGCGCTCCCTGCGGGCGGATTCACCGTGTGCCCGATGAGTCGTTGCTTTCCTTCAATTCACACCCTTCGCGTTCAGGCCGCTGTGCGCGCTGCGAGGGCTTGGGCGTCGTCGAAGACTTCGATCCCGCATCGCTAGTACCAGATCCTGACCTGTCCGTGGATGCCGGCTGCTTCGCCTTGCGTCGCGATCGAGGCAGCTACCGATATCTAGGAATTCGTGAAGACGTAGTACGCGGTGTATGTGCGCTTCACGGCGATTCGAGCCGTCACTCCTACCGAAGAATGAAGGAACTCACCCGTCGTGCGCTTCTGAGTGGTATCGGGGAGGTGCGGGTTCAGCCGATCGACATTGCCGGAAAGAAAAGTGGGCCAAAGGTACGCTATCACGGGCTCGTGCCCGCACTTGCCAAATTGCTGTCTGCGGGCGGAGAGTCGGCGGACTATGCGCGTCAGTTCATTGCCCAACATGAGTGCGACGCATGCCTGGGCGGGCGCTTCGACCCAGTACTAGTTGCACGATATCGCTACGGAAACCGGTCCTTCGGAGAAATTTTGTCGACCGACGTCGTCCGATCCATAGAGATACTCAAATCGCATACGGCGCGAAATCCCGGTGAGCGGTCACTTGTGGACGGTGCGTTGCGGCGCCTGGCATCTCTTCGTGATGCGGGCGTGGGTTACCTGGGCCTCAATCGCTCGCTGATGTCGCTCAGCGGCGGTGAGATGCAACGGCTGAAGATCGCCGCCAGCTTACATGGTGGGCTGACGGGAGCGGCATACGTCCTGGACGAGCCCTCTCTTGGCCTGCATGCCTCAGACGGGGCCGCCCTGATCAGCGTTATCGAAAAACTAAGGGATGCTGGCAACACAATACTTGTCGCGGACCATGATCCACTTTTCCAGCAAGCCGCGGAACGGATAATTGCGCTCGGACCGGGTGCTGGACGTCTGGGTGGGAGTTTGGTTAGCGGTCAAAACAACGCTGCGGAGCCGATAGGCCGCCGCCCACGGCAAAAGTTGTCTGGCTTCGTGGAAGTAAAAGGGTGCCGTGCCAATACGTTGCGCAACGTTACGGTGAAGGTGCCACTCGGAGGACTGATCTGCCTCACCGGGGTATCAGGGTCAGGCAAATCTAGCTTTGCACATGGCGTCCTAGTTCCGGCGATAGAGGCATTTCTTCGCAACGGGCAGCGCGCGGGACGGACGTGGACCCACGTTGAGGGCGCGGAGGCGATCCGCAAAGTGATGTCGCTTGGTCAAAGGCCCATCGGCGCCTCGGCCTCCTCTGTGGTCGCGACCTACCTGGATATCTACGACGAGATTCGTGAGCTTTTTTCAAAGACTGATGCTGCACGCGCGCAAGGCATGACGTCGGCGCACTTCAGCTTTAACCGGCCTGAGGGGCGATGCCAGACGTGTAACGGCCGCGGAATCTCCGACGACGATGATGATCGGGTGAATCCTGCGGCTTGTAGTGCATGCAATGGATCACGTTTTAATGAAGCGGTGCTGGATGTGGAGTGGTGCGGGCATTCGATCGGCGCGGTACTGGCGTTGCCTGCTGAGGGAGCCGTGGAACTATTCGCTGTTCTGGAGGGTATAGCTGCGCCGCTTCGCAAGCTGGTGGAACTAGGAGTTGGGCATCTCCAGCTGGGGCGGCCCACTACAACCCTGTCGGGTGGTGAAGCACAGCGCCTGAAGCTGGCCCGCAGTTTGTGTACAGCCGAAGGTAAGGAGGGAGGGATGCTGCTGGTCCTCGACGAACCCAGCGCCGGTCTTCATCGGAGCGACGTGGCGCGGCTTCTAAAGGTTCTCGATCATCTGGCGCAAGATGGTGCCAATACACTCCTGCTAATCGAGCACGATCTGGATTTGATTGAGCAGGCAGATTGGATCATTGATTTCGGGCCTGGTGCGGGAACAAGTGGCGGCGAGGTGATTTATACCGGGCCGGTCGCCGGGGCATCCAAAAATCCAGAGTCCCGAACGGGTCAGTCTCTCAGCGACCGACGCTCCGGAAGACCCCATTCCGCTGCAGCGGGAGAGAAGCGCATCATTATGTTCTCCGGGGGACTGGTAGAGAACACGGTGAGTGATCGCGTGTTCGACGAGGAACTGGACCGGTTTCGCGCCATCGTGAACAGCGGTGAGTCCTCGCTCGCCGAAGTCGGCGACACGCACCTTGATCCCGTGCGTCCAACTTTCCTGTTGGATTCTCACGCGCGCCGCTTCCCGGAGTCAAGCGAACTACTTGATGTCCTTGGTGAACGGCGCGCACTCGGGCGCCACTTGCTACAGCAGGTGGAGGCGACCCATTCAAGCGTAGCGTTGCGTCGACCGACGATCGGTATGTTCGATCGCCGGGAAGGAGCGCCGGGGTCGTGCCGGCACTGTCAGGGCGAAGGAAAGCTCATCTCCTGTGACGTCAAGCTACTTGTGAAAACGACAGACGCAGAAGTACTCGGCGAAGGGTTCCTCACCAGTGAAGTTGCAGCGCTGATTGCTCCACTTCGCTCGCGTTTGGTGCGCGCCCTAGGGCGATTTGAACTGGAGGGGCTTATCAGGCCTCGGCAGTTCGAGGAGTCGGAATATGAGAGGGGGCTCGTTCTCTTCGGGCTACCTGGGCTCCGATTCAAGATCCCGGGGCGTAAGACCGATAAGGATGTCGACTACGATGAGTGGAGTGGGCTGGTACCGCTCGTGTTGTCGCGGCTGCATCTATCAAAGACGCAGCACTGGTCGGAGAGAGTTCGCGCCAGTCAAGTCAGCGAGACCTGCTTCGCATGCGGCGGTTCTGGATACGATGCGAAAGTCGCTGCCTTCACGATTCGTGGTGTGCAGGCGCCTACGTTCTTGACCCGTCTAGGATTGGAACACGTCGTGCAACTTCTGCAACCGAGGCGCCCGGAATGTACGGATCAGGCAATGTGCGCATTGCAGGACCTCGTGGGGGCCGGGTTGGGGCACTTGAACCTCACGTCGCGATGGCGTTCTCTCTCCGAAACGGAGCGTGGGGCAGTGCGCACTGTGAGCCTCAAATATGCGCGGTTCGCTCAGGCGCGTCACTCGCTCTTGTTGCCGGAGTCGGTAAATAGGCAGATCAACTCCCTGCTGCAAGATTCTGCCTCAGACTGCGAAATCCGCGTTTCCATCAGCCGAGTCGCCAATTGATCGAAGTCATTCCCCTGGGCCATGCATCGCTCGCAGTCCGGGGTAGCCAGACGGTTTTGTGTGATCCCATATTTGCCGATCACATTTGCAGAGGCGGCAATCTGATCGATCCGCCGCGTCGCATCAGGGAGCATTCACTCGGACGAATATCCGCCATCTTTCTTACGCACCATCACAGCGATCACTATGATCCGGAATTGCTTGCACGCTTGGCTGTAGCGCATGCTGTACCGGTGGTTGTACCAGAGGATTCAGTAGCGGCCGCATCGCTGTCGGCGATGGGCGTAAACATCGTCCCGGTTAGAGCTGGGGCACGACTTGAAGTCGCTGGCTTTGAGGTGACAGCGACCCCATCAGCAGTCCCTTTTCCGGAGGTGGGATACGCCTTTCGACACAAGGGCGCACTGTTTCTGAACTTGGCGGACACGATTGTACGAGGGACAACTCTCAGCCTGGCCGATTTGGCTGATGCTCCAGATCTCGTCTTCGCCCCATTCCAGGCAGGTGGGTACATGAGTTTTCTGCCACTGAGGATCGGTGGGCCGCCACCAGGGCTCGAGAAGGCGATCGCCGTCTGGGCGAAGGAATGGACCTTGGAACTGGTTCGTGAAATTGTAAATTTGAGACCGGCCTGCGTCGTTCCGTTTGCAGATGGAATAGCGTACCGTGATCAGAGGATCAACCATTGGCATTTTCCCTTGCCGGACGCTGCTTTTATTAGGGCTTTGCAGGAGGCCGGTTTGCATGCAGAGGAGCTCAGTCTCGGTTCGAGTTATAAGGTAAGCTCACGGAGCGTAATGGCCGTTCCGCATGCACAGGAAATCGAGATCCACGGAGCCAGATCCGATCGCCAATTTGACCCGCGGGCCGAGGTCGGGGATGTTCCGGAAGCCCTAACCGCTGCGCCGCGTGCATCAGCCAGCGATAATGACGTGTGTGCCCGACTCCGCTCCGTTGTACGCCAATCGGCGATCCGAACTGAATGGACCGACTGGGAATTGGAATTGTGCGAGGCTGGTCACAACACGCGAACACGGGTGTTTATTGAGGTGACACAGCACGATGTAACCGTGCACGCAGAACGTGGCGCGGTCCCGCGGAGCCCGTTTGGCGTGCGCATGCACCGTATCGACCTGATGCAAATGCTAGATGGCGAGCTCGGTCTTGAGAACATCGAATTGGGTGGAGCATTTCGCTATTGGTCCCCGTCTGGCGAGGCGCGGTTGGAGCAGCTTCGGGAGTCGGTTCTGACTCCATTGCGGGTGCTGGATCCCGCTAACAGAAGCTCAGAAATCAGACGGCCTGCTCTCACAAGTGTTGGCGCTCACCGAAAATTGACCATCTCTGCGCATTGAAAAATGACCAGGGATGGAAGCCGGGCTCACAGCCGAGAGCGCTACAGGCCGTGGCTCTCCCTTATGCGAACTGGGTCAACATTTGCCTGCGTGGAGTGAGGTATAAGATAGTCGGGGCCTAGGGTAATGGGAGTTACGCCGGCGCCCGCCCCCCCTGGTCCGACCACGAACAAACATGACCTTTACACTGCCACAGACCAGCGGGGACTTCTGCGACCGGGTCAACCGGAAGTGCCAGGGATTGATCGAGCTCGGGATCTGGGACATCGACCGGGCTCGCTACTCAGGCTGGCTCAACCAGTTCGCCCGGGATGACGAGCGATTCTTTTCCTCCTGCATTTTGGACTGCTTGATGTACCGAAACCGGGAGCAGTTCACCGCCTCCTTGCGCTCCCTTGTCCGAGGTCAGCTGCGCCAGGCCCTGCCCAAGCTCCAGCCCGCGCATGACGGTGCTGTTCAATTGCTGTTGGCCGGCGGCCGCGGATCCAAGATTTGCCTGTGCCCGGCGATCGACCTCGACGCACCCCCGACCAAGAGCGGGCCGTTCATCCTGCGCCGGCTCAAAAAAGCCTTCGATGCCAGCACCGACATCATGTACTGGCCGTGGAAGGTCAGCGCCGAGATCAAGGCCGGCAACATCAGGACGGTGATCCTGATCGATGATTTTCTGGGGTCGGGCAGCCAGGTCAATGAATACCTCGGAAATCTGTTCGGCCCACTGGATAAGGATGTCCTGTGGATCTACGCTCCCGTGGTCGCCCACGAGAGTGGGATAAATTACTTGGCTCAGGAGCAGCCGCTGTTGAAGGTGGTCTGCGCCGAGCGGCTGGGTCCAAGCCACAGCTTTTTCAACGACGAATACTGGGCACTGGTCAGCAATGGCACAATCAAAGGGCAGGATGCCAAGGATTTTTATCTGGACTTCCTGAATCGGCGCGGGTTGAGTGCGCACGACGATTTTGGATTCGCCCCGCTCGGGTTTGGTGGTCTTAGCCTGTGCTACGGGTTCGAGCATGGCACACCGGACAACAGTCTGCCTTTGCTGTGGGGACGGGCGGATGGATGGCAACACCTATTGGATCGATAGCCATGACCGAGGTCCAAGAGCTATACCGTAAAAATCGCGCGGAGGAGTTCTCCCGCGACGTTTTCGTAGATTTCGTGGTGCCGCCGTTTCTCACCCGGCTACCGATCCGCTCCCAGACCAAGGCTCTGGTTATCCAGGGCGGGCGTGGTTGCGGCAAGACCACGCTACTGAACTACTTCTGCCACCCCACGATGTTCTCGCCCATGCAGCCCGAGGACTCGATCGTGGAGGTGAGCTACGTCGGCTTGTACTACCGCGCTGACACTAACTTCCTGGCCGGCTTGCAGGGAGATGAGCATTCGGACAAGGTCTATCTGAATGCCTTCAAGCACTCGCTCTCCTACAACATCGCCATGGAGTTGGCAGAGAGCCTGGAGTCCATCAACTGCACTGACGCGCGGCGGGAGAGATTCGGCCGCCTCGACCAGTTGGACTTCAGCGAGTTGAACGAGCTGTTCGGGATCGACTTTGGCCGTTCGCTGAGCGACTTTAAGAAGCGGTTGGAGCGGCTCAAGACTCGCTTGGCCATGTGGCTAAACAGTCCGAAACCAGAGAACACCCCGGACTTCCTGACGCCCGAGATCTTTCTCGAATCGGTGATCAAACTACTGCAGGTGCAGCTGCCGTATCTGGCCAAGGTGCGCTTCGCCGTGTTTATCGACGAGTATGAAAACCTTTTGGAGTACCAGCAGCAGTACATCAACGGCTTGCTCAAGCACGGCCGCGCGCCGCTGATGTTCAATATCGCCATGAAGCCCAACGGCTTTCTGACCCGGCGCACCCTCGGCAACGAATCGCTCCAAGACATCCACGATTACAACAGAATCGACCTGGAAGAAGAGCAGGAAAAGGATTTCGATGTATTCGCGGCGGAGGTGATGCTGTTCAAGTTAATCGAAGGCTTCCCGATGCTGGCCGAGAAGGTCCCTATAGATCCGGCAGTGTTGCGCAAGACCGACGAGAAATCGCTCAAGGTGCGTCGTGAGGACGCACCGTACCGCAAAAGAGTGCTGGCCTGTGCCGAGGCTTTGCTGCCGAAGATGACGGAGCGAGAGGTCGCCGTGCAGGTACTGGCGGACAAAAAGCTCCGTGCCAGACTGGCCGATAATATCGCCGAAGGACTGAAAGCGTTCTCGACCCGACTAACCGTGGGTGATTTCCTCCAGGATACTCTGCCGGAGGCCTCCGTGGTGAGCGGCTGCCTTCTCAACCGGCGGCGCGAAAACAAGCCTGAGACCATCTTAGAGGAGATGGAAAAGCTCAAGCGGGATGAGATCAGCAAATTTGGGCGCAAGTCCAGCGACTGGATCCAGAACAACCTGTTCGGCGCCTTGATGCAGATCTATTCCGTCGCGCGAGTACCGTGCCCATTGTACGCCGGTTTCGACTCATTCACGCTGATTTCCAAAGGCAACCTGCGTCACTTCCTAGAGCTGACCCGTCGCGCGTTCGAGTCCATAGACCGCAAGGGCCTCAAGGAACTGCCGCAAGTACACGTCGATACTCAGGCTGAGGTGGTACGGCAGGCCGCCTATGCCTTCCTCAATGAGGTGCGTGGGGCTGGTACCGCCGGCAACCAACTGTACGGCATGGTGCTAACGCTTGGTGCGATCTTCCGGCAGAAGCAGCGCGCGGTGGAGCAGAGCGAACCCGAGATCAATCACTTCAGCGTAAGCCGCGGCTCGGAGTTCAGCTTGGAGTTGACTTGGTTCTTGAACGAGGCCATCAAGTGGTCGGTGCTGTTCGACGGGCCCGAGACCAAGGAGAAGAACCTGGGCGTATCGACCCGTGACTACATCCTCAATCCGATCTTTGCCGGCCATTTCCAGATCTCATTCCGCAAAAGGCGTGCGTTGGCGCTGACCGAACAGGAGTTGCTGATCATGTTCGAAGGAAAGCTGGAGGAAAAGGATAAAATGGTCCGCGCCCGAGTTGGCACTCTGGGTGATAACCTGTCGCTCGAGCTGGATCTGGGTTCCTGAGGAGTCTTCATGCACGAGCCCAGGCTGCTATTCGAATCGCAGGAATACGCCGACATCACCCAGGCAACATTGCCGACCTGCGAGTTGCTGTTCCAGGGCACCGACATCGTCGATGAGCGCGGAGAGGCCGTTACGGCACGGCTGGCGACCTCGGCGAACACTATCGTCAGGCTGGAATACAAGCCGGGTACCAGCCAGCTACTGGTCGACGGCAAGATCAACGGCAAGCGCCTGGTGCAGGAGATGCTCAAGGGTGTCCGTAGCATCCGCATCGAGGCCACGACGCTGGGCATGGCGGAGATCATGCGCGTGCTTCAGGGGGCGCAGGAAGAGGGCCTAGACTACGTTGATATCACTTATGTGGAGCCAGAGTCGTACGCTCACCAGGGACCGGTTTTCTCCGAGAGCGGCTTGTTGCCGCATCGCAACTTCCCCCTGACCAGCAATCACCAGTTCAAGGGTCTAGCTGGTTTCTCCCATGAGTACCAGGAAGCCACGCCGGCCCACCACGTATTTTTCCTTGGATTCGAGCCGTGGCGGATCGAGCACGCCTTCGAGCAGCGCGACAACCCTGACCCAAAGGTCTACACCCGGACCGCAGTCATCGGTATCCCGGCCTTCACTCCGGGGTGGGAAAACAACGTGTACGCCAGTCACGCCGAGACCCTGCAGACCAAGGAATTTACCGCAGGAGACATTCGCTACTGTTGCGCCAATAGCGCGCGCGAAGCGTATCTGCTGCTGTGGGAACTGTGGCGCATGAAAGGCGATGTCGAGCAGGTGTTTTTCGTCTCGCCGCTCGGTACCAAGCCGCATACCGTCGGCGCCGCGCTGTTTCTGCTGGAGACGCACGGCTTCGATGCTACGACGGCCTTGTACTACGATCATCCGAAGCGGAACAACAAGCGCTCCAAGAACGTGAGCAAGTGGCATTTCTGGCGGGTCCATCTGCGCCAACTGGCAGCGGCGCCTGCCGCGGTGGTTCCCAGCATGGTGACGGTGGTTTGAGGTTCGCTTTCTGGGCGCATACGATGTAGTAACGGTCCCGGATCGGTAGCGTGATAATCCTGCGGGCACAGGCAGTCCAGCATAGGGAGGCGGATATGCGCCGCGAAGTGCTTGAAATGCTTCGACTTCAGGCTGATGTCAACTCCAAAATCGACCCGGCCTGGCTCCAAGCTCGATATCCCTACATGCGCGCAGTGCTGGTGGAGACCACCGAGGCGATGGATCACCACGGCTGGAAGTGGTGGTCCAAGCAGACCATGAATCTCGAGCAGCTGCGCATCGAGCTGATCGACATCTGGCATTTCGCGCTGTCCCAGTTACTGCTCGACCACGGTGGAGACTTGGCCAAAGCAGCTGACGAAGTGGAAGCTTCCTGGGGCAATTCTGACGTTGCGGACACGCTATTCGATCAACCTGCACCGAAAAACTTGCTTGAGTGCCTGGAGCGTATGGCGGGCCTAGCCGCATTCCGGCAGTTCAGCGTACCGCTGTTCCGTCGGATCATGGATGATTGCGGCCTAAGCTTCGAGGACTTGTTCCGCAGCTACGTTGCCAAGAACGTCCTCAACCACTTCCGCCAGGACCACGGCTACAAGGCGGGTGTGTACCGGAAGGTCTGGGGTGGGCGGGAGGACAATGAGCACCTGGCGGAGGTCGTAGCCGGCCTGCGAGAACAGCCTGAGAGGTTGGCTGCCGCGCTATACGTGGAGTTGGATCGGCGCTACACCGCCACCGCTTGACCGCGATTGCTTAGACGCTGAGCGGCATCGACAGCAGCGCTGGCACCGTCAGGTGTTTGGCGCAAGAGCCCTGGGCGTGGAGCTCACGCCAGGAGCGGCCGAGATCGCTCTCGAGTGTGCGTAGCACCAACTGGCGTTCAGTGGCCGGCACTTGGATGCGATAGACCGCTTCGGTGAAGGCTCGGCTGCCGGACTCTACGATGGCCTGGCGGAGCAGGCAGCGAGTGCCCACGCGCGGGACCAGGATGTCGCCCGGTCCGGCGATCAGGGCGCCGTCGCGGGCGCCGCGGCCCAAGCGCAGCCGCGCCGTACGATCGGAAAAATCGCTGGTATGCACGCACGGTCGCCCCAGGACCTCGAATTCCTTTCGTGAGAAGGAGCCGCGGGTGAGTTCCGAGACGAGCCGCCCGAGGCGCGGTCCGCTGCAATCGTAACGTTTGTAGAATGCCGCGATCGACTGGTGGAAGGCGAAGTCCATGCGCGCCGTCGCCTTGGAGGTCGGAACGCTCATCGACGCCACCTTGCGGCCGGCAAGATCGGTCTGGTGCAGGGTTACCGAGCGCCCAGCCGGCAGCTTGCCGCGCTTCTGCGCCGCCACGATGTAGCAGTTCACCTCAACGGTCGGAAACACGTCGTCGGGGAGTTCGCTGACTTGGAGGCTGCGGCTGTTGGCGCAAAGCCAGCGCCGGAAGGGTTCGTGAGCTGGCGCGGTCACTAGCGGCGCCGGGAGTAACATCACCAACTGCCCGCCAGCCTTCAGGCGCTCCCAGGCAGCCGCCAGGAACAGCAGTTCGTTGCGGATCCACTCTCCGGTGAACAGGGAAGCGCCATGTGTCTGGCTCATCCGCGCAGCGCGGTCCGAGTCGACCGGTGAAAAGCCGAAGGGGGGGTTCGAGATTGCGCCGCAGAAGCGCCTGCGCCCCAGGGCGGCGCGCAGCGACTGGTCGTTGACTACGTCGAGGCGGTGGACCTCCAGGTCGGGGTTGCCACGCCGAAGTTGCCGCACCAGCTGCTGTTGGATCTCGATGGCGACCACGCGCGCATCGGGGCATCGGCGTTGCGTCTCTCGGGTGAGTGCGCCATCGCCGGCGCCAAGGTCGAGCACAGACTTCGCCGTCGCCGGCAGGTGTCTGGCCATCAGCCGCGCCGTTTCCGCAGGCGTGAATACCTGCCCGAGTGCGTCAGCTTCCGATTTGACACGACGATAGCGCATATCTAATTATGTACATAATTATGGATCAAGGCAACATTCCAAGCCCACAACCGAAGTGGCACGGGCTCATCGAGGCTTGGCTCGCCGATCGAATGCTTTCTGCCCATGCCGAAGGCTGCTACCGGCGCGAGGCCGAGCGCTTCGTGGCTTGGTGGCGGGTGGAGCGCACCGGGCAGGCGCTGCCGACCCGTGGGGACTTTGAGGCATTCCTGGAGTGGCTGGAGCAGCAGCCACGCAAGTCGGGTCGGCCTGGCCAACGCCTTCTACCGTCCTCATTGGCGCAGGCACGAAGGATCGTCGGCAACCTGCTGCGATGGATGGCGGCGGGCAAGCACGTTGATGCCACGTTGGCACTGGCCGTATCCGGGCCGAGCGTCGTCGCCGGGGTGGAGCCGATTCCAGATGAATTGTTACGCCGGATTCTGCGGATCGTCGGGGCATCCCCTTCCGACGAGCCGTTGCAGATACGGGCACAGCTTGCGGCTCAGCTCGCCTTCTGGGCGGGGGCTTCCCGCTCAGAGATGGCGCAAATGCGCCACAAGGACATTCGGCAACGAGGCGAGGTCAGTGTCCGGCTTCAGGATTGGTTCGGGTATGACCGCTGGATCCACGTGCCCGAAACGGTCTACCACTTGTCGCGCGCGCTTGCTGGGCGACGCAGGCCTGCCGAGCGCCAGTTTGTCTTCACCGCATTGGGAGCTGATGACCAGGTGTCGGCGTGGTCGATCGCGCATGGGTTGCAGCGATTGGCCGGTCCCGAGCTCGGAGTTGCGCTCACGCCCCGGTTGCTTCGCGACTGCTTCGCTCAAATTGCCCTTCAGGCCGGATGGTCGGAAGGAGCTGTTGCTTTGCACCTCCGTCGGCGCCGCCTGCGGAAAGTTGCGGTTACAGCAGCTGGATCATTCTCCGACGTGCACGAGTACATCCGGCGAATCGGAGGCGGGGCTGCATCCTTGGTGCGATGAGATCGCAAAACCCTCTAAGCCTTCGATCATGTTGTGCTTCTTGTCTGTTTCAGGGCGGACGGATGACCCGCTGATCTGAGCATAATGGAGCGCCTAGGTTCGCTGTCTGCCTGGGGCTTCAAAGGCTGCAGCCGTGGTGCTTCGTTTAACATTTTTCGAAATCGAGCTGCCATTGGTTGATCCTGATCCCTGGCCGCACAAAGAAGTCCAAGAAATCCAGGTCATCCGGCTTTGTCTTCTGCCCGTTCAAAAACGCGAGCGAAGGTAGGTCACGGTGTTGCGATCGGGCAGGATCGGCATACCTTCGTCCAAAGCCATGCCCACCGGTAGCCATTCACCCGCCACCAACCCGACTGCCCGGCTCGAGTCGGTGGCCGCGACGTCAACTTCCGAGAAAACAGCGGCGTGCTGCATGGAGGGTCGTTTCTAGGCAGCCAGATGGGAGCAGGGTTGTGGGGAGTAACATCTTGGACGGGTCGGCACCAGAGGCGAGCAGCGAATCGAGATGGTCGCGAATCCAACAATGTGATCTGCATCACACTTGAAATAGACTAACTTATCTTTAGTGTACGTCATGGCAACTAGAATCTGCGGAGACGAAGCTAAGTGACCAGTGCTACTTCTGGATGTGAGCATGAAGCGCGGCCCAAGCTGTCGCAATCTAGTCCCCGAGGCTTTTGACACGCTCTTGAGTCTCATGAACTCGCAATGGAGAAGGCAATGTTGAAGGCCACAAAAATAGCAGTCGCGCTGATGATACT
Organism: uncultured Nevskia sp.; assembly: GCA_964451925.1. GTDB lineage: Bacteria > Pseudomonadota > Gammaproteobacteria > Nevskiales > Nevskiaceae > Nevskia. The sequence continues at coordinate 22,083 of CAYVKA010000025.1, read as the reverse complement.
CACCATATCAGGCGTGCAGGCGCAAACGACCATAGAAGACGACAATAGAACAGTTGACCATCTGGGCGTTCAGGTAACCAACGCATATTTTTCCGTTGTTGAAGGATTTTCGGTCAACTGCCAGTATGGCAATGTCTATTTCGCCATAACTTCTGATGGCGGAAAAGTATCCTATGCAAATATTCTGGCTGCCAAGTTATCAGGGCGGAAACTAACGAGACTCCAATACAGCCAGCCAAGTAGCGGTGGCCTTTGTACGCTGTCCCTGGTCGAGTTTGAGAACTGAGCGTCGATAAAATATTGCTACAAACACGATGCAAATCAGTTTCGAGTTTGCTAGTCAATGAGCAGCTTAGCGGGGGATGGCGTACGCTACTTCTGCCAGCCGGTCTGAATGACCCATGCAACCACTCGCGCACGACGTTGGTCCAGTGTTGATTGTCTGCGAGATACGTGTGAGCCGATGGAGATCGCCTGCTATTGCTTCGGTGACTCCAGCCCGCTGACCGTTAGCCAGTCACCAGAAACTGACACTGCGACTTAGACGATCCATATTGCACGGACAAATTTTGTAACGATTGTCTCCGTGAGCGCGGGAACAAACCCTTGTCGTGGACCCTTAGGCGGGTTCTTAGGGCCCGCTGACGTCAACGGCATAAACGATTGGAGCCGAATAGCCCCAAGGGGTGTTGAGACAACCATTTAACCAAAAATCGACCTGCGTGCCCTGCGCCAATGCAGTAAGCGCAAGCGCCAGCTTTTGGTTGTACTGACCGTCACTGGTTTGAATGATGGCCAAATTCGATGAGCCGCAACCATCAGGGTTAGCAAAGGCGGACCCCGAAGGATAGACGACCGCATAAACCGTTCCCTCAATATGGATGTCACGGACCTTTCGAAATCCGGCATCGCCTGCAGCAAGCGCGGCGGAAGAGCCTCCCACACAGAAGATGAATACGGCAGCCGCAATGTTGTACTTAACGTGATGCGCGAGGTTCTTCACCCGTAGGCTCCCTTCATTGCAATATTTTACCGCCATGGTAGTTTCCGAAACTGACAATTCGGCAGTCACGTTATCGCACTGGACAAAACATCGCTTGTTGAATCGCTCTGGCAATTCCACTGTTGCACACAAGAGCTTCTCAATCAGTCCCCCGGCTCGCGAGCTTGCGGATACTAGGGCCTGAGCCACAATCCCTGCATATCGTTCCTGATCGTAGCCGCCGAACAATCCACTCCATCGGCGGTGAAGCGGATCGCAGCGGTTTTGTTGGCGGCGAGCGCAGTTACACCGAGTGCCTCCGCATTTTTTTGATTGGGATCCCCGGGGGCCAGAACCCCCGAGGCGCCGACATCCAAGAAGAAATACACCGCTCCGTTGTCGCCAGCATAGATTTGCGTTACGTGGCCGCTGCACTCGGACACTGCAAGGGCCTGCTCGCTAAACAACAACAGTGCGACAGCTGCCGATATCCGGCATAGCTCTCTAGTCATTTCCGTCCCCGTGACTTTGCGCCTGCGATTCAATATGCCAGCCACTCGACGCAAAATCCACCCGGGTCTTCATAGACTTTAAATGTGCGCAAACTGTGTGACGCACATCTCATATTCTAGGATCCGGTGGCTCGCTGTCGGTACGCTACTTGCTGTTCTACACGCAGAAACCAGACCAGATTGCCGATCATCCCCGCATGACTGGGATAAACGCAACACGACAAGAGAGTAACCGTGAGCCGACGCCGACAAATGATGGATGTAACAAACGCCGCAATACCGGGCAGTTGCTCCCATCCTTCCAATGAGCCCACCGCATGTGTTGCTGGAAGGCGAATAGCGGGAACAGCGACAGCAGCAGCTCTGCTGTTTTTTGGACATTGTCCGACGGCTTTTTGCGCTGGAGATAGTGGCAGTAGAAACATCGCCAACGTGCATCTGGAAGGAAATGTGTTTGCGACCATCACCTCGTCCGGAGCGGCTTTCGCGAATCCGGACGGCTGTGGTACATCTGCCACTGTCGTTATTCAAACCAGCGACACTCAATACAATCAAAAGCTCAGCACTGTTTTGACCGCTGTTGCGTTGGGCAAACAGGTCGATTTCTGGCTGATTGGTTGTACCAGTACTCCCTGGAACGTGACGATGCCCGTCGTGTACGCCTTATCCTTGATGAACCAATAAGGTGCGGAGCATGGCCACAATGCACCATCAATGGATCGACAACTGGGGGCGTGATCAATGGCGGTTCTATGACATCGCTTCGTTTGTGATTCTGATCACAGAACGCTTTTGAGGGCGGGCTCAATCTCTCGCGAGGGCGTAACGACGGGTAGTGTTTGAGCGCCGACGTTGCACGATTATTGCGGGAATAAGTGGTACTGAGACGGCATTGGGGCCGTAAACAATGGCTTCCTGTTCTAAGAATCGGAAAAGCAGGATCAGGGAGTCTGATCGGATTGCTTATCGGGTGGGCACGCGGCGCCGCGAGCTCTCCTCTAATGTCTGCGAACAGGCATCCAGAGAATTTGGCCCCGATGATTTTAGAAGCGTTAGGCTGGCTACTGGGAGGAGTAGATGGGGAACTATCGCGCGCCGCGCTCGTTTTCGAGCGAATACGGATCGGCAAGCACTAAGGCGAACGTCGGTCTTCTTCAGCGTGGACTTGTAGTCGCGAAAGCCGCTGTCGTCGTACTTGCAGCTTGCTGGTGTCTGAATACTTATCCAACATGGTTCAATGGTTGCATAGGCATCACCTTCGCGTCCGCATTTGCAGATAATTTTCAGTATACCTACGACCCGGCAACCGGCCGCATCAGCTCCGCCACCAACACGACGACTGGCCAGGTCGCGCAATACAGCTACGACGCCGTCGGCAACATCACTGGCGTAAAGGTCAGCAACACGTCCAGCGCGAGTCTTGGTACCACCGACAGCGCGAATACGGCTACGACGACCTACACCGGCCAAGGTCAACTGCTGACGTTTTCCGGGTCCGCCGGACAGTCTCTGTCCTTGAGCATCAACTACAACAGTGCCAACCTCGCGGGCGTTACCGTCAACATCTTCAGCCCCGACGGCACCCTGACTCCTGCGACCTCGATCAGTTGTCCAGGCGGCGGCACTCCGCCGACATGCAATGGCTCCGAGGTGATCAATCTTGCTGCGTTGCCCGCCAACGGCACGTATCAGATCGTGGTCGAGCCCCAGCCGGCGTACTCGGGGAGCGGAACACTTGCATTCACCCTGGTGAATCGCGGACTGGAAGCGCTCCCGGCGATTCTGAATCTTATCCTCAACTAGAGGCACAACCGTGAAGCAGCATCAGCAGGGGATAGTCGTGCCTTTAAAGGAAACACTGCCATATCGTCTGGGAAGCGGAACGGCGTTGCCAACGCTCGGCATGAAGAAGCGTAGGTTGATCCACCGTTTGAATCCTCGCGCGCTGTCCAGGCGCTTCGCTGTCGCTTTGGGTTCCATGGCCCTCACCATCCTTGCCGGCCTGTCGGCCGGTCCGATGGCGTGGGGTACGGCCGCCGCCGCGCTAGGAGCGGCGCTGCTTCCCGTCCCGGCGCGGGCTCAAAGCAGTTCCGCCCCGGTGGGCACGCTTCCCGGGCAGTTCACCGTCACCCCCAGCGGCTCCGCCAGCTATTCGATTCCGCTCGATTTGCCTCCAGGAATAGCAGGTCTCGCGCCGTCGCTCAGCATTCAATACTCGAATTCGTCTCCCTACACCTATATGGGGGCGGGATTCTCCATTGGGGGGTTGTCGCAAATTAGCCGGTGCCCCAAGACCTTGGCCGACGACGGTGCGTGGCAGGGGGTCACGGGGTCGTCCGATGACTTTTGCCTGGACGGCCAGAGGCTCGTTCCCATCGGGGACGGAACATATCGCACCCAGATTGATTCCTATCAGCGCATTACGCTGAACGGTGGCACGACGAACCCCACCAGCTTTACGGTCCAGTCCAAATCCGGCCTGACGATGACATACGGCAGCGTCGCGAGTCCGGCTGGCGGCGCCGGAGGCGGGGTCTACACCGGCGCCTACACCGGATCCGCCAACCAGACGACGGTCAACTATATCTGGCTGCTTGGAGAAGTGCAGGACAGCACCAACAACTACATGGTGTTCAAGTACACGATCAACCAGGAAACGCTTTATTCAGGAACCTTCGACACCAGCTACCTGATCAGCGAAATCGACTACACCGGCAACGCGTCCGCCGGTGTCAGTCCATTTGTGACCGTAACGTTCAACTACGCAGCCAACACCAGCCTGGTGAGTGTCGCCACTGACCGCGACGGCTTTGTCGGTGGCGCCTATTTTCATTGGCATCAGCTCCTGCAAAGCATCACAGCCAGCGTCAGCGGTCAGGGCGCCGTTCGAACCTGGAACATCGGCTACTCGACCGATCCGGCTCGACTCGGCACGGCCACCGTCACCTCAATCAATGAATGCGGAACAGATGGCAAATGCTTTCCGGCGACATCATTCTCTTACCTCGACGGCACCGCGGCAGCGGCGCAAGCCTCCAGCATCAATTTGAATGTGGCGCTGGACTCGTCTTACCAGCTCTTTCCAGCCGATTTGGACAACGACGGTCACGCCGATTTTCTGGCGATGAAGTGGAGTTCTGGCAGCAATTCAGCCTATGTCTCGGTAATGGAGGATCCGGGACTAGGCCACACGGCAGCTGCTCCGGTTGCCTGGTCAATGCCGACAAATGCCAGTGCGTCGTTGCCGAATGGGGTATTGCCGGTTGTGGGAGATTTCAACCGGGACGGGATAACCGACGCGGCATTCGTTGTCGTCGAAGGTTGCGAGATCTACGTCGTCTATGCCTTGGGGAAGGGAGACGGAACCCTTGGTAATCCCACAACGACGCCGATCGCGAGCTATACGAGCTACAACAACAACAGTTGCCCTTCGACCGGCCTCCCCCAAGCTATTTCCAACGTAACACAAGTCCAATACGGCGACTTCAACGGCGATGGATATGGCGACCTTCTCATGGTCGACAATCAGTATCTGGGCACTGCCAATGGCCCAGTCTACGTCTACGAATTCCAAACCGTATTGTTCGGTGCCAACGGCGGCACTGGATTCTCTGCGCAAGGAGGCGTCGCAGCGGGTGGCAACGGCCTAGTCAACGAGGCGTATACAACGCTGACTGGGGATATGAATGGCGATGGAATAACTGATGTTGTCGTTGTTGGAAATAGCGACTATGCCGTCGAAGTCTGCCCAGGCGCGCAAAATTGCGCGAGCCAGGGCACGATGAGTCTACTCAAGAGCGGCGGATACGCCAATTTTACGTGGTCAGCCGCTCTCGCGGACATCAATGGCGATGGTACTCCCGATCTGGTTATGGTGACCGAAAGCGGAGTGCCCTCCCCAGATCATCCGACCAATGGCTATCTGTTTACTGGCGTTGAGTTTTTGGGTGATGGACTGGGTCATGTTATTACTTCGGCAATCCACGGAACATACGGCGCCACGCTTTCCGGACCCTGGACGCCCGTCTTTGGCGATTTTGACGGCGATGGCGTCACGGATATCAGCTTTTATGCAACTGGCTCTACCAGCTTCAACACGGCCATCGCACAAAACAACGGCGATGGCTACAACAGTACCACCAGTAATGGCACGCCGCGACAAGCCAGTCTTGGAGGCTTCAACTCGAACATCGCCACTGCAGTTGCTGCCGATATTCATGGCACCGGACACGACGACATTGTCGCGCTCGCGCCAGGGTCCAGTTCACAGCTGGGCGATAGTGCTTTATACCAGGCGGGCAGTACTACGCCGCTGCATTCACCCAGCCTGATCTCTTCGCTGAGCAACGGCTACGGCGCGTTGACGATGATCCGGTGGTTCAATCTCACCGATTATTCCAACTACGTTCCGACCAGCGACTCGGACACCACGGCATTTCCCTACAGTCACGCACCAGGGGATACCAGCCTGTGGAGCTATCCCAACAGGATATTTCATCAGCCCCAATTTCTAGTCTTCGGTCAAACGTCTTGGATTAACTCTCGCATTCAATGCTCTTCATTTGGCTGTCCGCCGAATCGAAATGTGACCTATACGTATTCCGGTGCTCGCGTCAATGTTCAAGGGCGCGGGTTCCTGGGCTTCGCCGAGATTCAAGCCTTTGACGGCACGACAAACATGTGGGACGTAACGGATATCCGCCAAGATTTCCCATACACGCATATGACCTCGCATACGCTCTCCAAGACCTTGGCGGGCGGTATTTTAGAAGAATCCACGGCCTCGAATGCCATCGGGAACAACTGCACCTCGTCGCAACGGGTATACACCCTCAATTCGAGCACCACCACCGATGTCCGGCACGAAGTGACGGCGCTTGGTAATCCGGCAGTGTCCAGCGCACAAACGACCGGTAGCTTCAACTGCTATGGCGAGCTCACCAGCAACCAGGTGACGACGTATGCTGGCAATCTCGGTAGTGGAACGAGCTACGTCACGTCAACGTCCAACACCTATGGCCAGGACAATGTCGGCTCCTGGCTGTTGGGGCGCATGGACTCCACCACAGTGACACGCTCCAACGCGAACGGCAGCAGCGACACCCGGTACTCCACGTTTGGCTACGATCGGACTACGGGCCTGCTCAATATGGAAAAAATTTGGGGCCGGAACGCATCCGACACCAGCCACTGGACCGAAACCGATTACCTGCGTGATGGCCTGGGAAATATTCAGAAAACCACGGTGTCTGGGCCCGATATTGTTGCCCGTGCTACCGGCGACACGTTTCCAACGGCTGCTCCCTTCTTTGGGCGATTCAGCTCGCAGACCTGCAATCCTCTGCAGCAGTGCGTGCAACGCACTTACGATGCGGCTGGTGACATCCAGACGCTGACCGATGCCAATGGCATTTTGACGACCTATTATGTTGACGGCTTTGGACGCTCCACCGGTAGCACGACCACTGCCAGTGGCTTGAACCGCTCGACTACCATCAGCCGCAATCTCTGTGCTTCCGCGACGAACGGCCAATGCACCAGCGGTGTTGGGGGTGGAAGATCCTCGCCGTATTTCTACATGGAGACCTCAAGCAGCGACGGCAGCGATGCTGTCGCTGCCTACGACCAGTGGGAGCGGCCCTTGCGCAAGGCCGCCGTCAATGGTCAAGGCCTGTGGGTAGAAACGCTGACTCAATATGACGATGCAAGTCGCCCGACTGCCATCAGCAGTCCGCGCTTCGCAACAGATACCACGGCCTATTGGACCAGTACGGTCTACGATGCCGTTAGCCGTCCCAGCGTAGTCACCGCCCCAATCGATCAAAACCATCCCAGCGGCAATGTGGTGCAGTACACCTACGGCGTTGATTCCAGCACCGGATTTGCCTCGGTGCTCGTGACTGACGGCCTGGAGAAAAAATCCACCCGATTGACCGATCCCCTTGGCCGCCTGTTCCAGACGACCGACAACGACGGCAACAGCGTGGCCCTGGGCTATGATGCCTTCGACAATCTCACATCGATCGCGTATCCCGGCAATCGTACGATCGGCATGATTTACGACAGCCGTGGGCACAAGACGCAGCTGTCGGATCCGACCATGGGAACCTGGATCTACACGCCGGACAGCTTGGGCGAAGTCGTCTCGCAGCAGGATGCGAATCAACGCACGATTGGATTCGCCTACGACGTTCTGGGGCGGCCACTGAGCCGTACGGCCCCGGACTTTTCGTATGGGTGGACATGGGATCAATCCAAGGATGGCACCAAGACTTGGAAGGGTGCGCTGTTTGACCTCCAAAAGAGCCAAACCGGCGGCGCGGTCGTTTATGACCGCAGCTATACCTACCAAAGCTTCGGGGCGGTCTATACCGATCAGGAAACAATAGACGGCTCCCCCTTTGTCACGACATATGGTTACGACACCCTGGGTCGTGTCAATTCGATGACCTATCCCAACGGTCTTGGCTTGAGCATCGGCTACAGCGGCTATGGCGCCGAAAACTCGATTAGTCAATCCGGAAACGGTGGGCTGGCATTTTGGACCGGCCAGGCCTGGGACCAGTGGGGAAAGATCTCCCAGGAAAAGCTGGGCAACGGAGTGGTCAATGCGATGTCCCGCGATGCCGCAGTCGGGAGCATCCTGGCAGTCAATGCCACGCCGCCGAGCAACGCCAACGGCGGTGCGCCCATTGCCAATCTGAGCTACGGCTGGGACGCCGATGGCAACATCACGCAGAGGAGCAACAATGCCAACAACCAGGGTGAAGCCTTTGCCTACGACAACGAGAATCGCCTTCAGAGCGACACGGTAAGCAACCCCAGCGCCCCGGCCGCCACGGTTACGGTTGGCAACTATGATCCCATAGGCAATGCGCCTTCCAGGAGCGGGCCCCAGGGTACGTTCTACGGTAGCCGCACATACAACTGGTCTGGAGAGAACCAGCTGTCTCAGATCAACGACAGCTATCTTGGGCAGGTTGACTTTGAATATGGGGCTGGCGGAGGTCTCGTCAGCCAGATCAGCACGCCGGCAGGCGCCCCGTCCACGACGACTCAGTACATCGGCGATGGCTTGGCCGAATACAGCACCGCCGGATCCGGCAGCGGCTGGAACGACTACATCGCCGCCCCCAGCGGAACGCTGGCGATGGTAGTGCAGTCCAGCAGCCAAGCTGATGTCGCCGAGTATCTTCAGAAGGACAACCAGGGGTCGGTGCTAGCGGTTACCGACGGCACGGGCAACCTTGTGCAGCAGTATGCCTACGATCCCTATGGCCGACGCAGCGTTACGTATACGGCTGCCAACTACGGCGGGATTCAGACCGATCTAGGCTTTACAGGACATCGGCAGATTGATTTCCTTAACCTGGTGCACATGCGCGGACGCGTCTACGACCCCAGTATGGCGCGCTTCCTGTCAGCCGATCCGAACATCCAATCGCCAGGTAATGCGCAGAGCCTGAATCGGTACGCCTATGTCTGGAACAACCCGCTGACCTTCACCGATCCGAGTGGCTATTTCCTGAGCGGGTTCTCGCATTGGTTTGGGCACAACTGGCAGCCGTTTGCGGGTATTGCCATCATCGTCGTTGCACCCGAACTCGGTCCTGAAGTCGGCCTTTCGTCCGCAGCAACGACTGCTTTAGTGGGTGGCTTTGCCGCAGGACTAGTATCGAGCGGTGGTAGTCTACAGGCTGGTTTCGCGGGCGCGGATTTCGGTCTGCTCAACTTCGCCATAGGAGACGCGTTCGGTGAAGTGTCGGCGAGTGGCGCCTTCGGCAATCAAAGCGGTGTCTACGTTCAGAAAATCGTCGCCCACGGGATAGTGGGTGGCATGCAGGGAAGTTACTTGGGCCGGAATTTTGGCAGCGGATTTCTAGCTGGGGCGGCACAATCGGCAGCATCACCTTTTATTGTCGGACCTGCGCCTTTAAAGATCAGCGAGGCGGCCATTGTGGGCGGCACAGCTTCGGTGATTGGTGGAGGGAAGTTTGAAAATGGAGCGCTTACAGGTGCCTTCGCGGAGGCATTTAATGAATGTGCCCATGGCGCCTGTGACTACAAATGGGAACAGCGCTTGTATGACTACTTTCCTGGGTACAAAGGCGGGACGTGCGTGTCCAACTTGTTGGGGGGTGGAGAGTGTGGATGGTTGGAAGCATTCGATTTGGGTTCTAGCGTGTTTGGGGTTGCCGGGAAAGGGCTTGCTCTACTAAGTGATGGAGCATCGGCGGCAAGGGGAGGACTAAGCAGTCTTGGTGGAATCTTCTCTTCAGAGACGAATGCGGTTGGTGGCGAAGTGTGGACGTCAGTTGGCGAAATTTCGCAAAATGACTTTGCAAGTATAGTTAACAGCGGATTATATAAGGGTGACGTCAATATTATCAGCGGCGTCCACGGCTTTTGGAGAGGAACTACGACTGTTGATTCAAGCCTGTTTGAAGCCGACGTGACCCGCTTTGGGAAGATACCCGGCGTATACATCTATGATTTCTCTAAAATGACACCCACTCAGATCAGAGGTCTTCTTAACGGACCAGGAACAACTATCGGAGGATTTTGCGATAGTGGTGCTTGCCTCGCACCATTCAAGTGAAAAAATAAGGAAATCGAGGATGGTTACGTGAAGCTCTACCGCGCCATTATTTGGGTGCACAATTCTGACCAGCCTGGTCAGCGTGTTAGCGTACTTGCCGAAACTCTTGATGAGGCCATGGAAAAATTGGAGGTGAAATATGGCGAGGGCAACGTCTTTGATCTACACAATGAAGAGGATGCCGCACAGCCGCGAAAAGAATGACAAAATGAATAAGTGAGATTATTTCGACATGTTCTAAGATTGTGAGGAGGACTAGAGCGTGGAGACGGGCGCCTTTGCTGCCACGCATTTACCAAAGCGTTCAGACACCCTTCAGGAGTCTCAGCAGATCCCTCTGACGGTTCAGCAAGTCTACATTATTCGCTGGGAGAGCTGGACGCTGGCCGAGGAAGCAGATCTCCAATTCAGACGCGTCGCCGGGATCGTCGCAGCTTCTATCGCTATTCTGGCTTGGTTTCTATCCTTGTTCCAATGGGAAACGAAAAGGATGCCTGTAGGCACTTATGATGGGGTGCGCTACTCGGTCAAACTCGCGGAGCACGTCGATCCGCTGCCTCCGCGCGAATCACCAAGGTCCGTTTCCGAGGCGCCCGAGAAGTTACATCTAGCGACTACGCCCAAGGCGCCGCGCAAACCCGTCAATACGCCTGCGACTGATCCGGCTGCGAGCGCGGATGCGGAGAAAGTTCTGGGAACACGCGTTATCCGAAATCAGCCTCGCGAAATCCGCGACCAGAATTTCAATACCATCTCTACGCAGCAACCGCTGGTATCCAGCATGGCGTCGTCCAAAGGCGTAGCCGCGAAAGACAATTCCGCTGGGCGCTCCGACGCTGCCAATTCGGACGGGATGGTCAATGGCGCACCGCGCCTTCAGGTGGGGCCGCCATCCGATCATCGGGATCTTGATGAAATCCGACGTGTTTTCGAGCGCAACAAGTGGCCGCTGGCCGTGCTCTACGACTATGCGGTGCGGGAGCATCCCAGTATGGGCGTCGGTCGCATCGTCGTCAGGCTCACCGTTGCCCCAGGCGGTGCCGTCGTGGATTGCTTGTTGGTGTCCAGTACGTTCGCGGCACCGGATTTCGAGCGGCGGATTGTCTCTCAAATTCGTCTATTCAGATTTCCTTCCGAGAACGCGTTCCAATTTACCTTCCCTGCGTATCCGATTGATTTTCAGCCTGAGTGAAAACCAATATGCCCTGCTGCTCGCTGCCTACCTCGGCGGCAGGAAAGTCGATTTCGTCGTCTCTGCCGCATGTTTCGCACCGCAGCCGGGGTATCCAACATTCGACTATGACCTTCTCAATTGATCCATTCTTGTGTGTCAAGCCGGTAATTGAAAGGGACCGCCCCGCGGCCGCTCTTGTCGCCGCTGATCGGTAGAGACGACGCTACTGGGGAGTGAGCGTTGACGAAAAGGAAGGGGCAGACCGGAATTGCGTTGATCACCGCCATTTTTGTGGTGGCCCTTGCGGCAATTGCCGCTGTTTCGATGATCACGTCGGCCAATGTCGCTCTCCATCGGACGAGTAACCTCCAGGGATCGGAACAGGCCGAATGGTATGCCCTGAGCATCGAGTCCTGGGTGTGTTCGATACTGCAACGCAACTCGGCGACTCTGCAGCGCGGATATACCAGCCTCGGCGATCCTTGGGCACGCCCCATAACCGGGTTTCCGATCGATCATGGTGTGGCTGCGGCCACGCTGACGGACCTGCAGGGGCGCTTCAACATCAACAACTTTGGAGCGCTCAATCCCGCTCCGTACATGGAACAGTTTCAGCGGCTCGTGGCCAGTATCCCGGCGCTTAGTGGATCAAACGTGACCGACCTGGGCCCCGCAATCCGCGATTGGATCGATTTCGACAGCGATCCCTGGGCGGGGGTTGGGGCCGAGGACATCTATTACATGTCGCTTCAGACGCCGTATCGGACGTCCAATCGTCTGATGAAGAGCCCTTCCGAACTACTAGCGGTGCGCGGCATGACACCTCAGGTGTACGAAGCACTCTATCCCTATATCACGACACTGCCGACGACCAGTGCAAGGATCAACATCAACACGGCACCTTTGCCCGTCCTGGAATCTCTAAGCGGCGCATCGGGAGGAGGCGGAGGATTCAGCCAATTCATTGTGGAACGAGCGAGCAATCCGGCAACCAGCGTGCAGGATGCGATTGCACGAAACGTGCTCCCAAAAGATCCGAACCTGACGTCGTTTGTTGGCGTAAGCAGCAATTATTTCCAGCTGCAGGCCGCTGTCGACGTCGATGGGGTGCGGATGCAACTCTACAGCAACATCATCTGGTCATCCGGTGGGGCGACGGTTGTTTCGCACAGCTTCAATACAGATTGAAGCGGCGAAAGTGCTGGAGGTGAGAGCAGTAACAACAGTTACGAAAATGTGACACACAGATGGTCAAGCATCATTTGTGATGTGGATCACAACGAGGAGGGGTTGCATGATTGACCAAGGGCCCTCGCTACGTGCCTCATAGGGCCTGCCGCGTAGGCGTTAAGACGTCGCGCTTTTCTGAAGGGGAGCAGTAACGTAGTGGCCATTGGGGCTCAAGCACATGGCCACATTGATCACGTTGAAAGCACATCGCGATTGGGGAATTCTCATGAGAAATATCAGCGGAATTAAGGCTGCTTCCTGCTGGGTGTTGTTGGTCACGATGCTCGGGATTTCGACCGCGACGGCTCAGACGGTCAGCAACGCCCATTTGATTACGGGAATGCCGACGGGTTGGGGCTATGACGCGTTCGGAATCCAAACTGCCGGGCAGCCGCTTGTTAACCCTGCCAACTGCCCGGACACCGACCAGTACATAGTCGATTCGTCGTCTCCAGGATATAAGACCTACTATGCTGCTGCTCTCATGGCGTTGGCTGCCGGGAAAGCGGTTAGCGTCGTCGTCAATAACACGCAGTGCAGTGCCAATAGACCAATGATAATGGGGGTCTTCGTCTATCCGTAGTTGAGTGAGCGGCTTGTGTCGCTCGGAGTAGAAGCCGTCACCACGTCCTCGCATGTGGCAGTTTCGGATTGATGTGAAAATCGAGTTCAGAGGAACATATGGGGAATCAGATGATGGGACAGGGCGACTCGCCGTTAGACGGTCGGAAGTCGAGGTGGATAGAGACTCGTTTCCGCAGGCTTCGATGGGATAGTCTCGTTGGTTCGATACATTTGGGATACCGCCGGCCACCTCCTAACGGCTAAAATGCGTATCCCCTTGAATCCAAGGGTTTCAACAAGACCGTCGTAGCCGACCTGGCTGACGGCGTCTCCGTAAGGTATCCGGCATCGGGTCAAATCGGACACTGACTGATTGATCAGCAGCCAGATCAGTTCGGGGATGGCGCCTTCGGAGAGTTTGGTCTCTGCAAAAGCATCCAAATCCAGGGCGGTGACGATATGGGTCTGTTCCAAGACGGCCTCCGCTTTATGTGTTGCTGCGCAACCGCTCGTTGTCCAGCTCAAATGACTCTATACACCAGGAACGCTTCGTCTGCGCGTAGGCTCCAGCGCCAGGAAAGCGCACCCCCGGAAGCTCGGAGAAGGCCTGGATGGATATCGTCATCACTTTGCACCTGGTGCTGAATCAGAAGGCATCTTGGATGCCCCCATGGCCGAGCCAGGCGGCACGGCCCCGCAACTCGTTGCGTCCGGCGAAGGCGGGGGGCGATGAGGCCGAGGCCGATGCGGGGGTGGCGGTGGCGGGGGCTCGGGGCAATGCAGCGTTGCGGGCGGTGGCCCGCTAACCGTTGGGGTGGACGGCTCCGACAGGGCGGCAGGAGGTGCACACCGTAACGTTTTGAGCTGATCTACGCTTGGAGTTCTCACCTCGCCGGCCGAGAGAATCTGATCCGACCGAAGCGTGAATCGATAAACTGCGGGAGCTGACGTCGATGCCGGCACCGCCGTTGAGGCCTGAACGGCCGGCGAGGTTGCCGGCTGCGATGTTTGAGGCGGGCAATCGGGGGTGAATGTAGCTTCGAGCAGCCACTGCGGTCCGATGCGATTCAGTACCTTGATGCCATAAAGCACGCTCGTGCCAGCACGAGGGGCGTGGTGGATCACTTCCGTGACGGCGCTGGCGTGACTGGCATTAGGGTCAGCTCCAGTGTCGCCTGCGGCATTCGAGCCAAAGCTCGCGTCTGCTGTGACTGGACAGGTCGTGCCGACGAGCCAATCAGGTAGGGCGGGACAGGCGTCGGCCTTTACATAGAGATTCACGCTTGGCTGGGTAAGTCCCAGCTTGGACGCGACCGCTTTGGCGATTTGCCCGGTGACACCAAACGGAATGAAAACCACCGGAATAAACGCCACAGCGAACATGACGGCGGTACGGCCGCGCGAATTCCGATACGTGTGCGGCGGGAACGATCCGAGCCAGATCAGGAAGCAGAGTGCAACCGTCTCCAATCCCATCAAGAACCAGAGCCCGAAGTCACGATCCGTGATGCCATTCCAAACAATTGGATAGGCAAGAAAGAACGGCGCAAGGGTGCATGCCGAGATTGCGATGATCAGCCAGGCAGGCTCCGCGATGGGCATCCACGAACTGCGCTGATTGAGCCTGCGCAAAAGCTCGACCACGAATATCAGCCCTTCCAGGAAGAGCGTGATGGCGAGAATGAAGCAAATGTAGTCCCCTTGCTTGGCGAAAAGGTTCCAAGTAAGCAGGGCCGCGATCATGGTGATCAGAATCCAGATGCTCGACCAGAAGAACTGCTTTTGCGGATATTGGGGTTCCGGCGTCTGGGGAACGCCATTGACGATGACCGGTTCAAGCGGCTTTTGGAGAGACGTGACGCCATCCCAGAAGCTCCCCCACATCAAGTGCGGAAGAACGAAGATAAGGGCGCACTCGATGACGATGAAGGCCCCGACGAGCGCCGCGGAAACCAGCATCAGCAGCAGACTGGCAAGGGTGACGTCGGGGACGTAGTCGATCGAGGACCAATAAATTAGCAGCCACGAGAAGCCCGAGGCGGCGGCGATGCGAAAGACTGTCTGGAGCGGCTCCTTGGCCAGTGCTTCCAGCGCAGTGTCTCCATATTTCTGCCAAGGTTTCGGATGGATGGCCTTGACGAGTTCCTTCGCTCGACTCAGCTTATCCCGGCTCTCAGTCCGGGATTCTCGAGTGTTTTTCACGCTATGACCCCTGAAGCGGCGGATAGCGCTCCTCGCCATCCGCGTCCTTGGTTTATGGGGCCGAATCCCTGAGCCCACTTCTGCTGCGGCTCATGGATTTAAACCGGGTGGTACTGATAATGCAACGGTGCGACTGTGATCTTGCTCACAGAGCCGAAAGCAGAAAGCCCATCAAGGACAAGCGACTGCAATCTGCAGAAAGACCTTTCTATCAAACGATAGATAGGAGCAAGTGATGCGGAATCATCTGCGTCCTTTACGGAGCGTCGGATCCTCTCCACGCCGGCACGCGCCGTTTCGGATCCAAAAAAAGGAAAAGCGATAGCAGCAATGGAAGCCTTAGTAGGTCTAAAAAATCCCCTGGTGGCACGAGTGCCCTGCTCCCCAATGCTCTACGTACGTTTTACCGCACATCCAACTACCTAACCATCGTCAAAGCCCTCAGGCCAGTAGGGCGTCTGGAAGGGCGTATTTCTTGTGACATGCCACGTCGCCAGTCGCATTTCTTATGCGGTGGTTTTGAGGCTGGTCGCAACTCTTCTGGCACGAGTCCGGATTGGTCGCATTTCTAGTGACGCAGCCGGAACGTGGCGTCGTGCGGTGGTCGCATTTCTTTTGACGAAAAGACGTAGCGCAAAAAAAATGCGACCAGCTTTTCGGGCTGGTCGCATTTATGGAGGCTGGGGAGCTTCAAAAGGGCCTAATCGCGTTTCTTGTGGCTCACGGTCGCATTTTTAGTGGCATGAGTCGCATTTCTTGTGGCGCGGTACGGCTGAGCCGTCCCTTTTTAGATTCGTTATTTACTAGGACTCTATTTCAATCCCAGCTCAAAGCCCCACCCGTCTGATACTCCGTAACCCGCGTCTCAAAGAAGTTCTTCTCCTTCTTCAAATCCATCACCTCGCTCATCCACGGGAACGGGTTTTCCGCGCCGGGGTAGAGCTGTTTGAGGCCGATCTGGGAGCAGCGGCGGTTGGCGACGAACTTCAGGTACTCGTTGAACTGGCTGGCGTTCAGGCCCAGTACGCCGCGGGGCATGGTGTCGTGGGCGTAGCGGATTTCCAGCTCGGTGGCCTCGGCGATCATGCGCGAGATTTCCTGCTGGAAGGCGGCGGTCCACAGGTGGGGGTTCTCGATCTTGATCTGGTTGATCACGTCGATGCCGAAGTTCATGTGCATGGATTCGTCGCGCATGATGTACTGGATCTGCTCGGAAACGCCCACCATCTTGTTGCGGCGGCCGAAGCTGAGCAGCTGCACGAAGCCCACGTAAAAGAAGATGCCTTCAAACACCACGTAGAAGGCGATCAGGTCGCGCAGCAGGCGCTGGTCGTTCTCCGGCGTGCCGGTGTGGAATTCCTGGTCGGCCAGGCTCTGGGTGAAGGGCAGGCTCCACGCGGCCTTGTCGTGGATGCTGGGCACTTCGCGGTACATGTTGAAGACTTCGGCTTCGTCCAGGCCCAGGCTTTCAATGCAGTACTGGTAGGCGTGGGTGTGGATGGCCTCCTCGAAGGCCTGGCGCAGCAGGTACTGGCGGCACTCGGGGTTGGTGAGGTGGCGGTACACGGCCAGCACCAGGTTGTTGGCCACCAGGCTGTCGGCGGTGGAGAAGAAGCCGAGGCTGCGCTTGATGATTGTGCGCTCGTCCTCGGTCAGGCCGTTGGGGTCCTGCCACAGGGCGATGTCCGCAGACATGTTGATTTCCTGCGGCATCCAGTGGTTGTTGCAGGCGTCCAGGTACTTCTTCCAGGCCCATTCGTACTTGAAGGGCACGAGCTGGTTGAGGTCGGCGCGGCAGTTGATGATCTTCTTGTCGTCCACCTGGATGCGGCGGGCGCCCATCTGCAGGTCTTCCAGGCCGGTGGCGCCGGATTCCACGTGCGCCTGCGGGTGCGTCAGCCGGAATTCGGCGGCGGAGGGCACGGGCACGATCGGCGCCGGGCCGCTGGCGGGCACGGTGTGCAGGCTGCGCGGGGCGGCGCCGTTGCCGGCGGCGCGCGGGGGCGGCGGGGCCGGCTGGTGGCTCGGCTTGGCCGGTGCGTCATCCCATTCGAGCATTGCTGTATCTCCTTTGTGCGGCTTGCCAGGGCGCAGGCGCTTGGCCTCTCGCCCTGGACCCTCTCCCTATAGTAGGGGGAGGGGACTGAATGTGGCCTCTGCCGGAACGGCTCCGTACCGCAGAGGGCAAAATGATTAGACCACGATAAGGTCTTTGTGTATCCGTGAGACTGTATCTGTGAGACAGGCGGCTTGCGCCGCCTCTCCCGACTCCTTGCCCGCCAAGGCCGGAGGTTCCGCCACGGCGCCGCTGCCGCCGGCTGCCGCTTGCCGCTCGCCACTCCCAAACCGGCTGGCCCTGGGGAAGCCCCTTTCCCCGCTTACGGGGAGTGCCCGTGCGGGGCTGGCCGCAACCGCTGACGGTGCGGCCCCTCACCCCGGCCCTCTCCCCACCTTCGTGGGGCGAGGGGGCTCACATCAGAGCGCCTTCTCACTCTCTACCAACTCACCCACCCTCCGCCCGTGGGCGGAGGGTGGGGAGAACACCAACCGGATGTGCGGCTTTGCGGTCGCCGCCTTACTGGCAGGCCTCGCAGTCCGGGTCCAGGATGGAGCAGACCTTGGCGCCGCCCACCTCCGTAGCCGCGGCCGGCTGGACCGGGCGCGCGGTGATGGGGGCGGACTTGCCCTGTTGCGCCGCTACGCCGCCGCCCTCACCGCCAGCCACCTTGTTCAGGCGGGTGTCGCTGATGGTGGTTTTCTCGGCGTGGGTGGCGCCCAGGGTGCGCAGGTAGTAGGTGGTCTTCAGGCCGGAGAGCCAGGCGTGCTTGTACAGCTCGTCCAGCTTCTTGCCGCTGGGCTGGGCCATGTACAGGTTGAGGCTCTGCGCCTGGTCGATCCACTTCTGGCGGCGGCTGCCGGCGTCCACCAGGCGCTTGGGGTCGATCTCGAAGGCGCACTTGTAGAGCGCCTTCAGCTCGGCCGGCACGCGGTCGATCTGCTGCACGCTGCCGTCGAAGTACTTGAGGTCGTGGGCCATCACCTCATCCCACAGGCCCAGCTTCTTCAGGTCGTTGACCAGGTACTCGTTGACCACGGTGAACTCGCCGGAGAGGTTCGACTTGACGTACAGGTTCTGGTACGTCGGCTCGATCGACTGCGAAACGCCGGTGATGTTGGCGATGGTCGCGGTGGGGGCGATGGCCATGGTGTTGCTGTTGCGGATGCCCACGTGCTGGATGCGCGTGCGCAGGCCGGCCCAGTCAAACTTGCCGCTGGCCTTGCGGTCCTGCTGCAGATACTGGCCGCGGTTCTTCGCCAGGATCTCGATCGAGTCGATCGGCAGAATGCCCTGGCTCCACAGCGAGCCCTTGAAGCTGTTGTAGGCGCCGCGCTCCTGCGCCAGATCCGTGCTGGCCTTGATGGCGTAGTAGCTCACCGCCTCCATGCTCTCGTCGGCGAACTGGATCGCCTCGTCGCTCTCATACGGCAGGCGCAGCTTGTACAGCGCGTCGTTGAAGCCCATCACGCCCAGGCCCACCGGGCGGTGGCGCAGGTTGGAGTTGCGCGCGGTGGCCACCGAGTAATAGTTGTACTCAATCACGTTGTCCAGCATGCGCATCGCCGTGCCGATGGTCTTTTCCAGCTTGGCGTGGTCCAGCTTGCCGTCGACGATGTGGGCCGGAATGTTCACCGAGCCCAGGTTGCACACGGCGATTTCCTGGCCGGCCTTGGTGTTCAGCGTGATCTCGGTGCAGAGATTGGAGCTGTGCACCACGCCCACGTGCTGCTGCGGGCTGCGCAGGTTGCAGGCGTCCTTGAAGGTGATCCAGGGGTGGCCGGTCTCGAACAGCATGCTCAGCATCTTGCGCCACAGGGTCAGCGCCTGGATGCGCTTGAAGTTCCTGATGCGGCCCTCATCGGCCAGCTTCTCGTACTCGCTGTAGCGCGCGGTGAAGGCTTCGCCGATCAGGTCGTGCAGGTCCGGCGTCTCCTCCGGCGAGAACAGGGTCCACTGGCCGTCTTCCATCACGCGCTGCATGAACAGGTCCGGCACCCAGTTGGCGGTGTTCATGTCGTGGGTGCGGCGGCGGTCGTCGCCGGTGTTCTTGCGCAGTTCGAGGAATTCCTCGATGTCGCGGTGCCAGGTTTCCAGATAGCCGCACACCGCGCCCTTGCGCTTGCCGCCCTGGTTCACGGCCACGGCGGTGTCGTTGGCCACCTTGAGGAACGGCACCACGCCGTTGCTCTTGCCGTTGGTGCCCTTGATGTAGCCGCCCATGCCGCGCACCGGCGTCCAGTCGTTGCCCAGGCCGCCGGCAAACTTGGACAGCATGGCGTTGTCGTGGATGGCGTTGAAGATGCCGTGCAGGTCGTCCGGCACCTGGGTGAGATAGCAGGAGGAGAGCTGCGGCCGCAGCGTGCCGGAGTTGAACAGCGTGGGCGTGCTGCTCATGAAGTCGAAAGAGGAGAGCAGCGTGTAGAACTCGATGGCCCGCGCCTCGCGGTCGATCTCGTTCATCGCCAGGCCCATCGCCACGCGC
>CAYVKA010000025.1:0-2269 GCA_964451925.1 uncultured Nevskia sp. | reverse complement strand
AGTAGCGGTCGTACAGGGTCTGCAGGCCCAGGTAGTCGAACTTGGCGTCACGCTCGGGCAGCAGGGCCTTGCCCAGCTTGTCCAGGTCGTACAGGCCCAGCTTGGGGTCGAGCAGCTCCAGCTCGGCGGCGCGGTGGATGAACTCGCGGAAGTAGTCGCCGTACAGCCCCTTCATCTCCTCGAAAGTGGGGCGCGTCTCGCTCATGCCCAGGAACTTGAGCGCCTCGTGGCGCATCGCGTCCAGCAGCAGGCGGGCGGAGGCGTAGGTGTAGTTCGGCTCCTTCTCGATGCGCGCGCGGGCGGCCAGGGTCAGCGCCTGGGAAAGCTCGTGCTCGGGAATGCCGTCGTACAGGTCGCGCAGCGCGGCGGAGAGCACCTCGTCCACGTCGGTGCCGGCGAGGCCGGCGCAGGCTTCGCTGGTGACGCGGCGCAGGCGCTCCTCGTTCAGCGGGATGCTGCGGCCGTCGTCCAGCTTGACGCGGATGGCGCTGCCGCTGGCGGCCGGCGCGGTGGCGGTTTTCTTCGCCGCCTCGGCGGCGCGCTCCTTGGAGCGCTCCTCGCGGTACAGCACGTAGTCGCGCGCCACCTTGTGCTCGCCGGCGCGCATCAGGGCCAGTTCGACCTGGTCCTGGATGTCCTCGATGTGCAGCGTGCCGCCGCCGGAGAGGTGGCGGGTCAGCGCCTGCACCACCTGTTCGGTGAGGCTTTCCACCGTGGTGCGCACGCGCGAGCTGGCCGCGGCCTGGCCGCCTTCAACCGCCAGGAAGGCCTTGGTCAGCGCGATGGAGATCTTGCTCGGATCGAACGCGGTCAGTTTGCCGTTGCGGCGGATCACCTTGATCGCGCCGGGCGCGGCGGCGGTGAGTTCGGCACTGGCTTCGGCAGGGTGAACGCGGGTCGGCGAGGGGCTTGTAATCTGAGTTTGCATAACTTTTAGGTTCTCCCCGTCGTGAAGAGGCCATCCAAGGCCTTGGACTATCAATATATAGTGGTTTCAGTCTGGGTCAACCCCAATATCCTGTGTCCAAAAATGTGCGTGACATGGTGATGACAGACTCAAAAGCTGTGCATAAAACCGCTAAGTAACTCTCTTGTTTCAGATTCTCAGCGTGGTGCAAAACTGCCTCCGCCGGCGGCGCCGAATGTGTCAGCCGACGAACGGTAAAACCACCCGCGTCCGACCCCGCTGCGAAGGGAAACCTGAGCCGCGCGGCGGGTGCTGTCTGCGCGGCAAAGGGGCTTTCTCCCCGGGACTTTACGCCCTCGGGGTACCGGGTGGAACGCTGGAAGGGGGGCGATTCTAGAGCAAGCGGGTGGGGTTGGGTACAGCGGGGTGGTGTGGCTGAGTGGCGGTGGGGACGCCACCTGCTTTTCGCCCCTCTCCACACATGCGAGGGGGAGAGGGACTGGGATTGAATGAGCAGGACGGCGCCTGCATTTTCCCCCTCTCCCCATGCCTATGGGGAGAGGGCCGGGGTGAGGGGCCGGCTGCGCCGCTTGAGCGGAGTGCGCGCCCCTCACCCTGACCCTCTCCCCACGTGCGTGGGGAGAGGGGACTAAAGGGGGGGGCGCAGCCGGGAACCGGAACCGAAAGCGGAACTGAAACCAGAACTAGAACTTGCCCACGCCGCCGCCGGCCGGGGCCTTGTCGTCGGGTAGGGCGCCGGGCGGCGCGGCGTCGGGGCTGTCCGGCTTGGGCGGCGGGGGCGGGTGCAGGCGGTGGCATTGCTCCAGCGCGTCGTTGCCGCGGCGCAGGATGTCGCCGAGCTTGCGCGCGGCCACCGCGCCGGCGCTCTCGGTGAAGGTTTCCTCGAAGTAGTTTTCCAGCTCGTCAGCCTTGGGCTGGGCGTCGGCGGCAAGACGGTCGCGGTCGGCGGAATCGGCCACGCTGGCGTAGTCCGGCTCGCTCAGGCGCAGGGCCTGTTCCTGCTCCTGGGTCCAGTCGAACAGGCGCATGGCGGCGATGGACTCGTCCAGGTCCAGGCTGTCGGGGGCGTTGGCGGCGAGGTAGTGGATGCGGAAGCCGTCTCGCTGCAGGGCGGAGTTGTGGGCGTTGGCGCGGGCCACGGCGGCGGTGCCGAAGTCCGGCCGCACGTTCACCACGCCTTCGGCCCACTGCCGCTCCCATACCGACATGGCCACGGCGTAGTCGTCGAAGGCCTTGGTGGCGCAGGCCTGCAGCGGCGGCGCGGTGCCGCCGATGGGGGCGGCCGGCGCTGGTGGCGCATTGGCCGGCGCCGGCGCGGGCGTTGCCGGCGGAGCGGCTGCG
>CAYVKA010000024.1:0-56072 GCA_964451925.1 uncultured Nevskia sp. | reverse complement strand
AAGCCGCTCAGCGCCTTCGGCTCGACGATATGGATGACGCCGCGCATCGCCAGGCTGGCGGAAACGCCGCCCATGGTCGGGTGCGTCATCACCGAGATGAATGGCAGGCCGCGCTCGGCCAGCTTGGCCAGCGCCGCACTGGTCTTGGCCATCTGCATCAGCGAGAACAGCGACTCCTGCATGCGTGCGCCGCCGCTGGCGGCAAAGCACACCATCGGGATGCCGTGCTCAAGGCAGGCGTTGACGCCGCGGACGAATTTCTCGCCGACCACGCTGCCCATCGAGCCGCCCATGAAGCCGAACTCGAAAGCGGCGGTGACCAGCGGCAGGCCCATCAGCTGGCCGCGCATCACGATCAGCGCATCCTCTTCCTCGGTGTCCTCGCGCGCCTCGGCCAGGCGCTCGGTGTACTTGCGGCTGTCCTTGAACTTGAGCGGATCGGTGGCGCGCACCTTCGGCGCGATCTCCACCCGCGGCTCGGCGTCGAGGAAGTGGTTGAGCCGCGCGCGCGCGGTGATGACGCGGTGCGCACCGCATTTGGGGCACACCTCCAGGGTGCGCTCCAGCTCGGCGCGATACAGCACCGACTGGCAGCTGTCGCACTTCATCCACAGGCCTTCCGGCACGCTCTTCTTGCGCACGCCGCCGGTCAGCAGTTTTGATCCGGAGATTTTTTCGAGCCAGCTCATGGATGAGATTCCTACCTGAATCTAGTGCCTGTCGAGCGCCACGCGGATGGCGCCCAGTTGTTGGGTCAGAAGCTCCGGCAACACCGCCGGCTCATTCTGGTGTTTTTCGATCTGCGATACCAGCGCGCTGCCCACCACCACGCCGTCCGCCACCCGCGCCACGCGGGCCGCCGACTCGGCGTCGCGGATGCCGAAGCCCACCGCCACCGGCAGCCGGGTGTGCTGGCGGATCTCCCGCAGCTTGGCCTCGACGCTGGCCACATCCAGCGTGGCCGCGCCGGTCACGCCCTTGAGCGAGACGTAGTACAGGTAGCCGCTGGCTTGCGCGGCGATGGTCTCGATGCGCTGGCCGGAACTGGTCGGCGCCAGCAGGAAGATGCAGTCCAGGCCCGCCTCGCGGAACAGCGGCGCGATCTCCGGCGCTTCCTCCGCCGCCAGGTCGACCACCAGCACGCCGTCCACCCCGGCCGCGCGCGCCCGCTCGGCGAACTGGCCGTAGCCGCGCGCCTCGATCGGATTGAGGTAGCCCATCAGCACCACCGGCGTGGCGCCATCGTTCTTGCGGAACTCGGCCACCATGTCCAGCACCTGCCACAGGCTGGTGCCATGGGCCAGGGCGCGTTCGCAGGCCAGCTGGATCACCGGGCCGTCGGCCATCGGGTCGGAGAACGGCACGCCAACTTCGAGCACGTCGGCGCCCCCCTTCACCAGCGCGTGCATCAGCGCCACGGTGTGCGCCGGGTGCGGATCGCCGGCCGTGATATACGGCACCAGCGCCTTGCGCCCCTCGGCCTTGAGCTTCTCGAATACGCCCTTGATCCGGCTCATGTTCTTTCTTTTTTCAACGATCCGGTCAGGGATGACGGGTGGTTCAGCGGGAGGTTCACTTCAGCAACTCGATGCCTTCGCGCTTGGCGATGGTGAAAATGTCCTTGTCCCCGCGCCCGGAGACGTTGATCACCAGCGTCTCATCGCGGCGCATGTGCAGCGCCAGCTTCTTGCCATAGGCCACCGCGTGCGCCGATTCCAGCGCCGGGATGATGCCTTCGATCCGGGTCAGCTCATGGAACGCCGCCAGCGCTTCATCGTCGGTGACCGAGACATAGCTGACCCGGCCGCTGTCCTTGAGCCAGGCGTGCTCGGGGCCGACGCCGGGATAGTCCAGTCCGGCGGAAATGGAGTGCGTGCCGAGAATCTGGCCGTTCTCGTCCTCCATGATGTAGGTGCGGTTGCCGTGCAGCACCCCGGGCCGGCCGGCCGACAGCGGCGCCGCGTGCTGGCCGCTGGCGATGCCCAGGCCGCCGGCCTCCACGCCGTACATCTTGACCGAGGCGTGCGACAGCATCGGATGGAACAGGCCGATGGCGTTGGAGCCGCCGCCGACGCAGGCCACCAGCGCGTCCGGCAGCCGGCCGAACAGCGCCTTCGACTGCGTCAGCACCTCGCGCCCGACCACCGAATTGAAATCGCGCACCAGCATCGGATACGGGTGCGGGCCGGCCACGGTGCCGATGATGTAGAAGGTGTCGTCGACATTGGTGACCCAGTCGCGCAGCGCCTCGTTCATCGCATCCTTGAGGGTGCGCGTGCCGCTGGTCACCGGGCGCACTTCGGCGCCGAGCAGCTTCATGCGGTAGACGTTGGGCGACTGCCGCTCGATGTCGTCGGCGCCCATGAACACCACGCACTTCAGGCCCAGGCGCGCCGCCACGGTGGCGCTGGCCACGCCGTGCTGCCCGGCGCCGGTCTCGGCGATGATGCGGGTTTTGCCCAGGTGCTTGGCCAGCAGCGCCTGGCCCATGGTGTTGTTGATCTTGTGCGCGCCGGTATGGTTCAGGTCCTCGCGCTTGAGGTAAATCTGCGCCCCGCCCCAGTTGCGGCTCAGCCGCTCCGCCGGATACAGCGGCGAAGGCCGGCCGACGTACAGCGCCAGATCCTTGTCCAGTTCGGCGCGGAACGTGCTGTCGCTCCACAGACGGCTGTAGGCTTCCTCCAGCTGGCGCAGCGGCTCCATCAGGGTTTCGGCCACGAAACGACCGCCGTAAGGGCCGAAGTGGCCGCGGGCATCGGGAAGATTCTGGTTGTTCATCAAATGCTTGCTTGCAGGTGCAATCGGGAATCGGCGTCACGGACCTGGCGCACGAAGGCCTCCATTTTGCCCGAATCCTTGATTCCCGGCGCGGATTCGATGCCGCTGCTCACATCCACCGCATAGGGACGGGCGATGCGGATCGCGCCGGCGACATTGTCCGGCCGCAGGCCGCCGGCCAGCATCAGCGGCCTGCCCACGCCGGCGGAAACCTCGCTCCAGTCGAAGCTGTGGCCTTGGCCGCCCGGCTCGCCGGGGGCGTGGCCGTCGAGCAGCAGCGCGGCGGCGTCGCTGTAGTCGGCGGCGATCTGCGCCAGCGGCCGGTGGGCGCCGCGCATCGCCACCGCCTTCAGGTACGGCAGGCCGAATTGCGCGCAGAACGCCGCGGTTTCCTCGCCGTGGAATTGCAGCAATTGCGGCCGCACGGCCTCCATCACCGCCCGCACCGTCGCGGCGTCGGCGTTGCGCAGCAAGGCCACCACCGAAACCAGCGGCGGCACCCGGGCGCGGATGGCGGCCGCGGCCTGCGTGGTCAGCTGGCGGGGGCTGCCCGGCGCGAAGATCAGGCCGATGGCGTCCACGCCCAGCGCCACGGCGGCCAGCGCGTCGTCAACGCGGGTGATGCCGCAGAACTTGATGCGTGTGCGCTGCTGCTCCATGGGGAGCGGATTATGCCGGGAACCAAGGCTGCGCGGGGCCCGGCAGACCGAATTGCGACGGATATTCGGGGCCCACAAAGTACAGCCCGGCGGCCGGCGCGGTCATGCCCGCCCGGCTGCGGTCGCGCCCCTCCAGCACTTCGCCGGCCCAGGACTCCGCGCGCCGGCCCTGCCCGATCTCCAGCAGCACGCCCATGATGTTGCGCACCATGTGGTGCAGGAAGGCGTTGGCGCGGATATCCATTACCACGAACTCGCCGCTGCGCCAGACGCTGATCGCATCGACGAAGCGCATCGGCGTGGAGGACTGGCATTCGGCCGCCCGGTAGGCGGAAAAATCGCGCTCGCCGAGCAGCGCCTGGGCGGCGCGGTGCATGGCCGCGGCGTTCAGTTCCGGGGTAACCCAGCTGGCGCGTTGCGCCAGCAGCGCCGAGCGCGCGCGGTGGTTGTGCACCACGTAGCGGTAGCTGCGCATCAGCGCGCTGTGCCGGGCGCTGAAACCGGCCCCTACCGGCTGCACCCAGCGCACGCTGATGTCCGGCGGCAGGCGCGAGTTGGCGCCAAGCACCCAGGCGTAGACGCTGCGCGGCGCCGCCGAGTCGAAATGCACCACCTGGCCATAGGCATGCACACCGGCGTCGGTACGCCCCGCCGCCTGCGTCTGCACCGCGTGGTCCGCCACCGAGGACAGGGCCCGTTCCAGCTCGGCCTGCACGCTGGCGCGATCGCGCTGTGCCTGCCAGCCGCCGTAGGCGCCGCCGAGATACTCGATGCCGGCGGCCCAGCGCTGCCCGGAAGCCTGCGGCGGCAACACGCGGAGTCCCCCTGCCGCGTCGCCGGCGGCGGGGGGCTTCGCTGCATCCCCGGTCAGCGGCTCTACGCGGACAGACGCTTGATCAGCGCTTCCGCCTCCGCTTTCTGGCCCGCGTTGCCGGTGTTCATCACTTCGTTGAGCAGGCCGCGGGCGGCGTCGTTGTCGCCCATGTCGGCGTAAACGCGCGCCAAGTCGAGCTTGGTGCCGATCTCGTCGCCGCTGGAAACACCGCCGGCGGCGGGCTTGCTCAGGTCGAGTTCATCGAGGTTGAACTCGACGCTGCCTTCCTGGCCCGCGGGATGCGGCTCGGCGCCGAAATCGAAGTGACTCAGGTCGAAGTCGGTCTTTTCCGCGGCAGCCGGCGGCGGAGGCGCCGGCGCAGCGGGAGCGGCTGCAACCGGCGCGGCGGCGGTCGGTGTCGCCTTGTTCAGCTCGGCGTCGAGATCGAAATCGATGACATTGCCCGGCGCCGCATGATCGGGCGCCGCGCCCAGCACCTGCACCGCGGCCGGCCCGATGCTGTCGCCCAGGCTGAGGTCGATATCCGGCGCCGGCGCCGCGCTGCCGTCGCTCTTGAACAGCGCGGCATCCGGGCACAGCTGGCGGCCCATGATGGCGATCTTCTGCCATTCCGCCGGGCTGATCTGGCCGTGCAGGGCTTCGGCCGTTTCCTGGAACTCCATCGGCTTAGTCCCGGCGAAATAGGTCTCCGCCAGCTTCTGCCGCAGATCCTGCCGCTGGGGCTCCTTGGCCAGGGCCTGCTTGAGCAGCGAGGCGGCTTCGTCGTACAGCCCGTAGGCGAGGTGGAAATCCGCCTCGGACAACGGGTCGTTGGCGTCGAGGTTGACCGACAGCGTCTGCGCCTCGAACTGCGAGGTCAGGTCGAAATCGACGTCCCCGCCGCCGGCAGCGGCCGCCTTCATCTGGCCGGTGCGGCTGAAAGCTGGCTCGGCCAGAGAGGCTTCCGCCGCCTTGAGCTGCGCAGTGTCGTCCAGCGAGGTCTTGGCCAGCGGCGGTTCGACGGCTGGTGCGGCCTTGCCCAGGTCGGCGGCCGGCTCGGGCTTGGCGGGCGCAGGCGGCTCATCCGGCAGCGCCGTGGTGTCACCCAGCTCCGCTTCCTTGACCGGCAACGGCGGCGGACCACCCTTGACCGGTGGCGGCACCGGCGGCGGCGCCTTGATTGCCGGGGTCTTGGCCGCGGGCGCCTTGGCACGGAAATCCGGCATCGGCGGCGCCTTGCGCCGGCGGAAGATGAGCCAGGCGAACAAGCCCACCACCACCGCGAAGATGCCGCCGCCGATCATCGGCAGCTGGTCATCCAGCAGGCTGGTCTGCGGCGGCGGAGTGGGCTGCGTCACCAGCTTTTTCTTCGGCGGCTCCGGCGCCGCGGGAGGTGCAGCCGTAGCGTTCGCCGCAGTGTCCGCCGCCGGGCCGTTGGCGGCGGGTGCGGGAGTGGCCGGCACGGTCGAAGCCGGGGAAGCCGGCGCGGTTGGGGCGGTTGGGGCGGGTGCCGCCGGGGCCGGCGTCGCAGCCTCTGCAACCGGCTTGGCCGGCAGCGTTGCCGGCGGCGGCGGCGCACTGGCGGCCGGCTTGTGTTCCGGCGCAGGTGCGGGGGCCGCCGGAGCGGGAAGCGGGGCCGGAGCCGGCAGTTCAGGCTTGGCTTCGGCCGGGAGCTTGATCGGTTTGGCGGGCTTGGGCGGTGCCGGCTTGGGCGCCACCGGCTTGGGCTGGGGCGCAACGGCGGCCTTTGCCTCAGCCTTCTGCGCGCCGCCGGGGTGATGTCCATGGCGCCAGGCGTCCACGGCCTGCTTAGCCTGCTCCGGGGAGGACTCCTGCATGTCCGCCAGGCTGGGAACCTTTAGCGTCTGCCCCTTGAGCAGCCCGTTGAAACTGCCGCGGTCGAACGACTGCGGATTGGCGCGATACAGGGCCAGCAACACCTGATCCATCGACACCTGCGGGCCCGGGCGCAACTTGGTGGCGATGCTCCACAAAGTCTCCTGCGGCGCAGTCGGACCATAGCTGCTGCCGCCGGCCGGCGCGGGCGTCACAGCAACGGCCTCTGGCGCCGGAGCGGGGGCAACAGCCGCTGCTGCCGGGGTAGCCGGGGTTGCGGGACTAGCCGGCGGCCGGGCGGGCCGGCCCTTGTGACGGGCGGCCGTGGCCTTCGCGCCGGGCGCCTGTGCGGCCAGCTGGGCCGCTTCTGCCGGCGCCATGCTCGGCGCCGCAGGCGCCGGAACCTGCACCACCGGCGCGGCCGGCGGCGCGTAGGCCGGGGACGGCGCCGGCGATGAGGACGGTGCCGCGGCGGGCGCGGAGCTGTCGGCCGCGACCGGCGGATCGAGCAGCACGGTGTACTCGCGCAGCAGCTTGCCGTCGGGCGAACGCACCTCGAGGATGAAGTTGAGGAACGGCTCGCGCGCGAGCTGGCTGCTGCTGACCAGCACGCGCGCGCCGCCGGGCACGTCCTGCACTTCAAACTTGAGCGAGGACAGGTAGTCCGAGCGCTCGATCCCGGCGCGGTTGAACTCTTCCGCGCTGGCCAGCTTCACCGACAGGGAATCGAGCTGCGCCGACGTCGCGCCCAGCACCGCGATGCTGGCCGAGAACGGCTGGTTCAGCCGGGATTTGACATTGATATCACCCAGGCCGAGCGCGAGCGCCTGCGACGCCCAAAGGGCGCAGGCGACCGCGGTGAACCGGGCCAGCATTCGCAACATACACTTTCTCCCTAAAGGCAGTTGCCTTCCCCGCACACTCGCTCAGGAGTGTGCATTCAGCATTAAGTAGTAAGCCTAAACTCTTTTATACCCTAGAATTCTTCAAGAACCAAGGGCTGCGCTGGGGAAAATCAGCCCGATCAGAGATAGTCGCGGATCAGCACCTCGGCGATCTGCACGCTGTTGAGGGCGGCGCCCTTGCGGATGTTGTCGGACACCACCCACAGGTTGAGCCCGCGCGGATGGGAAATGTCCTCGCGGATGCGGCCGACGAACACACCGTCCTGGTGCGCCGCCTCGGTCACCGCCGTGGGGTAGCCGCCGTCGCGGTGCTCGTCCATCACCACCACGCCCGGCGCCGCTTCCAGCAGGCCGCGGGCCTCGGCGGCGCCGAGCTTGCGGCGGGTCTCGATGTGCACCGCCTCGGAGTGGCCGTAAAACACCGGCACACGCACCGCGGTGGGGTTCACCCGGATACTGTTGTCGCCCATGATCTTGTGCGTTTCCCACACCATCTTCATCTCTTCCTTGGTATAGCCGTTGTCCTGGAAGACGTCGATGTGCGGGATGCAGTTGAAGGCGATCTGGCGCGGATAGACCTTGATCTCGATTTCCTGGCCGTTCAGCGCCTGCGCCGACTGCCGCGCCAGTTCCTCGATGGCCGGCTTGCCGGTGCCCGACACCGACTGGTAGGTGGCGACATTGATGCGCTCGATGCCCGCCGCGTCGTGCAAGGGCTTCAGCGCCACCAGCATCTGGATGGTGGAGCAGTTCGGGTTGGCGATGATGCCGCGGTTCTTGTACAGCGCGATGTCCCCGGGGTTGACCTCGGGCACCACCAGCGGGATGTCGCTGTCGTAACGGAACTGGCTGGTGTTGTCGATCACCACGCAGCCCGCTGCCGCGGCCTTGGGCGCATAGACCTTCGACACCTCGGCGCCGGGCGAGAACAGCCCGATCCGGGTCTTCGAAAAATCGAAGTTGGCGAGGTCGTGCACTTCCAGCTCCTCGTCGCCGAAATCGACGAAGTCGCCGGCCGAGCGCGCCGAAGCCACGGCGTAGACCTTGCCCACCGGGAACTTGCGCTGCTTGAGGATCTTCAGCATCTCCTCGCCCACAGCCCCGGTCGCACCCACCACCGCCACATCGAACTTCTTGCTCATCGTTCCCGTCCGTTCACCGCGTATTTTCGCCAAAGATCACAGCCTGCCGACCACTGCCTCGCCCATCTCCGCCGTGCCGACCACCTTCTCGCCGCTGCGGGCGATATCGCCGGTGCGCAGGCCGTCGGCCAGCACATGGCGCACCGCTTTCTGCACCTTGTCGGCCAGGTCGGCGCGCTTGAGGCTGTAACGCAGCAGCATGGCCAGCGACAGGATCATCGCCAGCGGATTGGCCACGCCCTTGCCGGCAATGTCCGGGGCGCTGCCATGGATCGGCTCGTACAGGCCCTGCCCGCGCTCGTTGAGCGAGGCCGACGGCAGCATGCCGATCGAGCCGGTGAGCTGCGCCGCCACATCGGACAGGATGTCGCCGAACAGGTTGGAGGTGACGATGACGTCGAACTGCTTGGGCGCGCGCACCAGCTGCATCGCCGCATTGTCGACATACTGATGGCTCAGCTGCACGTCCGGGTAGTCGCGGCCGACGCGGATCACCGTCTCGCGCCACAGCTCGGACGATTCCAGCACATTGGCCTTGTCCACCGAGCACAGGCGCTTGCCGCGCAGCTGCGCCGCTTCGAAAGCGCTGCGCGCGATGCGCACGATCTCGGACTCGCTGTAGACCTCGGTGTTGACGCCGACACGCTGGCCGTCACGCACTTCGATGCCGCGCGGCTGGCCGAAATAGATGCCCCCGGTCAGCTCGCGCACGATCAGGATGTCGAGGTCGGCCACCAGCTCCGGCTTGAGCGACGAGGCGGCCGCCAGTTCCGGGTAGAGGATCGCCGGGCGCAGGTTGGCGTATAGCCCCATGCCGGCGCGGATCGCCAGCAGGCCGCGCTCCGGGCGCTTGTCGCGCGGCGCGGTGTCGTACTGGGGACCGCCGACCGCGGCGAGCAGCACCGCGTCGGCCTTGCGCGCGGCTTCCAGTGTTGCGGGCGGCAGCGGCTCGCCGGTGGCGTCATAGGCGGCCCCACCCAGGAGGCCACGCGTCCATTCCACGTCAAATCGGTACTTTGCGCGCAGAACTTCAAGCACTTTCTCAGCTTGGGCGGTGATTTCCGGCCCGATGCCGTCACCAGGGAGGACGAGGATTTTTGCGGTCATGCAGACACCTTTCTAGGACTTTATTAGGACTACTTTGATCACTGCCTTGCCCCCACGGGACGGGGTCCATTTTCGCGCATTGCCGCGTTTCCCGCTCCTGACCAACCTCCCGCGCCTTGCGCTGCTCGTCCCTGGCACGGCGCAGCAACAGCGCCCGTCGCAGCATCGAAGCGGTGTGGTCAAGTCCTGGCGATAAAGCGCAGGCGCACGTAATCGGCCGTCCACACGCCGGCGACCCCCAGTTGCGGGCGCAGGCTCTCCTGCACTTCGGCGATCACGGCGGCGCGCTCGCTCTCCGGCACCGGCTTCAAGAACGCCTGGGCGAAGGTTCGCAGCCACCCCGCGGCGTCGCCGGGCAAAGGCGTCGGCCGGGGAAACTTCTCGATGCGCGCCACCGTGAAGCCGGCGGCTTCGAGCCGGTCCCGGTATTCGTCGGCGGTCGGGAAATACCAGGGATCGGCGCCGACCGCATCGATGCCGCGCCGGGTCAGCGCGTCATAAACCGCGGCGCGGATGGTGGCAACGTTGCCAGCCCCGCCCATCTCGGCG
This sequence comes from uncultured Nevskia sp., assembly GCA_964451925.1. Taxonomy (GTDB): domain Bacteria; phylum Pseudomonadota; class Gammaproteobacteria; order Nevskiales; family Nevskiaceae; genus Nevskia. The sequence continues at coordinate 46,282 of CAYVKA010000024.1, read as the reverse complement.
ACGAAACGGCCGCCGGGCTTCAACGCCCGCGCCACGCCGACCAGCACCGCGTCCGGGTCGCGCTTCATCCAATGCAGGGCGGCGTTGGAAAACACCGCGTCGAACTCCTCACGGTAGTCCATCGCCTGGCCATCGACCAGGCGCGCGTCCAGGCCGCGCTCGCGCGCCGCCGCCACGAATTCGGCGCTGGCATCGGCGCCGACCACCGTGCAGCCGGCGGCGACGATCTGCTCGGTGAGGGCGCCGTCGCCGCAGCCCAGGTCGAGCACCCGTTCACCGGCCTGCGGCGCCAGCCAGTCCAGCACCGGCGCGCCCAGTTCGGAAACGAAGCGGCCGTTGCGCGCATAGGCGCGGGGGTCCCACACCTGTCCCGCCGCGGCAGCCGGGGTGTTCATGCGAACAGCCACGGCGCCTCCTGGCGGCGCCGCGCCTCGTAGGCAAGGATTGCCTCGGACCGCTGCAGGGTCAGGCCGATCTCGTCCAGGCCGCGCACCAGGCAATCCTTGCGGAACGGGTCGATGTCGAAACGGAAGCTGCGGCCGCCCGGGGTGCTCACCGTCTGCGCCGGCAGGTCCAGCGTCAGGCGATAGCCTTCCGCCTGCGCCTCGGCGAACAACGCATCGACTTCATCGGCCTTCAGCACCACCGGCAGGAAGCCGGTCTTGAAGCTGTTGTTGAAGAAGATGTCGGCGAAGCTGGGCGCGATCACCGCGCGGAAGCCGTAGTCGCTCAGCGCCCACACCGCGTGCTCGCGCGAGGAACCGCAGCCGAAGTTCTCACGCGCCAGCAGCACGCTGGCGCCCTGGTAGCGCGGCTGGTTCAGTACGAACTGCGGATTGGGGCGGCGCGTCGCCGGGTCGATATCCAGGTCGCCCGCGTCGAGATAGCGCCAGTCGTCGAACAAAAACGGCCCGAAGCCGCTGCGCTTGATCGACTTCAGGTACTGCTTGGGAATGATGGCGTCGGTGTCGACATTGGCGCGGTCCAGCGGCAGCGCCAATCCTTCCACTACTGTAAAAGCCTGCATCGCTACCTCCTTGGCGCTGGGAATCGGGAATGGAGAATCGGGGGAAAGCAGTGGGTCTTCACGATTCCCGGCTCCCCATTCTCGATTCCCGGATGTCGACGAAGTGGCCGGCGATGGCGGCGGCGGCGGCCATCGCCGGGCTGACCAGGTGGGTGCGTCCACCCTGCCCCTGGCGGCCTTCGAAATTGCGGTTGGAGGTGGAGGCGCAGCGCTCGCCCGGCGACAGGCGGTCGGCATTCATGCCCAGGCACATCGAGCAGCCCGGCTCGCGCCACTCGAAGCCGGCCTCGCGGAACACGCGGTCCAGGCCCTCCTGCTCGGCCTGCTGCTTCACCAGGCCGGAGCCCGGCACCACCAGCGCCAGCTTGACGCTGGGCGCGATGCGCTTGCCGCCGACCACCCGGGCCGCGGCGCGCAGATCCTCGATGCGCGAATTGGTGCAGGAGCCGATGAACACCTTGTCGATGCGGATCTCGCTGATCGGGGTGTTGGCGCTCAGGCCCATGTAATGCAGCGCCCGCTCCATGCCCTGGCGGCGGGTGGCGTCGGCTTCCTTGGCGGGATCGGGCACGCGGCCGTCGACCGCGACGACCATTTCCGGCGAGGTGCCCCAGGTGACCTGCGGCTTGATGTCCGCCGCTTCGATCAGGACTTCGACGTCGAACCGTGCCCCGGCGTCGCTGTGCAGCGTGTTCCACCAGGCCACCGCCTTGTCCCAGTTGCCGCCCTTGGGCGCGAACGGCCGGCCATTCACATAGTCGATGGTGGTCTGGTCGACGGCGATGATGCCGGCGCGCGCGCCGGCCTCGATCGCCATGTTGCACACCGTCATGCGCCCCTCCATCGACAGCGCGGCGATGGCTTCGCCGGCGAACTCGATGGTGCAGCCGTTGCCGCCGGCGGTGCCGATACGGCCGATGATGGCCAGCACGATGTCCTTGGCGGTGATGCCGGGCGCCACCGCGCCGCGCACCGTGACGCGCATGCTGCGGCTCTTCTTCTGCACCAGGGTCTGCGTCGCCAGCGCATGCTCCACCTCGCTGGTGCCGATGCCGAAAGCCAGCGCGCCGAAGGCGCCATGGGTGGAGGTGTGCGAGTCGCCGCACACCACCGTCATACCGGGCAGCGTCGCCCCCTGCTCCGGGCCGATGACATGGACGATACCCTGGCGCAGGTCGGACATGCGGAATTCGGTGATGCCGTATTCGGCGCAGTTGGCATCCAGCGCGTCGACCTGTGCGCGCGAGATCGGATCGGCGATGCCCTGGCTGCGGTCGGTGGTCGGCACGTTGTGGTCCGCCACCGCCAGGTTGGCCGCCAGGCGCCAGGGCTTGCGGCCGTTGAGGCGCAAACCGTCGAAAGCCTGCGGGCTGGTCACCTCGTGCACCAGGTGGCGGTCGATGTAGAGCAGCGCCGCGCCATCCCCCATCTCGGCGACCACGTGGGCCTGCCACAGCTTGTCGTACAAGGTCTGGGGGGTGCCGCTGGCGGTGCGCGCCGGATCGGTGCTCATGGCCTGGTTGCTCCTGGCGAATTTTTGATCAGGCCGGATTCTAGGCCTGTCGCATCTATAACTCCAATGAATCGTTTTTATATAATGAATTCCATAATTGGATTAAGTGACGCCCCATGGATACCCAAAGCCTGACCGCTTTCATCGAGGTCGCGGAAAGCCGCTCCTTTTCCAAGGCGGGCGAGCGGCTGCACCTGTCGCAGCCGGCGATCAGCAAGCGTATCGCCGTGCTGGAGGAGCAGCTGGGCGCGGCTCTGTTCGACCGCGTCGGCCGCCAGGTGACCCTGACCGACGCCGGCCGCACCCTGCTGCCCTACGCGCGCCGCGCGCTGCAGGACATGGAAGACGGCCGCCGCGCCCTGTCGCACCTGTCCGGCAGGATCGGCGGGCGCCTGTCCATCGGCACCAGCCACCATATCGGGCTGCACCGCCTGCCGCCGGTACTGCGCGCTTTTACCGCGCAATACCCGGAAGTCGACCTCGATATCCACTTCATGGATTCGGAGGATGCCTGCGAGGCGGTGGTGCAAGGCAAGCTGGAACTGGGCATCGTCACCCTGCCCACGCAGCCGATCCCGCAGCTCAAGACCTTGCTGGTCTGGCCCGACCCGCTGGCGGTGGTGGTGATGCCCGGACACCCCCTGCTCAGGATCAAGCGGCCGCAGCTCAATGACCTGGCGGAGCATCCCGCGGTGCTGCCCGACGACCAGACCTATACCCACCGCATCGTCCGCGAAGCTCTGCAGGCGCATGGCGTGGAGCCGCGCATCCGGCTTGCCACCAACTACCTGGAAACGCTGAAGATGCTGGTGGCGATCGGCCTGGGCTGGAGCGTGCTGCCACGCTCGATGCTGGACGAGACCATCCGTCCGCTGCCGATTCCCGAACTGGCGATGCAGCGCGAGCTGGGTGTGGTGCGGCATGAACGGCGCACCTTGTCCGCTTCGGCGAGCGCCCTGTTGCAGCAGCTTGAATCCGGCCGCGAATGAAGTTGATGGGCGCTACGTGTCTCGAAAATTCATAGATCAATTCCGTTCGCCCCGAGTGCCGCGCGCAGCGCGGCGTGCTGTTCCGAGTGTCCCGAGTAGCGTCGCTCCGCGACGCGTATCGAGGGAGGGGCTAGCCGCGCCGCTGGTGGCTCCCTCGATACGCCCGGCGTGGCCGGGCTACTCGGGACATTCGGCGGGACATTCGGTGAACCACCGCGCTGCGCGCGGCACTCGCCACGAACGGGCTTCTAATTATTCAGCGGACTTCGGAGACACCACCCTAGATTCCCACGCCGAACAACACGCGCAGGCTCATCGGCGACTTGCCGGCGACGGCCAGCAGCCAGAAACAACAGCCGGTGAAGAAGCCCCAGGCCACCAGCGCCAGGCCATTGAGCGGATCGAAGGGCTCCAGGTGCGGCGGCGCGCCGACGCGCCAATACAGCAGCAACAGCGGCAGCGCGCAGAGCAGCCCGCACAGGCCCAGATGCCACCAGGCCAGCCAGCCGTAGCGGCGGCAGGCCAGGTACAGCGGCACGCCGAACAGCAGCGCGGACGGATAGGACAGCGCCACCCCGATCGGAAAAGCCCAGGGCTGGGCGAAGAACATGGCCGCATAGAACGCCGGCAGCAAGGGTGCCAGCACGAACGCAAGAACCACCCGGGCGGTCTGCGGCAGCGGTGTTTTCAGGAGATCCGTCATGGGCTGCCGTGGAGATTGTTGTGCCTGCGACTTCCAGCAGATTGTCCAGCATGGCCGCACTGTCTGACAGAACGATGACGCCCGGCGGCGGGCGGCATTCTATACTGCGCGGCCACAGCCCCGCCCTTGCGATCCCTCAAGCGGGGCCACTGACTAACGACAGCCGCACCCTGGAGACCGGTGATGAGCGAAATCATCTTCCATCACTACGACACCTCGCCCTATTCCGAGAAGATCCGCGCCATCCTCGGCTACAAGAAGCTGCCCTGGCGTTCGGTGCAGGTGCCGCCGATCATGCCCAAACCCGACCAGCTGGCCCTCACCGGCGGCTACCGCCGCACCCCGGTGCTGCAGCTGGGGCGCGACGTCTATTGCGACACGCGCCTGATCAGCCGCGTGCTCGACCGTTTGCAGCCGCAGCCGCCGCTGCTGCCGCCGCCGTTGCGCGCCAGCTGCCTGGCGTTCGCCAGCCTGGAACCGACACTGTTTTTTGCCACGGTGCCGCAGGCATTCCAGCCGGCCGGCCTGAAAGCCCTGATCGGGCAACTGGGCGAAGGCGTGATGCAGAAGTTCAGCGAGGACCGCCGCCAGTTGTTCAGCGGCGGCACCGCGCAGCGTCCCAACATGGCGTTTTCCAGGCTCAACTTCCTGCCGCTTTTCAACGCCATCGACCTGCAGCTGGCTGCCACGCCCTACCTGCTGGGCGAAGCGCCGACGCTGGCCGACTTCATCTGCTATCACTGCGCCTGGTTCATCCTGGGCAATGCCGGCGTCGCCGGACAGCTCGCCGCATTCCGCAACCTTCAGGCCTGGGCGCAACGCATCAAGTCGCTGGGCCACGGCCAGCCCACGCCGATGAGCGCCGAAGAAGCGCTGCGCATCGCGCGCGACAGCAGCGGCGAACAGCCCTTCGACGGTCCGCTGCTGGAATCCGAGGAGCTGAAACCGGGGCAGCGCGTCAGCGTCAACGCCACCGACTATGGCTGCGATGCGGTGGTCGGCACGCTGGCGCACCTGTCGGTGTTCGAAGTGGCGCTGCGGCGCAACGACGACCGCGCCGGCGAGGTCACGGTGCACTTTCCGCGCGAAGGCTTCCGGGTCGCCGACGCCGAATAGGCCTCAGGCGTCGGCTTCGACCGGGCGCGCTGCCGCCGCCGGCGGCGGCGTGGGGCGGTTGTGGTAGACGATCAGCGCCACGCCCAGCAGCACCAGCGCGATGGCGATATAACCGCTGCGCACGATGTGCTCTCCGCCCAGGGTCAGGCCCAGCAACAGCGCCACCACCGGATTGACGTAGGCGTAGCTGGTGGCCAGCGAGGGCGTCACGTTCTGCACCAGGAACATGTAGGCGCTGAACGCCAGCAGGCTGCCGAACACCGTCAGGTACAGCAGCGCGCCGACCGCGCGCGCGCCGGGCAGCAGGGTCCAGGACTCGCCGCGCAGCGCGCTGGCGGCGATGAACACCACGCCGGCCGCCAGCATCTGGCAGGCGCTGCTCATCAGGCCCTTGGGCAAGTCCAGCCTGCGGCTCCACACCGAACCGAAGGCCCAGGTGGCGGAGGCCACGGTCAGCAGCAAGGCCGCCGCCGGGTTGGCGGCGAAGTCGCCGCCGAGGTTCAGCACCACGATACCGGCGAAACCGATCACCATGCCCAGCCATTGCATGCGCACCGGCCAATGCCCCCAGATGCCGGCGAACACCGCGGCCCACAGCGGCACGGTGGCGACGGCCGTGGCCGCCAGGGCCGAGCCGACCCAGCGTTCGGCGATGACCACGCCGCCGTTGCCGACGTTGAGCAGCAGCACGCCGATCAACGCCACGTTGCGCCATTGCCGCGGCGTCGGCGCGGCAACGCCGCGCAGCCGCAGCAGCAGGTACAGCACGCCGCCCGCGGCGATGAAGCGCAGGCCCGGGAAAAACAGCGGCGGATAGCCTTCCAGCGCGAAGCGGATGGCGAGGTAGGTCGAACCCCATACCAGGTAAACGGCGAGCAGGGCCAGCGCCACCAGCAGCGGCGGCGCCACACGGGATACTGCGGGACTGTGTGCCACGAAAACGCTCCATCGTCGGCGGCCGGCCGCGGCGAACAGGAGCCGCGGGCCGCCAGGGGCCGGCATCATAGCGGTTCCCGCCCGGAACTTCCGGCCATTTCCGGACAGGAATGCGCCCTTCCGCGCCATGCGGCCGGCGCACCGGCAGGGCGCTTCAGTCTAGCGACACCGGTACCTGGCGGTACAGCACAGCTCGGCGCAAATTCGGCGCATACAGCGGCGCCGCCGTGTCAGGTCTTGGCGGCGGGGATGCGCGGAGTCTGCGCCTTCACATCCGCGTTCTGCGCGCGGTGGCGGAGATAATGGTCCATCAGCACCAGCGCCACCATCGCCTCGGCGATCGGCGTGGCGCGGATGCCGACGCAGGGATCGTGGCGGCCGGTGGTGCGCATCTCGGTGGCCTGGCCGGCGCTGTCGATGGTCTGGCCCGGGATGGTGATGCTGGACGTGGGCTTGAGGGCGATCGAGCAGCGGATGTCCTGCCCGGTGGAAATGCCGCCCGCGGTGCCGCCGGAATGGTTGGCGAGGAAGCCTTCCGGCGTCAGTTCGTCGCGCGCCAGGCTGCCGCGCTGCGTCACCACCTCGAAACCGTCGCCGATCTCCACCGCCTTGACCGCGTTGATGCTCATCAGCGCGTAGGCCAGCTCGGCGTCGATGCGGTCGTAGACCGGCTCCCCGAGGCCGGGCGGCACGCCGCTGGCGACCACGTTGACCCGCGCGCCGACCGAATCGCCGTCGCGGCGCAGCTGCGTCAGGTAGTCATCAAGCAGCGGCACCTGCTCCGGGTCCGGGCAGAAGAAGCTGTTCTGCTCCACCGCCTCCCAGCTCTTCAATTCCAGCCGGTGCGGCCCGATCTGCGCGCAGTAACCGCGCACCAGCGTGCCCAGCCGCTCGCGCAGGTATTTCTTGGCGATGGCGGCGGCGGCCACGCGTACCGCCGTTTCCCGCGCCGAGGAGCGCCCGCCGCCGCGCGGGTCGCGGCGGCCGTATTTCTGGATATAGGCGTAGTCGGCGTGGTTGGGCCGGAACACGTCCTTGATCTTGTCGTAGTCGTAGGAGCGCTGGTCGGTATTCTCGATCAGCAGCGCGATCGGCGTGCCGGTAGTGTGGCCCAGGTAGACGCCGGACAGGATCTTCACCGCGTCCGCTTCCTTGCGCTGCGTGACATGGCGCGAGGTGCCCGGCTTGCGCCGGTCGAGGTCCGGCTGGATGTCGGCCTCGCTCAGGGCCAGGCCGGGCGGGCAGCCGTCGACCACGCAGCCGATGGCCGGGCCGTGGCTCTCGCCGAAGCTGGTGACGCAGAACAGCTTGCCGATGGTATTGCCGGACATTCCTGTCAACGATCCTCTGGGAATCGCGCCTGGGCGCAGGCGCGGTTCATTCTGTTGCGCTACGCACGGCTGTCGAGCCAGGCGACCAGCTCGTCGCGGTGGATCACGAATACGCCGTCGCCGCCTTTCTCGAACTCCGGCCAGGCCACCGGGATATCCGGGTAGCGGGCCACGAATTCCGCCTGCGAGCCGCCGATCTCGCACACCAGCAGCCCGTCCTCGGACAGATGGCGCGGCGCCTCGTGCAGGATACGCTCGACCACGTCCATGCCGTCGGCGCCGGCCTCCAGCGCGTGGCGCGGCTCATGCCTGAATTCGGGGGCCAGGGCCTGCCATTCGGCGGTCGGCACATAGGGCGGGTTGGACACGATCAGATCGTAGCAGCGCCCGGCCAGGGGCTGGAACAGGTCACCGGAGACCGCCGCGACGCGCTGGCCGAGCTGGTGCCGTTCGATGTTGCGCTGCGCCAGCTGCAGGGCCGCCGCGTCGATCTCGGCCAGGTCCACCGCGGCCTCGGGGAAGGCGTAGGCGCAGGCGATGCCGATGCAGCCGCTGCCGGCGCACAGGTCGAGAATCGACTGCGGCTGCAGCGTCAGCCAGGGCACGAAATGCGCCTGGATCATCTCGGCGATCGGCGAGCGCGGGATCAGCACCCGCTCGTCGACCTCGAACGGCAGCCCGGCGAACCAGGCTTCGCCGGTCAGATACGGCGCCGGCTTGCGCGTGCGCACCCGTGCCAGCAGCAACTCGACCACCGCCGCGCGCTCGCCGTCGGTGACCGCGGCTTCCAGGTACACCGCCGGCAGGTCGAACGGCAGCTTCAGCGCCCACAGCACCAGGTGGAACGCCTCGTCCAGCGCATTGTCGGTGCCGTGGCCGAACACCAGTCCGGCACGGTTGAACTCCGAAGCGCCCCAGCGCACCAGATCGCGCACGCTGCGCAGGACCTGCCAATCGTTCGAAGCGGGAGCTGAATCGGTGGGCTGGAAGGGCATGGGAAGGGGATTTGGACCGTGACAGGGCGGTATTTTACAGGGTCTGCCGGCGCCCATTGTGCGAAAATCGCCGGCATCGCAGCGACCAGATGACCGCTGACAGACCCTGAAGCCGCAACCTTCTTCTCTGATGGCCGCGCCGGACCGGCGCGGCGGAGTGATCCGGAACGTGTCGAATCGATTTTTGGCCTGGGGCCTGCTGGCCGCATTCGCGGTGCTGATCGGCATCGTCGCCGGCCTGGTGGTGCTGCACCCGGCCACGGTGCAGATCCAGTCCGGCACGCTGCTGCAGCAGCGCCGCGCGGTGGCGGATTTCAGCCTGCAGGGCAGCGAGGGCAAACCCTTCACGCGCGCCGACCTGGCCGGCCATTGGAACCTGATCTACGTTGGTTACACCCATTGCCCCGACGTCTGCCCGACCACGCTGGCGCAGCTCAAGGCGGTGGAAAAGGGCCTCGGCGCGGACGCCGCGGCCTGGCGCTTCATCTTCCTGTCGATCGACCCCGAGCGCGACACGCCGCAGGCCCTGGGCCAGTACACCCATTACTTCAGCCCCGACTTCCTCGCCGTCACCGGGCCCGACGCGCAGCTCGATGCGCTCGGCTCCAATCTGGGTTTCGTCTACCAGAAAGTGCCCGGCGACACGCCGCAAAGCTATCTGATGGACCATTCCTCGGCGCTGATCGTGATCGACCCCGAAGCCCGGCTGGCCGGCTACCTGACGCCGCCGTTCAAGACCGAGAGTCTGGTTTCCGACCTGAAGCAATTGCTGGGAAAATCCTCATGAGACCCGCTTTACGCGCCGCCATATTGCCGCTGGCTTGTGCCTTCGCCGGGCCGGTCCTGGCCGACTGCAAGGGCCTGACGGTCGAGCAGGCCTGGATTCCCGAAGCGCCGCCGGTGGCTTCGGTGCTGGCCGGCTTCGCCACGCTGCGCAACAGCGGCGGCCGGGCGCTGCACATCGACACGGTGGACGGCGACGATTTCGGCAGCGTCGAACTGCATCAGATGAGCATGGAGGGCGGCATGATGCAGATGCGCCCGCTGAAGGGGCTGGACGTGCCGGCCCATGGCAGCGTGACACTCGCCGACGGCGGCAAGCACCTGATGCTGATCAATCCCAAGCACCCGTTCCAGGCCGGCGACAGCAGCCTGCTGAACTTCCACTGCGGCGGCGAGTGGAGCCAGGCGCAGTTCAGCGTGAAAGCCCGGCCATGATGCGGCAGCCCCCGGACAGCGAGGCCAGTTTCGGCGACCGCGCCTTCGCCACCCTGCAATCGATGCTGCCGACGCGCGCGCTGTCGGCGTTCATGTTCCGCATCGCCCAGGTCCGCTCCAAGCTGTTCAAGCAGTCGCTGATCCGCTGGTTCCTGCACAAATACCCGGTGGATCTGGGGGAAGCGGAACGGCCGCGCATCGAGCAGTACGAGCATTTCAACGACTTCTTCACCCGCGCCCTCAAGCCTGGCCTGCGGCCGCAGCCGGCCGAGCCGGAGATCTTCAGCTGCCCGGTCGATGGCGCCATCAGCCAGCTCGGCGCGATCCGCCAGGGCCAGCTGTTCCAGGCCAAGGGCCACAGCTACAGCGCCGCCGCCCTGCTGGCCGACGAGGAGCTGGGGCACAGCTTCCACAACGGCTCCTTCAGCACCATCTACCTGGCGCCGCACGACTACCACCGCGTGCACATGCCCTGCACCGGCCGCCTGCGCAGCTGGGCCTACGTGCCGGGACGGCTGTTCAGCGTCAACCCGAGCACGGCGCGCGCGGTGCCGGGCCTGTTCGCGCGCAACGAGCGCATGGTGGCGCTGTTCGACACCCAGTTCGGGCCGCTGGCGCTGGTGATGGTCGGCGCCATCATCGTCGGCGGCATCGAGACGGTGTGGAACGGCCGCCTCACGCCGCCGCACCGCCGCGATGTGGCGCCCACCTACTACCAGCCGATGCGGCCCCTGCTGCTCGAGCGCGGCGCCGAACTGGGACGCTTCCACATGGGGTCCACGGTGATCCTGCTGGCCCCGCCGGGCGCCCTGAACTGGGACGCCTCCCTGGTCTCCGGCAAAGTGGTGCGCCTGGGCCAGGGCCTCGCTACCATGCTCAGGTAAAACCATTTCCGCCATGCCGGACGCCACTGGATCCATGACCGCAAACCTGCAAGGCGCCCTCGCCGCGCTCTCCCAGATCGTGCTCGGCAAGGAACGCCAGCTGAAGCTCGCCGTCGCCTGCCTGCTGGCGCGCGGCCACCTGCTGATCGAGGACATCCCCGGCGTCGGCAAGACCACGCTGGCGCTGGCCCTGGCGCGGGTCTTCGGCCTGCACTTCCAGCGCGTGCAGTTCACCAGCGACCTGCTGCCGGGCGACATCCTCGGCGTGTCGATCTACGAGCCGGCCACCGGCTCTTTCCGCTTCCATCCCGGCCCGATCTTCGCCCAGGTGGTGCTGGCCGACGAAATCAACCGCGCCAGCCCGAAGACGCAGAGCGCGCTGCTGGAAGCGATGGAGGAACGCCAGGTCACTTCCGAGGGCGCCACGCGCACGCTGCCGGAGCCGTTCTTCGTCGTCGCCACGCAGAACCCGAGCGAGCAGATCGGCACCTTCCCGCTGCCGGAATCGCAGCTCGACCGCTTCCTGATGCGCCTGTCGCTCGGCTATCCGCCGGCCGAGGCCGAGCGCGCCCTGCTGATGGAACGCGAGCGGCGCGACCTGCTGGCGACGCAGCGCCCGGCGCTGGAGCCCGAGCAGCTGCTGGCGCTGCAGAAGCAGGTGCAGGAAGTGCGCACCTCACCGGCCCTGCTCGACTACCTGATGGCGCTGATCAAGGCCACGCGCGAACACCCGGGCCTGCGCACCGGCCTGTCGCCGCGCGCCGGCCTGGCATTGCGCCGCTGCGCCCAGGCCTGGGCCCTGCTGGAAGGCCACAGCGGCGTCATCCCCGAGGACCTGCAGGCGGTATTCGCCGCCGTGGCCGGCCACCGCCTCAGCGCCGTCGAGCGCGACAACCCGGTTCCGATCGTCGCCGACATCCTGGCTTCGGTCCCCATTCCCTGATGGGCGCCGCGGCGAACCTGCGGCAGTCGGGCGAACGCTTCGCCCTGATCCTGACGCAGCCGTTCAAGGCCGCCCGCCGCCGCATCGACGCGTGGATTTTCACCCGCCTGAAGCGGGTGCCGGGACCGGTGGTGGTGTCGCGGCGGCGGGTCTACATCCTGCCCACGCGCTACGGCTACGGCTTCGGCCTGCTGCTGGTGGTGATGCTGCTGGGCTCGATGAACTACAGCAACAGCATGGCCTTCGCCCTGACCTTCCTGCTCGCCGGCCTGGGCCTGGTGGCGATGCACCACACGCACGCCAATCTGGTCGAGATCCAGGTGCGCACCGGGCGCATCCAGCCGACTTTCGCCGGTGACGCGGCGCGCTTCGTTCTGGAGCTGGAAAACCCGGCGCCGGCGGCGCGCTACGCCTTGCAGGCGGGCTGGTCCGACCAGGTGCCGCTGACCGGCACCGACGTGCCGGCAGGGCAAGGCGGCACCCTGACGCTGAACCTGCCGGCGCCGCGGCGCGGCTGGCTGCCGGCGCCGCGCTTCTCGGTGCTGACCGAATTCCCGCTGGGCCTGTTCCACGCCTGGACCTGGATCGAGCTGGACATGGCCTGCCTGGTCTATCCCAAGCCTGCGCCGCGCGGCGAAGGCCCGCCCGCCACCAGCGGCGGCACCGGGCCGCGCGCCGGCATGCGTCATGGCCAGGAGGAATTTGCCGGCCTGCGCAGCTATCAGCGCGGCGACGCGATGCGCTCGATCCACTGGAAGAGCCTGCCCAAGCTGCAGACGCCACAGGTCAAACAGTTCGCCGAAACGCTGGAGAAGGAGTTGTGGCTGGACTGGGAGTCGCTGCCGCCGGGCTGGGACGCGGAGCGCCGGCTGTCGCAGCTGGCGCGCTGGGTGCTCGACGCCGAGGCGGCGGGGCGCAGCTACGGCCTGCGCCTGCCGCAGTTCGCGCAGGCGCCGGGCAACGGCGAGCTGCACCGCCATGAATGCCTGAAGGCGCTGGCGCTGTACGAGAGCACCGCATGAGCGGGTTGCGCGCGCTGCAGGCCGATATCACCACGCTGGCAGTGGACGCCATCGTCAATGCCGCCAACGAAAGCCTGCTCGGCGGCGGCGGCGTCGACGGCGCCATCCACCGCGCCGCCGGCCCGGGGCTGCTGGCGGAGTGCCGCGGCCTGCCGCAATCACGCCCCGGCGTGCGCTGCCCCACCGGCGAAGCCCGCCTCACCACCGGCCACGGATTGCCGGCGCGCTGGATCATCCACACCGTCGGCCCGGTGTGGCAGGGCGGCGACCGCGGCGAGGCCGCGCTGCTGGCCGCCTGCTACCGCAATGTGTTCGCGCTGGCGCGGGAACGGGGCCTGCGCAGCATCGCCCTGCCGGCAATCAGCTGCGGCATCTACGGCTACCCGTTGCAGCAGGCGGTGGACATCGCCGTGCGCGGCGGCCGCGAGGCACTGGCGCAGGGTGGCGGCATCGAGGACGTCGTTTTCGCCTGTTTCAGCGAGGCCATGCTCGCCGCCTACCGCGCGCAACTGGAGCGGGGGGCCGGATGAAGGACTACCTGCCGCGCGCGGTGCTGCTGCGCCTGCTGGCGGTGCTGGCCATCGTGCTGGCGCCGCACCTGCAGCGCCTGCCGGTGTGGGAGATCCTGCTGGTGCTGGCCATCGGCCTGTGGCGGCTGCTGGGCACGCTGCGGCAGTGGCGGCCGATGCCGCGCTGGGTGCGCGCCGCGCTGACCGTCGGCGCCTTCGTCGGGGTCTACGCCTCGTTCGGCAACTTCGCCGGCCAGACCGCCGGCGTGGCGCTGCTGACAGTGATGGCCTGCCTCAAGTTGACCGAACTGGAGCGACGCCGCGACGTGATGGTGATGGTGATGCTGATGTACTTCATCCTGATCACGCACTTCCTGTTTTCGCAGGAGATGTGGACGGTGCTGTACCTGCTGCTCTGCGCCGTGCTGATCACCAGCCTGCTGGTGGAAGCCAACCACGTCGAGGGCGCGCTGCCGCTGCGCGTGACGCTGCGCATGGGCGGCCGTCTGATCCTGCACGCGCTGCCGCTGATGGTGCTGCTGTTCCTGCTGTTCCCGCGCATCCCGGGACCGCTGTGGGGGCTGCCCACCGACGCCGGCGCCTCGCAGACCGGCCTGTCCGACGACATGGCCCCGGGCGAGATCCAGAACCTGATCGAGTCCGATGCGGTGGCGTTCCGCGTGCGCTTCCTTGGTACGGTGCCGCCGGCGGAGAAGCTCTACTGGCGTGGACCGGTGCTGGCGCACTTCGACGGCCGGCGCTGGGAGGCCGGCCACCGCCCCGGCGGCGGCGGCGCCAGCGCCGAACTGGAGGGCGAATCCTACGCCTACGAAATCACCCTGGAACCGCAGCGCCGGCCGTGGCTGCTGGCACTGGACCTGCCCAGCCGTGCCGGCCTGCCGGGGGACGCCTCGCTGACCGCCGACTACCAGCTGGTGGCCAATGCCGAGGTGAAGGAGCGGCGCCTGTACCAGCTCAGCTCCAATCTGCGCTACCGCCTGCAGGCCGACCTGGCGGCGGATTTGCGCGACACCTTCCTGCAGCTGCCGCGCGGCGCCAACCCGCGCACGCTGGCGCTGGCGCAGCAGTGGCGCGCGCAGGGCCTGGACGACCTCGGCGTGGTCAAGGCGGCGCTGGACCTGTTCCGCGGCAAGGACTTCTACTACACGTTGCACCCGCCGGTGCTGGGCCGCAACAGCATCGACGAATTCCTGTTTTCCACGCACCGCGGTTTCTGCGAACACTACTCCAGCAGCTTTACCGTGCTGATGCGCGCCGCCGGCATCCCGGCGCGCGTGGTCACCGGCTATCAGGGCGCCAGCAAGAACCCCGTCGGCGACTACTACCTGGTGCGGCAATCCGACGCGCATGCCTGGAGCGAGGTGTGGCTGGCCGGGCAAGGCTGGGTGCGCGTCGACCCCACCGCGGCGGTGGCGCCGCAGCGCATCGAGCGCGGCATCGGCGCCGCGCTGGAAGGCACTGGCGACCTGCCGGCCTACCTCGATCCCTCGCGGCGCAGCTATGCGCTGCGCGCCATGCTGGAAGCGCGCTGGGACTGGGTCAACGCCCAGTGGAACCGCTGGGTGCTGGGTTACGGCCCGGACTTGCAGCAGGCGGTGCTGAGCCAGCTCGGCCTGGTCGACTGGAGCGACATGATCCTGGCGCTGACGGTGGGCTTGAGCCTGTTCCTCGGGCTGCTCGGCCTGGGCCTGATGCGGCAGGTGCTGCCGCGGCGCGAGCCGGACCCGGTGCTGCAACAGTGGCTGCAGGCGCGCCGGCGCCTGGCGCGCGCCGGCTTCGAGCAGCAGCCCGGCGAAGGGCCACGGGACTTCGCCGGCCGCGTCGCCGCGGCGCGGCCGGACCTGGCGGCGGCGGTGGAGCGGGTTTGCGCCCTGTATCTGCGCTTGCGCTACCTGCAGGCGCCCGAGCCGGGCGCGCAGCGCGAACTCGGGGAAGCGGTGGCGGCGCTGCGGGTTACAACTGCGCCCGGATGGCCCAGAGGTCGGGGAACAGCGGCTTGAACAGGGTCTCGCGCAGGTAGGCGGCGCCGGACGAGCCGCCGCTGCCCGCCTTGGCGCCGATGGTGCGCTCGACCATCTTGACGTGGCGATAGCGCCATTCCTGCAAGCCCTCGTCGAGATCCACCAGCCGCTCGCACACCTGTGCCTGGAACGGCTGCGTGCGGTACACCGTCAGCAACGCCTGCTGCACCGCCTCGTCCGCCACGGTCGCCTGCGCCGGGTCGCGGCGCAGCGCCGGCTCCGGCACGGCGATGCCGTTGCGGTTGAGGTAGCGCAGAAAGGCGTCATAGATCGAGGGCTGCGCCAGCAACTCCTGCAGCGCAGCGCGCTCGGCGCTTTGCGGCGGGTAGTTGTCGAGCGCCGCGGCGCGCTTGTAGCCGAGCAGGAACTCGACCGCGCGGAACTGGAACGACTGGAAGCCGCTGGAGGCCTGCAGGCGCGAGCGGAAGGCGTTGAACGATAGCGGCGTCATCGTCTCCAGGATGTCGACCTGCCCGACCAGGGTCTTGAAGATGGTCAGCGTGCGCTTCAGCGTCGCCAGCGCCCCCGGCGTGTCGCCGGCCTCGAACGCGGCGCGCAGGTGCCGCAGCTCGTGCAGACACTGCTTGAACCACAGCTCGTATACCTGGTGGATGACGATGAACAGCAACTCGTCGTGCTCGTCGGACAGCGGCTGCTGCTGTTGCAGCAAGCCGTCAAGCTTCAGGTATTCGGAATAGGTCAGGGATTTTTCATGGCTCATGCGCCATTGTAGACGGGAGGCGCAACGTAGCGGTTAACAAGCCGCCCTTGTCATTTTCATGCTTTTCCCGCCTCCCGCCTCTCACGCCGCAGGCGGCTCCTGCACGCGCGACAGCAGCGCCGCCCCCACCAGGAAAAACACCGCCAGCACCATGATCGACAATTGCGGACTGCCGGTGGCCAGGGCCACCACGCCGACCACCAGGGGCCCTAGCACCGCGGCGAACTTGCCCAGCATATTGTAGAAGCCGAAATACTCGCCGGAGCGCTCGCGCGGGATCAGCCGCGAGAAGTAGGAGCGCGACAGCGCCTGCACCCCGCCCTGCACCAGGGCCACGCCCACCGCCATTTCGTAGAACTGCTTTTCGGTGCGCATGAAATAGGCCCCGATGCTGAGCAGGCCGAACACCGCCAGGCCGAGGTAGATGGCGCGCTTGGTACCGATCCATGCGGCCAGCGGGCCAAATCCCCAGGCGGCCGGAAAGCTGATGAACTGCACCATCAGCAGCGCCGTGATCAGCGAATTGGTGGAAAAGCCCAGCTTGGCGCCGAAATCGACCGCCATCTGCTGCAGGGTGCCGATAGCGTCGATGTAAAGCCAGTAAGCGATCAGGAATTGCAGCACCGGCCGATTGCGGACGACATTCTTCAACGTGTCCCACAGCTCGCGCCATCCGGTCGCCTCCGCCACCGGCGGCGCTTCCGGCACGTAGCGGAACAGCGGCAGGCAGAACAGCCCCCACCATAAGGCCACACTGATGAAAGCGGCGCGCGTCGCCGCGGTGGCGTCGGCCAGGCCGAACCGATGCGGAAACAGCGCCATCAGCACGTTGAGCAGGAAAAGCAGGCCGCCGCCGAGATAACCCATGGCGAAGCCGAACGAGGAAACGCGGTCCGACTCCGCCGCCTCGGCCACCTGCACCAGCAGCGCGTCATTGAAGGAATAGCTGGCGAAGAAACCGATCGAGGCCAGGGCGAACACCGCCAGCGCCCAGCCCCATTGCCCGGCGCCGATGCAGGCCAGCGCGGCGCTGGCCGCAACCCCCAGCAGCGTGAACCAGCCCAGATAGCGTTTCTTCTGCCCGCGCCGGTCGGCCAGGGCGCCGAGCCAGGGTGCGATCAGCATCACCACAAAACTGGCGGCGGAATTGGTCAGGCCCAGGTAGAACGTCGATGTGGCGCCCGGCAGATCCTTGGCCCAGTACTTGTCGAAGAAGATCGGGAAGAAGCCGACCAGGATGGTGGTGGAGAAGGCATGGTTGGCCCAGGCGTTGAAGGCCCAGGCAATCTGGCTGCGGCGCTTGGCGCTCATGGTGGCGTCGCTCTGTAAGTGCCCGATAGGGGTGGATCAGATGATGTCGAAGCCGAGTACCAGTGCGTCCTCGCGGCCCTCGTGTGCCGGATAGTAGCCCTTGCGCAGGCCCAGCCGCTGGAAACCCTGCGATTCGTACAACTGCTGCGCCACCTTGTTGGTCTTGCGCACCTCCAGCAGCACGATGGTGGCATTGGCGGCCCGCGCCAGCTCGATGACGTGCAGCAGCAGCATGCGTCCCAGGCCCTGCCGCTGGCCCGACGGGTCGATGCACAGATTGAGCACGTGCGCCTCGTCCACCGCCATGCTCAGCAGCGCATAGCCGGTGATGACGCCGTCGGTGTCGACCAGCACCCAGCCACTGTAACCGGCCTTGAGGCAGTCGCGGAAAATGTCCTCCGACCAGGGGAAGGGATAGGCGCGGCGCTCGATCTCCAGCACGCGCGGCAGGTGAGACACGTGCATCGGCAGGATCTGCCAGCCTGGTTTGGGTTGCGCACTCATGACGTCGGTCCCGGGCCCGTTCTCCCCGCAGCGGTTGCGGACAGCTTACCTCAGGCGCAGAGCAGCTGATGCACGCGCTTCAGGTCGGCCCAGCTCTTGGCCTTCTCTCCCGGGCTGCGCAGCAGGTAGGCCGGGTGATAGGTGATCAGCAGCGGGGTATGGTCCGGGCCGTACTCGTACAGCGGCCCGCGCAGCTTGGACAGCGGCGCGTCGGTGCCGAGCAGGCGCTGCGCCGCGACACGTCCCAGGGCCACGATCAGCTTGGGCTTCACCAGGCGGATCTGCTGGTCCAGGTAGGGGCGGCAGGCTTCCACCTCGTCCGGCTCAGGATCGCGGTTGCCCGGCGGCCGGCACTTGACCACGTTGGCGATGAACACCGCCTGGTCCGGCGCCTGCGCCTTGCGCGAACGGCCGATGGCCTTGAGCATCTCGTCGAGCAGCTTGCCGGCGCGGCCGACGAAGGGCTCGCCCTGCGCATCCTCGTCGGCGCCCGGGCCCTCGCCCACCACCATCAGCGGCGCCGCCTGCTGGCCGACGCCGAACACCGTGTTGTTGCGCGTCTTGCACAGCTTGCAGCGCATGCAGCCGGCCACGGCGGGCCGCAGACCTTCCCAGTCGGTCGGAACCTCGAAGGCAGCCGCCGGCGGCGGCGCGGGGAACTTCTGGGGCATGGCGGGGCTCTGAGGAATTGCCGGCGCTGTTTCGAGAGCCAGTGCCGGTGGCGGTGCCGGCGTCGGTGCCGGTGCAACGGCCTGGAGGGGCTGATTTGGCGCCTGGCTACGTTGCAGCCACGGCTCGATGCCCAGTGCGTCGAGATAGTGTTTGCGGCGGGTCGAATCCATGCGCGAACTTTAGCCGATCCGGCACCCGGCCGGACACCGGAAGGTCAGTTCACAGGATGTGGAATGACCCGCGGCGCATGCGCCGCAACATCATTTTGTCACGGAGAGACTTGCATGAAACGCACCCTGATCGCCGGCCTCGCCGGCTCCACACTGCTGGGCCTGTTTGCCTGCAGCAACAGCAACAACAGCACGCCGCCGCTGACCGGCGCCTTCCGCCTGGTCAACGGCTCCAGCGATTCGAACGGCCTGAGCGCCAGCGCGACCAGCGGCTTTCCTTCCACCGCCACGGTCAATTTCGATTCCGCCGGGTCCATCGTCGACGTGCCGAACGGCGGCTACAACGTCCAGGTCAAGCCGGGCGCCGGCAACCAGTTCACGGTGAACAACGTCAGCATCGACCACAACAACCTGACCACCCTGTTCACCTACGGCTCCACCGTCTCCGGCACCGCCAACGGCTTTGCCGCCGAGGAGAATCTGGGCACGCCGACGTCGGGCAACTTCACCTTCCAGTTCGCCAACGACACCACGCAGGTCGCGACCTCCCCCCTCAGCATCTACCTGGTCAAGGTCGGCGGCGGCATTTCCGGCCTGCAACCGGTGGCGCAGGCCAATGCCGCCGCCGCTTCGCAAGCTGTCGCGGTGCCTGCCGGCACCTATGAAATCATCATCACCAACGGCACCTCGGTGCTCTACGACAGCGGCAGCACCAAGGCCGGAGTCGTGCTGCCGACGCCGAACACCAACGTCATCCAGATCGGCGCGCTCGATGCCACTTCCGCCCAGGCCAGCGCCGACGGCTCGCCTATCACCCTGATAGTGATGGATAACAACGGCGGCGAGACGCTGCACCTGAACGGGCAGAACTGAGCGCGCGGCCCCGGACGGGGAACCGTTCGGGGCCGCTGTATCCGTCATACGGGCCGGGATGCGGCGCCAGCCGGCACGACCTCAGGGCACCGGCTCGAAACTGCGCTGCGGGTGCGCCCGCTCGATCGGCACTTCCAGCCGGTTGATGGCGTTGACGTAGGCCTTGGCCGAGGCGATGACGATATCGGTGTCGGCACCCAGGCCGTTGACCACGCGCCCGTCCTTGGCCAGGCGCACCGTCACCTCGCCCTGTGAGTCGGTGCCGCTGGTGATGTTGTTGACCGAGTACAGCAGCAGCTTGGCCTGGCTGCCGACCAGCTTCTCGATGGCGGCGAACACCGCGTCCACCGGGCCGTCGCCCTGCGCCTGCACCTCGCGCGTCTCGCCGCCCAGTTCCAGGGCCACTTTGGCCACAGGCCGCGTGCCGGTCTTCGAGGTCACCTCCAGCCAGTGCAGCTGCACACGCTCCTCGGCGCGCGCGGCGTCGGACTGCGTCACCAGCATCTGCAGGTCTTCGTCGAAGATCTCGTGCTTCTTGTCGGCCAGGTCCTTGAAGCGGGCGAAGGCCTCGGCCAGCTCGGCTTCGGAGCGGAACTTGTAGCCCAGCTCCTCCAGGCGGGCGCGGAACGCGCTGCGCCCGGACAGCTTGCCCAGCGTCAGCTTGTTCGCCGCCCAGCCCACGTCCTCGGCGCGCATGATCTCGTAGGTCTCGCGGTGCTTCAGCACGCCGTCCTGATGGATGCCCGACTCGTGGGCGAAGGCGTTGGCGCCGACCACCGCCTTGTTCGGCTGCACCGGATAGCCGGTGATGCCGGAGACCAGTCGCGAGCACGGCACGATCTGGGTGGCGTCGATGCGCGTCTCGACGTCGAACACGTCGGAACGGGTTCTCACCGCCATCACCACTTCTTCCAGCGAAGCGTTGCCGGCCCGATCACCCAGGCCGTTGATGGTGCACTCCACCTGCCGCGCGCCGGCCTGCACCGCCGCCAGCGAGTTGGCCACCGCCAGGCCCAGGTCGTTGTGGCAGTGCGTGGACCAGACCACCTTGCCGGAATTGGGCACGCGCTCGATCAGCTGGCGCATGCGCTCGCCCCACAGCGCCGGGATGGAATACCCCACCGTATCCGGCACGTTGATGGTGGTGGCCCCGGCCTTGATCACCGCCTCGAACACGCGGCACAGGAAGTCCAGGTCGGAGCGCACCGCGTCCTCGGCCGAGAACTCGACGTCGGCGGTGAACTGGCGCGCCAGCTTGACCGCGCCGACGGCGCTTTCCAGCACCTGCTCCGGCGACATGCGCAGCTTCTTCTCCATGTGGATCGGGCTGGTGGCGATGAAAGTGTGGATGCGCGTGCGGCGCCCCGGCTTCAAGGCCTCGCCGGCCTTGTGGATGTCGCCGGCATTGGCCCGCGCCAGCGAGCACACGGTGCTGTCGGTGATCTCGCGGGCGATGGTCTGCACCGCGGCGAAGTCGCCGGGGCTGGCGGCGGCGAAACCGGCCTCGATCACGTCCACGCGCAGGCGTTGCAGGGCCAGCGCGATGCGCAGCTTCTCGTCCTGGGTCATAGCCGCGCCGGGCGACTGCTCGCCGTCGCGTAAGGTGGTGTCAAAAATGATCAGCTGTTGCTTGCTCATGCCTGCTCTCTCTGGAACTGGTATTCGATTTCGCCGGCGCCACCGGCCCGGATCAACGCCGGTCGGTAGAGCGCCTGGGGCTTGATTGTGCGCCGCGCCGCCGTTGCGCTGCTGGGCGGGGACGTCATCTCGGATTACACGGTGTTCTCACGGTATTTTCACCCCCGTGCGGGCAAGAGTTCTTGTCTGCCTTACGGCAGAAGTCGAAGTGCAAGCAGCAGCGAGCGGCGCAGGATGGCCGCGTTGTGGGTACCGCAATGGCTGCTGTTCGACTGCATGATCGCCAGACTATAACTGATGCCGTGGTCGCTGCCAATCGGCGCCAGGCCCGCCTTGCAGCCCCGGCCCGCTGATTCAGGCCGCCGCGGTCGGTGCCGGCGGCCCTTTCCGGCGCAGGCGCCGCCACAGCGTCGCCGCCGGGCCGGACAGCGCATAGAGGAAGAACACCAGGAACAGGATCTGCGGCGGCTTGCGCCCCGCCACCAGCACCACCAGCCACAGCAGGCCAAGCACACCGACGAACGGCAGGAAGCGGATGCGCTGCGTCAGGCTGAGCTTCTTGAAGCTGTTGTAGCGCACGTTGCTGACCATCAGCGCGCCCATGCAGAAGGTCAGCAGCGCCGCCGGCACCAGCACGTCGCTGCCGCTGAGCTGCAGGTCGTAGGCGCTCCACACGAAGAACACCACCACCGCCGCCGCAGCCGGGCTGGGCAGGCCGAAGAAATCCTTGTTGCTGCCGGAGATCGCCGCCAGCACATTGAAGCGCGCCAGCCGCAGCGCGGCGCAGGCGGCATAGAAGAACGCCACCACGCCGCCAAGGCGGATGCCGAACCAGCGGAATTCGATGTAGTGCAGGCTGAAGGCGTACATGACGATGCTGGAGGCGATGCCGAAAGCCGCCATGTCGCACAGCGAATCGTATTCCTTGCCGAAGTCGCTGGCGGTATTGGTCAGGCGCGCCACGCGGCCGTCGAGCGAGTCGGCGATCATGGCGAACAGGATGCCCAGCGCGGCGTGGTCGTAGCGCTCGGCCATGGCCGAAACGATGGCGTAGAAAGCGCCGAGCAAGGTGCCGGTGGTGAACAGGTTGGGCAGCAGGTAGATGCCTTTGCGTCTTCTGCGGGGAAGCCGGGCTTCGTCCATTTGCGCATTGTCCTCTATTGCTTATCGCGTCATTTTACGGGGCAGGCGCCGCCGCAAAAAAGAAGGGACACCCCCGGCCGAGGGCGTCCCCGCTGTGCGGCAGCGCTTGACCGGGCCCGGACGGCGAAGCCGGCCGGGCCCGTATGCGCCTCAGTTCTTGGCCTTGTCCACCAGCTTGTTCTTGGCGATCCACGGCATCATCGAGCGCAGCTTGGCACCGACCTTCTCGATCTGGTGCTCGGCGCCGATACGGCGGTTGGCCTTCAGCGTCGGCTGGCCGGCCTGGTTCTCGAGCACGAACTCACGCGCGAACTGGCCGGTCTGGATCTCGTTCAGGATACGCTTCATCTCCACCTTGGTCTGCTCGGTGACGACGCGCGGGCCGCGCGTGTAGTCGCCGTACTCGGCGGTGTTGGAGATGGAATAGCGCATGGTGGCCATGCCGCCCTCATACATCAGGTCGACGATCAGCTTCAGTTCATGCAGGCACTCGAAGTAGGCCATCTCCGGCGCGTAGCCGGCTTCGACCAGGGTCTCGAAACCGGCCTGCACCAGCGCGGTGGCGCCGCCGCACAGCACGGCCTGCTCGCCGAACAGGTCGGTCTCGGTCTCTTCCTTGAAGCTGGTCTCGATGATGCCGGCGCGGCCGCCGCCGTTGGCGGAAGCGTACGACAGCGCGATCTGCTTGGCCTGGCCGGAAGCGTTCTGGTGCACGCAGATCAGGCTCGGCACGCCGCCGCCCTGGGTGTAGGTGCTGCGCACCAGGTGGCCGGGGCCCTTGGGGGCGACCATGATCACGTCGAGGTCGGCGCGCGGCTCGATCAGCTGGAAGTGGATGTTGAAGCCGTGGGCGAAGGCCAGCACGCCGCCCTGCTTGAGGTTGGCGGCGACGCTCTCCTCGTAAATCTTTCTCTGGTCCTGATCGGGAGCCAGGATCATCACCAGGTCGGCGCCCTTCACCGCCTCGGCGACTTCCTTGACCTTGAGGCCGGCGCCCTCGGCCTTGGCCCAGGACTTGGAGCCCTTGCGCAGACCGACGGTGACATCGACTCCGCTGTCCTTGAGGTTTTGCGCATGGGCGTGGCCCTGCGAACCATAACCGAGGATGACAACCTTCTTCGACTGAATGATCGAAAGGTCGGCGTCCTTGTCGTAATAGACGTTGATGCTCACTGCGGATTACCTCACGGGACGGAAAAAATCGATGGGGAAAGACTGTCGCGCCGGCGCCGCGGCTCAGGCCGGCGGCGCCAGCACGGTGGCGCCGCACTCGAGCGCGGCGGTGCCGCTGCGCACCAGTTCCAGCACCTGGGCGATGCCGGACACCTCGGCCAGGAAGCCGTTGACCTCCGCGCCGGTGCCGGTGAGCTGCACGGTGCGCGTGGTCTCGGTTTCGTCGAGGATCATGGCGCGGTAGCGGCGCACGCATTCGATCAGCTTGCGGCCGCTGGACGCATCCACCTTGACCTTGAGCATCAGCAGCTCGCTCTCGATGTGCTCGCGGCTGGTGAGATCGGCGATCTCGACGATGTCGATCAGCTTGCGCGACTGCTTGATGATCTGCTCGATCACCGCATCGCTGCCGGTGGTGACCAGGGTCAGGCGCGACAGCGTGGCGTCATGCGTCGGCGCCACGGTGAGCGATTCGATGTTGTAGCCGCGGGCGGAAAACATGCCGGCCACGCGGGCCAGTGCCCCGGCCTCGTTTTGAAGCAGGATCGAAATAATGTGGCGCATAATTTCGAGAACATAAACTGCGGAGCGGGGCCACGGCAAGTGGCGCACCCGCCCCGCTGGCCCGAAAACCCGCGTCGTTGCTGCGTTTCGCGGCTTTTCGGCGCCCCTTCGCCGTTCAGGCGGCCGGAGCGGCTCCCGCGCCGCGCCCGGCGAGCAGAGCCAGGCCCTCGGACAGCAGATCGGCATGGTTGGCCGGGACGCTGCCATTCGGCGTCATCTGGTTGATCAGCTGCGGCAGCAGCTGCGCCAGGCCACCGCTGACCTGGCCGTGGTCCATGCCGAGCTGGCTGGCGATCTGGGCGATGGCGCCGCTGCCCAGCACCTGATGCAGCTGCTCAGCCGAAATCGGCAGGTTGGCGTTGCTAGAAACCCACGACTCGGCCTGCTGGCCCAGGCCCGACTGCTGGAACTTGGACAGCAGGCCCGGCAGGCCACCGTTCTGCTGGATCAGGGTCATGGCCGCCTGCAGCAGCGGGCTTTGCCCCGGCTGGCCCGGCTGCTGCGCGCCGCCGAGCGCGCCGGAAAGCAGGCTGCCGGCGAGTTGATCGAGTAAGCCCATGGTGCATCCTCCCTGGAATGTGATTGATTAGCTTACACCTTTGAGGTGACAGGGCCGTGTCCGGCCACTGCGGAAAGTGCCCGCACGTGCTATAAGAACGCCCCGAATTTGCAGGATCCCTTCACCGGAAGCCGCCGTGAACGCACACCCGAAAACCGCTCCCCACCCCCTCGCCGGAACCATCATGACCGGAGCCGAGATCATCGTCCAGGTGCTGGCTGATGAGGGTGTGGATGTCGTTTTCGGCTACAGCGGCGGCGCCATCCTGCCGACTTACGACGCCATCTTCCGCTTCAATGCCGGCAAGAAAGCCGGCGAGGCGGACCCGATGCCGCTGATCGTGCCCGCCAACGAGCAGGGCGCCGGCTTCATGGCCTCGGGCTATGCCCGCGCCAGCGGCAAGGTCGGCGTGGCCCTGGTCACGTCCGGGCCGGGCGCCACCAACATGGTGACGCCGGTGCGCGACTGCATGGCCGACTCGATCCCCATCCTGACCATCTGCGGCCAGGTGCCCACCGCAGCCATCGGCTCGGACGCGTTCCAGGAAGCGCCGATCTCCAACATCATGGGGGCCTGCGCCAAGCACGTGTTCCTGGTCACCGACCCGACGCGCCTGGAAGCGACCATCCGCACCGCGTTCGAGATCGCCCGCACCGGCCGTCCCGGCCCGGTGGTGGTCGACGTGCCCAAGGACGTGCAGAACTGGAGCGGCCCGTTCCAGGGCAGCGGCCTGCTGCCGGTCCCCGGCTACCGCGCGCGCCTGCGCGCAGTCGAGGAAAACCTTCTGGACGACGCCGCCTGTGCCGCCTTCCTCGACAAGCTACGCCAGGCCAAGCGGCCGCTGATCTACGCCGGCGGCGGCGTGATCCTGGCCGAAGCGGCGCAGGCGCTGCGCGACTTCGCTCATGCCTTCGACATCCCGGTGGTGGCGACGCTGATGGGCCTGGGCAGCTACGACACTACCGAGCCGTTGTCCCTGCACATGCTGGGCATGCACGGCACCGCCTACGCCAACTACGCCACCGACGACTGCGATTTCCTCATCGCCGTGGGCAGCCGCTTCGACGACCGCGTCGCCGGCGTGCCGAGCAAGTTCGCGCGCGGCGCCCGATTCATCGCCCACTTCGACGTCGACTCGGCCGAGATCAACAAGGTCAAGCGCGTGCACTGGCACCATCTGGGCAACCTCAGGCTGGCGCTGGACAAGCTGCGCGGCTACCTGCAGGGCCAGAAATTCAGGCCGGACTACAGCGAGTGGCACCAGCACATCGCCGGGCTGAAGAAGACCCATGCGATGAACTACGACCGCAAGTCCAAGCTGATCCAGCCCTACGCCGTGATCGAGGCCTTGAACCGGGTGACCAAGGGCGAAGCCGTGATCAGCACCGGCGTCGGCCAGCACCAGATGTGGGCGGCGCAGTACTTCGACTTCCGTGAGCCGAGGCTGTGGCTCACCTCCGGCTCGATGGGCACCATGGGCTTCGGCCTGCCCGCCGCCATCGGCGCGCAGTTCGCGCGTCGCGACAAGACCGTGATCGACATCGACGGCGACGCCAGCATCCGCATGAACCTGGGCGAACTGGAGACCGTCACCACCTATGGCCTGCCGGTCAAGGTAGTGGTGCTGAACAACTACGGCGACGGCATGGTGCGGCAGTGGCAGAAGCTGTTCTTCAAGGGCCGCTTCTCCGCCAGCGACAAGAGCCTGCACAAGAAGGATTTCGTCAAGGCGGCGCAAGCCGACGGCTTCGCCTGGGCGCGGCGTCTCGAGCGCAACGAAGACCTGGCGGCGACCATCGCCGAATTCCTGGCCTTCGACGGCCCCGCCTTCCTCGAAGTGATCATCGACCCGGACGCCGGCGTCTACCCGATGGTCGGCCCCGGCGTCAGCTACGCCGACATGATCACCGGCGACTGGATCGCCTCGCGCGACCCGCAGAAGGACATCCAGATCGACAAGTCGGAGATGTTCTGAACTACCGGGAATCGGGAATGGAGAGTCGGGAATCGTAACAGCGCTCCCAACTTCGATTCCCGATTCCCGATTCCCGATTCCCGGCTATTGTTTCACCGGCACCCGCGGCAGCGGCTCCGGCATCTCCGCCAGGTAGTAGGCCAGCACCGCCATCACCGCGACCTGCCGCTGCAGGTACTCCGGCCTGACCTTGTCCAGCGTGTCCGCCGCGGTGTGGTGGTAGTAGAAGTACTCGCGGGTATCCACCAGCGGCGCGAAGCCGGGCACGCCGGCATCCTGCAGCGGGCTGATGTCCGCGCCCACCTCGCCGTCGCGGCGCTCGATGGCGGTGGCGCCGATCGGCTCCAGCGCTTCGGTCACCGGCTTGAGCGCAGCCAGCGAATCGGGGATGACGCTGGCGACCACGCCCAGCGGCTGGCCCGCGCCGGAATCGCTTTCGATGACGGCGGTCTGCTGCGCCAGCTTGTCCTTGTTGGCTTCGAAGTAGGCCTTGCTGCCGCCGGAACCGTTCTCCTCGTTCATCCAGGCCACGACGCGGATGGTCCGGCGCGCCTGCAGGCCCAGCGACTTCAGCACCTGCACCGCGCCCATCGCCGCGCTGACGCCGGCGCCGTCATCGATAGCGCCCTGCGCCAGATCCCAGCTGTCCAAATGGCCTGAAACCAGCACCACTTCGTCCGGCTTGTCGCGGCCCGGCAGGTCGGCCAGCACGTTGTGGCTGTCGGCATCGGGCAGGGTCTGCGGCGTCAGCAGCAGGTGCAGGCTGACCGGCCCCTGAGCCGCGAGACGGTGCACCAGCATGGCGTCTTCGGCGCTGAGCGCGGCGACGGGAATCTTTGGCGCATCGCCTTCGTACTTCATCACGCCGGTGTGCGGCAAACGGAAATCGGCGCCGCCAACCGAGCGGACCAGCGCCGCCACCGCTCCCACCCGCGCCGCGGCGCTGGCACCCTGCACGCGGTAAGCCACCGCCTGGCCATAGGCGCTCATGGCCTGGCCGTTGCTGGCCAGGTCCTGGTTGAAGGCATGGTCGAACACCACGATGCGGCCGCGGGCTTCGGCGGCGTGGAGTTTGAGGTCGTCGAAGCTGCGCACCACCAACACCGGCGCGGTGAGGCCCTGCTTCGGCGTCGCCACCGATCCGCCCAGCGTGGTCAGGTGCAGCCGCTGCGTCAGCCCGGACGGACGGCCCGGGTACTCGACCAGCTCGGCCTGCTCCTCGCCACGCACCCAGTGCGGCACCTTGGCCGGCTGCAGCGTCACGTTCAGGCCGGCGGCCTGCAGCGCCGCGGCCACCTGCGCCACGGCGGCTTCGGCCTGCGGCGAACCGCTGAGGCGCGGGCCGATCTTGTCGGTGAGGTCGCTCAGACGCTGCCAGGCCCAGTCGCCGGACAGCGCGGCATCGCGGATCCGGGCCAGCACCGCGGGATCGACCGCGGCAGCGGCCTGCTCCGTTGCGGCCGACCAGGCCGGCGCGGCAACCAGGAGAGCAGCAAGCAACAGTACGGCAGCACGGCTGAGGCGTGGCATCGACAACCCCCGAAATGGAATGGCGCGAGTGTTCCCCACGGGCTGCGGCTTGTAAAGCAACAGTCATGCACGTTTTTGATGAAGCAACTGCGCGCAAATTCATGACCCGGCGCCGCGGCGCGGGGCGCGCCGTGTGCGATGATGCCGGTCGGATTCCGGAGGACCATCACAATGATCAACAAACTGTTCAAACTGGCCGCACGCCCCGTCGGCATGGCCAAGCGCAGCGACTTCAGCTACGAAGAAGCGCCCGTGCCCGAGCCGCGGGACGGCGAGCTGCTGGTGAAGATCCACTACATTTCCCTCGACCCGGCGATGCGCGGCTGGATGAACGCCGGCAAGTCCTATATCCGACCGGTCGAGATCGGCGAGATCATGCGCGCCGGCACCGTGGGCGAGGTCATCGCCTCGAACAACGCCCAGTTCAAGATCGGCGATTTCGTCTCCGGCACGCAGGGTGTGCAGTCCTACGCCATCTCCGACGGCAAGGGCCTGGTCAAGGTCGACCCCAGGCTGGCACCGCTGCCCAAATACCTCAACGTGCTCGGCATGCCGGGCATCACCGCTTATTTCGGCCTGCTCGAAGTGGGTCTGCCCAAGGCGGGCGAGACGGTGGTGGTCTCCGCCGCCAGCGGCGCGGTCGGCCAGGTGGTCGGGCAGATCGCCAAGATCAAGGGTTGCAAGGCGGTGGGCATCGCAGGCGGCGCCGAGAAGTGCGACTACGCAGTGAAGGAATTCGGCTTCGACGCCTGCATCGACTACAAGCGCGGCCCGATCTTCCCCGGCCTGGCACAGCATTGCCCCGAAGGCGTCGATGTCTACTTCGACAACGTCGGCGGCGACATCCTCGACGCGGTGCTGACCCGTATCCGCATGAAGGCGCGCATCGTCATCTGCGGCGCCATCTCGCAGTACAACAACACCACGGCGGTGGCCGGCCCGAAGAACTACATGTCGCTGCTGGTCAACCGCGCGCGCATGGAAGGCATGGTGGTGTTCGACTGGGCGCCGCGTTATGCCGAAGCGGTGACCCAGATGGGCCAGTGGATGGCCGAGGGCAAGCTCAAGTCGCGCGAGGACATCGTCGACGGCATCGAGACCTTCCCCGAGACCCTGCTCAAGCTGTTCAACGGCGAGAACTTCGGCAAGCTGATTCTGCGGGTCGCCTGATCCGCGGCTTCGAGCCGGTTCGGTTGAATTTATTTCATCCGAACCGGCTCGAGAATTCGTTTGTGGCCACCTGCAGCCAGGGCGTAGCCTGTCGGCACCATACGCAACCGTACGGCGCCCCATGAGCCCCACCGAACTGCTCGCCTCACCCGACTACGAACTGCTGTGCGCCGGCCTGGAAGCGCAGGACGCCCTGCACAGCCGCCGGCGCGAACTGCGCATCCCGGCGACGGACGGCATCGCCCTCGCCGCCACCGCCTACGAACCGGCGCGACGGGCGCCGCGCCTGGCCGTGGTGATCAACAGCGCCACCGGCGTGCCCCGCCACTATTACCGTCCTTTCGCCGAATTCCTGGCGGCGCAAGGCTGCGCAGTGCTGAGCTACGACTATCGCGGCATCGGCGGCAGCCGCGACGGCGGCCACGGCGCACGCATGCTGCACTGGGGCGAACGCGACCTGCCGGGCGCGCTGGAGTGGATGTACCGCTACCACCCGCGCCTGCCGCTTGCCGCCATCGGCCATTCCGCCGGCGGCTGGCTGTTCGGCCTGGCCGCCAACAACCGCTCGGCCGACGCGCTGCTGACAATCGGCGCCCAATACCCCTACTGGCCGCACTGGCCCACCGCGCGCGGCCGCCTGTTCATGTGGAGCACCATGAACCTGATGATTCCGACGCTGACACGCGTCCTCGGCCATCTGCCCGGCGCGGTGTTCGGCGGCGACAGCCTGCCGCGCGGTGTTGCGCTGGACTGGGCACGCTGGTCGAGCCATCCGCGCTTCCTGGTCGATGACGCCGGCGCGCCGCTGCGTGAGCATTTCAACCAGTATCGCCATCCGGTGCGCCTGTTGGCGATCGAGGACGACGACTATGCACCGCCGGCCGCAGTGCGCGCGCTGGCGCCGCTGTACGGTCTGCACGGCGCCAATACCGAAGTGACCCTGCTGCGCCCGCGCGATCACGGTCTGCGGCGCCTGGGCCATTTCGGCTTCTTCCGCCGCAGCGCGCCGCGCCCGTTGTGGGACGAGGCGCTGTCCTGGCTGCGCCGTAAGGCCGAGGGGTAATGCAGCGTGTTGCCTTCCCGCGATCCGTTCCAGCCACACGCCGCGGCGTCAGCCGATATGATGCGGCGGTGCCGCCACCGGCACGCCGGTTAGAATCATTACCCAGGAGCCCGGAATGGAATTCAAGACCCTGCGCTATGCGGCGTCGGAACGCATCGCGCGCCTGACGCTGAATCGCCCGGAACGCTTCAACGCCATCAACCCGACCCTGGCCACGGAACTGGAAGCAGCGGTGGCCCAGGCCAACCGCGACGATGCGGTGCACGTCATCGTGCTGGAGGGCGCCGGCCAGGGTTTTTGCGCCGGCTTCGACCTCAAGGACTTCGCCGAGGGTGACTCGCCGTGGAACCAGGACATGCCCTGGGACCCGCTGATCGACTACCGCATGATGAAACAGTTCTCGGAGCGCTTCCAGAGCCTGTGGCGCTCACACAAGCCGACCATCGCCAAGGTGCATGGTCATGCCGTGGCCGGCGGCAGCGAGCTGGCCCTGTCCTGCGACCTGACCATCATGGCCGAGGATGCGAAAATCGGTTACCCGCCGGCGCGCGTCTGGGGCTGCCCGGTCACCGGCATGTGGGTCTACCGCCTCGGCGTGGAGAAGGCCAAGCGCATGCTGCTCACCGGCGACGTCATCGACGGCCGCGAAGCCAAGGCGCTGGGCCTGGTGCTCGATGCGGTGCCGGCGGCGCAGCTTGAAGCGCGCGTGCTGCAGCTGGCCCGGCGCATGAGCGGAGTACCGAAGAACCAGCTGATGATGCAGAAAATGATGATCAACCTGGCCTACGAGAACATGGGCCTGGCCTCGACCCAGGCGCTGGCCACGCTGTTCGACGGCATCACCCGCCATTCGCCGGAAGGTGTGGCCTTCCGCGAACACGCCGCCAGCGCCGGCTTCCATGAAGCAGTGCGCCTGCGCGATTCCGGCGAGCCGATTCCCGGCAGCAAGCCGACCCCGCCCGGTCTTTAGGCGGGAATCGGGAATAGGGATTCGGGAATCGTTTTGGTTCCATCCCAATTCCCAATTCCCCATTCCCAATTCCCCATTCCCGATTCCCATTCCCTACGGAGAAAAACGATGTCCGAACTGATCCAGACCCATTTGCACGAACGCGTGCTGACCCTGCGACTCAACCGCGCCGACAAGAAGAACGCCCTGACCCAGGCCATGTACAGCGCCCTGGCCGAGGCGCTGCAGGGCGCGGCGCAGAACCCAGAAGTGCGCGTGGTGCTGTTCGCCGGCGTGCCGGACGCCTTCACCGCCGGCAACGATCTGCAGGACTTCCTGATGAACCCGCCCAAGGGCGAGGATGCGCCGGTGGCCCGCTTCATGCGCACCCTGGCCGGCTTCCCCAAGCCGGTGATTGCCGCCGTCAACGGCATCGCCATCGGCATCGGCGTCACCCTCCTGTTGCACAGCGACCTGGTTTATATCGGCCAGGGCGCGCGCCTGCAGATGCCCTTCACCAACATCGGCATCTGCCCGGAATTCGCCTCCAGCTACCTGTTGCCGCGCCTGATGGGCAATGCCCGCGCGGCCGAACTGGTGATGTTCGGCGAGGTGTTCTCGGCCGACAAGGCGCTGCAATACGGACTGGTCAACGCCGTGCTGCCCGACGCCGAGGTCGAGCCGCATGCCCAGGAGCGCGCGCTGAAGCTGGCGCAGCAGCCGCCCAACGCCCTGCGCGTGACCAAGAAGCTGATGCGCCGCTGGTCGGAGCAGACCGCGCTGGAGGCGATCAAGGTCGAAGCCGATCATTTCATCCCGATGCTCGGCCAGGGCGAGGCGCGCGAAGCCATGACCGCCTTCATGCAGAAGCGCAAGCCGGATTTCTCCAAGTTCAGCTGAGCCTGGTCCGGCCCGTCCCCGCCCCAAGGGGACGGGCCGGCAGCGGTTCCGTCACCGGCGAGTGCGGCCAAGGATCGGCCCGCCGCCGTCATTGCCACTTCGTTTCCCGCGCACCAGCGCAACCCGGCGCAACTCGGTATATGCTGCAGCGTGCATATACGATCGATTGCCGGAGTCGCCATCGCGTGAACGCCGTCTGCAGCCAGGGCAAACGGGAACAGAACAAGCAGGCCAACCGTGCCATGCTGCTCGACGCGGCGCGGCGCTGCTTCCTGGAAATGGGCTATGAGGCGGTCACGGTGCGCGACATCGTGCGTCTCACCGATCTGGCATCAGGCACCTTCTACAATTATTTCCAGGACAAGGAGTGCATGTTCCGGGAGATCCTCGAGGTGCGCATCAGCGACCTCAACGACCGGCTGCACGAGGTGCGGCGGCAGGCGCAGTCGATCGAGGGGTTCATCCGCGGGGCCTACCAGACCTTGTTCCGCAAGGTCGGCGACGATCCCGATTTCTTCCGCCTGATCCTGCGCAACGAGTTCGTGGTGCGCAGCCTGTTCCGCGACACCGTGATCGGCGCGCCGATGCGGGCGCTGCGCGAGGACATCCGCGACGCCATCCGCCGCGGCGTGTTCCCGGAAGTCGACGTCAACCTGCTGGCGGCCTCGTTCTACGGCACCGCCTTCGAGATCGGCCGGGTGCTCGTGGAACAGTCCGGCACCACGCCGGAGGCGGCGGCCGAATTCGCCACCACCTTGCTCAGCAACGGTGTCGCCGGATTCGGCGGCGAGCGCGGCGTGGTGCGTATCTTCCCGCTCGCCAAACAGCGGAATCTGGGATTGCCTTAAGCGTTTCCAGTCCGGCGGAAGCGACTCTGTACCGTGCTCCTATCTCAACCTACGGTGCTCAATCATGAGCAACTGTCATCGGTTTAGTGGTTGGATCACTTGCTTTTTTTTCTAAGTGTTCAATCCTAGTCATTGCATAAACGGATTTTCCGCGCTCCGAAAGCGACCAATATTGTCTGTCATCGCTCACAGGGTGCTTGCGCTCTGAGGGTTGCACTAACCCAAGGGCGTGTATATCCGCCAACCATTCCTTAACCGAATTGCTCGGCAGCGGAAATTTATCTCGAATTTTCTTGCCTTTATCCTTAGCATTCTTAGGAAGCATTTGGCCAAGATAGTTATCAGCATCATTGAATGACAACTCAACCACCATTTCTGGCGCTAACAGCCTAAATATCCGATATAGCGAAGTTGGTGGTCCAGCTGTCCAATCTTTTTCGTCCTTGAAGAAAAAGGCCACCGCCAACTGAGTTCGTTGGAGAAGCTCAATAGTCTTCTTTTTTTCGTTGGTATCATCAACAATTTTCTTAGCAGTAAGCATTCGATTTTCTTCTCGCAAGGCCGCGTTTTCCTGGCTCAATCTGGAAAGTTCAGCCGTAACCTGCGAACCAACATCTCCCGAAGATCTCACCCAACCTGAACGGGGATATGCCGTTATAGCTTTCGATAGCGCAACAGATACCTTTGCGTGAATCTGCTCCTTTGCTGACCACCAACTCACCATCTTTTGTTTAATTTTTTGTTTGAACTGATTTAGTCGTTCAGCTTTGATTACATCAGTTTCAATAAGAGATTTTGGCCAACTTGCGTCGTCCGAAATTATGAATCCAAGCACCGGAATTCCCTTTGATACGGCGTAGTCATATTCTTTTTCGGTGTAGCTAATATCTCCATCCAAAGATCCATAGCGGTGGGCCGCAATAATTACGTAGTAGTCAGAGTCATTTATTTGTCGTTTGATTAGCTCCCACTGCGTTTCATCGCCGGCACTAAACATCTCCATTCCGACGGGAATATGTCCCATTTCTAAGACCGCTTTGATAGCTTCATCACGTTCGGCTTTTAGATCTTCGTAGGTTGAGCTAACAAAGACTTGATATTTTTCTTTCACAGCGTCTCCTCCGATACCACCGTTAGCCGCTATTTTTTGATAAAGCGCAGCCGGTCTTCGCCTGGATTGGTTTTATCCTGAACTACAAATAAAAAAGGCCAGATAAACAACTCTGGCCCTTTTGACGCTAGTGACTTTGCAGCTTAGTGGATCCGCTCCAGCACCGTCGCCACGCCCTGCCCCATTCCGATGCACATGGTGGCGAGGCCGAACTGCGCGTCCTTCTGGTTCAGGATGTGCGCCAGCGCGCCGGTGATGCGCGCGCCCGAGCAGCCCAGCGGATGGCCCAGGGCGATGGCGCCGCCCTTGATGTTGATGTGGTCCAGGCGGTCGAGCAGCTTCATCTCGGTCAGCACCGCCAGGGATTGCGCGGCGAAGGCCTCGTTCAGCTCGAAGTAGTTGATGTCCTTCAGGGTCAGGCCGGCGCGTTCCAGCGCCTTCTTGCTGGCCGGCACCGGACCGCGGCCCATGGTGCTGGGGTCGCAGCCGGCGGAAGCCATCGAGCGGATCTTGGCCAGCGGCTTCAGGCCCAGGGCCTTGGCCTTCTCGGCGGACATCACCAGCACGGCGGAGGCGCCGTCGGACAGGGCCGAGCTGTTGCCGGCGGTGACCGAACCCTTGGGGTTGAACACCGGCTTGAGCTTGGCCAGGTCGTCGAAGCTCGCCGTGGTGCGGACCACTTCGTCGTAGTCGACCAGCAGCGGCAGGCCGTCGGCGTCATGGCCGGCCACCGGCACCAGTTCGTCCTTGAAGGCGCCGTCCTTGCGCGCCTGGGTGGCGCGCTGGTGCGAGGCCAGGGCGAACTCGTCCTGGGCCTTGCGCGAGATCTGGAAGGTGGTGGCCAGCATCTCGGCGGTGAGGCCCATCATCGCCGCCGCCTTGGCGGTGTTGAGGGACAGCTCCGGGTTGCCGTCGAAGTTGTAGTCCATCGGCACATGGCCCATGTGCTCGACGCCACCGCAGATGTAGAGGTCGCCGATGCCGGAATTGATCGAGCCGACGGCGGCATGGATGGCGGTCATCGACGAGCCGCACAGGCGGTTGACGGTCTGGCCGGAAACCTCGTGCGGCAGGCCTGCCAGCAGCGAGGCCTGGCGGGCGATGTTGAAGCCCTGCTCCTTGGTCTGCTGCACGCAGCCCCAGATCACGTCCTCGATCTCCTTGGGCTTCACCGCGGGGTTGCGCAACAGCAGCGCCTTGATCAGCTCGGCGGAGAGGTTTTCGGCGCGCACATTGCGGAACACGCCGGCCTTGGAACGGCCCATCGGGGTTCTTACCGCATCAACGATTACGACTTCAGTCATGTGAATCTCCAAAACGAATTCGTGGCAAGGGCTGGATGCTTACTTGGCGTAGTAGGTCTCGCCCTTGGCGGCCATTTCCTTCATGCGCGCGGTCGGCTCGTACAGCTTGCCCAGGCTGGCGTACTTCTGGCACTTCTCGACCAGCTTGGCCAGGCCGACGATGTCGGCGTACTTCAGCGCGCCGCCGAGGTGCGGCGGGAAGCCGATGCCGAGGATCAGGCCCATGTCGGCCTCGTTGGCGGTGTCGACGATGTTCTCTTCCAGGCAGCGCGCGGTCTCGATCACCATCGGGATCATCAGGCGGTCGATGATCTCCTCTTCGGTGAAGTCCTTGGTGCCGTTCGGCTGCACGCTGGCGATCAGCGTGTAGCTGTCGTCGGTCAGGACCTTCTTCGGCTTGCCCTTGGGATCGGTCTCGTACTTGTAGAAGCCGATGCCGTTCTTCTGGCCGAAGCGCTTGTTCTCGTACATCACGTCGAGCGCGGTCTTGAAGCTCTTGTTCATGCGGTCGGGGTAGCCTTCCGCCAGCACGTCGCCGACATGGTGCGAGGTGTCGATGCCGACCACGTCCTGCAGATAGGCCGGGCCCATCGGCCAGCCGAACGACTCGGCGATCTTGTCGATCTTGACGAAGTCGGCGCCGTCACGCAGCAGCGCCGACCAGCCGCCGAAGTACGGGAACAGGATGCGGTTGACCAGGAAGCCCGGGCAGTTGTTGACCACGATCGGCGTCTTGCCCATGGCGCTGGCGTAGCCGACGATGGTGGCGACGGCCTCGGGGCTGGTCTTGGCGCCCTTGATCACTTCCACCAGCGGCATCTTGTGCACCGGGTTGAAGAAGTGCATGCCGAGGAAGTTTTCGGGACGCTTCAGGCCGCTGGCCAGATCGTCGATGGAGATGGACGAGGTGTTGGAGGCGATCACCGCGTCCGGACGGGCGACGGTCTCGACCTCGGCCAGCACCGCCTTCTTCACCTTGGGGTTTTCGACCACGGCCTCGACCACCACGTCGACATGGCCGAAATCGCCGTAGTTGAGAGTCGGACGGATCTCGGCCAGGGTGGCGCCGGCCTTTTCCGGCTTCATCTTGCCGCGGGTCACCTGGTTGGCGAGCAGCTTGTTGGCTTCCGACATGCCCAGGTCCAGCGCCTTGTCGGCGATGTCCTTCATGATGATCGGCGTGCCCTTGCTGGCCGACTGGTAGGCGATGCCGCCGCCCATGATGCCGGCGCCGAGCACCGCCGCCTGCTTCACCGGGCGCGCGATCTTGGCGTACTGCTTGCCCTTCTTCTTGATCAGCTGGTCGTTGAGGAACAGGCCGATGAGCGAGTCGGCAGCCTGGGTCTTGGCGATCTTGGCGAAAGCCTGGGCCTCGATCAGCAGCGCGTCGTCGCGCTTCTTGCCGGCGGCCTTCTGGATCGCGGTGATGGCGGCGACGGGCGCCGGGAAGTGCTTGCCGGCCTTGGCACCGACGAAGCCGATGGAGGTGGTGAACACCATCATCGACTCGACCATCGGCAGCTGCAGCGGGCCGGTCTTCTGCGCGCGGCGCTTCTTCCAGTCATAGGCGCCGGCCAGGGCCAGGGCCAGCACCTTGAGCGCCGCTTCCTTCAGCTTCTCGGGAGCGACCACGGCGTCCACGGCATGCACTTTCAGCGCCGCATCGGGCTTCTGCTGGGTGCCGCCGGCGATCCATTCGATGGCGTTGTCGGCGCCGATCAGGCGCGGCAGGCGCACGGTGCCGCCAAAGCCCGGGAAGATGCCGAGCTTGGTTTCCGGCAGGCCGACCTGGGCCTTGGTCGACATCACGCGGTAGTCGGTGGACAGGGCCATTTCGAAGCCGCCGCCGAGGGCGATGCCGTTGATGGCGGTGACCGTCGGGAACGGCAGGTCTTCGACCGAGCTGAACACCTTGTTGGCTTCGACCGACCACTTGACGATCTCTTCCTCGGGCTGCTGGAAGTTCTTGCCGAACTCGGTGATGTCGGCGCCGACGATGAACACGTCCTTGGCGCTGCTCACCACCAGGCCCTTGATGCCGCCGTCGGCGTTGATGGCGGCGACCGCTTCGCGCAGCTCGTTGACGGTGCGCAAATCGAACTTGTTGACCGAATCGGTCTTGTTGTCGAAGCTCAGCTCGGCGATGCCGCCGTCGAGCTTGCTGACCTGGATGGACTGGCCTTGATACATGGGCTTCTATTTCCTCGACTGGATGATGAAAATTGTTCTGACAAAACACCGGCTTGCCAGGGACAGCGCGGCGGCGGGCGCGGATTTGCCACTGCGCACCCGGCCGGCGGGTCGGGCATGGCAGATCGATGCTTCGCGCGGGCGGAACATGGATATGCCTTCGCTCCCGGCGACAGCATAGCCTGACGATCATATACGCCTGCGTACGGTGGGACAAACCATGCCCCACCCCGCGCCCCGGCCCAGCTGCCGATCCCGCCGCCTCGCCGCCCCGGCATGGCGCATAAAATTTCCATTTTGACAGTCACTTACAGCGGGTCCTAGAATCCCGGCCAGTCGCCGACAAACCGGGGGAGCGTCGAAAATGGCCGCGAAACAGCATCTGGACAAGCTCAAACAACAGATCGAGCAGCTGCGCAAGGATTCCCTCGGCGTCGTCGCCAGCGCCAACAAGATCGTCTACAACGGCGTACAGAAACTGGCCGACCGCGAGCTCAAGGCGCTCAACGACTACTACCGCAATGCGCTGGACTCGATCCGCAAAGCCAACAAGAGCGACATCCGCGGCCTGGCGCAGCAGCAGCTGGACCTGCTGCAGGAAACTGTCAACCAGGTGATTTCCCATGCCCGCGAATCGATGGGCATCGTCGCCGAGACGCGCGCCGAGCTGGCCAAGCTGGTGCAGAGCGGCGTCAAGGGCGAGAAAGTCACCGTGGCGCAGCTGAACAAGGCCGCGGCACCGGCCCGCAAAGCGGTGGCCAAGGTCAAGGAAGCCGCGCGCAAGGCCGGCCAGGATGCGCAGAAGTCGGTCAAGAGCGTCAGCAAACAGGCCAAGGCCGTCACCGGCAAGGCGGTGGCCAGCGGCAAGCGCGGCGCCGCGGCGGCGGCGCACCTGGTGGAGCAGGCGGTGCCCTCGCCCAATTCGCGCGCCAGCCGCGCCACCAGCAAGGCCAAGCAGGCCGCCACCTCCGCGGTCGAATCGGTCGGCGACGTCGTATCAAGCGTTTCCGGCGCGGTTTCGGAGGCGGTGAACAAGGTTGCCGATGTCGTCAAGAAACAGGGCTGAGATCCGCCTCACTCCAACCCGCCGTTTGGCTAACGGCGGGTTTTTTATGGCTGCCCTCCGGCGTGGTCCGGCAAGGCATGCCCGGCGGCCCGGCCCCGGATTTTCTCTGTGAAGCTGAGCATTGCCCAGAGCACCGAGCTGTGCCGCCTGCTGGCCGATCCCAGCCGGCTGCGCCTGCTGCTGCTACTTGAGGCGCATCCGCTGTCGGCGGCCGAGTTGACCGAAATCACCGGCCTGGCGCAGAGCCGCGTCTCCACCCACCTGGCGCGCCTCAAGCGCGCCGGACTGGTGCAGGACCAGCGCACCGGCGGCGCCGCCCTCTATACCCTGGCGGCGGCGGAGAACAGTGCCGCCGAGCTGTGGGGCCTGATGCGCCAGGAACTGGACGACCGCCAGGCGCGGCTCGACCGCGAGCGGGCCGACGAAGTGGTGCGTTCGCGCCAATCCGGCCAGACCTGGGCCGAGTCGGTGGCCGGGCGCATGGAGCTGCACTACTCGCCCGGCCGCACCTGGGAGGCCACCGCGCATGCGCTGATCGGCCTGCTGCAGCTCGGCGACGTGCTCGACGTAGCCTCCGGCGACGGCGTGCTGGCCGAGCTGATCGCCGAACGCGCCCGCTCGGTCACCTGCATGGATATCAGCGCCAAGGTGCTGGCCGCGGCGCGCAAGCGCCTCGGCACGGTCAGCAACGTCGCCTTCTGCCAGGCCGACATGGGCGCGCCGCCGTTCGTTCCGCGGGGCTTCGACCAGGTGTTCCTGATGCACGCGCTCAGCTATGCCCACGACCCGAAAGCAGTGATCGCCCGCACCGCGACGCTGCTGCGCCCGGGCGGGCAGCTGATCATCGCCACGCTCAATGCCCACCAGCACGAGGCGGCGAAGCAGGCCTACGATCATGTCAACCTGGGCGTGACCGCGGAGGCGCTGGCCCGATGGCTGAAAGCCTGCGACCTGACGGTGGAGCTGTGCCGCGTCACTTCGCGCGAGCCGCGGCCGCCGTACTTTGAGGTGGTGACGGCGCTGGCACGGGCGGCATAGCCGCCAGCGCCTACGGGAATCGGAAATGGAGAAGCACAACACGTAGAGGCGTGTTGCCCCGATTTTTTTACGATTCCCGATTCACGATTCCCGATTCCCCGCTCCACAGCAGCTTGCCGCCGCTCTTCTTGTCGATGCCGGCCAGGCGCTCGCGATGGGCGCTGAGCTCCTCCGCGTCGGCGCGGATCACCCGCAGCGGCGCGGACACCGGCCCGAGCAATTCCCACAGCCCGCGCAGCAGCGAATCGCCGGAGCCGGCGCTGGCGGCTTCGCGGTCGAGCACCAGCGTGGCCTGGCCGCCGGTCATCGCCAGGTAGACATCGGCCAGCAGCCGCGCATCGAGCAGCGCGCCGTGCAGGTCGCGGTTGGAGTTGTCGATGCCGTAGCGCTTGCACAGCGCGTCGAGACTGGCCTTCTGCCCCGGGTGCATGCGCCGCGCCATCGACACGGTGTCGACGATGCCGCAGATCTGGCCCAGGCGCTCGGCGTAACCGGCGCGCTCCAGCTCCTTGTCGAGGAAGCCGACGTCGAACGCGGCGTTGTGGATCACCAGTTCGGCGCCGCGCAGGTACTCGATCAGGCCCGGCGCAATATCGGCGAAGCGCGGCTTGTCGGCGAGGAACTCGTTGCTGATGCCGTGCACTTCCTGCGCGCCCGGGTCTATGGCGCGGTCCGGGTTCAGATAGTGGTGGAAGTTCTTCGCGGTGACGCGACGGTTGAGCAGCTCGACGCAGCCGATTTCGATGACGCGATGGCCCTCGCCGACCTCGAGGCCGGTGGTTTCGGTGTCGAGGATGATCTGGCGCTCGTGGCTCATGCCTGCACCGCCCCCGCGGCGCGGTGCTGCTGCAGCCCGAGGTTGGCCAGTTCGTCGGCGGCCTCGTTGCCCGGATCGCCGGCATGGCCCTTGACCCAGTGCCAGTCGACACGGTGGCGGGAGGCGGCGATGTCGAGGCGCTGCCACAGGTCCTGGTTCTTCACCGGCTTCTTGTCGGCGGTGCGCCAGCCGCGCGCCTTCCAGCCCGGCAGCCATTCGTTGAGGCCCTGCTTGACGTAGACCGAGTCGGTATACAGCGCCACTTCGCAGGCTTGCTTCAGCGACTCCAGCGCCATGATGGCGGCCATCAGTTCCATGCGGTTGTTGGTGGTGAGGGACTCGCCCCCGCACAGCTTCTTCTCATGCCCGTTCCAGCGCAGCAGGGCCCCCCAGCCTCCGGGCCCCGGATTGCCCTTGCAGGCGCCGTCGGTATAGATCACTACAGTCTTCAAAAAACAGCATCCTTTCGGTCGGAATTGTCGGAATCATTCGTTGGTTTGCGGCAGTTCCTGGCGCGGCTGCGCGCCGGGCAGCCGCGATGCGGCGCCGCCGAGGGCGCCGCCCACCAGGGTGCGGACCTGGGCCCGCGGCAGGCGCCCGGCCAGCGTCATCGGGATGACGCGCTTCTTGGCCATGATCAGATAGCCTTCCATGAACGGATTGAGCAGGCTGTGCAAGCCGGCCTGCTCGCCCACGGTACGCGGCGCCCCCCAGGGGAAGCCGACGCCGAAGCGCCGCATCAG
Organism: uncultured Nevskia sp.; assembly: GCA_964451925.1. Classification (GTDB taxonomy): domain Bacteria; phylum Pseudomonadota; class Gammaproteobacteria; order Nevskiales; family Nevskiaceae; genus Nevskia. Next base: position 5,022 of record CAYVKA010000024.1, on the reverse strand, counting down.
CATCACCTCGAAATCGAGCAGCTCCAGCCAGTCGCATAAGCGCGCCGGACTGAACAGGCGCGCGCCCGGCGGAAATGCCCGGTAGCGCAGGCCCAGGCGCTGGCGCAAGCCCCACACGCTCCAGGGGTTGAATCCCAGGATCAGCAGGCGGCCGCGATCGGTGAGGACGCGGCTGGTTTCGCGCAGCACGTTGTGCGGCAGCTGCGAGAACTCCAGGGTATGCGGCAGCAGCACCGCGTCGACGCTCTGGCTCAGCACCGGCAGCCGCTCGGGCTCCACCAGCGACTGCGCATCGAGGTCGCCGACGGTGCCGAGCACCGCCCGGTGCAACATGTCGGCGGAGGACAGCAGGCGCTGGCCGCGGCCCCAGTTGCCGATCTGCAGGATGTGCCGCCCGAACAGGTCGGGCAGCACGCGCCGCAGCTCGCGCTCTTCCAGGGCCAGCAAGCGGCGCCCGCGCTGGCTGCGCAGCCATAGCGTCAGGGTGTAGCGGCTGAAGGGCTGGCCGCCGCGGATGGCGAGCTGGTTGGGCATGGTTGACGCCTCGAAGCTGAACCGACACAGTTCCTCCATGATAACCGTGACACCACTGCCCGCGTTCAGCGACAACTATCTGTGGCTGCTGCACCAGAATGGCCAGGCCGCGGTGGTCGACCCGGGCGACGGCGAGGTGGTGCAGGCGGCCCTGCGCCAGCGCGGCCTGCGCCTGGCGGCGATCCTGGTCACGCATCACCACGCCGATCACATCGGCGGGCTGCCGGCGCTGCGCGCCGCCTGGGACGTCCCGGTATACGGCCCGCGCGCGGAGGCCGGTAAGATCGCCGGCTTGACCCGGCTGCTGGATGACGGCGATCGCGTCACCCTTCCTGAACTGGACGTCAGTTTCGAGGTGCTGGCCGTGCCCGGCCATACCCTCGGCCATATCGCCTACTTCGAGCGCCAGCAGAAGCTGTTGTTTTGCGGCGACACGCTGTTTATCGGCGGCTGCGGGCGCCTGTTCGAGGGTACGCCGCAGCAGATGCACGCCTCGCTGCAACGCCTGGCCGCGCTGCCGGCTGACACTGCAGTGTATTGTGCCCATGAGTACACTCTGTCCAACCTGGATTTTGCGCGCAGCGCGGAACCGGACAATCCGATACTGATCAGGGAGATCGAACGGGTGCAGAATTTACGCGCGCACGGACAGCCGAGCGTACCGGGAAGCTTGCATGGAGAAATGACCTTCAACCCATTCCTGCGTTGCGACCAGCCTGCGCTGGTGCAATCGGCTGTCGCGCACGCCGGCCGGCCGCTGCCCGACGTGGCGGAAGTATTCGCCGTTTTGCGGCGCTGGAAAGACAGCTACAAGAGCACCTTGCGTTGATTTTTTCACCAGTTGTCGCAAGCCGCGAAGCATTTGTTTAGACTCGTCCCAATCGATGCGCCTGCATTCCCCCATGATCAGACAAATACCGCTTCGAGCCTGCGGCCTCCTTGCCGCGGCCATACTGCCGATGGCTGCCCTGGCGGCAACGCCGCAGGCCGCAGGACCCGCGGCGCTGGATACCGACCAGAGCCTGCAAAAGCTCAAAGAGCAGTCGCTGGACGTGATCCAGCAGGCGCAGACGGCGGAGCAGAATTTCCTTTACCCGGAAGCCAATCGCGTGACGCTCTATATCGGCGTGCGCATTCCGGGCATGCTGATCAAGGACATCAGCGCCTCGATCGATGACGGCGCCGCGGTTTCCTACCAGTACCGTGAAGGGGAATCGGTGGCCTTGCAGGACCGCGGCCTGCACCTGCTGACCCGCATCAGCGCCACGCCCGGCCGGCACCGCATCCACGCGCAGTACACCGCGCAGTATTCGGACGCGCGGCCCACCGATCCGCCGTTCACCGGCAGCTTCGACGGCTACTTCGACAAGACCCAGCAGCCGGCGGAGCTGGAGCTGGTGCTGCAGCGTGAAGGCTACCTGACCCGGCCCGAGCTGAAATTCCACGACTGGAGGGCGGCACAGTGAAGCGCCTTCTCGGTTTTGCCCTGACCCTGACCCTGGCCTGCGGCGCCGCCGCGGCGGCCGACATCTATACCGTTGGCGGCGACAACGACCCGCGCGTGCGCAGCGCGCAGTACCTCGCCGGCAACAGCCGCTACCTCAGCGCCGCCGCGTTGCTGGCGCAGGTGCAGGCGGAAGCGCCGCAGAAGCGCTTTGCCCCGGCCTACTACCGCGACCTGGCTACCGACTCGCTGTCGTTCGGCATGCCGCAGCGCGCCGAAGCCATCTACCGCGAGCAGATCGCCGACGCCAAAGACCCGGTCAGCCTGGGGCAGGCACGTCTGCGTCTGGCGGACTTCTTCTACCAGCGCGGTTACTACCAGCAGGCCTCGGCCGAGCTCAGCTCGATGCACGAACAGCTGCCGAAAAAGCTGCTGATCGACTGGCAGGATCTGCAGTCGCGTGTGCTGCTGGCGCAGGGGCGCTACGGCGAAGCCGCCGACATCCTGACCCAGGCGGACAGCGGCGAAGCCACGCCGTTCATGCGCTACAACCTCGGTGTGGCGCTGATCAACGACGGCCGCGTCGGCCAGGGCGTCAACATGCTCGACCGGGTGGGCCGCCTGTCGCCCACCGACTCGGATTCGCTGGCCCTGCGCGACAAGGCCAACCTGACGCTCGGCTACCACTTCCTGCGCACCCAGCAGGGCGGCACCGCGGTGCCGATCTTCGAGCGCATCCGCACCGAAGGCCCGTATTCCAACCGCGCCCTGCTCGGCCTGGGCTGGGCCTACCTGGCGCCGCGCGGCAACAAGCAGCGCAAGGCCGAGGTCGGCGACGAGGCCCCCACCGACCAGACGGCGTTCACTTCCTTCGCCACCATCGGCGTGCTGCTGCGCCCTGGCTACATCGACTCCGACAGCCTTTACAAACGCGCCCATCTGGCGCCGTTCCACCTCAAGGGCAAGTCCTCCGACGAGGAGGCGCAGCTGAAGCAGGCGCTGGTGCCCTGGGTCGAGCTGACCGGGCGCGACCCGATGGACCCGGCGGTGCAGGAAGGCCTGCTGGCCATCCCCTACGTGCTCGACCGCCTCGGCGCCCACATCCAGGCACAACAGTATTACGAGCGCGCCATCGCCTCGCTGGAGGAGACCCGCACCCGCCTGGACGAAGCGGAGCAGCACGTGCGCAGCGGCCGCATGGTGCGGACCATGATCGATCACGACCCCGGCGCCGAATCGGGCTGGACCTGGAAGCTCAAGTCGCTGCCGGACGCGCCCGAGACCTTCTACCTGCAGCGGCTGCTGGCCGAGAACGACTTCCAGGAAGCGCTGAAGGACTATCGCGACGCGCGGCTGCTGCAGCGCGACCTGGAGTTCTGGAAATCGCGCATGGCCGAGCTGCAGCAGACCTACCAGACACGCAGCGGCCAGGATCTGCCGCCGCCGCCCGCAGCTTCGGCCAAGGCGCCGGCACCCGACTACGCGCCCGATTCCACGGCGGCGCAGCAGCTGCAGCTGGCCAATCGCCTGGCGGCCTTTTCCGGCCAGGGTTCGCCCGATGCGCCGGACAGCGAGGCGCCGGTATCCCTGCAGCTGGCGCAGAGCCCGGGCGCCGAGCAGTTCGTCGGCCCGTTCGAGCGTATGGAAGCGCTGCGCTCACGCATCGACACGCTGCTACCGCAGCTGGCGCAGGTGGAAAAAGTCGAAGGCGGACTGCTGCAGGACATCGCCATCGACGACCTGGAAAAGCAGAAGATCCTCAACGAGAAATACCTGACCGAGTCGCGTTTCGCCCTCGCCCGCATCTACGACAGCCAGTTGAAGGGCCAAGCAGAAGGTAATTCCAAATGAAGCGCACTGCGCTCGCCGCGGCCTGCCTGACCCTGGCCGCCTGCCAACCGGCCGCGGTGAAGAACGCCGCCCCGCCGATCAAGACACTGGCCAGCCAGAAGCAGCCGTCGCCGGACAAGCTGCCGATCATCCAGTCGGAGCCGATCGCGCCCGATCCGCAGAAGGCGCTGGAAAACTACCGCAAGCTGCTGCAGTTGAGTCCCGACGCCGAAACCCGCATCGAGGCCGAGAAGCGCATCGCCGATCTGCAGGTGCAGGTCGAGGACAACAACGGCAACAGCAGCAACGGCGTCGCGCTGAAGGACTCCATCGGCATCTACCAGCAGCTGCTGGACGATCCGCACAGCAAGGACAACGACCGCGTGCTGTACCAGCTGGCACGCGCCCAGCAGAACAGCGGCGACACCGACAAGGCGATCACCACGCTGCAGCGGCTGGAGCATGACTACCCGGCCTCGCCGCTGGTTGCGGACGCGCACTTCCGCGCCGCCGAACTGCTCTACGGACGCAAGCGCTACGACGAAGCGGAGCCGGAATATCACACGGTGATGGGCTTCGGCGAAGGCACGCCGTTCTTCGTCACCGCCCAGTACAAATATGGCTGGTCGCTGTACCAGCAGCAGAAGTACACGCAGGACATCGGCGTGTTCTTCACCATCCTCGACCGCGAACTGCCGCCCGGCGAGCTCGACGATCCCGAGGCCGCGCTCAAGGCGGTGCCGGCGGAAAAGGCGGACCTGGCACGCGACGGACTGCGTGTATCCAGCCTGTCGTTCGCGGCGATGGGCGGCGGCAAGGCGGTCAACGACTATTTCGCCAAGAACGGGGAGCCGCGGTTCTACCCACTGGTCTACAACGCGCTCGGCGAGCAGATGCTGGAGAAGCGCCGTTATACCGACGCCGCCAACGCCTACGCCGCCTTCATCGACAGCCACCCGACCCACCCGGGCGCGCCGAAATTCCAGACCCGGGTGATCTCTGCCTACCAGGAGGGCGGCTTCAACGACCTGGTGGTGCGCGAGAAGGAACGCTACGCCACCGCCTACGAGCCGTCGGCGGCCTACTGGGGCGGCAAGCCGCCCAGCGCCGAGGTGATGACCGAGTTGCGCGGCGACCTGGAAGACCTGGGCAAGCACTACCACGCCAAGGCGCAGCTGGAGCCGGCGAGCGATCCGGAAGCCAAGCGCAACGAC
>CAYVKA010000023.1:0-58380 GCA_964451925.1 uncultured Nevskia sp. | reverse complement strand
GTCTCGATCGAGGCGGTGCCGTCCAGGTTCGGCTGGCCGCGTTTGTTGGCCCCGACGATATCCTCGATGATCGCCTCGAACTTCTCCTTCGCCGTGCCGTAGACCAGGTCGCCGCGGTCCTGGCGGATCATGGCGCGGTTGGTCGGGATCACCACCACTTCCAGGTTGTAGATGTTCTGGAATTCAAACGCCTCGGTGTCGGCGGTGCCGGTCATGCCGGACAGCTTCTTGTACAGGCGGAAGTAGTTCTGGAAGGTGATCGAGGCCAGCGTCTGGTTTTCCTGCTGGATCGGCACGCCTTCCTTGGCTTCCACCGCCTGGTGCAGGCCGTCCGACCAGCGCCGCCCGGTCATCATGCGACCGGTGAACTCGTCGATGATGATGACCTGGCCGTTGCGCACGATGTATTCGACATCGCGCTTGTACAGGTTGTGCGCACGCAGCAAGGCGTTCAGATGATGCACCAGCACAATGCGGCTGGCATCGTAAAGGCTCTCGTCCTGGCCCAGCAGCCCGGCCTCGCGCAGCAGTTCCTCGACCCGCTCATGACCCTCCTCGGACAGATGGATCTGCTTGCTCTTCTCTTCCGCGAAGAAATCGCCCGGACCCTCTTCTTCCTTCTGCGGCTTGAGGCGCGGAATCAGGCTGTTGAGCTTGCGCCACAGCTCGGGGTCGTCGTCGGTGGGGCCGCTGATGATCAGCGGCGTGCGCGCCTCGTCGATCAGGATCGAGTCGACCTCGTCGACGATGGCGTAGGCGTGGCCGCGCTGCACCTTGTCGTCCGGCGTGAAGGCCAGGTTGTCGCGCAGGTAGTCGAAGCCCAGTTCGTTGTTGGTGGCGTAGGTGATGTCGGCGGCATAGGCGGCACGCTTTTCGCGCGGCGACTGGCCCTGCATGATCACGCCGACACTGAGGCCGAGGAACTGGTGGATGCGCCCCATCCACTCCGCGTCGCGCCGCGCCAGGTAGTCGTTGACGGTGACGATATGCACGCCCTTGCCGCTGAGCGCGTTCAGATACGCCGGCAACGTCGATACCAGGGTCTTGCCCTCGCCGGTGCGCATCTCGGAGATCTTGCCCTGGTGCAGCACCGCGCCGCCGATCAACTGCACGTCGAAGTGGCGCATGCCGAGCACGCGCCGGCCGGCTTCGCGCACCACCGCGAACGCTTCCGGCATCAGCCCGTCCAGCGTTTCGCCCCGGGCCAGGCGTTCGCGGAACAGCCCAGTCTGCGCCGCCAGGTCGGCGTCGCTCATCGTCTGATAACGGGATTCCAGCGCGCCGACCTGCACCGCCAGGCCCTGCAGTTTTTTGACCAGCCGCTGGTTGCGGCTGCCGAAGATGCGCGTGAGTAGAGAAGCCATTATCTGTCTGATTTACAGGGGATGATTCGGCCTGCCAACGGCCAGCCGCGCCCGAACGAAAGGCGGATTATGCCCTACTGATGGTTACAGAAGCGGGATTTTCAAGCCCGCAGGAGGCAGAACTAGGTCCAGAAAGCCCCTACTTCTTGTTTCAACAGTCCGCGCCACGGATGGCGCGGTGCCGGTCATGTACGACAAACCCCTGGCGCGGTGCTTGTCAGGGACGACAAACCCCTGGCCCGGTGTTTGTCAGGACGACATGCGGCCGCGCGCCTATCGGGCGGCCTGGATGTACTGTTCGGGATTGACCACGCTGCCGTTCAGCACCACTTCGAAGTGCACGTGCGGCCCGGTGGAGCGGCCGGTGCTGCCGATCAGGGAGATCGCCTGGCCCTTGCGGACGCGCTCGCCGATCTTGACCAGGATTTTTTCATTGTGGCCGTAGCGGGTGACGTAGCCGTTGCCGTGGTCGATTTCCACCAGGTTGCCGTAACCGTTGCGCTCGCCGGCCGCGGTGACGATGCCGGCGGCCACCGACATCACCCGCGAGCCTTCCGGAGCGGCGAAGTCGATGCCCGGATGGTAGTCGCGCAGGCCGGTGAACGGATCGGTGCGCACGCCATAGCCGGAAGTGATGTAACCGCCGCTGATCGGCCAGCCGGAGGGCCGGATTTCCTTTTCCAGGCGGCCGGCCAGCAGCAGGTCCTCCAGCACCCGCATCTGCCGCTCGCGGTCCGACAATTGCTGCTGCAACTGGTCCAGCGAGCCGAGCACGTCGGCCAGGGCCACCGGCTGCGCCGGCTGGTTGCCCAGCTGCACTTCCGGGCCGCCCATGGGCGGCGGCTTGTCAAAATTGAACTCGCTGGGATCGATATGGGCAATTTGCGTCATGCGGCTGCTGGCCGCATCCAGGCGCATCACGTAAGCCTGCAGTTCGGCGATGCGGCGCGACAGCGCATTGGCGTCTTCCTCGGCCTTGGCCCGGGCGGTCTTCAGCTCGCCACGCTGCTGCTGCAACTGGCTGTCCCACTGGCTCACCACCGTATCCGGCAGCAGGCCGCCTTGCGGGCGCAGCAGCCAACCGGCGGAAAAGCACAGGCCAAAGAGAAGCAGCGCACATACGCCGGCCGGCAGCCAGCCTATGATATTGCGTGGCTCCAGGCGCAGGCGCCACGTACGGCCGCGTGCATGACTGACTAAAATAATATCCATTACTTGCAACCTACCCCGCAAAGCTGATGAAGCCCCCTCGGGAGCCCGACGCCAAAGGCATCGGCGCATGTCTAAACGATCCAGATTCCTCTCTGGGCAGCCTGCTGACCCGCGCCGGTCAACTGGCGCAAATCCAATCCGCAATCCGTGACTGGGCGGGCGAACCGCTAGCGTCTTCCCTGACTGTTGCCAATGAGCGGGATGGCATCTTGATAGTTTATGCCGCTTCTGCCGCCGCCCTGACTCAAGTTCGCTTTAGACAGCAAGAATTGATCCATTTCCTGCAACAGCGCCTTGGTTTGGCTTCTACAAAACTTGAAGTGAAAATCAACCTGGCCACCCTCGGCGGCTAGATTTTGGCCAGTCTAAACAGGGGATTGACCTGTATGCAAGCCTGGATGCACCAAATCCGGTCCTTGCCCCATGCACCGACGGTGATTCTCCGGCAGGGTGCATAGTCGAATCTTTACAAGCGCTTATATCGCCAGACCAGCCCCCGCCGGGGATGTGATGAGAATCGGCGTTGGGCTGGTTCTGCCTAACGCCGGCCGCTCACGATTGACCGCAGCGCCAGGATCAGGCCAGTGCGGGCGCGGCTTTTGTGTAAAAAGCCGGCGCGGCGCTGCGTTCGTCCTCGAAGATCACCGTTTCCCATGCCGAAGCGTCCTGCAGCACGGCGCGCGCCAGCTTATTGTTGAGCGCATGGCCCGACTTGAACGCGGTGTAGGCACCGAGCAGCGGCTGGCCCAGCAGGTACAGATCGCCCACCGCGTCGAGGATCTTGTGGCGCACGAACTCGTCGTCGTAGCGCAGCCCGTCCTGGTTGAGCACGCGGAACTCGTCCACCGCCACCGCGTTTTCCAGGCTGGCGCCCAGCGCCAGACGGCGCGAGCGCAGGAACTCGAACTCGCGCATGAAACCGAAGGTGCGGGCCCGGCTGACCTCGCGGATATAGGCGCTGGTGGAGAAATCCACCGTTGCCTGCTGCGCCGTGGACCTGAGCAACGGATGGTCGAAATCAATGTGGAAGCTGAGGCGGAAGCCCTCGTAGGGTTCCAGGCGCGCCCATTTGTCGCCATCGGAAACTTCCACCGGCTGCTTCATGCGCAGGAAGCGCTTGGGCGCGTCCTGTTCGTGGATGCCGGCCGACTGGATCAGGAACACGAACGGCCCGGCGCTGCCATCCATGATCGGCACCTCGGGCGAGGACAGCTCCACCACGCAATTGTCGATGCCCATGCCGGCCAGGGCCGACATCAGGTGCTCGACCGTGGCGATCTTGACCCCATCCACCTGCAGGTTGCTCGACAGTGTGGTCTCGTTGACTGCCAGCGCCCGCGCCGGCACCTCGCGCGGCGGGCTCAGGTCCACACGGCGGAACAGCACACCCGTGTCCGGCCCGGCGGGCAGCAGCGACATGAACACTTTCTGTCCGCTGTGAAGGCCGATGCCGCTGGCGCGGATCGGATTGCGTAGGGTTCTCTGCCGGATCATGGTCTAAGGATTATGCGGCACCCCGCCAAAGCGGGTGATGAGGCTGAATCCAGCCCGAAAGCGCGATTTTAACACGGAGTTCCGGCAACGCCGGTTAAGCCCGCTTAACACCCCGCCGCCGGGCGGCAGGAATCCATGGCGGCCGGGAACCTTCCCTGGCCGGCCGCCACGGTCTTGCGGCGTCGGGCACGCCATGGCGTAACGCGCCCGTTGCCCATCTTGCCCAAGCGGCCCGAAAGCCCGCTTGTTTCAACTGTCCGGGCCATGGATGACCCGGTGCTTGACAGGACGTCAGTCGGCCTGGGCCCGCAGGAACGCCGGAATATCCAGCAGTTCCTCGTTGTAGTCCAGCGCCATCAGGCTGGCCGAGGTGGCCGGACGGCTGGCATGACGCGCCGGCGGAATCTCGACGTCGTGGCCGCGCGCCAGCCAGGCCGACGGCGTGCGCAGCGGCGTCACCACGCCCGGGGTCTTCAGGCGCGGCGGCTCCATCATCGCCTCCTTGCCCTTGGCGGCGGCGGCGCGCGAGCCTTCCAGGCCGGTGGCCACCACGGTGACGCGCAGCTCGCCATTGAGCGCCGGGTCGAAGCTGGTGCCGCACTTCATGTCCACTTCGGCCGAGGCGATCTCGTTGATGCGCTCGTTGACCAGCTCCAACTCGTCCAGGGTCAGGCTCTCGTCGCAGGTGATGTTGACCAGGATGCCGCGTGCGCCGGTCAGCTCCAGGTCGTCGAGCAGCGGGCTGGACAGCGCCGCCTCGACCGCCTTCTTGGCGCGGTCCTCGCCCGCGGCCGCGCCCAGGCCCATCATGGCCATGCCGCGGTTGGCCATCACCGTCTTCACGTCGGCGAAGTCCACGTTCATCATGCCCGGACGGGTGATCAGGTCGGAAATGCCCTGCACCGCGTTCTGCAGCACGTCGTTGGCGGCCTTGAAGCCGCTCAGCAGGGTCACGTTGCCGCCGAGCACCAGGCGCAGCTTTTCGTTCGGGATCAGGATCAGCGAGTCGACATGCTGCTGCAGCTCGCGGATGCCGTCCTGGGCCACTGCCAGGCGCTTCTTGCCCTCATGCGGGAACGGCTTGGTCACCACCGCCACGGTGAGGATTTCCAGTTCGCGCGCGATCTCCGCGATCACCGGCGCCGCGCCGGTGCCGGTGCCACCGCCCATGCCGGCGGTGATGAACAGCAGGTCGGTGCCTTCCAGCATCTCGCGGATGCGGTCGCGGTCCTCTTCCGCCGCCTCGCGCCCCAGCTTGGGGTTGGAGCCGGCGCCGAGGCCGCGCGTCACTTCCGCGCCGAGCTGCAGCTGCAGCGTCGGCACGCACTTCTCAAGATGATCCCGATCCGTGTTGGCGGAGATGAATTCCACACCCTGGATATTCGCCGCCGCCATCTGGTTGACCGTATTGCAGCCGCCGCCGCCCACGCCGATCACACGGATCACGGCGCGCTTGCATTGACCGTCCACCAACTCGAACATCTCCGGTACCACATTCGCCATGTCAGCCTCCTTCAAAAACCCTTTTGAGAACAACCCGCCCGCAACGTCCCTGCGCCAAAAAACCAGAAAACGTCAGAAATGTCCCTTCAGCCAGCCCTGGACGCGTCCCATCCAGTGCTGCACCCCCGCCGTGCCGGACAGATGCGATCCGCCGACCGGCCTTTGTTGTCTTGCGAACAGCAACAGCCCCACGCCGGTGGCGTAGGCCGGGCTGCGCGTCACTTCCTCGATGCCTTCCACCTGGTGCGGCAGACCGAGGCGCACCGCCACGTCCAGCACCTCCTCGGCCAGTTCGAGGATGCCCGGCGTCTGCGCCGCGCCGCCGGTCAGCACCACGCCACCGGCAATGAGGTCGTAGACGTCGGCGCGGTGCAGCTCCTTGCGCACGTAACGGAACAGCTCCTCGTAGCGCGGCCGCATCACCTCGGCCAGCATCTGCCGCGACAAGCGCCGCGGCGGCGTCTCACCCACGCCCGGCACCTCGATGCCCGGGTCCTGCTGCACCATCTCCGGCAGGGCGCAGCCGTATTTCAGCTTGATCTGCTCGGCGTGCTGGCCGGGCGTGCGGAACGCCACCGCCACGTCGCTGGTGACCAGGTCGCCGGCGATCGGCACCACCGCGGTGTGGCGGATCGAGCCGCCCTTGAACACCGCCACGTCGGTGGTGCCGCCGCCGATATCGACCACCGCCACGCCGAGGTCGCGCTCGTCCGGCGACAACACCGCGTCGGCCGAGGCCAGGTGCTGCAGCACCAGCTTCTCCACCGTCAGGCCGCAGCGCTCGACGCACTTGTACAGGTTCTGCGCCGCCGACAGCGTGCCGGTCACCATGTGCACCTTGGCCTCCAGGCGCACCGCGCTCATGCCCACCGGGTCGAGGATGCCCTCCTGGCCGTCGACCACGAATTCCTGCGGAATGACATGCAGGATCTGCTGGTCGGCCGGGATGGCCAGCGCGCTGGCCGCCTCGATCACCGCGTCGACGTCACGCTGGCCGATCTCGCGGTGGCGGATCGGCACCACGCCGACCGAGTTGAGACTGCGGATATGGCTGCCGGTGATGCCGACATGGGCGGCGCGCACGCGGCAGTTGGCCATCAGCTCGGCCGCCTCCACTGCGCGGCGGATCGACTCCACCGTGGCCTCGATGTTCACCACCACGCCCTTCTTCAGGCCGCGCGTGGGCGCCGTACCCAGGCCGATCACCCGCACCTGCCCGGCCTGGCCCACTTCGCCGATCAGCGCGGCCACCTTGGAGGTGCCGACATCGAGGCTGACCAGGTACTCGGTGGCTTGGCGTCTACTCATGCTTGTTTCCTTCTGCGGCTTGGGCGCCCGCCGCCGGCGGCTTGGCGGACGCGTTCTTTGCCTGCGTCGCATCCTTGCGGCCGCAGTCCGGCCGCGCCGTTCCTGGCGCGGTGCCCTTGGCCGGGCAGTTCCCGGCATCGTTCTTCCAACCCACGGCAAAGCCGTTGCTGTAGCGCAGATCGACGTAAGCCACCTGGTCGAGCCGCTCGGCCAGCGTGCGCGTCACCGCGCCGCGCAGCAGGGCGGTCTTGCCGCGCGGATCGTCCTCGCCCAGGCGCAGCTCGATGCCGTTGGCGCTGTGCAGCGTCCACGAACCGCGCGCATCCAGGCGCAGGCCATCCGGCGCGAATGCGCTGCCGGCGAGCGCCTCGGCCAGCGCCTGGTAGCCCTGCATCACCTGCGCCTCTCGCCCCACTGGACCGGACAGCTGCGGCAGACCCTGCGGCAATTCCTGCGGCGGCGGCGTGAAGGCCACGCCCTCCTCGTCGACCAGGCCCTTGTCGCCCCACAGCGCGTAGGGGCTGCGCTCCCAGACGCGCACCGCGATGCGTCCCGGCCAGACCCGCGACACGCGCGCATGCGCCACCCAGGGCAGCGCCTCCACCTGCGCCCGCACCGCATCCAGCCGCACGTCGAACAGGCGCGCGCCGGGCGCGATCGCCGCCGCGGCGGCGATCTGCTGCGGCTTCAGGTGCGTCAGCTGGCCGTCGATGCGCAGGGCCTGCAGCGGGCGGTTCAGCAGCGGCCGCGCGGCATGTCCCAGCAGCATCAGCAGCGCCACCCCGGCCGCGGTCACGATCGCCGGCAGCAGGGCTCGCGGCAGCGTCGGTGCGTCGTTCATCGGCATGGCCATGGCTCCGGCGCTCACGGGCTGTGCCCCAGGGTCGTTTCCAGCACCGCCCAGCACAGCGCCTCGTAATCCATGCCGGCCGCGCGCGCCGCCATCGGCACCAGGCTGTGCGAGGTCATGCCCGGCACGGTGTTGACCTCCAGCAGCCAGGGCTGGCCCTGCGCGTCGAGCATGAAGTCAACCCGGCCCCAGCCGCGGCCGCCGACCAGCTCGAAAGCCTGGGCGCACAATGCCGCCAGTTCGGACTCATGCAGCGGGTCGAGGTTCGACGGGCAGTGGTAGCGCGTCTGGTCGGAGATGTACTTGGCGTGGTAGTCGTAGAACTCGCCAGCGGGCTCGATGCGGATCAGCGGCAGCGGCTGCCCGTCGAGGATGGCGCAGGTATATTCGCCGCCGGCGATGAAGCGCTCCGCCATCACCGCGCGCGGCCGCTCCTCGTAATCGCCGGCCGCGCGGCGAAAGGCCGAGCCGAGCTGGGTGGCGGCCTTGACCTTGCTGATGCCGACGCTGGAGCCTTCCTCGGACGGCTTGATGAACAGCGGGTAGCCGAACTGCCCGGCGGCGCGCAGCGCATCGCCCGGTTCGCGCAGCGCCATCCACTCCGGCGTCGGCAGCCCCTCGGCCTTCCACATGCGCTTGCTGCGCAGCTTGTCCATGGCCAGGGCCGAGGCCAGCACGCCGCTGCCGGTGTACGGCAGGCCCTGCAGGTCGAGCACCGCCTGCAGCGTGCCGTCCTCACCGCCGGTGCCGTGCAGCACGTTGAAGGCGCGGGCGTAGCCCTGCTTGCCCAGCGTCAGCAGGATCTCGGGCGTGACGTCCACCGCCACCGCGTCGACGCCGCGGCGCAACAAGGCCTCCAGTACGCCCTGTCCGCTCCACAGCGACACTTCTCTTTCGGCCGACCAGCCGCCCATCAGCACCGCGACACGGCCGAAGTCGCTGGGGTTGGAGGTGAGCTTACGCATCACTTCACCCCCGGGCGGCTTGGTGCCGCCGTCCCTGGCGCGGCTTCAGCACAATCGGAAACCCCGGCCCGGCCATCCGTGGCCGGGCGTTCGGCCGCACAGCGAGCGGTGCTCGCAAAGCGTGCGTCCTCACCCATCAGCACCGCGACACGGCCGAAGTCGCCGGGGTTGGAAGTCAGCTTACGCATGAGCGGCTTCCCCCACGACCTTGACCTCGGGCTGCAGCTCGACTCCGGTGTTGTGCTTCACGGTTGTGCGGATCAGTTGGATCAGTTGTTCGACGTCGGCCGCCTTGGCGCCGTCGTCGGTGAGGATGAAATTGGCATGCAGCTCGGACACCATCGCGCCGCCGATGCGCCGGCCCTTCAGGCCGCAGCTCTCGATCAGGCGCGCGGCGTGGTCGCCGGGCGGGTTGCGGAAGGTGCTGCCGGCGCTGGGCTTGCCCACCGGCTGCGTCGCCTTGCGTTTGGCCAGCGACTCGCGCGTGGCCCTGGCATGGCTGCCGTCGTCCGGCTCGACGCGCAGGCGCGCCGCGATAAAGCCGAGGAAATCGCGTGGCGGCAGCACCGTGCGATAGGACACACCGAACTGCTCCGGGCCGAGCCAGGCACAACGCCCGTCACGGAAGATCACTTCCGCCTCCAGCACTGCGCGCCAGGTCTCGCCGCCCCAGGCGCCGGCATTCATCGCCAGCGCACCGCCGACGGTGCCGGGAATGCCAGCCATGAAGCCCAGACCCGCCAGCTTCTGCTGCTGCGCGAACTTGGCCAGCCGCGCGCAGTGCACGCCGGCCTCCGCCGCCACCGTGGTCTCGCTGTCGCGCGACAGGCTGTCGAGCGCGCCGTGCAGGGCGATGACGGTGCCGCGGAAGCCGCCGTCGCGCACCAGCAGGTTGCTGCCCAGGCCCAGCCACAGTACCGGCTCCTGCGGCGGCAGCTGCCGCGCGAAGGCGATCAGGTCAGCGCGGTCGGCCGGCTCGAAATAGCGGTCGGCCGGACCGCCGACGCGCCAGCTGGTGTGACGCGCCAACGGCTCATCGAGCCGCAGCGTGCCGCGCAGATTGGGCAGACCCGGCTCGGCCATCACGTCCGCGCCTCCGCCGACTGCTGCTCCAGCAGGCCGGGCAGGTTGCCGACGTCGCCGGCGCCCAGGGTCAGCAGCACGTCGCCGTCGCGCACCAGCGCCGACAGCGCCGCCGGTGCCTCGGCCACGCTTTTCACGAACACCGGCTCGACCCGGCCGCGGGCACGGATGCCGCGCGCCAGGGCGCGGCCGTCGGCCTCCGGCAGGGGCGCTTCGCCGGCGGCGTAGACCTCGGTCAGCAGCAGCACGTCGACCTCGGACAGCACCGCGCAGAAATCGTCGAACAGATCGCGCGTGCGCGAGTAGCGGTGCGGCTGGAACGCCACCACCAGGCGGCGCCCCGGATAGGCGCCGCGCATCGCCGCCAGCGTCGCCGCGATCTCGCGCGGATGATGGCCGTAGTCGTCCACCACCCGCACCAGCGCGCTGCCGCTCAGCGTCGGGATGGCCAGATCGCCGTGCGACTCGCAGCGCCGGCCGACGCCCTCGAACTCGGTGAAGGCCTTGCGCACCGCCGCCATGCTCACGCCCAGTTCATGCGCCACGGCGATGGCGGCCAGCGCGTTCTGCACGTTGTGCCGGCCCGGCAGGTTCAGGTGTAGCTCCTCGCGCGTGCCATCCGGCAGCACCGCGGTGAAATGCGCGCCGGAGGCTTCGAAGCGGATATCCTCGGCGCGCAGATCGGCGCCGCCGTTGACGTCGGGGTCGAGGCCGTAGGTCAGCACCGGCCGGCCCACGTCCGGCAGAATCTCGCGCACCACCGGGTCGTCGACGCACAGCACGGCCAGGCCATAGAACGGCAGGCGCTGCAGGAACTCGACGAAAGTGGCGCGCAGGCGGCGGAAATCGCCGCCGTAGGTTTCCAGGTGATCGGCGTCGATGTTGGTGACCACCGCGATCATCGGCGTCAGGTGCAGGAACGAGGCGTCGCTCTCGTCGGCCTCGGCCACCAGGTAGGCGCCGCCGCCGAGACGCGCGTTGGCGCCGGCGCTCTTCAGCTTGCCGCCGACGACGAAGGTCGGGTCCAGGCCGCCCTCGCCCAGCACGCTCGCCACCAGGCTGGTGGTGGTGGTCTTGCCGTGGGTGCCGGCGATGGCCACGCCGTAACGGAAGCGCATCAGCTCGGCCAGCATCTCGGCGCGGCGCACCACCGGGATGCGCGCTTCGCGCGCCGCCAGCAGTTCGGGGTTGTCGGCCTTCACCGCGGTGGACACCACGATCACGTCGGCGCCGGCGACGCGGCTTGCGTCATGGCCGAATTCGACCGTCGCGCCCAGGCCCTGCAGGCGCCGGGTCGCGGCGCTTTCCTTCAGGTCCGAGCCGGACACGGCATAGCCCAGGTTGAGCAGCACCTCGGCGATGCCGGCCATGCCGGAACCGCCGATACCGAGCAGGTGGATGCGGCGCACGCGGCGCATCCATTTCTGCGCGAGCCTGGGCTGGCCGGTCACGGTCATCATGCGCCCGCCGCCTGCAGACAGGCGTCCGCGATCACGTTCACCGCTTGCGGCCAGGCGGCCTTGCGCGCCGCCCGGCCCATCGCCGCCAGCTGCTCGCGCCGCGCCAGCAGGCCGCCCAGCATCTCCGCCAGCAGCTGCGGCGAGAGCAGGTCTTCCGGCACCATCAGCGCCGCGCCGGCATCAACCAGGTACTGGCCATTACTGGTCTGATGATCATCGACGGCGTGCGGATACGGCACCAGCAGCGCAGCGCAGCCGGCCGCGGCGAGCTCGGCCACGGTGGAGGCGCCGGCGCGGCAGATCACCAGATCGGCCCAGGCGTAGGCGGCGGGCATGTCGTCGATAAAGGCGGTGATTTCGCCGTTGACGCCGTGCCGCGCATAGGCCGCCTGCGCCGCTTCCAGCGTGCGGCCGCCCTGGTGCCGCACCTGCGGGCGCTGCGCCGGCGGCATCAGCGCCAGCGCCGCCGGCACCATTTCGTTGAGCGCCTTGGCGCCGAGGCTGCCGCCGATCACCAGCACCTGGCCCGGCGCGCCGCGAACGCCGATGCGCTGCGCCGGATCGGCCAGCTCGGCGAAACCCGGACGCACCGGATTGCCCACCGTCTCGGCCCGGGGGAAAGTCTTCGGGAATGCTTCCAGCACGCGCCGCGACAGATGCGCCAGCAGGCGGTTGGTCAGCCCGGCGACTGAATTCTGCTCGTGGATCACCAGCGGCCGCCGCGTCAGCCAGGCGGCCAGGCCGCCGGGGCCGGCGGCGAAGCCGCCCATGCCCAGCAGCAGATCCGGCCGCTCGCTGCGCAGCACGCCCAGCGCATCGCGCAGCGCGCGCAGCAGGCGCAGCGGCGCGCCGAGCCAGCTCAGCGCCCCCTTGCCGCGCAGGCCCTTGACGCGCACGTAGCGCACCTCGATGCCGTGCCGGGGCACAGTGCGTGCCTCGAAGCTGTCGGGCGTGCCCATCCACACCACCTGGTGGCCGCGGGCACGCAGCACCTGGGCGACGGCGAGACCTGGGAAAACGTGGCCCCCGGTGCCGCCTGCGGCGATCATGATCTTCATGGCCGCCCCCCGGCTTCCGGGTGGCCGGCTTCGATCAGGCGATTCTCGTGATCGACGCGCAGGATCAGCGCCAGCATCACCAGCACCGTGATCAGGCTGCTGCCGCCGTAGCTGACGAAGGGCAAGGTCAGGCCCTTGGTCGGCAGCATGCCCATGTTCACCGCCATGTTGATCATCGCCTGCAGGCCGAACCAGCTCGACAGGCCGTAGCACAGGTAGGCCTTGAACAGGCAGTTGAGCTTCTCGGCGTTGTGACCGATGACGAAGCCGCGCCAGACGATCACGCCGAACAGGGCCAGCAGCGCCGCCACGCCGAGCAGGCCGAATTCCTCGGCCAGGATGGCGAAGATGAAGTCGGTGTGCATTTCCGGCAGGTACAGCAGCTTCTGCACGCTGTTGCCCAGCCCCACACCCAGCACCTCGCCGCGGCCGACCGCGATCAGCGACTGCGTCAGCTGCCAGCCGGCATGTTCGGCGTCGGCCCAGGGATCGGTGAAGGTCAGCAGGCGCTTCATGCGGTAGGCCGCGGTCAGCACCAGCAGGGTCAGCGTGGTGCCGACGATGGCGAACAGGCCGCCCAGGTAGGCCAGCCGCGCACCGCCGAGGAACAGCATCAGCATGGCCACGGCGATGAGGATGGCGGTGGCGCCGAAATCCGGCTCGGCCAGCAGCAGCAGGCTGACCATGCCGAGCGGAATGAAGGGCATGGCCAGCCCCGGCAGGCTGGTCTGCAGCTTGAGCTGGCGGCGCACGATGTAGCCGGCCAGGTACAGGATCATGGCCAGGCGCGCCGGCTCCGAGGCCTGCAGGCGGAACAGGCCGAAATCCAGCCAGCGGCGCGCACTGTTGACGCGCACGCCGACATGCGGGATCAGCACCAGCACCAGCAGGAAGAAAGCCAGGGCCAGCAGCAGCAGCCCGCTGTTCTCCCAGCTCTTCATCGGCACGGCGAACGTCATCGCGCCGCAGACGCAGCCGATGATCACGAACACCACCTGCCGCTCGAAGAAGTACAACGGCGAGCCGGACATTTTCTCGCCGATCGCCACCGAGGCCGAGGCGACCATGATCAGGCCCCAGCCGAGCAGCACCGCCACCGCCAGGCACAGGGTGCCGTCGAGGCCGTACCGCGCGCGCGGCAGGCCCAGCGACAGGCTGCCCTGCGCGCCGCCCATGCGCTGGGCGCTCACAGGGCCCGCACCAGCGCGGCGAAACGGGCGCCGCGTTCTTCGTAGTTGCGGAACTGGTCGAGGCTGGCGCAGGCCGGCGACAGCAGCACGCGGTCGCCGGCCTGCGCCAGCTGGTGCGCTTCCTGCACTGCAGCGTCCAGGTCCGGCACCCGCTTTACCGGCAGCGCGCCGCCGAGATCGCGCTCGATGCGCGCGGCATCGGCGCCGAACAGGATGGCGGCGCGCGCCTTGTCCTTCAGCGGGCCGCGCAGCGCGGTGAAATCCTGGCCCTTGCCCTGGCCGCCGCCCAGCCAGACCAGCGGACCGGACAGGCCCTGCAGGGCGGCCAGGCTGGCGCCGACATTGGTGCCCTTGGAATCGTTGATCCAGGTCACGCCGCCGGTCTCGGCCACCCACTCGCAGCGGTGCGGCAGACCCTTGAACGCGCCCAGCGCGCGCAGGCTGCCCTGGCGCGGAATGCCTGCGGCATCGGCCAGCGCCAGCGCCGCCAGCGCGTTGGCTGCATTGTGCAGGCCCTGGATCCTGAGGGCCCCGAGCGGCAGCAGCGGCGACGGCGGGATGCGCGAGGACGACGACTGCTGCAGTGCGCCGGCGTGCGCCGCGGCGCCTTCCGGTGGTCCCGCCAGCCACACTTCTCCACCCTGCTCGATCAGGCCGTAGTGACCCGGCGCCGGCGCATCGAGGCCGAAGCTGACGATGTTGCGCGCCAGGTGCGCGCCGGTATGGGTGGCGCGGTCGTCGCGGTTGACCACGGCGATCTGCGCATGCGCGTAGATGCGCGCCTTGGCCGCGGTGTAACGCTCGACCGAGCCGTGGCGATCCAGGTGATCCGGCGAGACGTTGAGAATGGTCGCCGCCGCCAGCTTCAGGCTGTCGGTGGTCTCCATCTGGAAACTGGACAGTTCGAGCACGTAGAGCTGCGTATCGGCTTCGAGCAGGTCCAGCGCCGGCGTGCCCAGATTGCCGCCGACACCGGCGCGCAGCCCGGCGGCGATGGCCATGTCGCCGACCAGCGTGGTGACGGTGCTCTTGCCGTTGCTGCCCGTGATACCGATCACCGGCGCGTTGGCGGCGCGGGCGAACAGCTCGACGTCGCCGATGATTTCGACCCTGGCCTGGCGCAGCGCGGCGATGAAGGGATCGTCCAACGGCACGCCGGGCGAGACCACGGCGCAGTCGAACTGCGACCAGGGCTGCGGCGCCTGGAATCCTCCAAGGTGAAATTCCCCCTGCGGCGCGGCCGCCCGCACCCGCTCGATGCCGGCGGGAACTTCGCGCGTGTCGGTCAGCACCAGCGAGGCCCCGGCGCGCGCCAGGTAGCGCGCGCTGGCGGCGCCGGATTTGCCCAGCCCGACCACCAACACCCGGCGACCCTGGAACGATCCGTTCATCAGCGCACCTTCAGCGTGGACAGGCCGACCAGCACCAGGATCAGCGTGATGATCCAGAAGCGCACGATGATCTTCGGCTCAGGCCAGCCCTTCAACTCGTAATGGTGGTGCAGCGGCGCCATGCGGAAGATGCGCTTGCCGCCGCTGTACTTGAAGTACAGCACCTGCAGCGCCACCGACACGGTTTCGGCGACGAACACGCCGCCCATGATGGCCAGCACGATCTCCTGCCGCACCAGCACCGCCACCACGCCCAGCGCGGCGCCCAGCGCCAGCGCGCCGACGTCGCCCATGAACACCTGCGCCGGGTAGGCGTTGAACCAGAGGAAGCCGAGGCCGGCACCGGCGATGGCGGTGCAGAAGATGGCCAGCTCGCCGACGCCGGCAACGTAGGGGATGCCCAGATAGCCGGCGAACTTGATGTTGCCGGTGGCATAGGCGAACACCGCCAGCGCCGAAGCCACCAGCACGGTCGGCATGATGGCCAGGCCGTCCAGGCCGTCGGTCAGGTTGACCGCGTTGCTGGAGCCGACGATCACCAGGTAGCTCCAGGGGATGAACACCCAGCCCAGCTGCAGCGTCACCTCTTTCACCAGCGGCAGGATCAGCGTGGTCTCCACCGGCGTCCTGGCGGTGACGTAGATGCCGATCGACGTGGCCAGCCCAGTCAGCGACAGCCAGAAGTACTTCTTCTTCGCCACCAGGCCCTTGGGCGATTTGTGGCGGATCTTGAGCCAGTCGTCGGCGAAGCCCACCGCGCCGAACGACAGCGTGACGAACAGCGCGAACCAGATGAAGCGGTTGGACAGGTCGGCCCACAGCAGGGTGGCGATGGCGATGGCGCCGAGGATCATGGCGCCGCCCATGGTCGGCGTGCCGGTTTTGGCCAGGTGGCTCTGCGGGCCGTCGCGGCGGATCACCTGGCCGAACTTGAGGATCTGCAGGCGGCGGATGATCTGCGGCCCGAACACGAAGCAGAAGATCAGCGCGGTGAGGATGCCGAGAATCAGGCGCACCGACAGATAGCCGAACAGGCGGAAGCCGCCGACAAAGTGCTGCAGGTATTCGGCCAGAGCGTAAAGCATCAGTGAGCCTCGGCCACGGTGGTGCCGGTCAGCGCGGCGACGACGCGCTCCATGCGGGAGGAGCGTGAACCCTTGACCAGCAGCACCACGCGGCCGGCATCGGTTTCGGACAGCGCCTCGCGCAGCGCTTCGATCAGGGCTTCGGCGGTGGGCAGGTGCTGCGCCTGGGCGCCGAAGCCGGCCGCCGCGCGCTGCGCCAGCGGCCCGAGCGTGAACAGGCGGTCGATGCCGAGCAGGCGCGCGGCGCGGCCGGCCTCTTCGTGCAGTGCCTCGGCGTCGCCGCCGAGCTCGCGCATGTCGCCCAGCACCAGCCAGCGCTGGCCCGGCAGGCCGGCCAGCAGGTCGAGCGCGGCGCGCAGGCTGGTGGGATTGGCGTTGTAGCTGTCGTCGAGCAGGCGCGCACCCTGCAAGGTATTCAGCCAGTTGAGGCGCCCGGCCACAGGCCGCACCCGGCCCAGACCGGCGGCGATCTCGGCCACATCCAGGCCCAGCGCCAGGCCGCCGGCGGCGGCGGCCAGCGCGTTGGCGACATTGTGGCGCCCCGGCAGCGGCAATTCGACACGGGCGCTGCCCTGCGGCGTGACCAGCGTGAACACGGTGGCGCTGGGCGCGTGCTCCGGCAAGCCGTGGATGTTCTCGGCGCGCACGTCGGCGTGCTGCGACAGGCCGAAGCTGAGGACGGTGCTGCCGCCGGCCAGTTCGCGCCACAGGTCGAAGTAGGCGTCATCGCGGTTGATCACCGCCACGCCGCGCCCGCCCAGGCCACTGAACAGTTCGCCCTTGCCGCGCGCCACGCCCTCGCGCGAGCCGAAGCCCTCCAGGTGGGCGTCGCCGGCCTGGGTGACGATGCCGATGTCCGGCCGCGCCAGGCTGGCCAGCAGCGCGATCTCGCCCCGATGATTGGCGCCCATTTCGACCACCGCGCTGCGCTGCGCGGCGCGCAGCCGCAGCAGTGTCAGCGGCACGCCGATATGGTTGTTGAGATTGCCCTCGGTCGCCAGCACCGGGCCGCGCGCGGCGCACACCGCCGCCAGCATCTGCTTGGTGGTGGTCTTGCCGCTGCTACCGGTGACGCCGATCAGCGGCATCTCGAAATCCGCGCGCCAGCTGCGGGCGTAGGCCTGCAACGCGGCCAGCGTGTCGCCGGCCAGCAGCTGCGACGGCGCGCCTTGCACCGGCCGCGACACCAGCGCAGCGGCTGCGCCCAGAGCGGCGGCCTGCGGTACATAGTCATGACCGTCGAAGCGCTCGCCCTGCAGGGCCACGAACAGGTCGCCGCGCTGCAGCTGGCGTGTGTCGGTGATCACGCGGCTGAACTGCGCATCGGCGCCGATCAGGCTGGCGCCGATGCGGCGCGCAACGTCGGACAGATGCTCCATCGGGGCGCCGGCGTCGACATCGGGACTG
Source organism: uncultured Nevskia sp. (assembly GCA_964451925.1). Lineage (GTDB taxonomy): Bacteria > Pseudomonadota > Gammaproteobacteria > Nevskiales > Nevskiaceae > Nevskia. The sequence continues at coordinate 41,010 of CAYVKA010000023.1, read as the reverse complement.
GCGGACGGCGCGCTCATGCCGCCCCTTCCGCAACGCCGCCGGCGAGCAGGCCGGCGACGAATTCCCGGTCCGAGAAATGCCGCCGCACCTCGCCGTAGATCTGGTAGTCCTCATGGCCCTTGCCGGCCACCAGCACCACGTCGCCGGCACCGGCGGCGCGCACCGCGCGCTCGATGGCGCGGGCCCGGTCATGCTCCACGCCGACGCGGCCGAGCAGCCCGCCCGGAATGCCGCCGACGATTTCCGCCACGATGTCGGCCGGGTTCTCGCCGCGCGGGTTGTCGTCGGTGACGATGGCCTGGTCGGCCAGTTCCGCCGCCGCGTGGCCCATCAGTGGCCGCTTGCCACGGTCGCGGTCGCCGCCGCAGCCGAACACGCAATACAGCCGGCCGGCGGTGTGTCCGCGCAGCGCCTGCAGCACCTGGGTCAGCGCCTGCGGCGTATGGGCATAGTCCACCACCACCAGCGGCGCCGCGGCCGGGCCGCGGAAACCCTCGATGCGGCCCGGCACGGTGGCGCAGGCACTGAGCGCTGCGGCCGCGTCCTGCAACGGCACGGCGTGGTGCAGCAGGCCGGCCAGCGCGGCCAGCAGGTTGTGGGCATTGAAGCGGCCGAGCAGGCGGCTGTCGATGCGCGCCTCGCCCCAGGAGCTGTGCACATCGAAACGCAAGCCGGCGTCATGCAGCTCCAGATTGAAGCCGAGCACGTGGCGCCCGCGTGGCGGCACTTCGCCTCCGAGGCCGTACAGCGTCACTTCGGCGCCGCCGACCAGGGTGCGCGCCCACTCGGCGCCATGGGCGTCGTCGCGATTCAGCACCGCGGCCTTGAGGCCGCTCCAGCCGAACAGGCGCCGCTTGGCGGCGGCGTAGCGCTCGATGGTGCCGTGGTAGTCGAGATGGTCGCGGCCGACATTGGTCAGCACCGCCACGTCGAATTCGACGCCGGCGACCCGGCCCTGGTCGAGCGCGTGCGAGGACACTTCCAATGCGAACGCGGCGGCGCCGCCCTGGCGCTGCTCCGCCAGCAGGCGCTGCAGGCGCACCGCGTCGGGCGTGGTATGCGAGGCGTCGGCGAGATGGCCGAGACGGCCGTAGCCGAGCGTGCCGAAGTAGGCGCAGGGCGTGCCCAGGCGGTCCAGGGCCTGCGCCATCAGGTGTGCGGTGGAGGTCTTGCCATCGGTGCCGGTGACGCCGACGGTGAATAGACCGTGGCTGGGATGGCGCCAGAAGCGCGCGGCGATCTCGCCGGCGTGAGCGCCGAGGTTCTCGACCGGCAGCACCGGCACCTCGAACTGCGGCGCCGGCACATCCGCCTGCGGCTCCCAGGCGATCACCGCGGCGCCGCGCTTCAGCGCTTCGCCGGCGAAAGCCAGGCCGTGGCGCGCCTGGCCGCGCACCGCCAGGAACAGCGAGCCCGGGACGATGCGGCGGCTGTCCAGCTCGACGCCGGTCACGCCCACATCGGGCACGTCGCCGGCCAGCCCCTGCAGCAGGGCGCTCAAGGGACGCGTTGCCAGGGCCGCGTTCACGGCTGCACTCCGGCGGCCAGCGCCAGCCCCGGCGCGGCGGCCATCGCCGCGGCACCGGCGGTCTGCAGCTGCGGCGTCTGCGGCGTCAGGTCCGGCTGGATCTGCAACAGGCGCGCCGCGCCGGCCATGACGCGGGCGAACACCGGCGCCGAGACCGCGCCGCCGTAATAGTCGTCGCCGCTGGGGTCGTCGATCATCACCAGGCTGACCAGGCGCGGGTGCTCCGCCGGCAGCATGCCGATGAACACCGCCTGATGATGCCCTTCGATGTAGCTGCCGTTGGCGTTTTTGCGCACCGTGCCGGTCTTGCCGGCGACGCGGTAACCGGACACCATGGCGCGCACGCCGGAGCCGCCCTTGTTGACCACGCCTTCGAGCAGCTGGCGCATGGTGCGCGCGGTCTGCTCGGAAATCACCCGCTGCGCCGGAATCTCGTGGTCGCGGTGCAGGATCGACAGCTGCGGCATCAGGCCGTCGTTGGCGATGCCGGTGTAGGCGCGCACCAGCTGCAGCGCGTTGACGGTGAGGCCGTAACCGTAGGACGCCGTGGCGGTGGCGATCTGGCCCCAGTCATTGTATTTGCGCAGCACACCGCCGGCCTCGCCCGGCAGGCCGGAGCGCACCGGCTCGCCGATGCCGAATTTCTGGTAGCCGGTCCAGACCGACTCGGCGCCCATGATCAGGCCGACCTTGGCGGCGCCGACGTTGCTCGACTTGGCCAGCAGCAGGCTCAGGTCGACGTCGCCTTCCGGATGCACGTCATGCACCGTCAGCGCGCCGACCTTGAAGAACCCCGGGCCGGTGTCGATGTGGATGTCGGCGGGCACCGCGTGCGTTTCCAGCGCCTGCGCGATCAGCAGCGGCTTGATGGTCGAGCCCGGCTCGAAGCTGTCGACCACGGCGCGGTTGCGCAGGCCGGCGGAGTCACGGTCGTCCGGCCGGTTGGGGTTGTAGCCCGGCTGGCTGGCCAGGGCCAGGATGTCGCCGCTGCGCGTGTCCGCCACCACGATCAGACCGCCCTTGGCGCCATTCTGTTCCACCGCGGTCTTCAGTTCGCGGTAGGCCAGGTATTGCAGGCGCAGGTCCAGCGTCAGGTTGATGTCCTGACCGGGTTGCGCCTGGGTGAAGTCGTCGGTGTCCTCGATGACGTGGCCGGCGCGGTCGCGGATCACCCGCCGCGAACCCGGGGTGCCGCGCATCGCCGCGTCCTGCGAGGCTTCGATGCCTTCCTGGCCCTTGCCGTCGATGTCGCAGAAGCCGACCACGTGCGCCGCCACTTCGCCGGCCGGATAGAAGCGGCGGTATTCGCGTTGCGAGAACACTCCGGGCGCGCCCAGCGCCATGAAGCGCTTGGCCTCGTCCGGGTCGATTTGGCGCTTGAGGTAGACGAACTGGCGGTCGGAGCGCTCGCGCAGGGAGCCCTCGAATTCGCGCGAGGACACGCCCAGCAGCTTGGACATGGCCACCACGTAAGGCGGCGCATCGAGCAGGTCGGACGGCACCACCCAGATCGAGTCGACCGGCGCCGACAGCGCCAGCGGCTCGCCGTTGCGGTCGCGCACCGCGCCGCGGTTGGCCTGCAGCACCACGGTGCGCACCTGGCGGATATTGCCCTGGCGGGTGAGGAAATCGTTCTCCACCACCTGCAGGTAGAAGGCGCGCAGCAGCACCGCCATGGCGAACACGCCCATCAGGCCCAGCGCCGCCTGGCGCCGCCAGTTGCCGGGCATGTCCGGACGCAGCTTGAAGGCGGCGCTCACTGCGGCCTCTCCGGCGCGGCCGCGCCGCCCGAAACGATCTGGTAGTCGAGCGGATCGACCATGCCGAACTGGCCGCGCGCCAGCTCGTCGACGCGGCCGTGTTGCGCCAGCGTGGCCTGTTCCAGCTGCAGCTGCGCCCACTCCAGCTGCAGCCGCTCGCGCTCCTGGCGCAGGCCGTCGAGGCGCGTGGTCAGGTTGCGGCTGTGCTGCTTGACCTGCACCACCGCCACCGCGGAAACCATCACCAGCACCGCCAGCAGCAGCGGCGTCAGCGTGCCGCCGCCGCGCGCGGCGGAAGCATTCCTGTTCGGCGTGGCGCTCACGGCAGGCGCTCGGCCACGCGCAGCACCGCGCTGCGCGCACGCGGGTTGGCGGCGATCTCCTGCTCGGCCGGCATTTGCGCCCGGCCGAGCAGCTTGAAGACCGGCGCGTCGCCGCGCGCATGGTCGCGCAGGAAGCGCTTGACCATGCGGTCTTCCAGCGAATGGAAGCTGATCACGGCGATGCGCCCGCCCGGCGCCAGCAATGCCGGCGACGCCGCCAGCGCCGATTCCAGCGCGGCCAGTTCGCCGTTGATGTGGATGCGGATGGCCTGGAAGCTGCGCGTGGCGGGGTGGATCTTGTGGCTGCGCGGGCCCGGCACGGCGGCGATCAGCGCCGCCAGCTGGGCGGTGCTGGTGATCGGCGTTTCGCCACGGCTGTCGACGATGCGGCGCGCGATGCGGCGGCTGTTGCGCTCGTCGCCGAAGCGCCACAGCACGTCGGCGATCTCCTCGTCCTTGGCGCGCGCCAGCCACTGCGCGGCGGATTCGCCCGAGTGCGGGTCCATGCGCATGTCCAGGGGGCCGTCGTTGGCGAAGCTGAAGCCGCGCGCGGCATCGTCGAACTGCGGGCTGGACACGCCCAGGTCGAGCAGCAGGCCGGCGACGCGGCCGTTGAGGCCCAGCTCCGCGGCCAGCGCGCCGATCTCGGCGAAATTGCGCGCGTGGATGCGGAAGTTGGCGAGGGTGCCATGCCGCTTCCAGGCTTCGGCGGTGGCGGCGGGATCGCGGTCGAGCGCGTGCAGCATGCCGCTGCCGTTGAGCGCGTCGAGAATGGCGCCGCTATGGCCGCCGCGGCCATAGGTCCCGTCCACGTAGATGCCCCCGGCGTGGACGGCGAGTCCGGCCAGGGCTTCCGCGAGCATCACTGGCCGGTGGTCGTGCATCCGGCTAGTGCCCCGTGCTTGTGGCGCAACGGGCAAAACGTGGGGCATGTGGCCGCACCATCACAGGTTGAGCGCCGCGTAGGCGTCGGCGTAGCTCGCCTGCGCCTCGCTGGTCGACACCGTCCACTGCGCCTCGGACCAGAGCTCGAAATGATCGATCTGCCCGACCAGCACCACCTCGCCGCCCAGCTGCTTGAGTTCGCGCAGGATGTTGGGCACCACCACGCGGCCCTGCGCATCCGGCTCGGCTTCCACCGCATAGCCGACGAACAGGCGCTGCATCAGCATGCGCTTGGCGCGGTCCTGGATTTTCGGGATGGCTTCGGCGATGCGCCGGAACACCGGCGCGGGATACACCTCGATGCACTCCGGCCCGAGCGTGATGGCGATCTGCTTGCCGTACTCGTCGGCCAGCTGGGTGCGCAGACGTGCGGGGATCGCCAGGCGCCCCTTGTCGTCTATCGTCAGCTTGTTCGACCCGGCAAACATGTGCGGTGGTGTGCCCCGGAAAATAGCCAATAGGAGCCCAAGATCATCCACTAGACTCCCTCACACCCCACTATAATCCACCCAACACCACCCGGCAAGAATTATTTCCTGTCGGCACAAGGGCTTACATGCAGATTGCCGGCAATCATACAATTCTGTAAAAACATGTACTTATAGCTGTTACTTCAAGTAGCGCCTGATGTGAAACGTGCCGCCCTCCATGCGCCGTCGCATGGATGGGCTGACAATCGGCTCCGCACAGGCGCCGCCGCGCCGCGGCCGCAGGCCCTGGATCGGGTGAAAAAGCAGGCAAAAGACGACACGGCACGCTGACGCGGCGGCCGTGGTGGGGAAAAGTGGGGAGCCGACCGATAAGCCGGGTTCTGTCTAGCGGCCTTGCGGCGCCGAGACAACCATTCCTCTAGGACGGCGGTCACCCGACGTCTCCAGCAGCCTACCCGGAAGGCGCGTGGGCCACGCGTCGGGCCGCGCATCGCTGCAACAGCCCGTCCTTCCCTATTTGGCCTTGCTCCGTGTGGGGTTTTCCGTGCCGCCCCTGTTGCCAGGGACGCGGTGCGCTCTTACCGCACCTTTTCACCCTTACCGGCCCCTTGCGGGACTTAGGCGGTTCATTCTCTGTGGCACTTTCCGTCGGCTCGCGCCGCCCAGCCGTTAACTGGCACACTGCCCTGCGGAGCCCGGACTTTCCTCCCCCGTAACGCGGCGGCGGTTGTCTGGTCGGCTCCCCGGCCCATTGTACGCCTTCGCGCCCCCGGACCCTTGCCGATGCGCCTGTTTTCCCATACCTGCTCCAACACCGAGATCGTCTGCGCGCTGGACTGCGCCGGGCTGCTGATCGGCATCGACACCGATTCGGACTATCCGCCGCCGGTAGTCGCCACCCTGCCCAAGCTGGGCCGCGACCTCGACCTCGACGTGGCCGGCGTGATCGCGCTCAAACCGGACCTGGTGCTGACCTCGCTCACCGTGCCCGGCCACGAGCGCATCGTCGCGGCGCTGGAGAGCGCCGGGCTGCGCACTCTCACCTGCGATCCGCTCAGCCTGGAGGACATCTACAGCGATATCCGCCGCATCGCGCAGGCCCTGGGGGTGGCGCCGCGGGGCGAGGAACTGGTGGCGCGGATGCGCGCGGCGATGCCGCGCGTGACGTTGCCGCGGCCGCCGAAGATCCTGGTCGAGTGGTGGCCCAAGCCGGTGATCGCGCCGACGCGGCAGTCCTGGGTCACCGACCTGATCGAACTGGCCGGCGGCCTCAACCCCTGGGCCGCGATCGAAGCCAAGAGCACGCCGCTGAGCGACGCGCAGGTGATCGAGGCCGCGCCCGATGCGGTGGTGATGTCCTGGTGCGGCGTGAAGCAGGAGAACTACCGCGCCGACGTGGTGCGCCGCCGCGCCGGCTGGGAGCAAGTGCCGGCGCTGTGCCATGACCGCATCGCGCCCGTCACCGAAGCCTGGCTCGGGCGCCCCGGTCCGCGTCTGGTGGAGGGCTACCGCGCGTTGCGCCGCATCGTCGATGCCGCGGCGGGCGACGGCGGCTAAGCGTCCTGGCGGCTCATGTCGACGCTCTTCGCCTCCGGCCCCAGCAGGGTCACCGTGGCCAGCAGCACCGCGACGATGCCGATGGTCCAGGCCAGCATGGTGGCGAAATCGCCGCCGTGCGCTTCGGCGTAGCCGGCCTGCAGCGGCGACAGCAGCGACATGATGAAATTGCCGAGCTGGTAGGCAAAGCCCGGCAGGATGGCGCGCACCGCGGTCGGCGCCAGTTCGTTGATGTGCGCCGGCACGATGCCCCAGGCGCCCTGCACCATGAACTGCATCAGGAAGCCGCCGGCCGCCAGCAGCAGAGGCGTGGCGGAGAACGCCCACAGCGGGATCATCGGCAGCGCCAGCAACGCCGCCAGCGCGATGGTGCGCTTGCGCCCGAGCCTTTCGGAATAAGCGCCGAAGCAGATGCCGCCGAGCAGGGCGCCGAAATTCATCACGATGATCAGCGTATCGCTGATCTGCGGCGTGTAGCCGCGCTGCTTGAGCAGGAAGGGCTTGTACAGATCCTGCGAGCCGTGCGAGAAGGCGTTGAAGCAGGCCATCAGCAGGATCATGTAGAACAGCAGCGGCAGGTGCGCCCGCACCGCGCTCCACAGCTCGCCGGCGGAGGCGCGCCGGGTCTGCTGCCCGGCCAGCCAGGCCGGCGACTCCGGCACATTGCGGCGGATGTAGAACACCATCAGCGCCGGCAGCGCGCCGATGATGAACATGCCGCGCCAGCCGACGTATTCGAAAGCGAAGCGGGAGACGATGGAGGCCCCCAGGAAGCCGATGACATAGCCCTCCTGCAGCAGGCCGGAGAAAAAGCCGCGCCCCTTGGCCGGCAGCGTCTCCAGCGCCAGGGCCGCGCCGACGCCCCACTCGCCGCCCATGGCGAAGCCGAACAGCGCGCGCAGCACCAGCAGGCTCGCCAGGTTGGGGGCGAAGGCCGAGGCCAGCTCGAACACCGAGTAGCTGACCACGTTGAGCATCAGGATCGGACGGCGGCCGTACTTCTCCGCCAGCCAGCCGAAAAACAGCGCGCCCAACGGACGCATCGCCAGGGTCAGCGAGATGCCCACGGCGACCGATTCGATGCTGGTGTGGAAGTCCGCGCTGATCGCCGTCAGGCACAGCACGAAGATGAAGAAGTCGAAGGCGTCCAGCGACCAGCCGGCGAGCGCAGCGAAAAACGTGTGCCGCTGCGGCAGCGTCAGTTCGCTGAAAGGTCCGAGCAATGCCATGCGCCACGCCCCCCCCCTGTCCGGTCGGGCGAAGATAACACGACGCTTCCGCGTCGCGGCAATGCGGTACCCGGGCGCGCGCCTGACCCGGCGCCGGGCAATCAGCTGCGGTCGCGCGCGCTGGCGGCGTGGGCCTGCAGGCCTTCGGCGTCGGCCAGCCGGCCGGCGATGGCGGCGAGCTGGCGCGCACCGTCGGCCGAACACTCGATCAGGCTGGTGCGCTTCTGGAATTCGTAGACCCCGAGCGGATTGGAGAAGCGCGCCGCGCGGCTGGTGGGCAGCACGTGATTGGGACCGGCGCAGTAGTCGCCGAAGGCTTCCGGCGTGTGGCGGCCGAGAAACACGGCGCCGGCATGACGCACTTTCTGCAACCACAGGCGCGGTTCGGCCACCGACAGCTCCAGATGCTCCGGCGCGATGCGGTTGCACAGGGCGATGGCCTGGTCCAGGTCGCGCACCGCGATCAGCGCGCCGCGGCCGGCCAGCGAGGCGCGCACGATTTCGGCGCGCGGCAGCCCGGCCAGCCGCTCGCCCATGGCCGCGGCGACGCGGTCGAGGAAGGCAGGGTCCGGCGAGATCAGGATCGACTGCGCCAGCTCGTCGTGCTCGGCCTGCGAGAACAGGTCCATGGCGATCCAGCGCGGATCGGTGTGGCCGTCGCAGACCACCACGATCTCGGATGGCCCGGCGATGGAGTCGATGCCGACGCGGCCGAACACCAGCCGCTTGGCCGCCGCCACGTAGGCATTGCCCGGACCGACGATCTTGTCCACCGGCGGCACCGAAGCGGTGCCGTAGGCCAGCGCCGCCACCGCCTGGGCGCCGCCGATGGTGAACAGGCGATCGACGCCGGCCAGGTGCGCCGCGCCCAGCACCACCGGATTGAGCTCGCCGCCCGGCGCCGGCACCACCATGACGATCTCGCCGACGCCGGCCACCTTGGCCGGGATTGCGTTCATCAGCACGCTGGACGGATAGGCCGCCTTGCCGCCGGGCACGTAGATACCGACGCGGTCCATCGCGGTGACGCGCTGGCCCAGGCTGTTGCCGAAGGCGTCGCCGAACTCCCAGGCCTGCAGCGCCTGCCGCTCGGCATAGACGCGGATGCGCGCCGCGGCGGTGTCCAGCGCCTCGCGCAGATCCGCCGGCAGCGAATGCCACGCCGCCTCGCGCTGCGCCGCGCCGATTTCCAGTTCGACCGCGGCGGCCACGCTGCGGCGGTCGAAGCGATTGGTGTATTCCAGCAGCGCCGCGTCGCCGCGCGTGCGGATCGCCGCGATGATCTCTTCCACCCGCGCCGTGACCTGCGGGTCGGCCTCGGGCGCGCGGTCCAGCAGCTGCGCCAGCCGCGCCTCGAAATCGGCGGCGCCGCTGTCGAGCCGCGCGATCAGCGGCGCTTCAGACATGGCCGACCGCCTGGGCGAAGCGCTCCAGCAGCACGCGGATGGCCGCATGCTTCATCTTCATCGCCGCCTTGTTGACCACCAGCCGCGCGCTCGATTCGGCGATGGTCTGGATTTCGACCAGGCCGTTGGCGCGCAGCGTATTGCCGGTGGCCACCAGATCGACGATCACGTCCGACAGGCCCACCAGCGGCGCCAGCTCCATCGAACCGTACAGCTTGATGATCTCCACCTGCTGGCCGCGACCGGAGAAGAAGCGCCGCGCCATTTCGGGATATTTGGTTGCCACGCGCAGACGGCGCGAGCCGGCCGCGTCCAGGCCGCCCTTCACCAGCGGCGAGTCCTTCTGCGTCGCCACCGACAGGCGGCACCGCGCGATGCCCAGGTCGAGCGGCTCGTACAGCGCCTCGCCACCGTGTTCGAGCAGGATGTCCTTGCCGACCACGCCGAGGTCGGCGGCGCCGTACTCGACATAGGTCGGCACGTCGGTGGGACGGATCACCAGCAGGTCGACATTGGCGTCCTGCGTCGGCAGGCGCAGCAGGCGCGAGGCGTCGCCGGCGGGAGCGATGCCCACCGCGGCGAGCAGCGGCGTGCAGTCTTCGAGAATGCGGCCCTTGGACAGGGCCAGGGTCAGGGCGGTCATGGCGGGCGGATTTTACCCGGCCGGGAACCGGACCGCTCGATTTTGACCCGGCGGACCGGTACGGACACCCGCTGCGGCCGGCTGTCGATCCGGCCTGGCACCCGGCCCTGGCCGTGCGGCCGTGCCGGCAGCCCGCCGGCGCGGCTCAATCCCCCGCCCGCGCCACCCGCCGCTTCTTTTTCGCCGCCGCCTTCTTCGGGGCAGCGGCCTTGGCCGGCGCCGCCTTCTCCTGCAGCACCCGGCTCACGTGCTCGGCGTCTTCCAGGTTCTCGAACTGGTCCGAGATCAGCTGCCCGACTTCGCGGTTGATGCGGCGGATGGCGTCGTAGACCATGCCGATGCTGCGGCGCTGCTTCTCGCGCAGCTGCAGCTTGTCGTCCTCCAGCAGGCCGGATTTCTCCAGCGCCTCGAACGGCAGCGCGGCGATGTGCTGGTGGATCTGTTCCACCGAGGTGGCGCCGCGGTCGACGGCTTCCTGGATGAAGTCCTTGAGCAATTCCAGTCGCTGCAGCGTTTTCATCCAGCCTCCTTCAGTGATGCGCCTCGGTGCCTGCGCAGGGTACCCCTTGGCGAGGCACGGAGGAAGGCGCGCCGGATCAGGCCGCCATGCGCAACGGTTCCGGTCCGGCCGACGCCGGCTCCTCGCGCAAACGCCCGGCGCCGCGTGTCGGCAGCGATAGGCGGAAGATGCGCTTCCAGGTGCTCAGCGTCTGGCGCAGGAACGAGCCGGTGTTGTAAGGCAGGCCGTAGCGCTCGCAGATGGCGCGCACCCGCGGCGCGATCTCGGCGTAGCGGTGGGCCGGCAGATCGGGGAACAGGTGGTGCTCGATCTGGAAACTGAGGTTGCCGCTCATGATGTGCATCAGCCGGCCGCCGCTGAAGTTGGCGGAGCCGAGCAGCTGGCGCACATACCAGTGCCCACGCGACTCGTTCTGCAGCACCGATTCGGGAAACTGTTCCACCTGCTCCGGGAAATGGCCGTTGAAGATCACCGCGCAGGCCCACAGGTTGCGCGCCAGGTTGGCGGCGACGTTGCCGACCAGCACCAGCGGCGCCATCGGGCCGGCCAGCAGCGGGAACAGCACGTAGTCCTTGGCGAGCTGCTTGCGCATCTTCTTCCACACCGGCTTGAAGTCCTGCTTCAGCTGCGCCGGGGTCTTGGTCTTGTAGATCAGCACGTCCTCGATCTTCAGGTTCTGCACCGCCACGAAATGCTGGAAAAAGGTGTGCAGGATCACCGCCAGCGGCACGTTGGCGAGGAAGCGCGGCTCCCATTTCTGCTGCTCGGACATGCGCAGCAGGCCGTAGCCGATGTCATGGTCACGGTTGAGCACGTTGGTGAAGGTGTGGTGCTCGTAGTTATGGGTGTGCTTCCAGTTCTTCGCCGTGTCGGAGGTATCCCAGTCGAAGTTCTTCGAGTTCAGCGCCGGGTCGCCCATCCAGTCGTACTGGGCGTGCATGACGTTGTGGCCGATCTCCATGTTGTCGAGGATCTTCGACGCCGACAGCGCGGCCACACCCAGCGGCCAGGTGGGCGGGATCATCATCATCACACGGCCGCCCACTTCCAGCTGGCGCTGGCGCCGCACGATGCCGCGGATATAACGCGCGTCGCGCTCGCCCAGGTCGGCCAGCACCTCGTTGCGGATGGCGTCGAACTCGGCGCCGATGGCGGCGAACTGCTCGGGGCTCAGCTTGCTGTAGTTGCTCATGGAAGTCGCTCGCGGAATCTGGATGGGGGATTACAGGTCCAGCGTCACGGTGCCGACCGGCACGCTGACGCAGATCTGGATGTCTTCGTCGCCGCTTTCGCTGAGCTGGCCGGTGCGCAGGTCGCGCACCTGGCCGGACAGCTTGCGGCAGGTGCAGGCGTGGCAGATGCCCATGCGGCAGCCCGACTCCGGCCTGAGGCCGGCGGCCTCGGCCTGGTCGAGCAGGCTGGCGCCGTTGTTGGCGGCCAGGCGCTCGCTGCGGGCGAAGCGCACCTCGCCCTCGGCGCCGCTGCTGTCGACGCTGATCGGCGCGGCGCTGAAGCGCTCCAGGTGCAGGCGCCCGGCGATGCCGTCCTCGGCCCACAGCTGTTGCACCACGTTCATCATGCCGGGCGGGCCGCACAGGAAGGTCTCGGCCTCGGCATAGTCCGGCACCGCCGCGGCCAGCTGCTCGCGGTGGAACAGGCCCTGCAGCTCGCCGCACTGCTCGGCGTCGGCAAACGCGCGCAGCACCTGCACGTTGGGGTGGCGCTCGGCGATCGCGGCCAGCTCGTCGGCATAGATCAGGTCCTGCGCCGCCTTGCAGTAGTGCAGGAAGGTGATGCGGCCGCCGTGGCCCTCGTCGCACAGGGTGCGCAGCATCGCCATCACCGGGGTGATGCCACTGCCGCCGCTGATCAGCAGCACGCGTTCTGGACGCTGTTCCGGCAGGGCGAAGCCGCCCTCGGCCTGCGACAGGGTGACGATCATGCCCGGGCGGGCCTGCTCGCGCAGGAACTTCGAGACGAAGCCCTGGGCATGGGCCTTGGCGGTCAGCTCGATCAGGCCGTCGCCGGCGTGGATCGAGTTGGCCGGGGAGTAGCAGCGGGTGCGGCGCACGCCATCGATCTCCACCGTCAGGCGCACGAACTGGCCGGCGCGGAAGCCCTGCCAGTTGCCGTTGGGACGCAGGCTCAGTGTCACGCTGTCGGCGGTCTGGCGGCGCACGGCGGTGATCTCGGCGCGCACCTCGTTGAGGGACCAGGTCGGGTCGAACAGTTCCAGGTAGCGATCCACACCGTGGGGCGTGGCCAGGGTGGCGACCACGCGGGAGCCGAGGACGCGGCGCAGGCCATTGCCGAAAAAGCTGCGGGAGGTGCTGGTGTCCATCAAGATGACCCTGGATGTGAACAAGTGTGCACAGTCTGCCCGGGTCAAAACACAAAGTCAACACTTGTACACTGAATTGGCGAGTCCAATAATGAAAAACGCAGAAAGCGTATATAGATCAATGGGTGTATAATGTTCACAGATGTTCATGACATGAGCTTACCGGTGCCCATCCGCGAGGATTCCCCGTCCATCCCCAGCGTCGAACGTGAGGAAGCGGGTGCGCGCGGCTCGCGCAAGCAGCGGACCCGCGACGCCCTGCTCGAAGCGGCACTGCGGCTGATGCGTGAAGGACGCAGCTTTACCGGCCTGAGCCTGCGCGAGGTGACGCGCGAAGCCGGGGTGGTGCCCACCGCGTTCTACCGCCACTTCCGCGGCATGGACGAACTGGGGCTGGCGCTGGTTGAGGAGGGCGGCGTGACGCTGCGGCGCCTGCTGCGCGAGGCGCGGCGCACCGACGTGCAGTTCACCGACATGATTCGCGGCTCGGTGCTGATCTACAAGCGCTACGTCGAGGACAACCGCCTGCAGTTCCTGTTCGTCGCCGGCGAGCGCGCCGGCGGCTCGCCGCTGATCCGCGAGGCGATCCGCCGCGAGGTGACGCACTTCACCAACGAGATGGCGCAGGACCTGCGCGGCCTCAACGCGCTGCCAGGCCTGTCCACCCCCACCCTGCAGATGATCTGCGGCCTGGTGGTCAACTGCATGCTCAACGCCGCCATCGACATCCTCGACCTGCCCCCCGGCCAACCACAGCAGGAGCAGGAACTGGTCGACAACTTCGTGCGCCAGTTGCGGCTGATTTTCCTGGGGGCGCGGCAGTGGAAGGAAAAGCCCTGAGGCGCTTCGCCGCCTTCACTTGTGCGCCGGCAGGCTCAGGCTGACCTTCAGCCCGCCGCCATCGCGGTTGGCCAGCGCGATACGCCCGCCGTGGGCTTCGACGATCTCGCGCGCCAGCGCCAGCCCCAGGCCGGTGCCGCTGCGCTTGGTCGAGTAGAACGGCAGCAGGGCATTGGCCAGCACCTGCTCGTTCATGCCGCTGCCGCGGTCACGCACTTCGATGCGCAGTTCCGCGCCGATGCGCTGGATTTCCAGTTCCACTTCGTCGGCCGGGCCGCCGGCCTCGTGCGCGTTCTTCAGCAGGTTGATCAGCACCTGCTCGATCTGGGCGCGGTCGAACCAGCCTTCGTCCCGCGGCAGCGCGCCGCTGAGGCGGAAGCCGCGCTGCCCCTCCAGGGCCTCAAGAAACGGCTCCCAGGCCACGCGCTCTGGCGCCGGCGCCGGCAGCTTGGCGAAGCTGGCGTAGCCGTCGATGAAGCGGTGCAGGTGCCGGGCGCGCTCGCCAATGGTGGCGAAGATCCCCGGCAGGCGCTGCGTCTCGCCGCGGCGCGCCAGCTCCGCGCCGGAGTGCGCCATCGACGAGATCGGCGCCAGCGAGTTGTTCAGCTCGTGACTGATGACGCGGATCACCTTCTTCCAGGTCGCCACCTCCTGGCGTGACAGTTCGCGCGTCATGCGCCGCACCAGGTACAGGCGATGCGGCCGGCCCTGCAGGCTGAAGCCGCGCTGTGACAGGTGGAACGTCTCTTCCGCGCCATCCAGCTCCAGCGAGAACAGCGCGTCTTCGCCGCCCTTCAGCGCCTCGCGCAGCTGCGGCGGACAGCCCGCCAACACCGCGTCGAAATCCAGGCCGATCAGGCTGCGGCCCTGGTTGAACAGGTGGCGCGAAGCCAGGTTGGCATAGGCCACGCGCCGGTGCAGGTCCACCAGCACCAGCGCCACCGGGGTGTTCTGCACCACCGTGTCGAGCAGCAGCTCGCGCTGCACCAGGTGCTGGCGCTGGTCGCGCAGCACCTGGCCGAGCTGGTTGTGGGCCCGCGCCAGGTCGCCGAATTCGTCACGTCGCGTGGCCGACAGCGAAATGCTGAAATCGCTGTCGCGGTAGCTCGCCACGGCGCCTTCCAGCGCGCGCAGCAGGCGCGTCACCGGCTCGCTCAGGCGCGCACCCAGCCACAAGGCCAGCGGCAGGATGACGGCGCCGGCCAGCGGCACCGCCAGCCAGGGACTGGCGGTGACGTGGACCAGCACCGCGCCCAGCAGCGCGCCCGCCGCCGCGGTTGCGGCGAGCAGCAGGCTCAGCTTGCCTTGCAGCGAAAACGGACGCATCGGCCTCGGGATCGTGGTGTGAGCTGGCGCTGATTCTGACGCAGCGCTCGAAAGGTGGTTGGAGCAGCTCTAGCTTTCGGGCGCCGTCAGCCCGAATTTCTCCATGCGCCGGTACAGCGCCTGGCGGCTCAACCCGAGCGCCTGCGCGGCGCGGCTGACCACGCCGGACGCCGCCTGCAGCGCCGTTTCGATCTGTTCGCGGTCCGGCTCGTTGCCGGCGCCGGGCGCGACGCGACGCGCCGGCAGGTTGAGGTCGGCGCGCTCGATCACGCCGTCGCGGCACAGCAGCCGGGCGCGCTCGATGGCGTTTTTCAGCTCGCGCACATTGCCCGGCCAGGCGTGGGCCAGCAGCGCTTCGCGCGCCTCGTCGGACAGCGCCGCCATGCCGCCGAGGAAGTGCTCGGCCAGCGGCAATATGTCATCCGGCCGCTCGGCCAGCGGCGGCAGCGCGATTTCGATGACATTGAGCCGGTAGTACAGGTCCTCGCGGAAACGGCCGTCACCGATCATTTCCACCAGCCGCGCGTTGGTGGCGCTGAGCAGGCGCACTTTCACCCGCCGCGTGCGCGATGAGCCGAGGCGCTCGAATTCGCCGGTCTCCAGCACGCGCAGCAGCTTGACCTGGCTGGCCAGCGGCAGGTTGCCGATCTCATCGAGGAACAGGGTGCCGCCGTGGGCCAGCTCGAAGCGGCCTTCACGCGCGCGCGTGGCGCCGGTATAGGCGCCAGCCTCGGCGCCGAACAGCTCGGCCTCGACCAGATCATTGGGCAGCGCGCCGCAGTTGACGGCGACGAACGGGCCGTCCTTCACCGCCGAGTTGGCGTGGACGATGCCGGCGATCAGCTCCTTGCCGGCGCCATTGGGGCCGGTGATCAGCACCGGCGCCTCGGCGCGCGCCACCTGGCAGGCCAGTTCCACCACGCGCTCCATCGCGGTCGAGCCGTAGACCAGGCCGCGCAGGTTGTAGCGGCCGGCGAGCTGCTCGCGGCGCTTGCGCCGCTCCTGCCGGTAGCGCGCGGCGTCACGCGCGCTCTCCGCCAGCTCCAGCAGGTTTTCCACCGTCGCCAGCAGGCGCTGGTCGTCCCAGGGCTTGGCCAGGTAGTCGGCGGCGCCGGCCTTGACCAGCTCCACCGCCGTCTCCAGGTGGGTCCAGGCGGTGAGCAGGATCACCGGCATGTCGGCGTGCGCGGCGCGAATGGCGCGAAACAGGTCCGCGCCTTCGGCACCGGAGGTGGTGTCGGCGCTGAAGTTCATGTCCTGCACCACCAGGTCGACGCGCTCGCGCTCCAGCAGCGCCAGGCCGTCCTGCGGGGTCCGCGCCACGTGCGTGCGGATCTCGCGCAGCGAGAACAGCAGCGACAGGGCTTCGCCTACGGTGGGGTTGTCGTCGATGACCAGGACGGTGCGCATGGACTCGGGTACGGGCGGGGACGGGTGGCGGCGGCGCCATGACGCGGCGCCGCCTGCATGATACTTCCGCGCGGCTGGGTTCAGGTGGCCCGGGTCGCCAGCGCCGGCGGGATCGAAGCGGCGCGCAATGCCGGCCACAGCACTGCAAACTGGCCGAGCAGGACGATGGCCGCAACGGCGCCTGCAACGTAGCCGAACTGCATCCGCTGCATCTCGAAGGCCGACACCATCCACAGGTTGAGACCCACCGCGAGCACCGCGCCGAGCGTGGTGCCGGCCGCGGCGATCAGCAGGTTCTCGGTCTGGAAGTAGCTGAGGACGGCCCGGCGCGTCGCCCCGAGGGCGCGGCGCACGCCGATCTGGCGACGCCGCTGCGTCACCCAGAAGCTGGTCAGGCCGACGATGCCGAACACGGTGATACCGAGCAGCGAGACGCACACCACGCCAAGGATGATGGCGAGGCCGCGGTCGTCGCGGTAGGCTTCGGAGCGCACCTGCGAGAACGGCTTGACCAGGCTCAGCACGCGGGAGTGGTTGACCTCCAGCAGCTTCTGCTGCACCTGTTGTATCAACTCGTCGGCATGACCGGGCTGCGCGCGAACGATGAAGCGCACGCTGGACCCAAGCGGGTGCATCGGCGCCAGCAGTGCGTGTTCCACGAATTTCTGGCTGTCGTTGCCCGATACCCAGGGCGTCTGCAGCCGCTCGACCAGGCCGACGATGGTTGCCACGTGGTCCTCGAGGTAAATGCTGCGGCCTATGGCGTCAACGCCCGGGAACAGCTTGTCGGCAAGCGCCTTGGTGACGATGACCACGCCAGCGTCGATGTTGTCGCCGAAGTTGTAGATCTTCACGTCCTCGGCGGTGAAGTTGCGCCCGGCCAACAGCCTGAGGCCGAGGGTGTCGAGCGCTTGCTCGTCCACCATGTAGATGGTGGAATCGGCGGTGGAGTGCTTCTGGCCCTGCGTGAGGTCGACGCCGTCGAGCCAGCCGCTCTGGCCCAGCGGCACGCTGTTGGTGATGTAGGCGCCGGCAACGCCGGGCAGCGCACGCAGCGCGGCGAGGTCAGCCTGCTGGCGCGCCAGCAAGTCGTCGGGCTGGCCGATCCAGTCGCTGCGTAGAGTGAGGATGTCGGCCTCGTCCAGGCCGCTGGGCCGTGCCATCAGCGCCAGCCGCTGCGTGATGATAAACAGCGCGTTGCACAGGATCGCCAGGGTCACGGCCATCTGCAGCGCGATGAGGACGGCGCCGACCTTGTTGCGGCGCATGGCGGATATGATCGGGCGGATCTGCATGGGTCGCTCTCTTGAGCCTTCAGTTGGACTTGAGCTGCCAGGCCGGCTGCACCTGGGTGGCCCGCCAGTTTGGATAAAGTCCGGCGAGCAGGGCCGAGCTCACCGCCAGCAGCACTGCGAGTACGACGTCCGTCGGGTCGAGTTGCAGCAGGTGCACCAGGTCCTCGCTGAAGCTGGCGCGCATGCCGACCAGGCCTAGTGCGGTCAGGGCCAGGCCTAGGAACGCGCCGGCCACACCGATCACGCCGGTTTCCACCAAGCATTGCAGGAAGATGGCGCGGCGCGGCGCGCCCAGCGCGCGGCGCACGCCGGTCTCGCCGGCGCGGCTCATGAACTTGGCCAGCATCAGCCCCACCGCGTTGACCAGGCAGACGAACAGGAAGCCGAACGACACGGCCACCATGATGCGCGACTCGTCCGACACCACGTGGTTCAACTTCATCCATTGCGCCACATTACTCAGGCGGGTCAGCGGGGCCCAGTGAAAGCGGCCGTTGCGCTGCTGCTCGGCGGCGTAGTCATCGAGGAAGCGGCGATAGCCAGCCGCGTCCTCGGCCGAAGCCAACTCCACCCAGAACTGGGTCCAGATGCACTCCGAATGCAGGTGCCCGTCCCAGCCGGAGCTGCTCGCCACAACGCAGCTGTTGTTGCCGTGAAAGGCAAGCTGCTGCTCGATGGCGGTGGTGAAGGGCAGGAACACGTCCTCGGTGTCGCCGAAGGTGTTGTTGACCACGTCGTAAACGCGCGGCTGTGGCATCCAGTGGTCGAGCACGCCGACAATTCGGTAATCGCGCTGCTCCAGGTGCAAGGTCTTGCCGACGCTGTTGATGCCGCCGAACAGCTTGTCGTTGAGCGATTTGCTGATCACCACCACGTCGGCGCGATCCTCGTCCTCGGCCTTGCCCCAGGGCGCCCCCCAGAGAAATGGCGCCTCGAACATGGGGAAGAAATCGGCATAGGCGGCGCGGCCGGTGGCATGGAACGGTCGCATCTGCGGGTCGGCCGGGGTTAGCGCGAAAGCGGTGGCATACATGGCGGTCTGGCGCAGGCCGCGGTGCGCTTCCATCAATGCGCGGGCATCGGAGTAGCTGAGCTGCACTTGGTCCGGCTCGCCGGCCTTCTCGCGATGGTCCGGCCCCCAGTTGTCGATCTGCGGCGCGAACAGCCGCGAGGACTTGTCCGGGATGGGGTCACCGGACATGGCGCGAAACATGGTCAGCGTGGTCATCGAGGCGCCGATGCCCAGGCCGATGGCGATCACCATCAGCGCCGTCAGCACCGGGTTGCGGCGCAGGCTGCGCACCGCCAGCCACAGGTAGTAGCGGAACATGGGCGTCTCCTAGGCTGCGGTCTGCGCCTGCGCGCCGTGCACACCGTGGAAGCGCGGCTCCTCGGTCAAGTCCACCACCTGGCCGTCGATGATGTGCACGTTGCGCTGGGCGCGCACCGCCAGCTCCGGGTCGTGCGTCACCATGACGATGGTGGCGCCTTCGCGGTGGATGCCTTCGAGCAGTTCCATCACGCCGCGCGCCATCTGCGTGTCGAGATTGCCGGTGGGCTCGTCGGCGAGCAGCAGGCGCGGGCTGCCGGCGAGCGCGCGGGCGATGGCCACGCGCTGTTGCTGGCCGCCGGACAGCTCGGCCGGATAGTGGCGCGCGCGCGCCGAAAGGCCGACCCGCTCCAGCGCGTCGAGGATGCGCCGCCGCCGCTCGGCGGCGGCGAAGCGCCGGTAGCGCAGCGGCACGTCGACATTGTCGAACACGTTGAGATCGGGGATCAGGTTGAAGGCCTGGAAGATGAAGCCGATCTTCTGGTTGCGGATGCGCGAGCGCGCATCGTCGCCGAGCCGGCTGACATCCTCGCCGTCGAGCACGTACTCGCCGCCGCTGGGGGTTTCCAGCAGCCCGGCGACGTTGAGGAAGGTGGTCTTGCCCGAGCCGGAAGGCCCGGTGACCGCGACGAATTCACCTTCCCGCACGGTCAGCGACAGGTCGCGCAGGGCATAGGTCTCCACCACCTCGGTGCGGTAGACCTTGGCCAGATGGCTCATCTTCAGCATGTGCTCAGCCCCTTGTGCAGGCGCTCCGGTGTCAGGGTTTGCGTCACCGGCATCTGCGCCGCGTCGTGCGCCGGACGCGTGGCCAGCTGCCACGGCGGAGCCTGCAGCGTCTGCGGCAGCGGGGCGCCGAGCCGCGCCAGGTACAGCTCCGGCTGCGGCTGGCCCGCCACCAGGGCCCAGGCGAACGCCGCGTGCGCCGCCACCGCTGCCGCCAGGCCGCCGCCGCTCTTGATCCAGTTGTTGTTGCTCATGATGCTCTCCTTGCCACGTGTGCCTTGTACGGTTGATAAAGTGCCGCGTGCCGCCGCGTCAGCGGCTGATCACAACGTTCGGCGCGTTGTTGAAAATGTCGGTGCCGGAGCTGACGATGCGCTCGCCCGGCTCCAGCCCCTGCAGAATCTCCACGGTCGACAGGCTGCTGGCGCCGGCGCGGATGGCGCGCCGCTGCGCCACGCCGTCCCTCACCACGTAGGCGAAATGCCCGCCTTCGGTGTCGAGCCAGGCGCCGCGCGCCACCTTGACCACGTCCTTGCGCTGGTCCAGCACCACGCGCACCGACAGCCGCTGGTTCTGGCGCAGCCCTTCCGGCGTGCCGCCGCTGAAGCGCACCCGCGCCGCCACCTCGCCGTTCACCACCTCGGGCGAGACGGCGCTGACGGCGCCGTCCCAGCTGTGTTCGGCGCCGCTGATCTGCGCCGGCATCGGCACCGCCAGGTCGCGGGCCAGGCTCTCCGGCACTTTCATCTCCAGCTCCAGCGCGCTCAGGTCGATCACCGTCAGCAGCGGCGCGTCGTGCGCCACGCTGGCGCGCTCCGCCACCAGCAGCTGGCCGATCTGCCCGGTGACCGGGGAGCGCAGGCTCAGCGCATCCACCTGGCGTTGCAGGTCCGCCACCAGCAGCCGCTCGCGCTCCAGCGCCAGCTTCTTGCTCTGCACCTCGAAGCGCAGCTGCTCGGGCTCCAGTTGCAGCTCCTTGCGCATGTGCCCGAGGTCGAAATTGGCCTTCTCCAGCGCGTCCCTGGCGCGCAGCAGCGACAGCTCCGAATAGGCGCCCTCCTGATAGGCGCGCTCGCTGCGCTGCACCTCGCGCGCGGCGGTGTGCTGGTCGACCTGGGCGCGGTCGAAGTTCTCCTGCACTGTCATCTGCTGCTTGCGCGCATCCAGCTGCGCGCGCTGGTAGTCCACCTCGTAGCCGCCCAGCGCCGCCTTTTCCTGCGCCAGCCGGCTCGACAGGTCCGGGCTGTCGATGCTGGCCAGCACCTGTCCCTGCTGCACCGCGTCGCCGGCGTGCACCTTGAGGGTGATGGTGCCGGCCGAAGGCGCGTACAGCGTCGGGCTGCCGGCGGCCACCACCTTGCCTTCCGCCACCAGGTCGCGGGTGAAGTCGCCGCGCTCGACGGTGGCGAAGTCCAGCCGTGCCGCGCTCACCGAAGCCTGCGCCGACAACAGGCGCAACAGGCCCGGCGCGGAGTAGGCCAGCAGCCCCAGCGCCGCCGCCGCGGCCACCAGCCAGGGCAGGCGGCGGCGGCGCGCCGGCGCGGCCGTCAGCGGCACATCCTGGGCTGAGGTGTCACGGAACATTGCGGCTTCTCCGGAATTTGAATGGCGTTTCCTGGGGCTTGCAGGCGCAAGCCCCGTGCCGGGCGGATTCAATCTGCAACAGATTGAACTTGATCATGTTTCAGTGAACCGATTGAGCCGTGGCGGTGTCCGCGGACAGCCCGCCGGACACTGCGGACGGTGCCGCGGACACGGCGCCGCCGCGGACCAGGAAGCCATCGATGGCGGCGAGGTCGGCCTCGCCCAGCCGTCCGGCCAGCTGCTTCAGGGTCAGCGAACTGGTCAGGTAGTCGTAGCGCGACTGGTAGTAGCTGCGCAGCGCGTCGTAATAGTTGGTCTGCGCCTGCAGCAGCGACAGCTCGGTGCGCGTACCGACTTCCAGCGCGGCGCGGTTGGCGTCGACGGCGGCCTGGTTGGAGTCCGCCGCCTGGCGGTCGTTGCGGATCTTCTCGATGCCGGAGACCACGCCGCGATAGGCCGCGTGGGTCTGGCGCGCGACATCACGGCGCTTGCCCTCGTATTGCGCCCGCAGCGCCTCGTAGGTGTTGCGGGCCTGCCGCACCAGCGAGGCCACGGTGCCGCCCTGGAACAGCGGCCAGTCGACCACCAGGCCGACGCGGTCGTCGCGCTCGTTGTTGCCGAACTGGCTGGAGTACTGGTACTTGTTGATCGAGCCCTGCAGCGACAGCGTCGGCAAGCCGCGCGCGCGGCTGGCGCTGATGTCGCGCTGCGCCGCTTGCGCCTGCAGCTGTGCCGCGCTGAGCGCGTAGTTGTCCTGCAGCGCGCTCTGCACCCAGTCCTCGGCGCGCGCCGGGTCCGGCTGCGCCAGCGGGATCTCGTCCCGCAGCGGCGCGACGGCGGCGGTGTCGTGCGCGGTCAGTTCGCTGAGGGCGCGGCGCGCGTCGTCCAGCGCCGATTCGGCGTCGATCACGCTGGCGGCGGTGACGTCGTAGAACGACTGCGCCTCCTTGACGTCGGTCTGCGGCGACAGGCCGTCGTCGACGCGCCTGCGCGCCTGCCGCAGCAGCTCGCCGTAGGCCTCGCGCTCGAGCCGGTTGGTGCGCAGCGTGTCGCCGGCGGCCAGCACGTTGAAGTAGGCGGTGGCGACGCGCAGGATCAGGCTCTGCTCGGCGTCGCGGTAGCTGGCTTCGGCCTGGGCCACCTGCAGGTCGGCCTCCATCAGCTTGTGGAACGACTGGAAACTCCACAGCTGCTGGTTGAGGGTCAGCGCGTAGACCGCGCTGTTGCCGAACGCGGCGCCGGCCGAGGACACCGCCGGCGCGGTCGAGCCCGGCACCGGGGACGGCGTGCTGTTGCCGCCGCTGCTGATCTTGTCGCGCGTCAGGTTGGCGTTGGCGTCGAGCTGCGGCAGGAACACGGCCAGCGCCTGCGGCCGCGCCTCGATTGCGGCGCCGCGCTGGTGCAGCGCCGCGTCCAGCGTGGTGTCCTGCCCTTGCGCCTGGTGATAGGCATCGAGCAGGTCGTTGGCGCAGGCCAGACCCGGCGCCGCCCACACCGCGCATGCCAACCCGCCGATCACCGCTGTACGCATGGCCCGCTCTCCGCTTTCTGTCGTCAGAGGCAGGGAGCAACCGCCGTACCAAAATCAGATGATTGATTTAAAAGGAATTATCTGGAAATTGCCGCCCGCCGCGCTGTCCGCGGACAGCGCCCGGACGTTGGCGGACAGCGGCAGGCTCAATGGCCGAAGCCGGCGACGATGTCGCGGAAATCGCGCAGGGTGCCGGCGGCCAGCGCACGCTGCGCCTGGCGGCGCAGCTCGGCCACGTTGGATTCCATGATGATGCGCTTCACTTCCAGCACACTGGCCGGGTGCATCGAGAATTCGGTCAGGCCCAGGCCCAGCAGCAGGCGCGTGTGACGCGGATCGCCGGCCATTTCGCCGCACATCGCCACCGGCACGCCGGACTGCTCGCCGGCCTCGATGGTCATGCGGATCAGGCGCAGCACCGCCGGGTGCAGCGGGTCGTAGAGGTAGTTCACTTCCTCGTCGACGCGGTCGATGGCCAGGGTGTACTGGATCAGGTCGTTGGTGCCGATGGAGAAGAAGCGCGAGTGGCGCGCCAGCAGCGGCGCCGCCAGCGCCGCCGCCGGCACCTCGATCATCGCGCCGACCGGGATATTGTCGGCCACCAGGCGCCCTTCGCCGCGCAACTGCTCGGTGGCGGCGGCGATGATCTGCTGCGCCTGGCGGAACTCCTGCACGCTGGAGATCATCGGCAGCATGATCTGCATGGCGCCGTGGGCCGAGGCGCGCAGCAGCGCCCGCACCTGCGTGCGGAACAGCTCCGGCTCCTTCAGGCACAGGCGGATGGCACGCAGGCCCAGCGCCGGGTTGTTCGGCGTGGGGCCCTGGCGGCTGCCGGAATCGACCTGCTTGTCGGCGCCCAGGTCGAGGGTGCGGATGGTGATCGGCCCCTTCACCGCGGCGACGACGCGGGAATAGGCCTGATACTGCTCCTCCTCCCCCGGCAGGTCGCGCCGGTTCATGTAGAGGAACTCGGTGCGGTACAGACCGACGCCCTCGGCGCCAAGCTCGGCGGCGTGGATCGCGTCCTCGCTCATCTCGATATTGGCCAGCAGCTTGATCTTGACGCCGTCGCGCGACACCGCCGGCTTGTCGCGCAGCTGCGACAGGGCGGCGCGGTCGGCCTGCTGGCGCGCGCGCTTGGCCTGGAAGAAATCCAGCGCCTGCGTGTCGGGGTCGGCCAGGGCATGGCCCAGATCGCCGTCGACGATCACCACCTCGCCTTCGCGCAGCAGGCGCCGCGCGCCGTGCAGGCCGACGATGGTGGGGATGCCGAAGCTGCGCGCCAGGATCGCGGTGTGCGACAGCGGGCCGCCGTACTCGGTGATGAAGGCCGCCACGCCCTGCTGCGACAGCAGGATGATGTCGGCCGGGGTGACGTCGTCGGCCACGATCACCGGCGGCTCCGCCGGCTCGGCGCGCTGCGTGGTGGCCGCGCCCTTCTCCTGCTTCATCAGGATGCGCAGGATGCGCGCGGAGACGTGCTGCACGTCGTCCTTGCGCGAGCGCAGATAGGGATCCTCCATCTGCTCGAACACCGCGGTCAGCGCGTCGCGCTGCTTCTTCAGCGCCGCCTCGGCGTTGCACAGGCTGCTGCGGATCAGGGCCACCACCGCCTCGGTCAGCGAGCGGTCGTCGAGCATCAGCAGGTGGGTGTCGATGAAAGCCGCGATCTCGCCCGGCGCGCCGCCGGGAATCTGCGCGCGGATCTGCCGCAACTGCTCCTTGGCGCGGCGTTGCGCGCCGAAGAAGCGCGTCACCTCGTGCTCGACCTCGGACGGCTGCAGCGTGTATTCGGGAATCTCCAGGTCGCCGCCGTGCAGGCGCTGCACGCGGCCGATGCCGATGCCGCGGGACACGCCGATGCCGGACAGCCACAGGCTCATGGCGCGCGCCGCCCGCCGGCCGCCGCCGGCTTCACTCGACCAGCCACCAACCCGGCACCATTGGCCACGGCTTTGGTCATGCTTCCTCGTCGAAGCGGTTGGCGATCAGCGCCGCCAGCGCCTCCAGCGTCTCGGCCGCGTCCGGCCCCTGCGCCACCAGCGTGATATGGCTGCCCTGGGCGGCCGCCAGCATCATCACGCCCATGATGCTCTTGCCGCTGACCTCGCGCCCGTCCTTGCGCACCAGCACCTCGCTCTGGTGCTTGGCCGCCAGCGTCACCAGCTTGGCGGCGGCGCGCGCGTGCAGGCCGAGGCGATTGACGATGGTGACGGTCTTTTCCATCGGCTTGTATGCGGCGCTGGGGTCCATGACCTTTTTCTATCCCTTGTTGGCGGGCGTGGGACACTCCACCACGCCGCGTTGTCCGCCCTCGACCGCGGCGCGGGTCATCGCCGCCAGTTCGAGCTGCGGATAGTTGAAGATCTTCACCAGCATCGGCAGGTTGATGCCGGCCACCACCGCGGTGCGCGGCGCTTCGGCCAGGCGGTTGGCGATGTTGCTGGGGGTGCTGCCGAAGGCGTCGGTGAGCAGCAGCACGCCGCCGCCGCGGTCGAGCCGCTCGATCATGCGGCGGCCCTGCAGCAGCAGCACGTCGGTGGCCTGGACCCGGCGCACTTCCAGCACGTCGGTCTGCAGCGGCAGCGCGCCGATCATGTCGCCCATGGTCTCGAGCAGGAAATGGCCGAGCTTGCCGTGGGTCACCAGCAGCAGGCCGACCGGAGCGGCGGTCTTCACGCGCGCCCCTTCACAGGCCCAGTTCCCGGTGCTTGGCGATGACCTGGCCGAAGCGGCCCTGGAACGAGGCCGCAAGCTGCTCCACCATGTAAACCGAGCGGTGCTGCCCGCCGGTGCAGCCGATGGCCACGGTGACGTAGCTGCGGTCCTGCTGTTGGAATGCCGGCAGCCAGTGCGCCAGGAAATTGCGAATATCGTCGAGCAGCGCGCCGGTCTCGGCGTGGCTCTCCAGATACTTGGCCACGGCCTCGTCGCGGCCGTTGAGCGGACGCAGTTCCGGCACCCAGTGCGGGTTGGGCAGGTTGCGCACGTCGAACACGAAGTCGGCGCCGTCGGGCAGGCTGTTCTTGTAGCCGAAGGACAGGAACAGCACCGCCAGGCGCCCGCTGCCGGCCTCGGGCTGGCGCGCGTGGATGGCGTTGCGCAGGTCGTGCAGGTTCATCGCCGAGGTGTTGAGCAGATCGTCCGACAGCGCGGCGATCGGCTCCAGCAGCTTGCGCTCCAGGCGGATCGCCTCCACCAGCGACACTTCCGGCCCGGACAGCGGATGCTTGCGCCGCGTCTCGTTGTAGCGGCGCAGGATCACCTGGTCGTCCGCGGTGAGGAACAGCACGTGCACATGCACGCCCTGCTCGCGCAGCGCCTTGAGCACCTCGGGGAAGGAGCGGATCTCCTTCGGATTGGCGCGCGCATCGACGCCGATGGCGAACTGGCTGTAGCGCGGCTCGGGGTGGCTCACCGCGTGCGCGATCAGCGGTTGCACCAGGTCCAGCGGGATGTTGTCGATGCAGTAATAGCCCAGGTCCTCGTAAAGCTTGAGGGCTACGGTCTTGCCGGTGCCGGACAGTCCGCTGACGATGACGAGGCGCATGCCGCTGGTTCTTGTGGTCGGGTTATTCGGAATGATCCAGCCGCCGCCGCTGCCGCTCCACCAGGTCGTCGTCGGCGCAGTAGCCGGACAGACGCAGCCGGTGGTCGCGGCAAGCCGCCTCGACCAGCACCGCCAGATTATGCCCGACCCGGCGCGGCAGCGAGATTTCCGGCACCGTCACGCCGAGCACGCTATAGGTGGCGCGACGGCCGTGCAGGCGCTCTTCCGGCAGGCCCTCGGCGCGCGCGCCGAGGTCGATCACCAGGTCCAGCGGCGCCTGCGCGATCACCGCCGCCTCGCCATACAGCGCGCGCGCGTTGAGGATGCCCAGGCCGCGCACCTCGATGAAACCCTCCAGCAGAGGCGGGCAGTTGCCGGTGACGCGCGCTTCAGCCGCGTCGCGGCGCCATTCGACGATATCGTCGGCGATCAGTTTGTGGCCGCGGCTCAGCAGTTCCAGGCCCAGCTCGCTCTTGCCGGCGCCGCTGGCGCCGCGCAGGAACACGCCCAGGCCCTCCACTTCGACGAAGACGCCGTGCGCGGTGACCTGCGGCGGAGCCGGATCGGCGGGCGTGAGCGGTGGCGTGGGGCGAATCGGGCGGGCCGCGCGGCTAGCGCGTCAGCGAGGCGTGCAGCGCCGCCTCGTCTTTGGATTCACGCACCTCGGCGCAGAACGCATCGTCGGAAAACTTCTCGGCGATGGCGGCCAGGTGCTGCAGGTGTTCGCCGGTGGCGTTCTGCGGCACCAGCAGGCCGAACACCAGATCCACCGGCTGGCCGTCGTGGGTTTCGTAGTCCACCGGATGCTTGAGACGCACGAAGGCGCCGACACTGGCGCTGATGCCCGGCAGGCGGCCATGCGGGATGGCCACGCCATGGCCGAGGCCGGTGCTGCCCAGTTTCTCGCGGCTCGACAGGCTGTTGAGGATGTCGACGTGGCTGACGCTGGGAGCTCCCTGCGCCAGCAGTTTGGCGATCTCCTCCAGAGCGCGTTTCTTGCTGGTGACGGCGACCCCGATCGCGACGCGGCTGCCGCTCAGGATTTCTGCAAGTTTCATGTGCTTGGATACTCTGTTTAAAAACATGGCCCGGCCTGAAAGGCCGGGCCATGCTTGTTCCTAGTGCCGCTACGTTACGACTTTACCGCCGCGGGCGCCAGAGTTTGCCCCGCCTACACCGCCTGGTGCTTGATGGTCTCGCGGTCGTGGTGGTTGCGCAGCTTGTCCTTGAACTTGCGCGTCTGCTGGTCCAGCTTGTCGATCAGGTTGTCGATGGCCGCGTACATGTCGCCGTTGACCGCTTCGGCGTGCAGATTGGCGCCGCGGGTGTGCAGCGTCGCCTCCGCCTTGTGCTGCAGCTTGTCCACCGAAAGGATCACCGAAGCGTCGATCAGGTGGTCGAAATGACGTTCGACCCGTTTCAGCTTGTCCGTCACGTAATCACGCAACGGCTGGGTCAGATCGAGATGGTGGCCGCAGATGTTCAGGTTCATTCATCGACTCCTTGCAGAAATCCGGCTGGTGCAGCCGGGCAAATCGGTTGATGCGAAATCCGGGCCGTGGCGTGCCGTCACTCTAGCTGACGGGACGGCGCTCATGCGAAGGCGGAATACGCAGGGCCTCGCGGTACTTGGCGACCGTGCGGCGCGCCACCTGGATGCCTTCCTTCAGCAGCATCTCGGCGAGCGTCGAGTCGGACAAGGGCTTGGCCGCTTCCTCCTGCGCGATGAGGCGCTTGATCATGGCCTGGATGGCGGTTGCGGAGCAGGTACCTCCTTCGGTGGTTTGGACATGGCTGGAAAAGAAGAATTTCAGCTCGTAGAGGCCGCGCGGCGTCAGCATGTATTTGTTGGCGGTGGCGCGCGACACGGTGGATTCATGCACGCCCAGGCGCTCGGCCACGTCGCGCAGCACCAGCGGGCGCATCGCCTCCTCGCCGTACTCGAGGAAGGCGCGCTGCTCCTCGATGATGCACTGCGCCACCTTCAGCAGGGTCTCGTTGCGCGCTTCCAGGCTGTTGATGAAATAGCGCGCTTCCTGCAGGTGCTGCTTCAGCGTCAGCTGGTCGCGCGAGGTATCGGCGCGCTTGATCATCCCCTGGTAGTAGGAGTTGATGCGCAGGCGCGGCGTGTGCTCCGGGTTCAGCGCCACGCGCCAGCGGCCCTGGTGCTTGGCCACGAACACGTCCGGTGCGACGTATTCGTTCTCGTGCGACTGGTACGGGCGGCCCGGATGCGGCTGCAGCGACTGGATCAGCGCCAGCGCGGCGCGGATCGCCTCGGCGTCCAGGCCGGTGGCGCGGGCCAGCTGGTTCTCGTCGCGCCGCGCCAGCAGCGCCATCGGCGCCTCCAGCACGCGCAGCGCTTCCTTCAAGCCCGGAGTCTTGGCCGGGAACTGCTGCAACTGCAGGCGCAGGCATTCGGCCAGGTCACGCGCGCCGACGCCGGGCGGGTCGAAGTCCTGCACCGCGCGCAGCACCTGCTCGATGCGCTGCAGCGGCACGCCGAGCGAAGCCGACAGGCGCTGGCTCAGGCCGTCCCAGTCCTCCAGGTAGCCGTCGTCGTTGATGGCGTCGACCAGGTGCAGCGCGATTTCCGCATCGAGCGCGTCGAACGGCGCGATACTGGCCTGCCAGCCCAGATGTTCACGCAGGCTGGCGCTGCCGTGCAGATTGGCCTGCAGGTAGTCGTGCAGGCCGTCGTCGTCGCCGCTGCTGCCGGACGAAGAGGAGGCCGAGGGGCTGTCGTAGATATCGCCCCAGTCGGCGTCGACCGGCATCTCCTCGGGGATTTCCTTGTTGCCGGACAGGTCCAGCGAGCTTTCCGCCGTGCCTTCGGCCTGATCGCCGCCGTCGGCGGCCTCGGCCACCACTTCCTCGGCGTTCTCCGGCTCATCGCCGGTGGATTCCAGCATGACGTTGGATTCCAGCGCCTGGCGGATCTCCTGCTGCAGGTCCAGGCTCGACAACTGCAATAGCCGGATCGCCTGCTGCAAGGCAGGCGTCATGGTCAGGCTCAGGCCAGTGCGTAGCGCCAGCGATTGTTTCACGGCGCTCTCAGCGGTTTATCCATGATTGGCATTCTACTTGCACAAAATCGATGTGGCTGGAGTATCATCGTAAAAATTTCCAGCCGGGGCAAAGGGACATTCGGACGGCTGGTGCTGCCGGCCGGTGTTGCGGTAGCGCCCCGGCCCGCCGGCCCCCGGCGCAATCCGCGCTCGCCGGCAGGCATGCCGCCCCCTGCTCCGCTACATCCTGAACTGCTCGCCCAGGTAAACCTGCCGCACCGTCTCGTTCTCCAGCACGTGGGCCGGCGAGCCGTCGGCGATCACCAGGCCCTCGTTGAGGATGTAGGCACGGTCACAGATGCCCAGCGTTTCGCGCACGTTGTGGTCGGTGATCAGCACACCGATGCCGCGCTCGGCGAGGTGGCGCACGATGTG
Source organism: uncultured Nevskia sp. (assembly GCA_964451925.1). Lineage (GTDB taxonomy): Bacteria > Pseudomonadota > Gammaproteobacteria > Nevskiales > Nevskiaceae > Nevskia. The sequence goes on along the minus strand of CAYVKA010000023.1, from coordinate 11,292 downwards.
CTGGATGTCGAGCACCGCGATCGGGTCGACGCCGGCGAACGGCTCGTCGAGCAGGATGAAACGCGGGGCGGCCGCCAGCGCGCGGGCGATCTCGGTGCGGCGGCGCTCGCCGCCGGACAGCGACATGCCCAGGCCGTCGCGCACATGGCCGATGTGCAATTCACCCAGCAGCCGCTGCAACTCGGACTTGCGCCCTTCGGCGTTGAGGTCCTCGCGCAGTTCCAGGATGGCGGTGATGTTGTCGGCCACCGACAGCTTGCGAAACACCGAGGCTTCCTGCGGCAGATAGCCGATGCCCAGGCGCGCGCGCGCGTGCATCGGCAGGCGTGTGACGTCGGCGCCGTCCAGCTCGATGGTGCCGCCATCCGGCGTGACCAGCCCGACCATCATGTAGAACGAGGTGGTCTTGCCGGCGCCGTTGGGGCCGAGCAGGCCGACGATCTCGCCGGCGCCGACGTTGAGCGAGACGTCGCTGACCACGGTGCGGCGGCGGTAGCGCTTGACCAGCCCGCGGGCCGACAGCAGCGCCTGGCGCGCCGGCTTGGGCGCATCGCCGGCGGCAGTATCCGCCTCCAGCCGCGGCGCGCGGCGTTCGCCGTTGCGCGCAATATTCATGGCTTGGGCCCGCCGGCCGTAGCATCCGCCGGCGCCGGGCCGGCCGGCCTGGTGGCGGGCGCCGGAGTGGCTCCAGCCGGGGCCGCGCCCGCCGGGCTGCCGGCGCCGGGCTGCGCAGCGGGTGTGGAGGCCGCGGGTGCAACCTGCGGAATGATGATGATGACGCGCCCGCCGTTGTTGCCGCCCTCGCCGCCGGAGGCCTCGTAGCGCTGCTGCAGCAGGTTGTAGGTGATCTTTTCCGCGGTGGTTTTTTCGTCGCCCTTGGTCATCACCGCATCGCCCACCAGGTCGACGGCGCCGCTGCGCGAGTCGTAAGTGACGGTCTTGGCCTGGGCGTTCATCGGCGGGTTGTCCGGACCGCTGCCGGCGTGCGACATGTGCGCCGGCGAACCGGTGATCCTGGCGGTGTACTGGCCGTCGGCGGCACGCTTCAGCTCCAGCCGGTCGCCGTCCATCTTCAGCGTGTCGGAGTCGAGCGTGACGCTGCCGACGTAGACGGCGGAGTTGCCCTGCACCAGCTCGGCGCGGTTGGCGCCGATGGTGACCGGACCGTTGGGGCGCATCTCGGCCGCCGAGGGCAGGCGCGTCAGCTGGTCCTTGGTCTGGTTCAGACCGCTGGCCGGCGGCGCCGCGGCGGGTGCCTTGGCCGCGACCTCGGTCGGAACCGCCTGGGCCGTTGCGGCGGCCTGCGCGGCGGCCAGGGCCGGGAACAGCACCGGAGCCAAGGCGAGAATCCATTCAATGCGTCGCTTCATGGGGCCCCGTGATGTAGGTCATGCGCACGTTGTGCAGCAGTTGCAGGGTCTGTTGCGACCAGTCGGAGCGCAGGCCGACGGCGTTGCCGCTGCGCAGCGGACTTTGCAGCTCCACCGGGGCATCGGTATCGATCTGGTGATGGTCGGGATCGAGCCACAGGTGATCGGTGCGCACCACCAGATCCTCGCCGCTGTCCGGCCAGCGGCCGTTGGCCAGCACCGGTCCTTCCAGCATGAAGCGCCGCTGATGCGCCGGCAAGGTCGCCGCCGGCGCGCTCAGGTGCCAGGTCTTCTCGTCGTCGGAAACCAGGTCCACCTGCAGGTTCTGCGCGCGCCCGGACTGGTCGTCGAAGTAGTCGATGGTGTCGGCCTGGCCGGACAGGGTGACGCTGCCGTCGGCGTCATAGCGGGTCAGCTCCGCGCTGGACACGGTGTAGCGCGGCAGCGCGGCCGGCCCCTCCGGCGTGCTGATGCCGGAACTGTCCATGCGCTGGAAGGTGTACAGCAGCCCGGCCAGGGCCGGCAGCAGCAGCAGCGGGATCAGGCGGCGCCAATTCATGAGCGCGCGCCTTCACCGGCTTCATCCCTGCCCTGGGCGCGCAGGATCATGTCGGCAGCCTCGCGCACCGCGCCGTTGCCGCCGCCGAGGCGGCTGGCCCAGTGCGCCGCGGCCAGCGCCTTGGGGTGGGCGTCGGCCACGGTCAGGGCCAGGCCGGCGCGGCGCATCAGCGGCAGGTCGGGCACGTCGTCGCCCATCACCGCGAACTGGTGGTCCTCCAGGCCCAGCGTCTGCTTCAGCGTTTCGAACGCCGGAATCTTGCGCTCGACGTTGAGCCAGATATGGCGTACGCCGAGGTATTCGAAGCGCTGCTGCATCGCGGCCGAAGGGCGGCCGGAAATCACCGCCACCTCGATGCCGGCCTGCAGCAGCAGCTTGATGCCGAGGCCGTCGCGCACGTTGACCGCCTTCCACTCGCTGCCGTCCGGGCCCAGGTAGAGCTTGCAGTCGGTGACGACGCCGTCGACGTCGAGTATCACGCAGCGGACGGCGCGGGCGCGCTCGCTCAGGGTCGGCTCTTCCACTACACCACTCCGGCGCGCAGCAGGTCGTGCATGTGGATCACGCCGACGATATGGCGCTGCGCGTCCAGCACCATCAGCACGGTGATCTTGTGGCGGTCCATCAGGTTGACCGCATCCACCGCCAGCTGCTCCGCGGCCACGCTCTTGCCGCCGCGGGTCATCACCTCGGAGATTTTCACCTTGCGCACGTCCAGGCCGTTGTCGATGACGCGGCGCAGGTCGCCGTCGGTGAAAATGCCGAGCGCCTGGCCCTGGGCGTCGGCGATGGCCGTCATGCCCAGGCCCTTGCGGGTCATCTCCAGCAGGGCCTCGGACAGCGTCGCCTCGGGGCCGACGCGGGGCACGCGCTCAGCGGTGTGCATCAGGTCAGCGATCTTCAGCAGCAGGCGCCGGCCCAGCGCGCCGCCGGGATGCGAGCGCGCGAAATCCTCCTGGGTGAAGCCGCGCGCCTCCAGCAGCGCCACGGCCAGCGCGTCGCCCATGGCCAGCGTGGCAGTGGTGCTGGCGGTGGGAGCCAGGTTGTGCGGGCAGGCTTCCTGCTCCACCGACACATCCAGGTGCACCTCGGCGCTCTTGGCCAGGGTCGAGCCGGGGCGGCCGGTCATGGCCACCAGCGGGGCGCCCATGCGCTTGATCAGAGGCAGGATGGTAAGGATCTCGGCGGTTTCGCCGGAGTTGCTGATGGCGATCACCAGATCCTGGCGCGTGATCATGCCCAGGTCGCCGTGGCTGGCTTCGCCCGGGTGCACGAAGAACGAAGGCGTGCCGGTGCTGGCCAGCGTGGCGGCGATCTTGCTGCCGACATGACCGCTCTTGCCCATGCCGGTCACCACCACGCGGCCGCGGCAGGCCAGCATCAGCGCGCAGGCCTGGGCGAACGCGCCGTCCAGCCGCGGCAGCAGCCCGGCCACCGCGTCGCGCTCGATTTCGAGCACGCGGCGGCCGCTGGCCTGCAGTGCGGCGGGGTCGGCTTGCTGGACCTGATCGTTCAAATGCTTAGGCCGGATTCGGGCGAGGGGATGTCATGTTACCGGATGCGTTGCAAGCTGGGTGTTGCGCGCGCTGAATCAAGCCCACCCCTCGCGCATGGCCGCGTAGGCCCGCAGCGCGCGTTCGCGCGAGGCGGCCAGTTCCACCAGCGGCCGGTCATAGGGCGCGGACGCCGCGGGCCTTGCCTGCCACGGCGCGTGCAGCGCCGCGTCCGGCAGCTGCTCCAGCTCCGGCAGCCAGCGCCGCAGATAGGCGCCGCGGGCATCGAACCTGCCGCCCTGCAACACCGGGTTGAACACGCGGAAATACGGCGCGGCATCGGCGCCGCAGCCAGCGCTCCATTGCCAGCCCAGGGTGTTGTTGGCCAGGTCGGCGTCGACCAGCGTGTCCCAGAACCAGCGCGCGCCCTCCTGCCAGGGGATCAGCAGGTTCTTGGTCAGGAAGCTGGCAGCCACCATGCGCACGCGGTTGTGCATCCAGCCGCAGTGCCACAGCTGGCGCATGCCGGCATCGACCAGCGGCACGCCGGTGCGGCCGCGCTGCCAGGCGCGCAGGTCGTCGGCGTAGTCCTCCGGCCGGCGCCAGGGAAAGGCCTCGAACTTCGGATTCAGCGGCCGCAGCGGCGTGTGCGGATGGTGGAACAGCAGATGGTGCGAAAACTCGCGCCAGCCCAGTTCGCGCACGTAGTGGTCAAGGTTGCCGAGCACACCCGGGCCCTCGTCTTCCACCGCCAGGCGGCGCAGGCGTGCCACGATCTGCCCCGGCGAGATTTCGCCGAAATGCAGATGCGGCGACAGGCGCGAGGTGCCATCCAGCGCCGGCTGGTCGCGCTGCTCGCGGTAGTGCGCGGCGGCCTCCCGGCAATAGCGTTGCAGGAGATCGCCGGCACCGCGCTCGCCGGGCCTCCAGGTCCGGCGCAGGCCGCCGTCCCAGGCCAGGCGCGGCAGCAGTTCCAGCGCCTCCAGCGGCAGGCCGCGCGGCATCGGCTGCGCCGGCTCGATCCTGCCCGGCGCCGGCAGGGGCGGGTGCTGCGGCAGGCGGGCGCTGGCGGCGCGCCAGAACGGCGTGAACACGCGGTAGGGAGCGCCGTTGCCGCTCTGCAGCTGCCCGGGCTCGACCAGCAGGGCGGCATTGAAACTTTCCGCAGCCAGGCCGTTCGCGCGCAACGCTTGCTGCACTGCCTGGTCGCGCCGGATCGCGGCCGGCTCGACCAGGCGATTCCAGTACACCGCCCCGGCGTTGACCATGCGCGCCAGTTCGAGCAGGCGCTGCGCGCTGGGCCCGCGCACCAGCAGCAGCGGCGCGCCGGCGACGGCCAGGTCCGCGGCCAGCGCCGCCAGCGAGTGGTGCAGCCACCAGCGCGAAGCGCCGCCCGCCGCCCAGGGTGATTCCTCATCCGGTTCGTGGATGTACAGCGGCAGCACCCGGCGGTGGCGCTGCAGGGCATGGCGCAGGGCGGGATTGTCGGCCAGACGCAGGTCGCGCCGGAACCAGAGGATGGCGGTGCTCATCGGCGCAGGGTGGCGGAAATTGCCGCTTTTGTCAGGGGCTTGAAGAAATAAGGGATTCCGCCGGCAGCCGGATGCGGCGCGAGGCGTATAATCCGCGCCCAATGAATACCTCCTCCCCGGACGCCCTGAGCATCGAGGGCGTGCGCAAGTCCTATGGCAAGGTGCAGGCGCTGGACGGCGTCAGTTTCAATATCCGTTGCGGCGAGTTCTTCGGCCTGCTCGGGCCCAATGGGGCCGGCAAGTCCACGCTGATCAACACCATCGCCGGCCTGGTGCGCGCCGACCAGGGCCAGATCCGCGTGCTCGGCCACGACACCGTGCGCGACTGGCGCAGCGCGCGCCGCCTGATCGGGGTGGTGCCGCAGGAGCTGGTGTTCGACCCCTTCTTCAAGGTGGTCGACATGCTGCGCATCCAGGCCGGCTACTACGGCTGCGGCCGCGAAAGCTGGCCGTGGATCGACGAGATGCTGGTCAAGCTCGACCTGGAGAACAAGCGCAACGCCCCCATGCGCACGCTGTCCGGCGGCATGAAGCGGCGCGTGCTGATCGCCCAGGCGCTGGTGCACCGGCCGCCGGTGGTGATCCTCGACGAGCCCACCGCCGGCGTCGACGTGGAGCTGCGCCGCACCCTGTGGAGCTTCATGAACGAGCTGCACGCCCAGGGCACCACGGTGGTGCTGACCACCCATTACCTGGAAGAGGCGCAGGACCTGTGCGAGCGCATCGCCATCATCGACAAGGGCCGCGTGCGCATCATCGAAACCACCGCGCAACTGCTCAACCGTCATCCGTTCCGCTTCCTGCGGCTCAAGCTGGGCAACGGCGGCGAGCTGCCGCAATCGCTGCGCCCGCTGGTGGCCGGCGAGAAGAACGGCTCGATCGAGCTGCGCCTGGAACGCGACAAGCACCCGATCAGCGGCGTGTTCGCCGCGCTGCGCGCCGCCGGCCTGGACATCGAGGACGTGCACACGCGCGAGCCCGACCTGGAGGACATCTTCATCGAACTGACCCACGACAGCACGCGCCCGGCCGTCAGCGGCGGTGCCCGATGAACCAGGAAAAGAAACCGACCCTGCTGCCGCCGGACGCGGCGCTGGCAGGCTTCTCCGACCGTGTCGGCTTCATCACCCTGACGGTGAAGGAGATCAAGCGCTTCTGGAACGTGCTGGGGCAGACGGTCACCGCGCCGGTGGTCACCGCCCTGCTCTACCTGCTGGTGTTCGCGCAGGCGATGAAGGGCCGCGCGCCGGTCTATCCGGGCGTCGGCTACACCGAGTTCCTGGTGCCGGGCCTGGTGATGATGACGGTGATCCAGAACGCTTTCGCCAACAGTTCGTCCTCGCTGACGCAGTCGAAGATCATGGGCAACCTGGTGTTCCTGCTGATGGCGCCGCTCGGCGCCTGGGAATGGTTCGCCGCCTACGTCACCGCCGCGCTGGTGCGCGCCGCGCTGGTTGCCGCGGTGATGCTGGCCGTGGCGCCGCTGTTCGTGCCGCTGCCGCTGCACGCGCCGCTGGCCCTGCTGGGCATGTTCCTGCTGTCCGGCGCCAGCCTGGCGGTGCTGGGTCTGATCGCCGGCATCGTCGCCACCAAGTTCGACCATCTGGCGGCGTTCACCAACTTCATCATCACGCCGCTGTCGTTCCTGTCCGGCGTGTTCTATTCGGTGCATGCGCTGCCGCCGTTCTGGTATGCCGCTTCGCACTTCAACCCGTTCTTCTACATGATCGACGGCTTCCGCTACGGCTTCTTCGGCCAGGCCGACGTGCCGATCGGGCTGAGCCTGCTGTGGGCCGCCGGTTTCCTGGTGCTGCTGTCCGCGATCTGCCTGTGGATGCTGATGACCGGCTACAAGCTGCGCCGCTGAGGGCCGCGGAAAACACCATGATGACCAAAGAACAGATCAAGACCCTGATCCAGGCCGGCATGCCGGACGCGATCGTCACCGTCAGCGGCGACGACGGCCAGCACTTCGAGGCCGAGGTGATCTGGGCCGGCTTCAGCGGCAAGTCGCCGGTGGCGCAGCACCGCATGGTCTACGACACGCTGGGCGGGCGCATGGGCACCGAGATCCATGCGCTGAAGCTGCGCACCCATGCGCCCAAGGCGCCCTGCGCCTGAATGTATCTTCGGGAGTGCCGCGAAAAATCGCGGCATTTGCACAGGAAAGACACCAACCGCCGGCGGGCGGCGGATAGTCTTTGCTTCGGTTTTTTCGTAACGAGTGGCGAGTAAGTGGACAAATTCCTGATCCAGGGCAACGGCCCGCTCAACGGCGAAGTGCAGGCCTCGGGCGCCAAGAACGCGGCGCTGCCGATCCTCTGCGCCTCACTGCTGATTGACGATACGCTGGCCATCCGCAACCTGCCGCACCTGTGGGACGTGTCCACCACCAACCGCCTGCTGACGCAGATGGGCGTGGCCGTGACCATCGCCGGGCAGGGCGCGGTGGAGATCGACGCCCGCAGCATCACCACCTGCGTGGCGCCGTACGAGCTGGTCAAGACCATGCGCGCCTCGATCCTGGTGCTCGGCCCGCTGCTGGCCAGGCGCGGCGAGGCGCAGGTGTCGCTGCCCGGCGGCTGCGCCATCGGCGCGCGCCCGGTGGACCTGCACCTGCGCGGACTGGAGGCGATGGGCGCGCAGATCGACGTGGAAGGCGGCTTCATCAAGGCCCGCGCCAGCCGCCTCAGGGGCGCGCGCATCGTGTTCGACGTGGTCACCGTCACCGGCACCGAGAATCTGCTGATGGCCGCCACCCTGGCCGAAGGCGAAACGGTGCTGCAGAACGCCGCCTGCGAGCCGGAAGTGGTGGACCTGGCCGACTGCCTCGTTGCCATGGGCGCGAAGATCGAGGGCGCCGGCACCCCCACCATCCGCGTGCAGGGGGTCGAGCGCCTGCACGGCGCCTCGCACAGCGTCATCCCCGACCGCATCGAGACCGGCACCTTCCTCATCGCCGGCGCCATCACCCGCGGCCGCGTGCGGGTGTCGCGCACCGATCCGCGCATGCTCGAAGCGGTGCTGGACAAACTGCGCCAGGCCGGGGCCCGGCTTGCCACCGGCGCGGACTGGATCGAGCTGGACATGCAGGGCCGCCGCCCCAAGGCGGTGGACATCCACACCACGCCGCACCCGGGCTTTCCCACCGACATGCAGGCGCAGTTCATGGCGCTGGACTGCGTTGCCGAGGGCGTCGGCACCATCCGCGAGACCATCTTCGAGAACCGCTTCATGCACGCGCAGGAACTGATGCGCCTGGGCGCGGAGATCAACATCGAGGGCAACACGGCGGTGGTGAGCGGGGTCGAGCGCCTCAGCGGTGCGCCGGTGATGGCGACGGACCTGCGGGCTTCGGCCGCGCTGGTGCTGGCGGCGCTTTCGGCCGACGGCGAGACCCGGGTGGACCGCGTCTACCACATCGACCGCGGCTACGAGCATATCGAGGAGAAGCTGCGCCGGCTGGGCGGACTGATCCAGCGCGTGACGCAGTAGGGTTCCGTTGCCCCTGTCCCGGCGCTGCCGGGACAGGCCGGCGCGCCGTCAGGGAATCGCGATCTCGCCGCGCAGATACGGCACCACCCTGCCGCTGAGCCGCACCCGGTCCAGCACCAGTTCCGTGTGCAAGCGCCCGCGCCGTGCCGAAATCTGCAGCGCCTCCATGCGCAGCTTCTGCAGCCGCTGCGCCCAGTACGGCACCAGGGTGCAATGCGCCCCGCCGGTCACCGGGTCTTCGGCGATGCCGCGCGCCGGCGTGAAGTAGCGCGACACGAAATCCACGCCATGGTCCTTGCCGGGCGCGGTGACGATCACACCCTTACCGGTGAGCCGGCCCAGCGCCGCCATGTCCGGCGCCAGGGCGGCAACGGCGCCGGCCGCGGCGAACACCGCCAGGAAATTGTGCCCCGCGCTGAACCAGGCCTGCGGCTTCGCGCCCAGGCCGCGCTGCAGGTCCTTCGGCACCTCTTCCGGCACGTCCTTAAGGGGCTGCGGCGGCAGCGCCGGCAGATCCAGGCGCAGATCCTCGCCGTCGCGCTCGACACTGAGCAGGCCGGACCGGGTGTTGAACACCACGCGGTTGCCGCGCAGGCCCAGCGTGTTGAGCAGCACGTGGCCGCTGGCCAGCGTGGCGTGTCCGCACAACGGCACTTCCACCGTCGGCGTGAACCAGCGCAGCTGGAAGTCGGCGCCGGCGCCGGGCGAAGGCACGAAGAACGCGGTCTCGGACAGATTGTTCTCGGTGGCGATGGCCTGCAGCGTGGCGTCCGGCAGCCATTCCTCGAGCGGGCACACCGCCGCCGGATTGCCGCCGAACAGCTGCTCGGCGAAAGCGTCCAGCTTGAAGATCGGGATTTTTCTCAAGCCGCCTCGCCGGCCACGGTCATGGCTTCGATCAGCACCGAGCCGACGCGGACGCCGCCGCGCGTGTCGACGTCGTCGCCGATGGCCTGGATGCCGCGGAACATGGCGGCCAGATTGCCGGCGATGGTCACTTCCTGCACCGGATAGGCGATGGCGCCGTGCTCCACCCAGAAACCGGAAGCGCCGCGCGAATAGTCGCCGGTGACGTTGTTGACGCCCTGGCCCATCAGGTCGGTGACGATCAGGCCCTGGCCCATCTCCCGCGCCAGCGCTTCGAGGCCGCCGGCGTAGGTGGACTCGACCACCAGGTTGAACACGCCGCCGGCGTTGCCGGTGCTGGTCATGCCCATCTTGCGTGCGCTGTAGCTGCCCAGCAGGTAGCCGCCGAGCACGCCGTGGTCGATCAGCTGGCGCTCACGTGTGGCGACGCCTTCCTGGTCATAGGCGGCGCTGCCGGCGGCGCGCGGGATGAACGGCATCTGGCGCGCGTTGACGCGCGGCGCGAACACCGGCTCGCCCAGCTTGTTGAGCAGGAACGAGGCGCGGCGGTGCAGCGCGCCGCCGGAGATGGCGCCGATGAAATGGCCGAACAGGCCGCGCGCCACCTCCGCCGGGAACAGCACCGGTGCGGTGCGCGTGGCGATGCCGCGGGCGCCCAGGCGCGCCGCGGCGCGCTCGCCGGCCCGGCGCCCCACTGCGGCGCCCGGCTCGAGGTCGGCGGCGCGGCGCGAGCTGGTGTACCAGTGGCCCAGCTGCATCGCCTCACCCTGCACCGCGATGGCGGCGACGCCGAGGCTGTGGTCGGTGGCGTTGCGCTGGCCGAAGAAGCCGTGGGTGTTGGCGTACAGGTGCAGCGACTGGCGCGTGTCGACGCTGGCGCCTTCCGACTGGGTGACGCGCTGATCGGCAGCGAAGGCGGCGGCCTCGGCCTCGCGCGCCAGCTCGATGGCGCCCTCGGCGGAAAGCTCCCAGGGATGGCTCAGGTCCAGGTCGGGAAATTCGGTGGCCATCAGCGCGGCGTCGGCCAGGCCCATGCAGGGGTCCTCGCCGCCGGCCTTGGCGATGGCGCAGGCGGCCTCGACCGTGCGCGCCAGCGCCGCCTCACCCAGGTCGGTGGTGCTGGCCGAGCCGGTGCGCTGGCCGAAATAGACGGTGACCGACAGGTCGCGGTCGCGCTGGAACTGCACCGACTCGACCTCGCCCATGCGCACGCCGACCGACAAGCCGCGGCTGGCTCCCAGGTACGCCTCGGCGGCGCTGGCGCCGCCACGCCGGGCCAGCTCCAGCACCTGCGCCAGGCGCGGCTGCAGTTCGGCGGCGGTGGGGAGGCTGCTGGAAGGAAGCGGGCTGGTCATGTCGGGAGCGGTCAGTCGAGCGTGCGCCGCAGAATACTGGAACTGGATGAAATGGACACGCCAAGCCGGCCGGCGCGCCTTCCGCGGTTTTCAGGAATCCCGGCCGCGGCCGGGCGGCGGCAGTTCACACCGCAAGCGCGGCGAGCAGCCGCTCGTGCACGCCGCCGAAATCGCCGTTGCTCATCACCAGCACGCGGTCACCCGGCCGCGCCTGCGCCGCCACGTCGGCCACCAGGGCATCGAGCTGGCCATGCAGGTGCAGGCGCCCGCCGAGCGAGCCGAGCGCGCCCTGCGCGTCCCAGTTCAGGTCGGGCCGCGCATAAACGAAGCTGAGCGCGGCGTCGCGCAGGCTGTCGGCCAGGGTCTGCGCATGGCCGCCCAGGCGCATGGTGTTGGAGCGCGGCTCCAGCACCGCCAGGATGCGGCCATCGGCGCCCAGCTGCTCACGCAGCGCGGCGATGGTGACGGCGATGGCGGTGGGATGATGGGCGAAATCGTCGTAGACCTGCACGCCGCGCACTTCACCGCGCAGCTCCAGCCGGCGCCGGATGCCGCGGAAGCCCTCCAGGCCGCGCAGGGCGTCGGCGGGGGCCACGCCGGCATGGGCGGCGGCGGCGATGG
>CAYVKA010000022.1:0-58730 GCA_964451925.1 uncultured Nevskia sp. | reverse complement strand
TATAAAAGGCGGGGAGCAGCAACGCAGCGATCCAATCAGTGTTAACAGGCCCTAGTCGAGCTACGCTAGTCCGCCAGCAGGCGCCGCAGCAGCTGCTGCGGGATCGCGGCGCGGTCTTCGCTGCGGTGGCGTTGGGCAAAGGCGGCGGCATTGGCGCGCAGCTGCGTATCCTCCAGCACGCGTTGCAGCGCCGCCTGCGGATCGAATGTGCCCTGCTGCGGCGCCACCAGCGCGGCGCCGAGCTGCCCGGCACGCCGTGCCACCAGGGAGCGCTCGACGTTGTCCGGCCACAGCAGGCCCGGCTTGCCGGCGAGCAGCAGCTCCGCCACGGTGCCGTGCGCCGCGTAGTGCAGATAGGCATCGCACTCCTGCGCCGCCTGGCGCAGGTTGATCGACTGGCCGTTGGCCTCGAAGCCCGGACGCAGGTAGGGCACGATCCGTTCCGCTTCGATCTCGGCGATGCGCAGCAGCACCCGTGCCCTGCACTGCGACAGCGCCTGCAGCATAGCCTCGAGCTGCGGATGCGGGCGCAGGTAGGCCAGCACGCGCGGGCCGCCGCCGGCCGGCCACACCGGCGCCGCGCCCGTGGCGTAGTCCGGCACGCCGAGATAGGGCTCGCTGCGCGGCGCGTCGTAGTGGTCCAGCTCCGCGTAGGTCAGCAGCGCGCGGGCGCAGCCGGCATAGATCGCCTGCAGGTCGTCGTAGGGCTGCAGGTGCAGCCGTTCCAGCGCGCGGTTCAGCTCGATCAGCACCTGCCCCTCGTTGTGCAGCAGCTGCGTTTCCGGCACCGGCGTCCACGGCTGGAAGCTGGGGAAGGGATGCAGCAGCGGCGGCAGGTCGAAGCCGCTGCCGATGGCTGCCGCCGGCAGGCCCAGGCTGCGCGCGGCGACCAGCGCGATCGGGCTGTGATCCACCACCACGCGTTCCACCCGCCAGGCCTGCATCAGCTCGCGCCAGGCGGCGATGCGCGCGGCCAGGCCGACGGGATCGTCGAAGGCCACGTTGTGCAGCAGGCTGGCATAGCTCAGCTGCAGCTGCACCTGGTTGCGCCCCGGGCCGAGCCGCACCGGCGCCTGCAGCACCGGCCCCAGCTCGGGTTCGAGAAATTCGGCGGCGTTCTCCAGCAGGCGCACCGCGAACAGGCATTGGTGACCCGCGGCGCGCAGCTGCCGCGCGGCGATGCGCAGGCTGGCCAGATGGCCGTAGCCGCCGCCGAGTTCCCAGGCCAGCAGGATTCTGGCCATCAGCGGGGGCTCACCAGCATTCGCGGATTTCCTGCAGCGGGAAGGCGATGCCGACCCGCTGCCACAGCGCCGCCACGCGCTGCAGCGCCGGCTCGGCGCGCTCGATCCATTGCGGGTGGCGTTGCCGCGCGGCTTCGCTGACCTTGAACTCGCCCGCCGTCAGGCCGCTGCCGAAGCGCCCGTGGAAGGCCTGCGCCTGTGCCTCAAGCCGCTGTTTGCCGTAGACCACCACGCGCAGCGCGCGATTGGCCGACAGGCCGGTGGTGGCGATGTTGTAGTGATACTGCTCCCAGTAGCGCAGGTAGGCGTCGAAATAGTCCATGCGCGCCAGCTCCCCGGCGCTGCAGCCGGTGTAGAGCAGGTCGCGCCGGCACCAGTCCTCGATGTTGGAGCGCACCACGAAGCGCCCGTCGGCCGGCAGGCCGCCGGACTTCTCGTAGGAGGAGACGCAGGTGGCCACCGGGTGGCGCAACGTGACCATGTGCTCCACCGCCTCGCCGAGGATGCGATGAAAGAAGCCGCCGGCGTAGATGCCCTTGGTGAGCTTCTTCGGCACCACGATGCGGCCCTGGTGCGGCGGGCGGCCGCCGAAGAACAGCTCCATCATGCAGAGGTATTCGGCCATGGTATGCAGGCTGCGCACCCAGCTGTTCGCCGCCGGCGCGATCTCGAACGGGCCGGCCTCGGGAAAGCCGTCATGGGCGATGGCGAACGGCACGCTGCGCGGGGCGATGCCCAGCGCGCGGTATAGCTCCGCGGTGAGATAGGAGCCGCCGGTACGCGGAATGCCGATGACGTTGATGAAGTGGAAGCGCTGCTGCAGCTCCGCCACCGGGGCCAGGTCGCCGACCAGCAGGGCCATCAGCAGGCCGTAGGCGCGGCCGATGTGGGCGCGGCCGCGCGGGTCGCTCATCACGCCGGGCGCGGCGGCTTCAGCGCGGCGCTGCAGTTCGGGCAGGCCGAAATTGAGCGCCTCGGAAGTCTGGTCGGCCCATTCGCCGTCGTCGAAGGCGCGCCCGGCGAGCCAGTGGTCGAGGAAGTCGATGAACACCGGCGATACCGGCAGCTCGCGGTCGGTGAGGCGGATCTCGACGCCCATCAGGCCGCACCTCCCGCGCGGTCGCTCATCAGCGGCTTTGCGTCATGTCCAGCAGCCGGGCGAAGTTTTCCAGCGACAGCAGATGGGCGTAGACCGCGCGCAGTTCACCTTTGCGCATCAGCAGCTTCTGCTCGCGCGCGCCGAGGGCGTTGAGCTTGTCCTCGTCGACCCGGTGCAGGCCGTGCAGGCGCATCTGCTGGCCGCCGCCGCGCGGCAGCGCCAGCGCGTCGAACGGAGTGAACAGGCCGAACGCCTCCAGGCGCCGGGTGAAGGCCCGCGTCTGCTGGCGCGCGCCCTCCACCGCCTCGACCAGCTCCAGCACCGGCTTCCACTCCGCGGTGGCCTCGCCCTTGGCATCGAAATACGGCATCGCCGATGGCGCCAGCTGATCCTGCTGCACGCAGATCAGGCGCTGCGGCTCGCTGCCGTCCGCAGCGGGCAGTTCGGCGATGCAGAACGGAAAGCGCCGCACGTAGGCCGGCAGGTAAGTCGCCGGTTTCCAGCGCCCCTGCTCGTCGACGAACAGGTTTTCCTGCGCGCGTAGCCCGAGCAGCGCCACCGGCATGTATTCGCCGCTGCTTTGCTCGCGCACGAAGGCGATTGGATAGTCGGCGCAGGCCTTGGCCAGTTCGGCCGCGTTGAGGAACACGCTGTTGAGCCTGGCGCACCAGGCCTGGTTGCTCTCCGGCGACAGCGCCAGCCCGGCGTGCAGGTGGCGGTCGACCGCGGCGAGCGAGCTGTAACCCGGCGGCAGCTGACAGGAGATCTGTTCCATGGGGAGATATTAGCAGCGGTGGCGGACGGTGTTGGCGGTGCAGGAGTCTTGACGGGCGGGCGCGGGCCCTGGCGGCCCGCGTCCCGGAACCCGGAGCTCCGCCATCCCCTGGCCGGGGGCGCGCGTTTCATTCACCGGACCCGACCGGGCGCGGCGCGCCGAAGCCACTGCCGGCGAGCTCGCCGCCGCTGCGCGAATGGCGTCGAGCCAGTCGCGCAACCCTCACCCCGCGCAGGTCGCCGGGTTGGGCGTCGGGTCGACGTGCAGGAAGTGCGGCTCGACCGGCAGCAGGATGTTGGTGCCGTTGGGCAGCACCAGCAGGTACTGGCCCTCGAGCAGGGTCACGCTGCCGCCGGCATCGGTGACGACGATGCTGTGCGAGAACACGGTGGAGACGATGCCGCCCATCGGATTGATCCCCGGCGGCAGCACCGCGGCGATCTGCGGATCGGTGGCGCAGGTGACGTCGCAGATCACCACCAGATAGTCGGTGCCGCGGATGCCGATGGTGGCCACCGGCGTGGCGACCTGGTACTCGTCATGGTTGATCTTGCCGATCAATCCGCTGATGGAGCGGAAGCCGCCCTTGAGCAGGCTGAAGAAGGCGCGCGAGGCGCCGTTCTGGCCGCCTTGCTGGGCCGCAGCCAGCGGCGCCACCGGCGGTGGCACCGGTGCGGCGGGGGCGGTGGCCGCCGGTGCCGCGGGAGCAGGCGCCGGCGTTGGCGCGGCGGACTCGGTGCTGCCGCTGTGGTTGGCGAAGTCCACCACCTGGAAGCGGGTGTTCGGCCGCAGCAGGAAATAGCCGCCGTCGCTGAACTTGAGATCGACGTAGCTGTTGGCGCTGGAATGCACGATCTCGCCGGAATAGACCGGATCGCCCTTGGCCAGGGCGCGCACGCCACCCTCGCCGGAAGCGGTGCCGCGGCCGGTGACCAGGGTCACGTTGCCGGCCGGGGTGGCGGCGCCGGCCGCGGCCGGCAGGATCAGGGCCAGCAGTGCTGCGGTCCTGAGTAAGCGCTGCGGGAACATCATTGCGTCCCTCCGATGCCGCAGCTCAACGACGGCTGGGTGCTGGTCTTGATGTCGATGCGGCCCCGGTTGGCGTCGTTGACGCCGGGGGCGTTGATGTCGCCCTGGTCGGCGCTGTAGGCGAGCACGCCGGTACTGGGCTGGTCGATGGTGTACTGCTCCGGCGTCAGCGGAATCTGCGACGGCTGCACCGGCGGCGTGCTCAGCACCGTGGTGCCCAGCACCACCACCTGGCCGTTGCTGCTGATGGTGTCCGGATACAGCGTCGAGCCCTGGGTGGCGAATACCAGGTTGGTGTTGCTGGCCACCGCGAAGTGCTGGCTGCCGTCACCGATCTGGATGTTGCCGGTCTGCGAGGAGCCGCCAAACACCAGCGTGCCGACGCCGGTGAGCGGCTGCGTCAGGCTGACCGTGAGCAGCGCCGACGGGTTGGCGGGCAGGAAGTCGACGAACAGGCTGTTGCCGCTGATGCTGCCCGGCAGCACCAGCGTCGGCGCCTGGATGAACAGGTAGCCGCCGGCGACACTCAGCGAACCCAGCTTGACGCCATTGGTGCCGGCGAAGCTCGCATTGGGACCATGGGTGGGCGCCAGTCCCGGCGTTTTCGACTGGATCGACGCCAGCAGCGCCGCGTCGCTGCCGAAGGTGGCAATGCCGTTGCCCACGGTCAGGGCCGCGCTGGTGAAGTCGATGCTGCCGCCCTTCACCGACAGCGCCCCGGCATTGATGGTCGAGCTGCCGGCGCCGCTGCCGACAGCGCCGGTGCCGGTCAGGGCCACGCTGGCGCCGTTCAGCGCCGCGCCGTTGGCAAGCTGGATGTTGTTGCCGTTCAGCGCCAGTTGCGAGCTCTTCAGCGACGACTGGCTGATGTTGATGTCGCCGCTGCTGCTCAGGCCGACGCTGGAGCTGGTGGTGGCGCGGGGCTGCTCGCCGATCGCCAAGCCGAACATCGACGAGGCGCCGATCATGCTGTTGTTGCTGACGCTGATGCCGCCGGTGGCGTTGAGCACCACCGTTTGCGCCATTACGCTGCTGCCGTCGATGCCGAGCATGCCGCTGCTGGTGATGGAGGCGCTGCCGGCGTTGATCGACGAGGCGCTGATGCTGGTGTTGCCGCCCGAGGCCAGCGTGAAGTTGCCGCTGGCGTTGATGCTGCGGCCGCTGATGCTCAGCGCCTGGCCGGTGCTCAGCGTGATGTTGGCGCCGCTGAGGTTGCCGAAGCCCAGCGTGCCATTGGCGGCGCTGAGCTGGATGTCACCGCTGGCGCCGAGATTGCCGGCGGCGATGGCGCCGTGGCTGTCGCTGAGGCTGATCGCGCCGCCGCTGGCGCTGACATTGCCCACCGTCAGGGCGCCGTTGCCCAGGCTGGCGCTGAAGCCGCCGCCGACGCTGACATTGCCCAGGCTCAGGCTGGCGTTGCTGTAGGCGAAATTGACGTTGGCGGCGCTGCTGAAGCTGAGACTGCCGATGCTCAGGCTCTGGCCCGCCACGTCGCCCAGCGTGAAGAAGAAATTGCTGCCGCTGACGGCGACGTTGCCGACCTGCTCGTTGCCGCTGGCGACGTTGCTGAAGAACTGGCCGGCGCTGATGTTGCCGATGCCCAGGTTGCCGCTGCTGACGGCGACATTGACCGTGCCCGGCGAGCTCAGATTGCCGAAGGTGGAGCTGCCCCCGGCCGTGGCATTGATGCTGGCGCCGGTGATATTGCCGACCGTCATCGCGCCGCCCGAGCTGAGGCTGACCTGGCCGTTGGCGGCGCTCAGCGCGCCGGTGTGCAGGGTGCCGCCGTTGCTGCTGACGCTGAGGCCGCCGCTGCTGGCGGTCAGCGCGCCGAAGCTGAGCGCGCCGGCGCCGGCGCTGAGCGTGATGCTGCCGGCGCTGATGGTGGAGTTGCCGCCGGTCAGCGTGCCGCCGGCGCTCAGGGTCACCGCTCCCAGGCCGGTGGTCGAGCCGCCGGACAGGGAGCCGACGGTGATGTTGGCGCCGCTGCCGGTCGAGGAGACGCTGATCGTGGCGCCCGCCTGGTTGGCGGCCAGGTTGCCGGCTTTGATGCCGGCGCCGGTGGCGGCGATGCTGATGTTGCCCCCGGCCGTGACGTTGCCGATGCCGATCTGGCCGCCCTGATCGGTGACGCTGATGCCGGCGCCGCTGTCGTTGAGGTCGCCGGTGGCGATGGTGCCGCCGGAGCTGAGCAGTTGCAGGCCGCCCGTCACCTTGACGCTGCCGAGCGTGATGCCGCTCACGGCGGAAACATTGAGGCCCTCGGTAGAGCTGACATTGCCCAGCGTGACGCTGCCGCCGCTGGAGTTGAACATGCTGGATCCGGCGCCGGAGGGAGTCAGCGAATTGGCGCTGACGTCGCCGGTGGTGATATTGCCGGACGCCTGCGCGCGGACCACTTCAACGGCGATCTTGCCGGTGCTGATCGAGCCGCCGGTGGCGTTAAGAATCAGGGCCGAGGTGCCCGGACCCGGCACGGTGGAGATGTTGCCCACCGCGATGTTGCCGTTGGTCGCGGTGATCGACAGGTCGTTGCCGGAGGCGTCGATGCCGGGCTGGCTGTTGTTGCTGATGTCACCGCTCTTGACGCTGGCGGCGGTGATGTTCAGCGCCGAGAAGCTGCTGCTGTTGCCGAAGCTGATCGGGCCATTGACCACGGTGGCGCCGCTGCTGGCGATGCTGACATTGGAATTTGCCGTGATGCTGCCGGTGTTGATGCCGCCGCCGCTGTTCTGCAGCGTGACCGCGCCGCTGCCCGCGTTCAGCGTGCCGAAGCTCAGGGTGCCGGCGCCGGCGGACAGCGCGATGCTGCCGGCGCTGATGTTCATGGTGGCGCTGGACAGCGTGCCGCCGGAGCTGAGATTGACCGAAGCCAGGCCGCTGCCGCTGCCGCCGGACAGGGTGCCGAGGGTGATGTTGTTGCCGCTGCCGGTGGTGCTGACGGAGATGCCGCCGCCGCTGGCGCTGAGATTGCCGGTGGTGACGCTGCCGCCGGTGTCGCTCAGGCTGATGCCGCCGTTGGTGCTGGTCAGCGTGCCGAAGGTCAGCGGGCCGGCCCCGGCGGCGAGGGTGATGCTGCCGGCGCTGAGGTTGCTGCTGGCGGTGTTCAGCGTGCCGGCCGAGCTCAGGTTGAGCGCGGTCAGCGCGCCGTAGCTGCCGCCGGACACTGTGCCCAGGGTGATGTTGCCGCTGCCGCTGGTGCTGACCGAAATGGCGCTGTTGACGGCGGTCAGGTTGGCGGTGCTGATGTTCCCGCCGCTGGCGCTGAGGCTGAGATTGCCGTTGCTGGTCAGGTTGGGGCCGATGCTGATGCCGCCGCCGGTGGCGGTGATGGCCAGCGCGCCGGAATCGGTGATGCCGTTGGCCGCCGACAGCGACACCGACTGGCCGCTGAGCGAATTACCGAGCAGCACGCTGCCGTTGCCGGCGCTCAGGCTCAGGGCGCCGCTGGCGCTGAGGCTGGAGCCGATGCTGATGTTGCCCTTGGTGGCGGTGATGGCCAGCGCGCCGGAATCGGTGATGCCGTTGACCGCCGACAGCGTGACGCTGTTGGCGGTGATGTTGCTGTTGCCCAGGGACAGCGTGCCGTTGGAGCTGAGGTTGACCTGGGTCAGGACGTTGCCGGGCGCGGAACCGCCGGACAGCGCCCCGAGGCTCATGTTGCCGCCGGTGCCGCTGATGGAGGCGATGATCGCGCCGTTGGTGGCGGTCAGGTTGCCGGTGGTGATGTTGGCGCTGGTCGACAGCAGCTGGATGTCGTCGACGATCGACGCAGCGCTGGCGCTGGTGGTGATGGCATTGCTGCCCGCGTTGATGGCGCCTTTGCCGTTGCTGAGGATGACGCCGGCGTTGGCATAGGTGCTGCCGGTGCCGCTGGCCACGGCGTTGGTGCTGATGGCGCCGCCGATCACCAGGTCGCCGCCGAGCTGGCTGGAATAGTAGGGGTAATTGGCGTACAGCGCGACGTTGGCTGTAGCGCTGCCGCTGGCGCTGGTGTTGGTGGCGCTGGTGGTGATGCTGCCGGTCTGGATGCCGCCGGCGGCGTAGGCGGTGATCGCCGCGGAAACCCCTTCGATGCCGGCGCCGGTGGAAGACAGGTTGCCGACGCTGATGCTGCCGTTGCCGGCGGTGACGTAGATGCCGCCGGCCTGGGCGGTGACGTTGCCCAGCGTGATATTGCCGCCGTTGTCGTTGATGTTGATGCCGCTGTTGGTCACCGTGAGATTGCCGGCGCTGAGGTTGCCGCCGGCGGACAGGGTGATGCTGGAAGCCGTCACGCTGGGGCTGGTCACGGTCAGCGAGCCGGCGGCATTGAGGCTGACCGAGGTCAGCGCATTGCTCATGCCGCTGCCGCCGGAGAGTGTGCCGACGCTGACGTTGGCGCCGCTGCCGCTGCCGCTGACGTTGATGCTGCTGTTCAGCGCGGTGAGGTTGCCGGCGTTGATGCCGCCGTCGTAGTTGTAGAGCGTGATGCTGTCCGAAGCCGAGGTGGTGCCATTGGCCATGGCGCTGACGGCGCCGGTGGTCAGGGTTCCGGCGACCTGATTGTAGGAGTTGGTATAGACCGATACGTTGCCCGAGGCATAGCCGTTGCCGGCTGCGGCGCTGGTGCTGATCGCCCCGGTGGAGGCATTGCCGCCGTAGTAGGTATAGCTGCCGTTGTTATAGACCGCCGTGCCGGTATTGATGTAGACGTCGGCGCTGGCGGAGCTGCTGTACGTCGTGGTGGTGCCCGCCGGTGCGTGGGCGCTGGTGGTGATGCCGTTGAGGCTCAGCGCGCTGCCGGCGTTGATGTTGACCGTGGCGACGGCGTTGCTGTAGTAGTTGCCGCCGTTGTTGGAGGTGGCATTGGCGCTGATCGCACCCGCGGTCAGATTGCCGGTGCCGCTGCTGAGCGTGATGGCGCCGTTCGCGGTGCCGTACTGGGAACTGGTCGCATTGGTGGTGACGCTGCCGGTGCCGGCGCCGCCGGAGGCGGCGGTGCCGACGGTCAGGCCGGTGCTGCCGGACAGGTTGACGCTGGCGTTGGCGCCGTAGGAGCCGCTGGCGCTGGCGCTGACGTTGCCGACCGTCACGCTGCCGCCGCTGTTCTGCACGGAAATGCCGCCGTTGGTGCTGGTCAGGGCGCCGAAGCTGAGGCTGCCGGCGCCGGCGCTGAGCGTGATGGTGCCGGCGCTGAGATTGGTCGAGGCGCTGGTCAGCGCGCCGCTGGCGTTGAGCGTGATCGAGGTCAGCGCGTTGGTCGCGCCGCTGCCGCCGGACAGGGTGCCGGTGCTGATGTTGCCGCCGCCGCTGGTGCTGGCAAAGATGGAGCCGTTCAGCGCGCTGAGATTGCCGGTGCCGATGGCGCCGTCGTAGTTGTCCAGCGTGATGCCGTCCGAGGCCGTGCCGCCGGTGGCGCTGACCTGGGTGGTGATGGCGCCGGTGCTCAGGGTGCCGCTGACCTGGTTGTAATTGTTGACGTAGATGCCGACAGCGCCGGTGGCCGAGCCGTTGCCGGCGGTGGCGCTGGTGCTGATCGCGCCAGTGGAGGCGTTGCCGCCGAAGTAGGTATAGCTGCCGTTGTTATAGGTGTAGGTGCCGGTCCTGATGTTGACGTCGGCGCTGGCGGAAGCGTTGTAAGCCGTGTTGGTGCCGGCCTGGCCGGTGGCATTGGTGGTGATGCCGTTCAGCGTCAGCGTGTTGCCGGTGCTGATGTTGACCGTGGCGATGGCGTTACTGTAGTAGGCGCCCGCGTTGCCGGCGGTGGCCTTGGCGCTGATCGCTCCGGCCGTGAGGTTGCCGATGCCGCTGTTGAGACTGATGCCGGAGTTGGCGGTGCCGTATTGCGAGTTGCTGGTGCTGGTGCTGATGGTGCCGGTGCTCAGGCCGTTGCTGCCGTACAGGTTCACCGTGGCGGTGGCGCCGTAGGAGCCGCTGGCGCTGGTGCTGATGTTGCCGAGGGTCACGCTGCCGCCGCTGTTCTGAACCGAGACCGAGCCGTTGGTGCTGGTCAGGGCGCCGAAGCTGAGGCTGCCGGCGCCGGCGCTGAGGTTGATGCTGCCGGCGGTGATGTTGCTGGAGGCGCTGGTTAGTGTCCCCGAGGCATTAAGGCTGACCGAAGTGAGGGCATTGCTTGCACCGCTGCCTCCCGAAAGGGTTCCCAGGCTGATGTTGCCGCCATTGTTGGCGGTGACATTGATGCTGCTGTTGAGCGCGCTGAGGTTGCCGGTGCTGATATTGCCGTCGTAGTTGTACAGCGTGATGCCGTCCGAGGCCGTGCCGCTGGTGGCGCTGGCCTGGGTGGTGATGGTGCCGGTGGTCAGGGTGCCGGCGACCTGGTTGTAATAGTTGGTGTTGATGTTGACCGTGCCATTGGCCGTGCCCCTGCCCGAGGTGGCGTTGGTGCTGATGTTGCCGGTGCTGACCGGACCGCCGTAATACGTGGTGGTGCCGTTGTTGCTGGTGTAGGTGCCGGTATTGATGTTGACATTGCCCTCGGCGTAAGAGTTGTAACTCGTGTTGCCGGGCGCCGGGCTGGTGGCGGTGGTGGAAATGCCGCCCAGCGTGAGCCTGTTGCCGGCGTTGATGCCGACGTCGGCGTAGGCGCTGTTGTAGTAAGTGGGTGAGCTGGCGTTGACCGCCTGGGCCGTGATCTGGCCGGCGTTGAGGTTGCCGGTGCCGCTGTTGAGCGTGATGCTGCCGTTGGCGGTGCCGTACTGGCTGGTGCTGGCGCTGGTGGTGACGGTGCCGGTGCCGGCGCCGCCGGAATTGGCGGTGCCGATGGTCAGGCCGGTGTTGCCGAGCAGATCGACCGTGGCGGTGGCGCCGTAAGAGCCGCTGGCAGTGGCGCTGATGTTGCCGACGGTCAGGCTGCCGCCGTTGTCGTGCACATAGAGGCTGCCATTGGTGGCGGTCAGGGCGCCGAAGCTGAGGTTCCCGGAGCCCGCGGTCAAATTGATGCTGCCGGCGGTGAGCGTGGTGGTGCCCAGCGACAGCGTCCCGGAGGAGTTGATGTTCAGCGCGCTCAATGCGCCGTAGGAGCCGCCGGCCAGCGTGCCGAGCGTGATGTTGCCGCCGCCGTTGGTGATGGCGGTGATGGAGCCGTTCAGCGCGCTGAGATTGCCGGTGTTGATGGCGCCGCCGGTGTTGGCGTTCAGGTTGATGTTGCCGCTGAAGCTCTGACTGGTGCCGCTGAAGCTGCCCTGGGTGCTGATGGCGCCGGTGCTGATATTGCCGTCGTAGTTGTAGAGCGTGACGCCGTCCGAGGCAGAGCCATTGGTGGCGTTGGCCTGGGTGGTGATGGTGCCGGTGGTCAGGGCGCCGGCGACCTGGTTGTAATAGTTGGTGTTGATGTTGACCGTGCCATTGGCCGTGCCCCTGCCCGAGGTGGCGTTGGTGCTGATGTTGCCGGTGCTGACCGGACCGCCGTAATACGTGGTGGTGCCGTTGTTGCTGGTGTAGGTGCCGGTATTGATGTTGACATTGCCCTCGGCGTAAGAGTTGTAACTCGTGTTGCCGGGCGCCGGGCTGGTGGCGGTGGTGGAAATGCCGCCCAGCGTGAGCCTGTTGCCGGCGTTGATGCCGACGTCGGCGTAGGCGCTGTTGTAGTAAGTGGGTGAGCTGGCGTTGACCGCCTGGGCCGTGATCTGGCCGGCGTTGAGGTTGCCGGTGCCGCTGTTGAGCGTGATGCTGCCGTTGGCGGTGCCGTACTGGCTGGTGCTGGCGCTGGTGGTGACGGTGCCGGTGCCGGCGCCGCCGGAATTGGCGGTGCCGATGGTCAGGCCGGTGCTGCCGAGCAGATCGACCGTGGCGGTGGCGCCGGTGGAGCCGCTGGCGCTGGCGCTGATGTTGCCGACCGTCAGGCTGCCGCCGTTGTCGTGCACGTAGAGGCTGCCGTTGGTGGCGGTCAGCGCGCCGAAGCTGAGGTTGCCGCTGCCGGCGATCAGGCGGATGCTGCCGGCGGTAATGGTGGTGGTGGCGGGCGAGAGCGTGCCGGAGGATTCCAGGTCGACACTGGTCAGCGCGCCATAGCTGCCGCCCGCCAGCGTGCCCAGCGTGATGTTGCCGGTGTTGTAAGTACGGGCATTGATGCTGCCGTTTAACGCGCTCAGATTGCCGCTGTTGATATTGCCGCTGTTGGCGGTGAGGTTGATGTTGCCGTTGAAGCTCTGACCGGTGCCGCTGAAGCTGCCCTGGGTGCCGATGGCGCCGGTGCTGATGGCGCCGTCGTAGTTGTACAGCGTGACGCCGTCCGAGGCAGAGCCATTGGTGGCATTGGCCTGGGTGGTGATGGTGCCGGTGGTCAGGGTGCCGGCGACCTGGTTGTAATAGTTGGTGTTGATGTTGACCGTGCCATTGGCCGTGCCCCTGCCCGAGGTGGCGTTGGTGCTGATGTTGCCGGTGCTGACCGGACCGCCGTAATACGTGGTGGTGCCGTTGTTGCTGGTGTAGGTGCCGGTATTGATGTTGACATTGCCCTCGGCGTAAGAGTTGTAACTCGTGTTGCCGGGCGCCGGGCTGGTGGCGGTGGTGGAAATGCCGCCCAGCGTGAGCCTGTTGCCGGCGTTGATGCCGACGTCGGCGTAGGCGCTGTTGTAGTAAGTGGGTGAGCTGGCGTTGACCGCCTGGGCCGTGATCTGGCCGGCGTTGAGGTTGCCGGTGCCGCTGTTGAGCGTGATGCTGCCGTTGGCGGTGCCGTACTGGCTGGTGCTGGCGCTGGTGGTGACGGTGCCGGTGCCGGCGCCGCCGGAATTGGCGGTGCCGATGGTCAGGCCGGTGCTGCCGAGCAGGTCCACCGTGGCGGTGGCGCCGGTGGTGCCGCTGGCGCTGGCGCTGACATTGCCGGCGGTCAGGCTGCCGCCGTTGTCGTGCACATAGACGCCGCCATTGGTGCTGGTCAGGGCGCCGAAGCTGAGATTTCCGGAGCCGGCGGTCAAGCTGATGCTGCCGGCGGTGAGCGTGGTGGTGCCCAGCGACAGCGTCCCGAAGGAGTTGATGTTCAGCGCGGTCACTGCGCCGTAGGAGCCGCCGGACAGCGTGCCCAGCGTGATGTTGCCGCTGCTGTTGGTGCGGGCATTGATGCTGCTGTTCAATGCGCTCAGATTGCCGCTGTTGATATTGCCGCTGTTGGCGGTGAGGTTGATGTTGCCGTTGAAGCTCTGACCGGTGCCGCTGAAGCTGCCCTGGGTGCCGATGGCGCCGGTGCTGATGGCGCCGTCGTAGTTGTACAGCGTGACGCCGTCCGAGGCAGAGCCATTGGTGGCATTGGCCTGGGTGGTGATGGTGCCGGTGGTCAGGGTGCCGGCGACCTGGTTGTAATAGTTGGTGTTGATGTTGACCGTGCCATTGGCCGTGCCCCTGCCCGAGGTGGCGTTGGTGCTGATGTTGCCGGTGCTGACCGGACCGCCGTAATACGTGGTGGTGCCGTTGTTGCTGGTGTAGGTGCCGGTATTGATGTTGACATTGCCCTCGGCGTAAGAGTTGTAACTCGTGTTGCCGGGCGCCGGGCTGGTGGCGGTGGTGGAAATGCCGCCCAGCGTGAGCCTGTTGCCGGCGTTGATGCCGACGTCGGCGTAGGCGCTGTTGTAGTAAGTGGGTGAGCTGGCGTTGACCGCCTGGGCCGTGATCTGGCCGGCGTTGAGGTTGCCGGTGCCGCTGTTGAGCGTGATGCTGCCGTTGGCGGTGCCGTACTGGCTGGTGCTGGCGCTGGTGGTGACGGTGCCGGTGCCGGCGCCGCCGGAATTGGCGGTGCCGATGGTCAGGCCGGTGTTGCCGAGCAGATCGACCGTGGCGGTGGCGCCGTAAGAGCCGCTGGCAGTGGCGCTGATGTTGCCGACGGTCAGGCTGCCGCCGTTGTCGTGCACATAGAGGCTGCCGTTGGTGGCGGTCAGCGCGCCGAAGCTGAGATTTCCGGAGCCGGCGGTCAAACTGATGCTGCCGGCGCTGAGCGTGGTGGTGGCTAAGGACAGCGTCCCGACGGAACCGATGTTGACCGCGCTCAGTGCACCGTAGGAGCCGCCGGACAGGGTGCCCAGCGTGATGTTGCCGCTGCTGTTGGTGCGGGCACTGATGTTGCTGTTCAATGCGCTCAGATTGCCGCTGCCGATGTTGCCGTTGCTGGCGGTGAAGTTGATGTTGCCGCTGAAGGTGTTGCCGCTGCCGGTGGCGTAACCCTGGGTGGTCAGGTTGCTGGTGGTAATGCCGCCGTCGTTGTTGGTCAGGTTGATCGTGTCCGAGGCGGCGCCGGCAGTGGCGCTGGCCTGGGTGGTGATGACGCCGGTGGTGAGGGTGCCCGCCACCTGACCATAGTTATTGGTGCTGATCGAGACGCCGCTATTGGCCGAGCCGTTGCCGGCGGTGGCGCTGGTGTTGATGACGCCGGTGCTGGCGGCGCCGCCATAGTAGGTGGTGGTGCCGTTGCTGCTGGCGTAGGTGCCGGTGTTGATATTGACGTTGGCGCTGGCGCTGGCGCTGTAGGTGGTGGTGTTTCCCGCCCGGCCGCTCGCGGTCGCCGTGATGCCGTTCAGCGTCAACCTGTTGCCGGCGTTGATGCTGACGTTGGCGACGCCGTTGGTGTAATAGTTGCCGGCGTTGTTGGCGACCGCGCTGGCGGTGATCGTGCCGGCCTGCAGATTGCCGGTGCCGCTGTTGAGCGTGACGGAGGCGTCGGCCGTGCCGTATTGCGACGTGTTGGCGCCGGTGGTGATGGTGCCGGTGGTCAGGCCGCTGCTGCCGGACAGATTGGCGGTGGCGCTGGCGCCATAGGAGCCGTTGCTGGTGACGCTGATGTTGCCGACTGAAACGCTGCCGCCGCTGTTGCTGACCGAGAGCGTGCCGTTGACGGCGCTGAGGGCCGCGGTGGTGATGCTGCCGCCGGAGGCATTGAGGTTGATGGCGCCGTTGCTGGAGGTGATGGTGCCGGCGCTGATGCCGGCGAGGCCCTTGACCGTGACCGAGCCGCCGATCAGCTTGCCGACATTGACCATGCCCGAGGTGCTGCCGGCGTCGATGGTCAGGCCGCCATAGGTGGCGATGGTGTTGGAGGTGCTCTGGAAGCTGATAGTGCCGCCGCTGCCTTCGCTATAGCTGCCGTTGTTGAGCGTGCCGATGCCCAGCAGCAGCGAACCGCCGCCCGCGCCGGTGGCGCTGCGGCCATCCAGGATGCCGTTGTCCAGGCTGTTCAGCGTGATGCTGTTGCTGGCCACCAGCTGCACATTGGTGCCGTTCTGCAACTGGCCCGCGATGAAGCTTTCGTACACGGTCTGGTTGCCGGACACGCTGCTGCTGCTGCCCGAGGCATTGGCAATCGTGATATTGGTCGGGTCGATCTGCAGGGTGCCGCCGCTGCCCAGACGGACGTCGCCGCGCATCACCAGCTGGCCGTGTCCGGACAGCTCTGCCGTGCCGCCCTGGTTGCCGTCGCCGCTGGCCTGGATCAGCGAGCCGGCGCGGGTGTTGAGCTGGTTGTCGGCGACGATGCTGATCTTGCCGCCGCTGGCGCCGCCGGCGAGGATCTGCGCATCCTTCTGGATATCGATATTGCGGTCGGCGGTGATGCTGATGGTGCCGCCCGTTCCGCCGGCATTGCTGGCATCCAGCGTGCCGCTGTCCGTGATGTCGCCGCCGGAAGCGGTCAGTTCGATCTCGCCGTTGTGACTGGCGATGCCCTGCGCCCGCACCAGGCCGCTGTTGTTGACCGCGCTGCCCACCAGATCGTGCGCCGTCTGCGCCGTCATCAGCACCCGGCCGCCGTCGGCGATGATCTGCCCGGCGTTGTCCACGCCGGCCTTGCTGGCCAGCGTCGCCTGGTTCACCGCGAAGCTGACCAGGCCATTGCCGTCCAGGTCGAGCGTCGTCGCTGCGCCGCTGGCCAGCACCACCTGGCCCAGACGGGCCTGGATCACGCCGGTGTTGTTCACGTAATCGCCGGCCAGCACCACGAAACCGCCGTCGCCGGTGCGGATGGTGCCGGCGTTGACCACGCTGGAGCCCGGCGCGCTGCCGCCGGAGAAGACGTAGTGCCCGGCCATGAAATCGGCGTTGCCGATGTTCATGGTCGAGGCCACCAGGCCGCCGACGTCCAGTTGCGCGCCCTTGCCGAACAGGATGCCGTTCGGATTGATGAGGAACACCCGGCCGTTGGCGCTCAGATCGCCGAAGATCGACGAGGGCGAGCCGCCGATGATGCGGTTCAGCACCACGCTGCTGGACGACGGCTGGATGAACTGGACGTAATCGCCGCTGCCGATGTTGAACTGCTGCCAGTTGATGATCGCCGAGTTGGACGTCTGGTTGATCACCGTGCCGTTGGGCGCGGGCTTGCCGATGGTGGCCGAGCCACCGACCACGACACCGCCGCTGGGACCGCCAGCCAGGGACAGGCCCGGCAGCAGCAGGGTGGCCGCGGCGAAACTGCGGCTGAGCGCCGCCGGGATCGGCAGGCGGGCAAAGCGCGGGGCATGCTGGTTCATGATCATGTGCCTCAGAAGCCGGCCGACAGGGAAGCGTAGACGCGGCCGTCGTTGCGGCCGTCGCTCACCGGCTTGCTGTCGAGCGGATAGGCCCAGTCGACCTTCAGGTCGATGGAGCGGTAAATCAGGTCGGCGCCGAGGCCGAGGCTGGTCAGGCTGTTATGGCTGTCCATCGCCGGCGCATAGGCCAGCGTCTTGACCACGCCGCTGTCGCCGTAGATGCGCGGCACCAGGCTCAGCGGTCCCATGGTGAAGGGGCGGCGCAGCGTCAGCTGGGCGAAGTAGCCGCGGTCGCCGCGGGCTTCGGAGGTCGGGTAGCCGCGGATCGAAGTCGGGCCGCCGATGGAAAACTGCTCGGTGTCGGCCAGCGGATCGGGTGAGTACTCCGCGTCGATCAGGCCCAGCAGCTGAAACCGCGCCGGCAGCGGCTGCAGGTGCTGCGCGTTGATTTCCAGGCGCAGGCGCTCGTGGTTGCGCTGCGACGGCAGCTGGTTGGCATCGCCGGCGTTGGTCTTGCTGAAGTTGCTGTGCAGGCTGATGATGTACTGCGTCACCGCCGAGTTCGACCAGATGTGGGCGTAGTTCAGGCCGGCGTTGAGCAGGTTGATCTTGGTGTCGCTGAGCGTGGCGGTGACGAAATCGGCGGTGCCCTTGGTGTGCAGGAAACCGACGGTGCTGACCAGGGTGTCGACCGAGGTGCGCAGCCAGGGCTGGATCAGGTTCAGCTGCAGGTTGTTGTTTTCGCCGGCGACTTCGGAGCTGCCGGGGAACGGCGCGCTCTTGAAGTAGGCATGGCCGTAGTTGGCGTCCAGGCGCAGCCCGTTGAAATTGAGCGGCACGCTGTAGTCGACATAGCCGTAGTTGAGGCGGTTGTTGGTCGAATGGGTGCCGAGCACCTGCAACTGGTCGCCGATGCCGCCGGGGTTGTTCAGCGTCACCGACGCCGAGGTGCGGTATTCGCCGGAGTCCTTGCGGCCGTAGTTGTCCATCACTACGTAGCCGTCGAGCGGGTCCTCCTGCACCTTCACCGTGACGTCGCTGGAGCCGTAGTCGGCGCCGGGCTGGATCACCGCGCGCGCCGCCATGCCGGGCAGGGCGTTGAGCGTCTGCAGATCGTGTTCCAGCGGAGGCGCGCGGTAGACGTCGCCGGGATGGGTCTGGCTGACGTAGCGGTGCAGCAGGTCGTCATGGTAGCGGCGGTTGCCGTCGAAGCCGATCTTGCCGATGCGGCCTTCGATCACTTCCAGGCGCACCACGCCGTCCTTGATCTTCTGCGCCGGCACGTTGACGCTGGCCAGGGCATAGCCCTGGCGGGCGTAGAAGTCGGCCACCTTGTCGGCGGCTTCATAGAGCTGCGGCAGGTTGAGCGGCTTGCCCAGGTAGTCCGCCACCAGCGGCGCCAGTTGTTCCTGGCTGAACAGGGTGTTGCCGCTGAAGATGAAGCGGGAGACGACGATACTGGCGCCCTGGCCACCCGGGGCGGGCGCCGCAGCGGGTGGGGTGGCGATGCCCGGCACGGCCTGCGGCGGCTGCAGCGCCGGGGCTTGCTTCAGGGTGTCGCCGATGGTGCCGGGCGTGGTGGCGCCCGCGGGTGGTGCAGGTGGGGCGGCCTGTACCCAGACCGGTAATAAACCCGCCCCCGCCAGGGCCCACAGCCTGCGTCCCCCGATCCCTGCGTGCATGCATCCCCCAGCTGATATTGGTCCCGCCCCGATCGCTTGTGAATCGATGTGCGCTCAAGCGGTAAGCATGGACTATAGCCAAGCCCCAGGGCGCTTCCAACACCCATCTGCGGGGTATCTCACAAGTCGCTTTTACTGACGAAACCGTCATCAATTGCCGGCAAAATCGGCCTTTGTGATGGGGTCCGCATTTTTCGTTCCGGCTCTGTGCGGCAGCGCACACTTGCGGGCTGGTGTTGCGCTGCACACAGGCCGCGGCGGTGGCGAAAATTTCGTCATCCGGGCGCCGCTGGCCAAGTTTTGCTTGGAGCCGTGGCCGAGGCAGGCTATAGTGGCCGCCAGTACAAGCATCGCGCGAGAGACCGTCACCGGACCTTCCGGGGCGACGGCGCCGAAGGCGCAAACCCGCCCGGAATCGCTCAGGCAAACGGAGCGCGATGCTTACACTGACTCTGGAGAGAGATGGCGCACCGACGCCATCCACCGATGGGGCAAGGGCCGGCAGCGGCCCTCAACTCTCAGGTAAGCAAGACAGAGGGGCGGTTCGACGCACATTCAACAGGCCATTCGAACCGCATGCTCAAGAAAACCGCACTCCACGCCCAGCACCAGGCTCTCGGCGCCAAACTGGTTGATTTCGCCGGTTGGGAAATGCCGATCCAGTATGCCTCGCAGCTGGACGAGCACCACGCCGTGCGCGCCAGCGCCGGCATGTTCGACGTGGCCCACATGACCGCCGTGGACCTGAACGGCGCCCGCAGCCGCGAATTCCTGCGCCACCTGCTGGCCAACGACGCCGCCAAGCTGAAGACGCCGGGCAAGGCGCTGTACTCCTGCATGCTCAACCCGGCCGGCGGCGTTATCGACGACCTGATCGTCTATTTCCTGGCCGAAGACCGGTTCCGCCTGGTGGTCAACGCCGGCACCACCGACAAGGATCTGGCCTGGTTGCGGCAGCAGGCGCCGGCTTTCGGCGTCGAAGTGCGGCAGCGCGGCGATCTGGGCATCCTGGCGGTGCAGGGGCCGCAGGCGCGGGCGCGCGTCGATGCCCTGCTGCCGCCGGCGCTGGCGCAGAAGGCCGCCACCCTGACGCCGTTCAGCGCCGCCTGGGATGGTGACTGGTTCGTCGGCCGCACCGGTTACACCGGCGAGGATGGCTACGAACTGATCCTGCCCCATGCACAGCTGGTGGAGCTGTGGGGCGCACTGCTGGCCGCCGGGGTCAAGCCCTGCGGCCTCGGCGCGCGCGACACCCTGCGCCTGGAAGCCGGCATGAACCTCTACGGCCAGGACATGGACGACGCCGTCAGCCCGCTGGAATGCGGCTTGAGCTGGACCGTGGCCTTCGCCCCGGAGGAGCGCGACTTCATCGGCCGCAAGGCGCTGCAGGCGCAGAAGGCGGCGCCGCCGCGCAAGAGCGTCGGCCTGGTGCTGGAAGGCCGCGGCGTGCTGCGCGCTCACATGCCGGTACGCGCCGCCAACGGCGCCCGCGGCGAGACCACCAGTGGCGGTTTCGCGCCCACCCTGAAGGGCTCCATCGCCATGGCGCGCGTCGCCGGCGACGCGGCCGGTCCGTACGAAGTGGAAATCCGCGGCCAGTGGCTGCCCGCGCGCGAGGTCAGCCCGCCGTTCGTGCGCAATGGCAAAGTGCTGGTATAGGGCCGGAAACGGCCCTGGTTTTGACAGACAGATCCCCAACCCGAGGAATCACAGATGAGCAAGGTCCCCGCCGAACTGAAATACGTCAAGTCCCACGAGTGGGTGAAGAAGCTTCCGGACGGCAGCGTGCTGATCGGCATCACCGACTACGCCCAGGGTTCGCTCGGCGACCTGGTGTTCGTTGACGTGCCGAAGACCGGCCGCAAGCTGGCGGCGGGCGAGGCCTGTGCCGTGGTGGAGTCGGTCAAGGCCGCTTCCGATGTCTATGCCCCTGTCGCCGGCGAGGTGGTCGATGCCAATCCCAAACTGGTGGACGCCCCGGAAACCCTCAATAGCGACCCCTACGGCGCCGGCTGGCTGTGGAAGCTGAAGCCGGACAACGCCGCCGACGTCGATGCCCTGCTCGACGCCGCCGCCTACGAGAAAGTGCTGGCCGCCCTCTGAGCCGCGCGCACTGTCAGATCAATAGAAACAGGAATCACTGATGCCGTTCATTCCCCACACCGAATCCGATGTACGCGAGATGCTGGCGACGATCGGTGCCCCGTCCACCGCCGCGCTGTTCGACGAGATTCCGCAGGACCTGATCTGCAAGGGCCTGCACGGCGTGCCCGAAGGGCTCGGCGAGATGGACATCGTGCGCCTGATGCACGGCCGCGCCAAGCTCGACGGCCAGCCGCTCAACTTCATCGGCGCCGGCGCTTACGAGCACCATATCCCGGCGGCGGTGTGGGAGATCACCACGCGCGGCGAGTTCTACAGCGCCTACACGCCCTACCAGGCCGAGGCCAGCCAGGGCACGTTGCAGCTGCTGTACGAATTCCAGAGCATGATGACCGCCTTGACCGGCATGGAGGTCAGCAACGCCTCCATGTACGACGGCGCCTCGGCGCTGGCCGAAGCGCTGCTGATGGCGGTGCGGGCCAATCCGAAGAGCGGTCCGGTGCGCGTGCTGCTGCCGCAGGCGCTGCACCCGTACTACGGCGAGGCGGTGCGCGCCATCACCGAGGCGCAGGGCGTGCAGCTGCTGCCGCTGGCGTTCGATGCGGCGCGTGGTGACACCGCCGCGTCCCGGCTGCAGCAGTATAAGGGGCAGGAAATCACCGCGCTGGTCATCGCCCAGCCCAATTTCTTCGGCGTGCTGGAAGACGTCGACACGCTGACCGACTGGGCGCACGCCAACGGCGCCCTGGTGGTGGGCGTGGTCAACCCGCTGTCTCTGGCCTTGCTCAAGCCGCCGGGCGAGTGGGGCGCCAAGGGTGCCGACATCGTCTGCGGCGACGGCCAGCCGCTGGGCGCGCCGCTGTCCTCCGGCGGCCCCTATTTCGGCTTCCTCACCGCCAAGCAGCAGTTCGTGCGGCAGATGCCGGGCCGCATCGTCGGCCGTACCGTCGATGTCGACGGCAAGCCCGGCTTCACCCTGACCTTGCAGGCGCGCGAGCAGCACATCCGCCGCTCCAAGGCCACCTCCAACATCTGCACCAACCAGGGCCTGCTGGTCACCGCCGCCACCATCCACATGTCGATGCTCGGCGCCGAGGGCCTGGCCCGCGCCGCCGCGCACAGCGTGCGCAACACGCAGGCGCTGGTGGACAAGCTCGCCGCGATCCCCGGCGTGGAGCCGGTGTTTGCCGGCGCGCGCTTCCATGAAGCGGTGCTGCGCCTGCCCGTGCCGGTGTTGCCGCTGCTGGAAAAGCTGGCCAGGCAGGACATCCTCGGCGGCTTCGACCTCAGCCGTCACTATCCCGAACTGGGCAACGCCCTGCTGCTGTGCGCCACCGAGACCAAGAGCGAGGCCGATCTCGAGCGCTATGCCGGCGCGTTGCGCAAACTGCTGAGCCAATAGGCATTACCGAGGAGAATTTCCGATGGCCACCATCACCTTGCGCGGCAACCCGATCCAGACCTCCGGCGATTTGCCCGGTCCCGGCAGCGAAATCCCCGGCTTCCGCCTGGTCGATGTCGGCCTCAAGGACGTCACGCTGCACGACTACGCCGGCAAGCGCAAAGTGCTGAACATCTTCCCTTCGATCGACACGCCGACCTGCGCCATGTCGGTGCGCAAGTTCAACGAACGCGCCGCCGGGCTCGACAACACCGTGGTGCTGTGCATCTCGGCCGACCTGCCGTTCGCGCAGAAGCGCTTCTGCGGCGCCGAGGGGATCGGCAACGTGGCGACGCTGTCGCTGATGCGCGGCCGCAACTTCGCCAAGGACTACGGCGTGCTGATCGAGGATGGCCCGCTAGCCGGTCTGACCGCGCGCGCGGTGCTGGTGCTGGATGCCGACAACAAGGTGCTGCATTCCGAGCTGGTGCCGGAGATCGCCCAGGAGCCGGACTACGACGCCGCGCTGAAAGTGCTGGGCTGAGCCGCTTTTCCACCGAACCGGCGGCCCGGCGCGGGCCGCATATCGAACCGTTTAGAGAACCATGTCTGAAAAGCTGATCTTCGAAATTTCCCGTGACGGCCGCCGCGCCACCGCACAAAGCCCTGCCACGGCCGTCGACGCGGCCCTGCCGGCGCACCTGCGACGCAAGATCGCCCCGGCGCTGCCGCAGGTGTCCGAACTGCAGGCGCTGCGCCACTACACGCGCCTGTCGCAGCTGAACTTCAGCATCGACACGCACTTCTACCCGCTGGGCAGCTGCACCATGAAGTACAACCCGCGCGCCTGCAACAAGCTGGCGATGCTGCCCGAGTTCCTCGGCCGCCACCCGCTGGCGCCGGAGTCGCACAGCCAGGGCTTCCTCGGCTGCATGTACGAGCTGCAGGAAATCCTCAAGGAAGTCACCGGCATGGCGGGCGTGTCGCTGACGCCGATGGCCGGCGCGCAGGGCGAGTTCGCCGGCGTGGCGATGATCCGCGCCTACCACCGCGCCCGCAACGACCTGGGCCGCACCGAGATCCTGGTGCCGAACGCGGCGCATGGCACCAACCCGGCCACCGCCACCATGCTCGGCATGACCGTGCGCGAGATCCCCACCGATGCCCAGGGCGATGTCGACATCGAGGCGCTGAAAGCCGCGGTCGGCCCGCAGACCGCCGGCATCATGCTGACCAACCCGTCCACGCTGGGCGTGTTCGAGCGCGACATCGCCAAGATCGCCAGGATCGTGCACAAGGTCGGCGGACTGCTGTATTACGACGGCGCCAACCTCAACGCCATTCTCGGCCAGGTGCGCCCTGGCGACATGGGCTTCGACGTGATCCACATGAACCTGCACAAGACCTTCAGCACGCCGCACGGCGGCGGCGGTCCGGGCGCCGGCGCGGTGGGCGTGTCCAAGCGCCTGCTGCCGTTCATGCCGATCCCGCTGGTCGGCAGGCGCGGCAGGAAGTACCACTGGCTGGACGAGAAGGACCTGCCGCAGAGCATCGGCCGCCTGTCCACCTTCATGGGCAATGCCGGCGTGTTGCTACGCGCCTATGTCTACGCCCGCATGCTGGGCCGCGAAGGCATGCACCGCGTCGCCGAGTTCGCCACCCTCAACGCCAACTACCTGCAGGCGCGGCTGCGCGAGCGCGGCTTCGACCTGGCCTTCCCGACGCGCCGCGCCAGCCATGAATTCATCGTCACGTTGAAGCGGCAGAAGCAGGAGATCGAACTGACCGCCACCGACGTGGCCAAGCGCCTGCTCGATTACGGCTTCCATGCGCCGACGGTGTATTTCCCGCTGCTGGTGCCGGAATGCATGCTGATCGAGCCGACCGAGACCGAGGACAAGGAGACGCTGGACGCCTTCGTCGAAGCCCTGTGCAGCATCTGGGAGGAGGCGAAGAAGGACATCGCCTACGTCAAGGGCGCGCCTTACACCATGCCGGTGCGGCGCCTGGACGATGTGCGCGCGGTGCGTCAGCTCGATATACGCTATAACCCTGCGGCAACGGTATAGATCGTGTCATTCTGAGCGCAGCGGGAGACCCGGCCGCGCAGGCCCGGTCTTCGCCGCGCTCAGGGTGAACAACGGGGGATGCGAAGCATGGCTGACGGCATCAAGGGCTGGGCGCGGCTGGTCCGCGCCACCAGGGTCTCCTATCTGGGCCTGGGCTGGGCCATCCGCGAGGAGGAGGCGTTCCGCATCGAAGCGGCCATTGGCGTGCTGCTGGCGCCGCTGGCGCTGTGGTTCGGGCGTGGCGGGGTGCAGAAGGCGGTGCTGCTGATGTCGCTGCTGCTGGTGCTGATCACCGAATTGCTCAACACCGGCATCGAGGTCGCCATCGACCGCATCGGCCCCGAGCGCAATGTGCTGTCGGGCCGCGCCAAGGACCTGGGTTCCGCGGCCGTGCACCTGTCGCTGCTGCAGGTGCCGCTGGTGTGGGGCCTGGTGCTGTTCGCTTGATGGCCTATCCGCCGGTCACGCTGGAAATCGCCGCGGTCGAGATCATCCTGCCGCAATACCGGCGCGCCCTGGGCGCGGATTACGCCGCCTACCGCAACCACGTCTACCGGGTGCTGCACTTCTTCCGCGTGCTCAACGGCGAAGACCCCGCCGGCGAGGCGCGCGCCGCGGTGGCGGCCTGCTTCCACGACCTGGGCATCTGGACCGATCGCACCTTCGACTATCTCGAACCTTCCGCCCGGCTGGCCGAAGCCTACTTGCGCGGCCAGGGGCAGGGCACCTGGATCGCCGAGGTATTGCCGATGGTGCGGGAACATCACAAACTGTCACCATACCGTAATGGCTCCCGCATCGAAGCGTTCCGGCGTGCGGACTGGCTGGATGTCAGCCTGGGCCTGCTGCGTTTCGGTGTGCCGGCCGATTACGTGCGGGAGGTGCGTGCCGCGTTTCCCAACGCGGGGTTTCACCGCCGGCTGCTGCAACTGGGGCTGCGGCGCCTGCTGACGCACCCCTGGAGCCCCTTGCCGATGTTGAAACTCTGAGCGCGACACCCTATTTAAGATTTGGATTTGCTTAAAGAATCGCCAAAACAAGGAAACGGATACACGATGTCAGCCCTAATCTGCGGGTCGATGGCTTTTGACACCATCATGGTTTTCTCCGGCCAGTTCAAGAACGAGATCCTGCCGGACAAGGTGCACATCCTGAATGTGTCCTTCCTGGTGCCGAAGCTGCGCCGCGAGTTCGGCGGCACCGCCGGCAATATCGCCTACAACCTCAACATGCTGGGCGGCGAAGCCCTGCCCATGGCCGCCATCGGCCACGATTTCGGCCCCTATGCCGCCTGGATGGAACAGCACGGCATTCCGCAGCAGTTCCTCAAGGTGGTGCCCGACGCCTATACCGCCCAGGCCTATATCACCACCGACCTGGACGACAACCAGATCACCGCCTTCCATCCCGGCGCGATGAGCTTCGCCCACACCCAGAACATCGCGAAGAAGACGGACAAGGGCCCGGTCAGGATCGGCACGGTGTCGCCGGACGGCCGCGACGGCATGCTGCTGCACGCCACCCAGTTCGCCGATGCCGGCATCCCCTTCCTGTTCGACCCGGGGCAGGGCCTGCCGATGTTCACCGGCGACGAGCTGAAGGATTTCATCAACAAGGCCAGCTATGTCGCGGTCAACGACTACGAGTCGGAGATCATCATGAGCCGCACCGGCTGGACCCTGAAGCAGATCGCCGAGCGGGTCGACGCGCTGATCGTCACCAGCGGCGGCAAGGGTTCGCACATCTTCGCCAAGAACAAGGTCTACGACATCCCCTGCGCCAATGCCCATTCGCTGGCCGACCCCACCGGCTGCGGCGATGCCTACCGCGGCGGCCTGCTCTACGGTCTGCTGCGCGGCCTCGACTGGGAAACCACCGGCCGCGTCGCCTCGCTGCTGGGCGCCATCAAGATCGAGCGGCCCGGCCCGCAGAACCATCACTTCACGATGGACCAGTTCCGCACCCGCTTCAAGAAGGAATTCCGCTACGAGCTGCTTTGAGCGGTATTGAATATCTGCGGAAAACCGTGGGCGGTCCGCGGCTAGCGCGTCACCGCCCACGGCCGATGCCGGCCGTGGATGGAGATGCGCTCCACGCCACGTGCGGCCAGGACCAGCGGGGTGACGAATGCCAGGCCGGCGATGATATCGGCAAGATAATGTCCGCCTGTGACGAGCGCCGAAAAGATCATCGCCACGTTGAGCATGGCCGAAAACGGCAGCAGCCATGGAAGGCCTCGTACCGCGTAGACCAGCAGAACCGCGGCGATCGTGTGCAGTGAGGGGACGGATACCAGGCCTTGCGGATGGCCGGTCCGCAGGACTTTCATCAGTCCGTCTCTCAGAGGGTAGAGGTACGACACCGCGGATGCCTCGTAATGCCCCACGAGGCCGAAGTGCAGCCACGGGCTGGATGCCGGGAACCGGGCTGATATGAGCGTGACGCCCAGTGCCGACAACATGAACAGTAGCGCGAATTCAGCGGCCCTTGCGGTTTGACGGCACAGGCACAGGATCAGCAGGGTCAGCACAATCTGCGGCAGGTAGCTGAGATAGATGTAGTTCAGGAGCGTGAATACCATCCCATGGCGCGTCTCCCAGCGGTACAGGCCGAGCCAGTCGAATCCTAGTCCGCGGTCGAAAGCGACCAGTGTGGAATCCAGCAGCGGTGCGTTGAGCGTCACGCACAGGTACTGGAAGATCACCGCAACATAGCCGAAGGCCAGCATCAGCACGATCCACGTGATGCCGATGGATGCCTCTCGCAGCCGCAGCGGCTGCGCCAGCGCCCGATAGCGCGGCAGCGAGGCGACGGCGAACAGGAGCAGGGTGCCGATCGTCAGCGTTGCGAGTTCCCTGGCACATTCATGGATGTCGTTGGGATCGATCGAATAAACCCCGTGCGACATCCAGCGCCAGTCGACCAGGGCGATGGCGACAACCAGCAGGCAAGCGCTGACGAAGGCAGCAAGGGCCCTGCATTTCATTTCCTGTCGTCCTTCGACGCGGCCGGAATGGTTCCGTGCCGGAACCCCTGACCTCTACGAGCCGCTGGCGCCAGGCAGCGGGTACTGCCGTAGCGGAAGGCTGGGCTGCCCGGCTTGCGGACTGGCGGCCGATGATAGCAGCCCGCCCTTGCCGGTGGCGCCGGGGTGCCCGCCATTCGCACAGCCCGCCATGTGCATCAGTTTCATTGCCCGGCAGGCCGCTTGCCGTGGCCCTTCCGCTTGTAGTCGCCATCCAGGCCCAGCGCATGCACACCGCAATAGGCCGAGAAGCACTGGCCATCGGTGCTGACGCTGAGCACGTCGTCGCGGCGCAGGAAACTGATGCGGCACTCGGCATCCGGGTCGGTGAAGACGTAGTTCGAAGTGCCCTCGCGTTTGGCATTGCCATCGACCGCGCAGATGCCGCGCTCGGCCTGCGTGGTCAGCGAGAAATTGGCCGAGCCGTCCGCCTGGGACGAGAATTCCAGCTTGCCACCCTCGTCGAGGTAGGTGCCGTCCGCATCGAGGTCGGCGGGAAGCGAGACCACGGTGGGCGGCCGTCCCAGCACGTCGAGGGCGGCGATGCGCTGCTGATAGGCGGCGAGCAGGCAATTGACCATGCCATCGGCTTGTTGCGGACTGGCCGCATCGGCGCCCAGGCTGCAATGCTGGTCGCGCTCAGCCAGCCAGCGGCGCTGCTCCTGGCGCAGCTTGTCGCTCAACCCCGGCTGCGCCTGCAGCGCCTTGAGCGCTTCCTTGTAGCTGCCGGCCATGGCGGCATCGTCCTGCGCCAGATCAGGCTCGTCACAGATCATTTTCTCGATGGCGCTGGACGCCTTGGCGCAGTTGAAAGCGGGATTGATCACCGATCCCCGGTCCAGCGCCTTGCCAAGCTCGCGTTTGAGTGCCGCCTGGTCGAATGCTCCGCCGGCGAACTCCAGCAGCAGCACACGGCGTCCGACATAGGGATGCGGCTCGTCCGCCCCCTGGGCGTTGATCACGCGGACCTGGCGGATGCCATGATCGATCGCGTCGCGGTACTTCGGTGAAGCGGCGCAGAGCGAGGAAACGGCCGCCGCCAGGGCCTTGCCTTCGTTGTTGCGGAAAGCATCCGCGTCGATGCCGAATTGCCGCAGCTGATCGGCGTTGGCGATAACCATGGGCAAAGGCTTGCCGCAACCCTCGATGGTCTGCAGTTCAGGCAGGCCGCCGGTGGGCGACTGGGCGCCGACCGGCAGGTTCAGCGCCAGCAGCAGCGCCACGGTCAGGGCAATTCTGGGCACGCCATGGGGCGCCATGCGGATCATGGAAGGGATCGGACTTGGACTTGAACGGACATTGTGTCCGCTTCCGGCGGCACTGTTGACCCCCTGTTTGTGGAGTGCGCCGGCCGCCGGCGCGTCGATTGAGCGTCGTCCAAGCGGTACCGGGCGATATGCAATCGGCGACTGTGCTGCCGGCGTTTTTAGGCAACTGTGGCCTGTCAGGCGCAATCGCGCTGGCTACACTGGCGGCGGCCTCATTGGAGGAAACCGTCATGCCGTCCGCTTCACACTGGATCGCCTTCGCGCTGGTGGCACTCGGCCTGGTGGTCACACCGGGCCCCAACATGGTGTATCTGGTTTCGCGCAGTATCAGCCAGGGCCGCATCGCCGGGCTGTTGTCCCTGTCTGGCGTGGCCACCGGGTTCGTCGTCTACATGCTGTGCGCCGCATTCGGCATCACCGCGCTGATCATGGCCGTGCCATACGCCTATGATGGCCTGCGCTTCGCCGGCGCCGCCTACCTGCTGTATCTGGCCTGGCAGGCAATCCGGCCGGGTGGACGCTCAACCTTTGCCTTGCTGGCGTCGCGGGCGCCTTCCACGGGCGGCGCGAAGGGCCAGCCGCCGAACGAGGGCCGCGGCGAACGGCGCGAAGCCGCCCCCGACAGTCCGGCGCGCCTGTTCGCCATGGGCCTGTTCACCAACCTGCTCAACCCCAAGGCGGCGGTGCTCTACCTGTCCCTGCTGCCGCAGTTCGTCGATCCCGCCCGCGGCAGCATGCTGACCCAGCTGGTCACGCTCGGCTTCACCCAGATCGCCATCAGCGTTTCGGTGAACGGCTGCATCGTGCTCGGCGCTTCCACCATTGCGCGCCTGTTGGCGCAGCGGCCGCGCTGGCAGCAGTTGCAGCGCTGGATGATGGCCACCGTGCTGGGCGCGCTGGCGCTGCGGATGGCGGTGGAGCAGCGGCGCTAGCTAGAGTCGCTTGGCAGCGCGGCTGCGGCGTCGATTCTTGGGCAGGCGCGCTACTGAATGCGGCGCTTCCGGCCCGGTCTTGGCCTGCGGCTTTGCCGGCTCGTCCAGAAACCATTGCAGCTGCTCGATGACCGGATCGGTCGGCAAGCGGCCGTCGTCGGCTTGCGGTCCAGCGGCGTCGGCAGCGGAGGTGTCGGACGGGATCGGCAAAGCGGCGGCTTGGACGGAGGCCGCGCCGCCCGATAGCGTGGCCGCGGACTCGGCCGGGGTCGATGCCGGCAGCGGCGATTGCGCCGGCTGTGTTCGCGCGGACAGCGTCTGCTTCATCTCGTCGAGCGACTGCTGCATGGCCAGGTCAAGGCCGCGCAGGCCCGCGGCGGCACGCTCGAATTCCTCGACCATGCCGGCGGCGTAGTAGGCTTCCGCCAGCTTCAAGCGCAGCTTTGCGTCCGACGGCACCTGCCGCACGGCGCCCTCCAGCAATGCCGCAGCGCCGGCGAACTGCCCGTAGAGCTGGCACAGTTCCGCTTCGGCCAGGACGCTGGCCCCGTCCACTGCGGGCTCGGACGGCGTGTGCTCAGCCACGGCCGGATCCATACCCGGACCCACGCCCGAATCCACGCCCGAATCCACGGCGGGAGCCGCGGC
Organism: uncultured Nevskia sp.; assembly: GCA_964451925.1. Classification (GTDB taxonomy): domain Bacteria; phylum Pseudomonadota; class Gammaproteobacteria; order Nevskiales; family Nevskiaceae; genus Nevskia. The sequence goes on along the minus strand of CAYVKA010000022.1, from coordinate 29,023 downwards.
GTCGATCTGCGAAGCGGCGGCTGTTTCCTCGGCCGGGACGGACGGTGAAACGTCTGCGGCCGGCGCCATTTCCGCCATTGGCGCCGTAGAAGCCGGGGCTTCGCTGCGCGTCGACGCGCTCAGGGGAGCTTGAACCGGCGACGCCGGCTGCAGCTGGATCGCGGGGATCGCCGCGGCCGGCGGTGGGCTGAAAGCCATGGCCGGACGAGCCGGGGAGGCCAGCCGCGCCGAAGCCACTTTTGCCGACCTTGCAGGGTCGACGCGTGAACCGCCGCGAGAGCGCGACTGGCTGCGGGTGTTGGCCAGCAGCATCGCCAGCGCGGCCAGCAAGGACAGCCCGGAGCAGGCCCAAACCAGCCAGGCCGCCATGCGCAGGCGCAGCGCGTCAGCGGGCTTGCCGGCGTCGGCATAGACCGGCGCCGGCACCGGCGGCGCCAGGGCCGGCGGCGCGGCCGCCACCACCGGCTTGGCCGGAGCGGTGGCCGGTGCCGGTGCCGAAGGCTGCTGCGGCTGGCTGGTCGCAGCTTGCTGCAACGGCGCCGGCGGCGCGGAAGCGATGGCCGGGACCGGGACTGGGGCCTGAACTGGGGCCGGGACTGGGATCTGCGGCACAGCCGGCACGCGGGATTCCGCCGCGCGGGCAAGCACCGGCGGAGCCGCCTTGGCCGGCGCGCCGCCGGAAGGATAGGCGGCGGCGAGGGCTTTGCGCGCCGCAGCGTTCCGGCTCTGCGACGCGCCGGGATGGGCGCGGAGTTCGATGATGGCGGCGGTCGCCGCCGCCGGTGATGCCGCTTCGATCAGGCCCGGCGACGGAATGCTCAGCATCGACCCCGGGATCAGGCGGTCGAGGCGGCCCTGCGCAAAGGCTTGCGGGTTGGCTTTGAACAGGGCCAGTTCCACCTGGTCGCGGCTGACCGCCGCGTTGGGATGAAGTCGCGCGGCGATGCTGCGCGGTTGTTCATGGAAGCGCACCGGGCCGTACTGGAATCCATTTGCGGTTGCGGTTGCGGTCGGCGTCGCGGCCTGTGCGGCAGGGGCGGGCATTGTGGTGGCAGCGTTCTGCGCGGCGATTGCCATTGCTGGTGCGGCAGAAGTGGGCGCGGCAGCGACTGGTGCGGCAGCGGCGGCTGCGGCGACAGAGGGTGCGGCGGCGACTGGTGCGGCGGCGGGCGGCGCGGCAGCAGGCGCTGCGGCGGCGGCTGCTGCAGCGGTTGGTGCTGCAGTGGTTGGTGCTGCAGTGGTTGGTGCTGCAGTGGGGCCTGCAGCCGCAGTCGCTGTGGTGTTCGCAGCTTCCGCGACGGCCGGTGCCGGTTCCGCGGCCTTGGCTGGCGCGCCGGCGTCCGCTGCGACGGCGGCACTTTTTTCCGCCGCGGGGCCGACGGGATCAAGATCCTTCGGCGGGTCGAACAGTACGGAGTACTCACGCAGCAGGCTGCCGTTGCCCCAGTCCGCCTGCACGATCAGGTTGAGGAACGGCTCGGCGATGATCTCGTCGCTGTCGATCAGTACTACGGTCCCGTTCGGCGTGTCGAGCAGCCTGAAGCGCAGTGTCGACAGATAGTCGGTGCGTTCGATACCGGCGCGCTGGAAGGCGTCCGCGTTGGCGATGTGTACCGACAGGGACTTGCGTTGTTCGTCGGTGGGTGTCAGCAGCGGTATGCTTGCGGCGAAGCGCTCATGCAGGCCCGAATCGACGTTGATCTCACCCAGGCCCACCGCAGAAGCCGCCCCGGCGCAGGCCAGGGACAGCATGGCTGTGCCATTGCACAGGGACCGCATTACTTTCGGTGTCGCCAACGGCATGCCCCCCTAGTTCGAATGTTTCGAATGTGCGGCTTTCGTCTCCCTGATTGCAGCGTCCGACGAATGGCTTGGGGTCATCTGCGAGTGAATGACTTTGCCGGCTGAGCCGGTCCTGAGCGAACGGGTTCCTGTAACGGACCCGAAGCTGCTACCCAAAGTCAATACTGTAGATGGCGTCACCCTCAGCTTCGCACGAGTTGGTATGTTTTGACCACCCGTAGCTGTGGCTGCGCCTCTGCCTTGTAGGCCTCGAAATTGCTTACCCGAGCCCGGCCAGTATGGCGCGCGGGCCACGGTGCGGACTGTGCGGTATCACTCATTGATTCACCTAAACAGCCATGAATCAATTGATTGCCGAAATGACTTTATGTTGTTTCGTCGATATCGGAAAAGAAAAAGCCGGGCGTGGCCCGGCTTTTGCCCAGCTCGGCAGCGCTATTGCCCGGCCAATCCCGCCGCCTGCACGATGGCGATGAACGGTGTCGGGTAGGTTCCGAGCAGCAGCGTCAGGAAGGCCAGCGCCAGCAGCATCAGGCCGCCGGTGTTCTGTGCCCAGTCCGTCGGAGGGGAGTACTTGCGTACCCAGGGTGCGCGCAGGAACAGCTGCACCATGGCGCGCAGATAGTAGAACAGGCCCACGGCGCTGCCGAACACCACCGCGGCCAGCAGCAGCCACAGCCGGCGGTCGACGCCGGCGGCGATGACGTAGAACTTGCCGATGAAGCCGGCCGTCAGCGGAATGCCGGCCAGGGACAGCAGCGATATGGTCAGGATCGCGGCCAGATTGGGGCGGCGCCAGAACAAGCCGCGGTAGTCCCACAACGTGTCGGCGTCGTGGTCGCCGTAGGGGCTGGACTGCAGGGTCACCACGCCGAACGCGGCGAGCGTGGTGACGACATAGGTGAGCAGGTACATGCCCACCGCTTCCGTGGCCAGCGCGCCGGTGGCCATCAGCGCCACCAGCACATAGCCGAAATGGGCGATGGAGGAGTAGGCCAGCAGGCGCTTGATGTTGTCCTGCATCAGCGCCAGGATGTTGCCCAGCACGATGGACAGGATGGCAATCGCCGCCAGCACGTTCATCAGCGTATCGTACTGGTAGGCCTTGGTCTCGACGAAGTAGCGCAGCAGCAGCGCCAGCACCGCGGTCTTGGACGCGGTGGCGAGATAGGCGGCGACCGGCGCCGGCGCGCCCTCGTAGACGTCCGGCGTCCACAGGTGGAACGGCGCCAGCGACAGCTTGAAGGCGATGCCCACCAGCAGCATGCCGCCGGCCACCAGCAGCACGGTGTGTTCGGGGCCGTGGATGGCGGAGGCGGCACGGCCGATCTGCTCGAACGACAGCGTGCCGGTGATGGCGAATACCAGCGCCATGCCGAACAGGATGAAGGCCGAGGCCACGGCCGACAGCACCAGATACTTGACGCTGGCTTCGAGCGAGCGGCGCTCCTTCACCAGGTAGCCGATCATGCCGTACAGCGGCAGCGACAGCAGTTCCAGGCCGATGAAGAAGGCGGCGAAATGGCGGCTGCTGACCACCACGATGCCGCCGAGCGCGGACAGCGCCAGCAGGATGTAAACCTCCTCCTGGTTGCCCTTGTAACCTTCCATGTAGGCGTAGGTCAGCGTCGCGGTGGCCAGGCCCGCGGCCAGCACCAGCCCCATGTAGAAGGCCGAGTAGCTGTCGATCACCAGCAGCGGCGTGACCAGCTGCGGCAGCGGCGGATGACCGAAGTAGGCCAGTATCTTCAGCAGCGGCGCCTGCAGGAAATCCGGCAGCTGGTCGGCCAGCTGCGGCAGCACCAGGTAAGTGGCGGAGACCAGGGCCGCGTTCAGGCCCACCGCGACCACCGTGGCGTTCCACCAGTGATGGCGGCGGAAGGCGATGGCCACCATGACCCACATGATGGTGGCGCTGACGATCAGGATCGGCGCCAGTGCCAGCCACTGGTTGAGATTGAGCGAGAAGTTCACGGCGCACCCCCGGTGGTGGCCTGGCTGACCGTGGCCTGGGCAGCCTGATAGAGATGCTGTACCGCCTGCATCGGCGCCTTGGACAGGTCCAGCACCGGCTGCGGATAGAGGCCGAACAGCACCAGCAGGCCCATCAGCGTCAGCATCGTGGCAAGTTCACGGCGATTGAGATCGGCGAGCATCTTCTTTTCACCATCCGGCACCGGGCCGTAGAAGGCGCGCTGCACGAACATCAGGGCGTAGACCGCGGCCAGGATCAGCCCGCTGGCGGCGAACACCGTCACCAGCTTGGCCACCGGGAAGGTGCCGAGCAGGATCAGGAACTCGCCGACGAAATTGGCCAGGCCCGGCAGGCCCAGGCTGGCGGCGGCGAAGAACAGCGCGATCGGCGGCAGGAACGGGAAGCGCGACCACAGGCCGCCCATCTGGCGCAGGTCGCGCGTGTGCAGGCGCTCGTAGACCTCGCCGCAGAGGATGAACAGCGCGCCGGCGGAGATGCCGTGCGCCAGCATGTTGATCACCGCGCCCTGCAGCGCCTGCTCGGTGCCGGCGTAGATGCCGATCAGCACGAAGCCCATGTGGCTGATGCTGGTGTAGGCCACCAGGCGTTTGACGTCGTTCTGGGCAAAGGCCAGCACCGCGCCGTAAATGATGCCGAGCACGCCCAGCCACATGGCGATCGGCGCGAACTGCGCCGAAGCGTGCGGGAACAGCGGCAGGGCGAAGCGCAGCATGCCGTAGGCGGCGGTCTTCAGCAGGATGCCGGCCAGATCCACCGAGCCGGCGGTGGGCGCCTGCGAGTGCGCGTCCGGCAGCCAGTTGTGCAGCGGCACCACCGGCAGCTTCACCGCGAAGGCGACAAAGAAGCCCAGCATCAGCCACCACTCCACCCGCGCGCTCATCGGCGTGTTGAGCAGGGCGGGGTAGTCGAAGGTGATGACGCCGGTGGCGGCGTGGTGCACGAACACCAGCGCCAGGATCGCCAGCAGCATCAGCAGGCCGCTGGCCTGGGTATAGATGAAGAACTTGGTCGCCGCGTAGACGCGTCCCTTGCCGCCGGGAGCGTTATGGCCCCACAGCGCGATCAGGAAGTACATCGGCACCAGCATCATTTCCCAGAAGAAGAAGAACAGGAACAGGTCCATGGCGAGGAACACGCCGATGACGCCGCCCAGGTTCCACAGCAGGTTCAGATGGAAGAAGCCGACGTTGCGCTGCACTTCGCGCCAGGAGCAGGCGATGGCCATGATGCCGAGCAGGCCGGTCAGCGCCACCAGGATCAGCGACAGGCCGTCGAGCGCCAGGTGGAAGCTGATGCCGAAGCGCGGAATCCACGGCAGCTGGATTTCCTGCACCCACTGGTGCTTGTCGCCGAGCAGGGTCAGCGAGTAGTCGCCGTCCAGCCACAGGTGCAGCGTCAGGCCCAGCACCAGGAACATGGTGGCCAGCGCCACCCAGCGCGGGAAGCCGCGGCCGAAGCGCTCGATCTGCCAGCAGAGGAATCCGCCGATGAACGGCAGGACGAAGAGCCAGATGAGGATCATTTGTAGATCACCGCGGCGATGACGAGCACGGCGCCGAGCGCCACGCTGGCCGTGTACCAGCGCAGGCGGCCGGTCTGGCTGAGCGCCGTGGCCTTGTTGAGGGAGGTGAGCAGCACCGGCACCAGGCCGGCGATCTGGTCGAACACGTCCTTGCTGTTGATGCGCACCACCCACAGGAAGGGCTTCACGAAGATGTGGTCATACAGCCAGTCGAAGCCGAAGGCGCTGTACCAGTAGCGGCTCAGCAGCCGGGCCAGGGCATTGTCTTCGAGCGCGCGCAGAATGGCCGGCCGGCCGAAGAAGCGCCAGCCGGCGATGGCGATGCCGAGAATGGCGACGAAGCCGGACAGCAGCGCCACCTGCAGCTTCACCGAACCGCCTTCAGCCGCCGGATTGGCCGGCAGCACGCTCTCCAGCGGCGGATGGATGAAGCCGCCGACCAGCGTCGACAGCACCAGCAGCACGCTCAGCGGCAGCCAGTAGGAGACGCCGTGGCCCTGGTGGGCGTCGGTCTTGGCCTCGCCGTAGAACACGGTGAAGATCAGGCGGAAGGTGTAGAGCGAGGTGAGGAAGGCGCCGAGCAGTCCGGCGCAGAACAGCCAGATGTGCCCGCTGCCGTAGGCTTGCCACAGGATCTCGTCCTTGCTGTAGAAACCGGCGGTGAGCAGCGGAACCGCGCACAGGGCGCTGCCGCCGATCATGAAGCTCCAGAACGCCAGCGGCAGCTTCTTGCGCAGGCCGCCCATCTTGAAGATGTCCTGCTCGTGATGGCAGGCCAGGATCACCGCGCCGGAGGCGAGGAACAGCAGGGCCTTGAAGAAGGCGTGCGTCATCAGGTGGAAGATCGCCGCCGACCAGGCGCCGGCGCCCAGGGCCAGGAACATGTAGCCGATCTGGCTCATGGTGGAATAGGCCAGCACGCGCTTGATGTCGGTCTGCACCAGCGCGGTGAAGCCGGCCAGCAGCAGCGTCACCGCGCCGACCACGCCGACCATCTGCTGCGCGAACGGCGCCAGCTCGAACAGCGTATGGGTGCGCGCGATCAGGTAGACGCCGGCGGTGACCATGGTCGCGGCGTGGATCAGCGCCGACACTGGCGTGGGGCCGGCCATCGCGTCCGGCAGCCAGGTCTGCAGCGGCAGCTGCGCCGATTTGCCGACCGCGCCGCCGAGCAGCAGCAGGGCGATGGCGGTGACGATCAGGCTGCCCGGGTGGTACAGCACCGGCGCCACCAGCAGGATCTGCTGGATGTTGAGCGTGCCCAGCGTCTCGAACAGCAGGAACAGGCCCAGCGCCATGAAGGTGTCGCCGACGCGGGTGACGACGAAGGCCTTGCGCGCCGCCGCGCCGTTGGCCGGGTCCTGATACCAGAAGCCGATCAGCAGGTAGCTGCACAGGCCCACGCCTTCCCAGCCGAAGTACAGGAACAGCAGGTTGTCGCCCAGCACCAGGAACAGCATGCTGGCGACGAACAGGTTCATGTAGGAGAAGAAGCGGCCGTAGCCCTCGTCGCCGCGCATGTACCAGGACGCGAACAGGTGGATGAGGAAGCCGACGCCGGTGATCACGCCCATCATGGTCAGCGACAGGCCGTCCAGGCGCAGCGCGAACTGTGGCGCGAAGTTGCCGACCTGCATCCAGGTCCACAGCGGCTGCACGAAGGCGTCGCCGGCAGGGGGATGCTGCAGGAACTGGAAGCCGACGATGGCGGTGACCAGGGCCGACAGGCCGACCGAGCCGACGCCGATCACCGCGGCCAGTCGCTCCGGAATCCGGCCGCGGCCGAAAGCCAGGACGAGGAAGCCGAGCAGCGGGAACAGGAACACCAGGAAGAGAAGGTTCATGGTCGTGTCAGCCCTTCATTTCGCCCGCGGCGTCGGTGTCGAGCGTGTTGAAGCGCTTGTAGAGCTGCAGCACCAGGGCCAGCCCCACGCTGGCCTCCGCGGCCGCCAGGGTCAGGATGAGGATAAACATGATCTGCCCGTCGGCGGCACCCCAGCGGCTGCCGGCGGCGACGAAGGCCAGGGCCGCGCTGTTCATCATCACTTCGATGGACATCAGCACGAACAGGATATTGCGGCGGATCAGGATGCCCAGCAGCCCCATCGAAAACAGGATGGCGGACAGGATCAGCGCATGATCCAGCGGTATGGCGCTCACTGCGTTCATCTTCTTTAGTTCGTTCTGTCCTTGTCTGTGCCGCCCCGCCGGCAGGGCAGGGAAGAGCTTGCAGCTTTTTTTCTCTTTACCGCTTCAGTCGTCGTGGCGCCCGAGGTGATAGGCTGCCACCAGCGCCGCCAGCAGCAGCATCGAGGCGAGCTCCACCGCCAGCAGGTATGGCCCGAACAGCGCGATGCCTACCTCGCGCGCACCGATGGTGCCGTAGCCGATGCCCTTGTGCGCCTCGCCCAGCGGATGCAGCGCGCGCACCAGCTCGAACAGCAGCACTGCCGACAGCACTCCCGGGCCGATATAACCCTGCCAGCGCAGCCAGCGCTTCTCCTGCTCCACGGTGGCGCGGCCCAGGTTCAACATCATCACCACGAACACGAACAGCACCATGATGGCGCCGGCGTAGACGATGATCTCCAGGATGCCGGCGAACGGCGCGCCGATGGCGAAGAACACCATGGCCACCGCCAGCAGCGAGGTGATCAGGTACAGCAGCGCGTGCACCGGATTGGTGTTGGTCACCGCCAGCAGCGTCGAGATCACGGCGACTGCGGCGGCCAGATAAAACGCGATTTCCATGGCGTTTTCCCTTTAAGGCAGGAGCGACTTGACGTCGACCGGCTTGGCTTCGTTCTGCGCCGCGCCCTTGGGCTTGCCGGCGATGGACAGGCCGGCGACGCGGTAGAAGTTGTAGTCCGGGTACTTGCCAGGGCCGCTGATCAGCAGGTGCTCCTTTTCGTAGACCAGGTCCTGGCGGCGGTACTCGCCCAGCTCGAAGTCCGGCGTCAGCTGGATGGCATTGGTCGGGCAGGCCTCCTCGCACAGGCCGCAGAAGATGCAGCGCGAGAAGTTGATGCGGAAGAACTCCGGATACCAGCGGCCGTCGTCCTTCTCCGCCTTCTGCAGCGAGATGCAGCCCACCGGGCAGGCGGCGGCGCACAGGTTGCAGGCGACGCAGCGCTCCTCGCCGTCCGGGTCGCGGGTCAGCACGATACGGCCGCGGTAGCGCGGCGGCACGTAGGGCTTCACCTCCGGATACTGGATGGTGTCGCGCTTGCGGAAGGTGTGGCTGGCCACCATCACCATGCTGCGCAGGTTGCTGTAGATGCCACCGGCGATGGCGCCGAGACTGCTGAACAGGTCGCTCATGTTCTCAAGCCCCCTTGGCCAGCACCAGCGCGCCGGTGACCAGCATGTTGATCAGGGCCAGCGGCAGGCAGAACTTCCAGCCGCCCGCCATCACCTGGTCGTAGCGCGGCCGCGGCAGCGCGCCGCGCAGCAGGATGAAGAGCATGATGAAGATGAAGGTCTTGATGAAGAAATAGATGAAGCCCAGCAAGGGGTGCGCTTCCGCGCCCGGTCCGTGCCAGCCGCCGAAGTACAGCGTGGTCAGCAGGCCCGACACCACCACGATGCCGACGTACTCGGCGACGAAGAACATGCCGAACTTCATACCGGAATATTCGGTGTGGTAGCCGGCGGCCAGCTCCTGCTCGGCTTCCGGCAGGTCGAACGGATGGCGATGGGTGGTGGCCACCGCCGCCAGCGCGAAGGTACAGAAGCCGAAGAACTGCGGAATGAAGAACCAGAGGTGCTGGCCCTGGTAGGCGATGATGTCGTTGACCGAGAACGAGCCGGTCTGCATCACCACGCCCATCAGCGCCACGCCCATGAACACCTCGTAGCTGAGCATCTGCGCCGCCGAGCGCAGGCCGCCGAGCAGCGCGTACTTGCTGTTGCTCGACCAGCCGCCCAGCATGACCGCGTACACCGCCAGGCCGGCGAGGGCGAAGAACAGCAGCACGCCGATGTTGAGGTCGCCGGCCACGTCCCAGCCCGGCGCCACGGGCACCAGCACGAAGGCCAGCATCATGGTGGTCATCGCCACCATCGGCGCGATCAGGAAGGCCGGTTTGTCGACGAACGGCGGCATCCAGTCTTCCTTGAAGAAGATCTTGATCATGTCCGCCACCACCTGGCCCAGGCCGAAGGGCCCGACGCGGTTGGGGCCGTAGCGGTCCTGCCACACGCCGAGCAGGCGCCGCTCCACCCAGATCAGCATGGCGGCGACGATGACCGAGCCGAACAGCAGCACCAGCGCCTTGAGGCAGGCGATGATCGGCCCGAGGACCTGCGGATTGGAGAGCCAGTTCATCATGCCGTCGCCACCCCCGAGAGCTTGATGGCGGTGCCGGCTTCGACGAAGGCCATGCCGTCCACGCCCTGCGGCAGGCCCACGGTGCCGCGCGGCAGCGCCGGCAGCAGGCGCAGCGGCAGGCGTACCGCGCTGCCGGCCAGCGCCACGTCGAGCAGCATGTTGGCGCCGACACCCAGGCTGCCGGCGTCGGCCGGATTGAGGGCGACGTAAGGCTTGGGCGCGCGTTCCGCCACCGGGGCGGCACGCGCCGACAGCTCCTCGCCGCCGAAGATGTGATGCAGCGCCACGCTGCGCCACTCCCCGGCTTTGGCGGCGAAGGCCGCGGGGATGGAGTCGAAATAGCTGTTGGCCGGGGCGTGCGCCTGCGGCTCGAACAGCCGCACGCCCGAGTCGCCGCCGCGCAGGTGGCCGCCGACCTCGTCCTGGAACTTGTTCCACGACTGCGGCGAGTTCCAGCCCGGCGCCCAGGCGAAGGGGATCAGCGCCGAGGGGCGGTCGCCCGCTTCGGTGCCGTGATGCCCTTCCATGGAGAAGGCCAGGGCGGTGTCGGCATCCTGGCTGGCGCGCGGTTCGTGCACCGAGATGTTGGCGCGCATCGCGGTGCGGCCGCTGTAGCGGTGCGGCTCGCGCGCCACCTTGAGGCCGTGCAGGCGGAACTGCGCGTTGGGAGCGGCCTTGACCATGCCCGCCAGCTGCGGCAGTTCCTGCGCGCAGGCGGCGGTGACGTCGTCGAAATGCTGCCATTCGGCGTCGACGTTGCTGAACTGGGCGCGCAGGTCGCGCAGCCAGTACCAGGCTTCGCGGATCGTCACCTTGGGATCGTAGTAGGTGGCGTCGTAGACCTGGAAATAGCGCTGGGCGCGGCCTTCGTTGTTGACCATGGTGCCGTCGCCCTCGGCGAAGCTGGCCGCGGACAGCAGCACCTCGGCCTTCACGGCGGTGTTGGTGCTCTGGTGATCGGCGACCACCAGGCGGGCGTTTTTCAGCGCAGCGTCGACCTCGGCCTTGGCGGCGCGACGGTACAGATCGTTTTCCACCACCACCACGGCGTCGGCGGCGCCGGACTTGAGCGCGGCCAGGCCCTGGTCGAGGCCCGGCGCCTGCATCAGCGCCAGCCCCATGCTGTTCGCTTCCGGCACCACCAGGCTCAGCTCGACGTGCTTGCCCTTGGCCTGCAGCGCGCGCGCCACGTTGGCGGCGGCGTCGATCACCGCTTCCAGGCCGGTGCCGGTGCCGGACACCACCAGCGGCTTGTCGGCGGCGAGCAGGCCGTCGGCGATGGTCTTCGCCAGCGCGGCGGTGGACTCGTCCAGGCCGGCCACGGCCGGGGCGGCGGCGTCGATGGCATGGGCTACGGCGAAGCCCAGGCGGGCGAGGTCTTCCGGCGCGGCGCGCAGCGTTTGCGCCGCGACGTCGTCGATGCGCGTGGCGTCGACGCTGGCGATGTACAGCGGATTCTTCTCATGCTGGCCGATGTCGGCCAGCGCCGCCGCCTGCCACTCGGCGATGTGCTTCTGCCCGGCCAGCGTGGTCTGGCGGCCGCGCGCGGTCTGGCGCAGCGCCAGCGCGATGCGCGGCGCGGTGTTGGTGACATCCTCGCCCAGCACGAAGGCGGCGTCCGCCTGCTCGATCACGCGCAGCGAGGGGATGCGGATGTGGCCCTCGCTGAGGATCTTCGCCACCTTCTTCACCAGAACGCCTTCGCTGGCGGAGTGGCCGTCGAAGAAGTTGCCGGCGCCAACCAGCTTGCGCAGCGCGTAGTTCGCTTCCAGGCTGGCGCGCGGCGAGCCGATGCCGATCACGCGCCGCGCCTGTTTCAGCAGGTTGGCGGCGTGCAGCACCGCCTCGGCCGGGGTCACGGCGGTGAAGGTGCCGTCGCGCTTGACCAGCGGCTGGCGCGGCCGGTCCTTGCGGTTGACGAAACCATAGCCGAAGCGGCCGCGGTCGCACAGGAAGTAGTGGTTCACCGCGCCGTTGTAGCGGTTCTCGATGCGGCGGATCTCGCCGTAACGCTCGCCCGGGCTGGTGTTGCAGCCCACTGCGCAGCCCTGGCACACGCTGGGCGCGAACTGCATGTCCCACTTGCGGTTGTAGCGCTCGCCGTGGGTCTTGTCGGTGAACACGCCGGTGGGGCAGACCTCGGTCAGGTTGCCGGAGAACTCGCTTTCCAGGATGCCGTCGCTCTCGCGGCCGAAGTAGACGTTGGCGGCGGTGCCGTAGACGCCCAGGTCGGGGCCGCCGGCGTAGTCCTTGTAGTAGCGCACGCAGCGGTAGCAGGAAATGCAGCGGTTCATCTCGTGGTTGATGAACGGCCCCAGATACTGGTTCTGGTGGGTGCGCTTGGTGAAGCGGTAGCGGCGCGCGGCGTGGCCGGTCATCACCGTCATGTCCTGCAGATGGCAGTGTCCGCCTTCCTCGCACACCGGGCAGTCGTGCGGGTGGTTGGTCATCAGCCATTCCACCACGCTGGCGCGGAACGCCTTGGATTCCTCGTCGTCGATCGAGATGTAGGTACCGTCGGCCGAGGGCGTCATGCACGACATGACAATGCGGCCCTGCTTGTCGTTGGCGTCGCGGTAGGATTTCACCGCGCACTGGCGGCAGGCGCCGACGCTGCCCAGCGCCGGATGCCAGCAGAAGTAGGGGATGTCGAGGCCCAGGCTGAGACAGGCGTGCAGCAGGTTGTCGCCGCCGTCCACCTCGTACTGCTTGCCGTCTACGTGAATGATCGCCACGTCGTCTCTCTATGTCCTGATCAGGTTAAGCCGCCGCCTGCGCCGGTTTGGCGACGGCGGCTTCGAACTCGGCGCGGAAATACTTCAGCGCCGACTGCAGCGGCTCCATCGCGCCGGGCGCGTGGGCGCAGAAGGTCTTGCCGGGGCCGAGGAAGCGGGTCAGCTGCTCCAGGGTCTCGATGTCGCCGGGACGGCCCTGCCGCTGCTCCAGCGCGTGCAGCAGCTTGGCGGTCCAGGGCAGGCCGTCGCGGCAGGGCGTGCACCAGCCGCAGGATTCGCGGGCGAAGAAATCCTCGAGGTTGCGCACCACCGAGACGATGTTCTGCTTGTCGTCCACAACCGTGAGCAGCCCGGTGCCCATGCGGCTGCCGGCGCGGGCGATGGTGTCGAAGTCCATCGCCAGGTCCAGGTGCTCCGGCATCAGGAAATCGGTGGAGGCGCCGCCCGGCAGCCAGCACTTCAGCTTGAGGCCGTCTTTCATGCCGCCGGCGTGCTCCTCCAGGATCTCGCGGGCGCTGGTGCCGAAGGGCAGCTCCCAGCAGCCGGTCTTCCGGGCGCGGCCGGAAATGCCGTACAGCTTGGTACCGGCGTCCTTGCTCTTGCCCTGCGACAGGCCCTGGAACCAGGCGCCGCCGCGCAGCACGATGTGCGGCACGTTGGACAGGGTCTCGACGTTGTTGACCACGGTCGGCTTGCCCCACAGGCCGGCGATCTGCGGGAAGGGCGGCTTGGCGCGCGGATTGGCGCGGCGCCCTTCCAGCGAGTTGATCAGCGCGGTTTCCTCGCCGCAGATGTAGCGGCCGGCGCCGGTATGCACGAACAGCTCGAAGCTCCAACCGGAGCCAAGGATGTTCTGGCCCAGGTAGCCGGCGGCCTTGGCCTCGGCCAGCGCCTTGTTCAGCCGCTCCGCCGCCACCACGTATTCGCCGCGCAGGAAGATGTAGCCGCGGCTCGCCTGGATGGCGAAGCCGGAGACGATCATCGACTCGATCAGCTGGTGCGGCACGCCCTCCATCAGCAGGCGGTCCTTGAAGGTGCCCGGCTCCATCTCGTCGGCGTTGCAGACGATGTACTTGTTCTTCGGCGCGTCGGCGCCCATCGGCACCAGGCCCCACTTCACCCCGGTGGGGAAGCCGGCGCCGCCGCGGCCGCGCAGGTTGGCGTCCTTCACCGCCTTGGTCACCTCGGCCGGCGCTTCCTTCAGCGCCTTGCGCAGCGCGGCATAGCCGTCCTGCGCCTCGTAGGCCTTGAGGTCGAGCGGATTGGCCAGGTTGACGCGGTAGGTCAGCGGCTTGGTGTCGCCGTCGGGGAGCGCGCTCACTTGTACTGCTCCAGTAGCTCGTTGATCTTGTCCGGCGCCACGTCGAAGTGCGTGTCCTGGTCGATCATCAGCACCGGGCCCTTGTCGCAGGCGCCCAGGCAGCAGATCGGCAACAGCGTGAAGCGTCCGTCCGGGGTGGTCTGGCCCAGCTCGACGCCGAGCTTGTCGCTGAATGCCTGCTTCACCGCGTCGTAGCCGGTGAGGAAGCAGGACACGCTGTCGCAGACCTTGATCACGTGCCGGCCCACCGGGCGGCGGAAGATCAGGTTGTAGAAGGTGGCCACGCCCTCGATATCGGAGCCGGGGATGCCCAGCACCTCGCCGATGGCGGCGATGGCGCCGTCCGGCACCCAGCCGTGGCGGTGCTGCACGATCTTCAGCGCCTCGATGCTGGCGGCGCGCGGGTCCTCGTAGTGGTGCGTCTCGTGCTCGATCGCCGCGCGGTCGTCCGGGTGCAGCACGAACGGATCCAGCCGCGGCAGGTCGGCCAGCTTGATGATCGGCTGTGTGCTGTCCATATCTCTTTTAGCGGTCGACATCGGCCATCACGAAATCAATCGAGGCGAGCAGCATGATCAGGTCGGGAATCATGCTGCCGTTGATCACATAAGGGATCATCTGCAGGTGCGGGAAGCTGGGCGTGCGGATGCGCGTGCGGTAGCTGGTGGTGCTGCCGTCGCTGGTCAGGTAGTAGCTGTTGATGCCCTTGGTGGCCTCGATCAGCTGCGACGATTCGCCCGGCGGCATCACCGGTCCCCAGGACACGCCCAGGAAGTGGGTGATGAGGGTCTCGATGTCCTGCAGCGTGCGCTCTTTCGGCGGCGGGCAGGTCAGCGGGTGGTCGGCCTTGTACGGGCCGGCCGGCATGTTCTGCAGGCACTGCTTGATGATGCGCACGCTCTGCCGCATCTCCTCCAGGCGCACCATGCCGCGATCGTAGGCGTCGCCGTTGCTGCCCAGCGGCACCTCGAACTCGAAGTTCTCGTAGCCGGAGTAGGGGCGCGCCTTGCGCAGGTCGTAATTGCAGCCGGTGGCGCGCAGGCCGGGGCCGGTGGCGCCCCATTCGATGGCTTCGGCGGTGTTGTACTGCGCCACGTTGATGGTGCGCGCGCGCAGGATGCCGTTCTTCATCGCCGCCTTTTCGTATTCGTCGAGGCGCTTGGGCAGCCACTCTACGAACTCGCGCACTAGCTTGTCCCAGCCCTGCGGCAGGTCGTGGGCTACACCGCCGATGCGGTACCAGGCAGGGTGCATGCGGAACCCGGTGATGGCCTCGATCACGTCGTAGGCCTTCATGCGGTCGGTGAACATGAAGAAGATCGGCGTCATCGCGCCCACGTCCTGGATATAGGTGCCCAGGAACAGCAGGTGCGAGGTGATGCGGAAGAACTCCGCCATCATCACGCGGATGGTCTTGACCCGGTCCGGCACGGTGATGCCGGCCAGCTTCTCCACCGCCAGCACGTACGGCAGGTTGTTCATCACCCCGCCGAGGTAGTCGATGCGGTCGGTGTAGGGGATGAAGGTGTGCCAGGACTGGCGCTCCGCCATCTTCTCGGCGCCGCGGTGGTGGTAGCCGATGTCCGGCACGCAATCCACGATCTCCTCGCCGTCCAGCTGCAGCACGATGCGGAAGGCGCCATGCGCGCTCGGATGGTTGGGGCCGAGGTTGAGGAACATGAAGTCGTGGTCCGAGGCGGAGCGCTTCATGCCCCATTCCTCCGGCTTGAACTTCAGGCCCTCCTGCTCCAGGTCCTGGCGCGCCGCGTCGAGCATGAACGGGTCGAACTCGGTGGCGCGCGCCGGGTAGTCCTTGCGCAGCGGATGGCCCTTCCAGGTGCGCGGCAGCAGGATGCGCTGCAGGTTCGGATGGCCCTCGAAGACGATGCCGAACAGGTCCCAGGTCTCGCGCTCGTACCAGTTGGCGTTGGCCCACAGCTTGTGGATCGAGGGGATGCTCGGCGCGTCGCCGCTCAGCGCCACCTTGATGCGTACGTCGGAATTGCGGTCGATCGACAGCAGGTGGTAGAACACCGTGAAGTCGGCCGAAGGACCCAGGCGGTGGCGGCGCAGGCGCTCGTCCACCGCGTGCAGGTCCAGCAGCATCGTGTACGGACGCGGCACGCCGCTCTTGAGGAAAGCCAGCACCTCGCCGAAGCGCTCTTTCGGCGTCCACAGCGTGGGGACGTCGTCCTTGGTGGGCTGGAAGGTGAAGGCGTTCTCGCCGAAGCGCGCGTACAGCTCGCGCACCACCTCCGGCAGGGTGCCGGGTGCGGTTTCGGGGCGGGTGGGTGCGGGTGCGTCGTCTGCCATTGGCTTGGTCTTAGATCTGGTCGGGCGTGCGCAGGATGGTCTGGGCGCGGCGCTCGGCCAGCTTGACGTCGCGCTGCGCCGGCATCGGCTGGCGGTAGACGCCCTGGTCGCCCACCACCCAGGACAGCGGACGGGTTTCCTTGCCGATCGAATCCTGCAGCAGCATCAGCGCCTGCAGGAAGGCTTCGGGCCGGGGCGGGCAGCCGGGGATGTAAACGTCCACCGGCAGGAACTTGTCCACGCCCTGCACCACCGAATAGATGTCGTACATGCCGCCGGAGTTGGCGCAGGAGCCCATCGAGATGACCCAGCGCGGCTCCACCATCTGCTCGTACAGGCGCTGCACCACCGGCGCCATCTTCATGAAGCAGGTGCCGGCGATGACCATCAGGTCGGCCTGGCGCGGCGAAGCGCGGATCACCTCGGCGCCGAAGCGGGCCAGGTCGTGCGGCGCGGTGAAGGCGGTGGCCATTTCCACGTAGCAGCACGACAGGCCGAAGTTGTACGGCCAGATCGAATTCTTGCGGCCCCAGTTGACCACCTTGTCCAGCGTGGTGGTGAGCACGGTGCGCTTGACCTGCTCCTCGATGTAGCCGGTGCCTTCGTTGACGCCCGCCGGGGTCGGCGAGCGGTGCGCGTTGGGGTCGATGCGTGTCAGTGAGTATTCCATTGCACTCTCAGCTCTTGTGTGCCGCGGCGGCGCGCGCTTCGCGCAGGCGCTGCAGGCGCGGCTTCGGCGCCCAGTCCAGGCCGCCCAGCCGCCATACATAAACCAGGCCAACCAGCAGCACGACGATGAAGATGGCGGCCTCGACGAAACCGGCCCAGCCGCTCTGGCGCAGCGATACCGCCCAGGCGTAGAGGAACACCGCCTCGAGGTCGAAGATGACGAAGAACATCGCCACCAGATAGAACTTGGCGGAGATGCGCAGGCGCCCGCTGCCGACCGAGACCACACCCGATTCGAACGGGTCGTTCTTGGCGCGCCCGGTGTTGCGCCCGCCCAGCACCCAGGACAGGCCCAGCATCAGGAACACCACGAACAGCACCGCTGCGAAATAGACCAGGAAGGCCCAGGTCTGCGGCGAGTGCGGAATATTTTGGATTAGGAAGTGCACGCCCCGGTCTCGGAAGAGGTTGCGGTGCGCCGTCCACGCAAGTCCGGTGGAACAGCCCCGGGCAACGTTGGCGGCGGCCAAAATCAGAACCCGCGTATGATACGCGAACGTTCCCTCGATCGCAGCTTGCGCCAGCCCCGCCGCTCGGTTAAGAGCCGCGGTGCGAGCGCGTCGCGCCGCTCGCGCCGATCATTTTTTGCGCAGCGCCGCGCGCAAATTCATCGCCCGCCCGCAGCGACCGCAGGCGGCGCAGTGTCATGGAACGAGGTACCGTCCGCCGTTTTCCGGCCCGCCCGTCGGAGTGCCTTGTCGCCGTGCTCCCCCGGGGGCCGTGCCTTGCGCTTAAAATCGCGCCATGCCTCGTGGCCGTAGCCCGCCACGGCATCACCGCGGCCAGGCCCTGCGACTGGCCCGGTGCATTCCGAGCAGCCACACAGGCGCCATCCATTCATGGATCCATCCCCAGTCCGTCCCAGCCCCGTGCCCGAAATTCTGCTGCGCCTCAAGCCCAACGAAGAGCGCCGCCTGCGTGCGGGTCACCTCTGGGTCTATTCCAACGAGATCGACACGCAACGCACGCCACTGAAAACCCTGCCGGCGGGAGCGCTGTGCCGCATCGCCGACTCACGCGGCAATCCGCTCGGCACCGGTTACGTCAATCCGCACGCGCTGCTGTGCGCGCGCCTGCTCACCGGCCAGGGCGACGCCACCATCGACAGCGACTGGTTCGGGCGCCGCCTGCGCGCCGCCGCCGGCTTGCGCGAGCGGCTCTACGGCCAACCGTTCTACCGGCTGGTGCACGGCGAGGCCGACGGCCTGCCGGGGCTGGTGATCGACCGCTATGACGATGTGTTCGTGGTGCAGCTCGGCACCGCCGGCATGGAAAACCTCAAAGGCCCCTTGCTCGATGCCTTGCAGGCAGAGTTCCGGCCGCGTGGCGTGGTGCTGCGCAACGACTCCTCGGCGCGCGAGGCGGAGAGCCTGCCGCAGTACGTGGAGGACATTGGTGCAGTGCCGCAAACGGTGCGCATCGAGGAAGGGGGCGTACGCTTCGATATCGCCATGCACGGCAGCCAGAAGACCGGCTGGTTTTACGACCAGCGCGACAACCGCGATCGACTGGGGCGCTACGCCCATGACGCGCGCGTGCTCGACGTGTTCAGCTATGTCGGCGGCTGGGCCCTGCGGGCGCACGGCTTTGGTGCAAAGCAGGTCAGCTGCATCGACAGTTCCGCGCCGGCCCTGGAAGCCGCCGCCCACAATGCCACGCTCAACGGCGCCAGCCTGGAAACCCTCAAGGGCCAGGCCCTGGAGGTGATGAAGCAACTCGCCACCGATGGGCGCCGCTTCGAGCTGGTGATCGTCGATCCGCCGGCCCTGATCAAACGCAAGAAGGATCATGAAGAGGGCCTGTCTCTGTATGCGCGCCTCAACCGCGCCGCGCTGAGCCTGCTGACCCCGGGCGGCTTCCTGGTGTCCTGCTCCTGTTCCTATCACCTGGAGGCCGCCGAACTGCAGCGCGTGCTGTTGCGCGAAGCCCGCGCCACCGGCCGCCGCCTGCAGATCCTGGAGCAGGGCGGGCAGGGGCCGGACCATCCGGTGCACCCGGCGATCCCCGAGACGCGCTACCTGAAGGCCTTTTTCTGCGCCGCCGCGGCCGACTGATGGTGCGGGGCGGGAATGGGGAGTGGAGGAATCGGGAATCGTAGGGGCGAAAAGTGCTTCTGCGATTCCCGATTCCCCATTCCCGATTCCCGTACCCCTACAATAGCCGCCGACTCCACCCCGCTCCCAGCGCATGCTCGTCCATCCGAACATTGATCCGGTTGCCCTCCGTCTCGGCCCGCTGAAAGTGCACTGGTACGGCCTGATGTACCTGCTCGGCTTCTGGGGCTTCTGGTGGCTGGGCTCGATCCGCGCCCGGCTGCCGCACGTGAACTGGCCCAAGGAGCGCGTCGGCGACCTGTTGTTCTACGGCGTGCTGGGCGTGATCCTGGGCGGACGCACCGGCTATATGTTGTTCTATGCCTATGATGCGCAGGGTCATTGGTCGCTGGGCCAGGATCCGCTCAGCTTCTTCCGCATCTGGGATGGCGGCATGTCGTTCCACGGCGGCCTGATGGGGGTGATCGTGGCCATGATCATCTTCGCCCGCCAGCAGAAGCTGACCTTCTTCGAGGTGGCGGATTTCGCCGCCGTGCTGACGCCCTTCGGCCTGTTTACCGGGCGCATCGGCAACTTCATCAACGGCGAACTGTGGGGCTCTCCCACCAGCCTGCCCTGGGGCATGGTGTTCCAGAACGCCCGCGACAACGTCCCGCGCCATCCCAGCCAGCTGTACGAGGCCCTGCTGGAAGGGCTGGTGATGCTGGCCATCCTGTGGTGGTTCAGCAGCAAGCCGCGCCCGCGCGGCGCCATCAGCGGCCTGTTCCTGCTGCTCTATGGCACGTTCCGCTTCGCCATCGAGTTCGTGCGCCTGCCGGACAGCCAGCTGGGCTATCTGTATGGCAGCGGCTGGTTCACCATGGGCATGCAGCTGTGCGTCCCCATGCTGCTGTTCGGGGCCGCTTTCGTCTGGATGGCCTACCGCCGCAAGCCGGAGATTGCGTAGGCATGCCCAGCACACTGATCTCGATTCGTCGGCCGCGGCCGCTGCAGGAGCGCCAGGCCATGGTCGAGGCGGTGCACCAGGTGCTGGTGGACACGCTCAAGGTGCCCAGTCACGACCGCACCGTGCGCCTGCAGACGTTCGCCGCGGAGGAATTCGCGGTGGGCCCGCAGGCCACGGAGCATTACACGGTGGTGGAAATCGCCCTCTATCCGGGCCGCAGCCTGGAGATGAAGCGCGCCCTCTACCAGGGACTGGTGCGGGCGCTGGGCGGCTTCGGCGTGCCGGCGCAGGATGTCAAAATCATCCTCAACGAGGTCGCGCCGGAGAACTGGGGCCTGCGCGGCGGCATCCCGGGGTCCGAAGTGAGCGCGGCCGCCAAGAAGCTGGAGGTGTAAGCGTGAAACAGTATCTGGATCTGATGCAGCACGTGCTGGACCACGGCGCCGACAAGAGCGACCGTACCGGCACCGGTACCCGCTCGGTGTTCGGCCACCAGATGCGCTTCGACCTGAGCCGGGGTTTCCCGCTGCTCACCACCAAGAAGCTGCACCTGCGCTCGATCATCGTCGAGCTGCTCTGGTTCCTGCGCGGCGATACCAATATCGCCTACCTGAAGGAGAATGGCGTCTCCATCTGGGACGAGTGGGCCGACGAGAACGGCGAGCTCGGCCCGGTCTACGGCCGCCAGTGGCGCTCCTGGCCCACCGCCGACGGCCGTCATATCGACCAGATCAGGAACCTGCTCGAGCTGCTGAAGAAGAGCCCGGACTCGCGCC
Organism: uncultured Nevskia sp.; assembly: GCA_964451925.1. GTDB lineage: Bacteria > Pseudomonadota > Gammaproteobacteria > Nevskiales > Nevskiaceae > Nevskia. The sequence continues at coordinate 8,498 of CAYVKA010000022.1, read as the reverse complement.
GCATGCTGGTCTCGGCCTGGAATGTCGGCGAGCTGGACCAGATGGCGCTGATGCCTTGCCATGCCCTGTTCCAGTTCTACGTCGCGGACGGCAGGCTGTCCTGCCAGCTGTACCAGCGCAGCGCCGACATCTTCCTCGGCGTGCCCTTCAATATCGCCTCCTACGCCCTGCTCACCATGATGGTGGCCCAGGTCAGCGGCTACCAGCCCGGCGATTTCGTGTGGACCGGCGGCGACTGTCACCTGTATTCCAATCATCTGGAGCAGGCGCGCCTGCAGCTGACGCGCGAGCTTCGGCCACTGCCGTCGATGAGCATCAACCCGGATGTGAAGGACCTGTTCGCCTTCCGCCCGGAGGATTTCGTGCTCAGCGACTACGAGCCACACGCGCACATCAAGGCGCCGGTCGCGGTTTGAGGGTGAGGCCGCCAGTCACGCTGATCGTCGCCGTTGCCGAAAACGGCGTCATCGGCCGCGACGGCACCCTGCCGTGGCGGTTGCCGGAAGACCTCAAGCATTTCCGCCGCCTGACCCTGGGCAATACCGTGCTGATGGGGCGCAAGACCTGGCAGTCGTTGGGCAAGCCCCTCGATGGCCGCGCCAACTGGGTGCTGACGCGCGATCCGGCGTTTTCCGCGCCGGGCGCGCAGGTGTTCCGCGATCTGGACGCGGCGCTGGCACAGCCGCCGCAGGGCCAGCTGCTGGTGATCGGCGGCGCCGAGCTGTACCGCCAGGCGCTGCCGCTGGCCAGCCGGCTGGAGTTGACCCGCGTCCACGCCCGGGTGGAGGGCGATACGCATTTCCCCGATTACGATCCGGCGCAGTGGCGCGAGACCGCGCGCAGCGATCATCCAGCCGATGAGCGCCATGCCCATGCCTACAGCTTCCTGACCCTGGATCGCATCTGAGCCGACCTGCGCGCTGACATGACCTGCGGCGTCCGCCGGTTTGAGCAGGCCGCGGCCCGCCTGCTATAAAACGCTTCCGGCGCAAAGCTCCGTCCACAGGCTCCGTGACCGGCCAAAATTCCAACAACGCGAGGATTCAAACATGTCAGAACTCAAGGAGCAGTTCGCGCAGGCCCTTAAAGACGTCAAGACGCTGACCAAGCGGCCAGGCAACGACGACATGCTGGCGCTCTATGCCCTGTTCAAGCAGGGCAGCCAGGGTGATGTTTCCGGCGCGCGCCCGGGCATGCTGGACATGGTCGGGCGCGCCAAATATGACGCCTGGGCCAAGATCAAGGGCACGTCCAAGGACGAGGCGATCAAGAAGTACGTCGACAAGGTCGCGGCGCTGCTCAAGACCCACAAGTAGATCAGCTGCTGCCATTGCCGCAGCGCGGCAATGGCAGCACGCCGGTCGGATTCGTCCTTGCTGTCCGCTGCCATACAAGGGACAATGCGCCCCGGTCCGCGCCGGTGCCCTCGCGACGGCAAGCTGTGAACCCCGCCAGGCCCGGAAGGGAGCAACGGTAGCGGTGCAGCCGGGTGCCGGGGTGTCGCTGGCGCGGGCCGCCTGTCTTCGACAGGATACTTTCCGATGATTGTTCTGTTTCCGGCCGCAGGCACGTGGCTGTGTGCGCGCCTGCGCGGCTGGGTATGACGCAGCGCCAGGGCCTGGAGCCGCGGGCCGGGTATGCCGCGACAAGCCGACGGGTGCTCGCGCGGGCAGTCTTCAGCGCTGCAGCGGTATCGCGGCGCGGCGGTCGGCCGCCTGCATGCCGGGCTCGATCAGGTAGTCCCAGGCGGTCAGAGCCAGGGCCAGCACGGCGATGACGCGGCCCCACCACAACGCCAGCGGATAGGGCGGTTGGCGCAGCAGCAGTTCGAGGGCGCAGCCGGCCAGCGCCGCGACGCTGACGAAATGTGCCGGCGCGCTCAGGCCCCATTGCTGCCAGCGCTGCGCCAGCAGCGCGCCGAGCAGCACCGACAGCGCACCCACGCCGACGCCGGCCACCACATCCAGTGGCCAGTGCGCGCCCACGCCGACACGGCTCAGCCCCACCAGCAGGGCCAGGCCGAAGGCGCACCAGCGCATCCAGTTACGCTGCACGAACCAGGCGAACACGCCGGCGGTGACAAAGGCGCTGACGGTATGCCCGGAAGGGAAACTGTGCGTCAGGTACAGCGGGCCGCTGAGGTGGAACGTATCCGGCGGCATGACCGCGCCGGGGCGCATGGCGTTGAACGCGGCCTTGAGGCCGCGCGACAGCAGCGTGGCGACCAGCGCGCTCGGCAGCGCCAGCCAGACCAGCTGTGGGAAGCGCCGCGCCGCCAGCAGCAGCAGCGCCAGCACGAACAGCGTGTCGCCGCTGTAGGTAATGCTCTGCGCCAGCCAGTCCGGCACCGTGCGCCAAGCCGAGTTCAGCGGGCGGAACACCGCATGGTAGCCGCCCAGCCCGAGCCAGACGCCGCCGACGATCAGCGCACCGCCCAGCCACCAGCCCAGGGTTGCCGCCGCGCCGGGGCTGCGCCACGGCAGGATGTCACGGCGTGCTTCGAAGCCGTTGCCGAGCAGCCGCCGGTAGGTGCGCAGGCGTACGCCGGGCATGTCACGAGGGCCCCGGCCCGTTCTGCCCCGGCGCCGCGGCCGGCGTCGCCGGACGCAGCAGCAAGGCCACGCCGCCTTTCTTGAACTCCGGCACCAGCGTCACCTGGCTGCCCAGTTCGGCCTGCAGATCCGGCAGGCGGTCCAGCCGCACAAACACCAGCTCGCCCGGCTGCGGAGCGCGGTTGGGCGTGACCGCGCCGCGGTAGACCGAGAAACTGGGCAGGAAGGTGCGGAAGCTCACCACCGGCAGATTCAGTTCGCGCGCACGCAGCGCGGCGGCGCGTACCGGCTCCTGCTGCGCGGCGGCCAGCACCGGCACCACGCCGAACCAGACCAGGGCCGACAGCGCCAGGCCGGCGCCGAGCAATGCGAACCATGATTCGGTGCCGCGGCGGAACAACAGCACCAGCAGGCACAGCAAGGCCGCGGCGGCGAGGGCGTAGTAGGTCCAGTCGAAGGAGGCGCTGGCCAGCGTGACAATGCCGCTTTCGTAGGCGCGCTGCTCGGGAATGTGGAGCTGCGGCAGGATCCAGGGCAGCGCGCCCAGCGCCAAGGCCAGCAGCAGCGCCGGCAGCAGCGCCCAGAAACGCTGCGGCGCCTCGCGCCAGCCGCGGCCGAACAGGATGAAGAGCGGCGTGCAGCCGTACAGCAGGTAATGCGGCAGCTGCGTGCCGGAAAAGGAGAAAAACACCAACACCACCCCGAACCACAGCAGCAGGTAGCCGTCGAGCGGGTCGGGCCGGCGTGCGCGCCACAAGGCGCGCGGCAGCAGGGCGGTGAAGGGCAGCACGATCAGCGGCAGGCACACCAGGTAGTACCAGAAGTGTCCGCCATGACCCTGCAGCGTGTTCTCGTAGCGGCCGAGGTTGTGCTCCAGCAGGAAGTGGCGGAAGAACTCGCCGTGGTCCTGCTGGTACAGCGGCCACGCCCAGGGCAGCACCACGCCGGCGAATACCAGCCAGCCGAGCGGGTTGAACACCGCCTTGCACCATTGCAGCGGCCGCCGCTGCCAGATATAGAAGATCAGGCTGACCAGCAGCGGCAGCGCCACCGCCACCGGGCCCTTGGTCAGGAAGCCCAGGCCCATCCACAGGTAGATGCGCAGCACCTTGCCCAATGAGGGCGCCACGCAATGCCGGTAGATATCGAGCAGGGTCAGCGCGATCAGCAGGTTGAGCAGCGCGTCGGCGATGGCGGCATGGCCGATGATGCTCGGCATCAGCCCCAGGCCGAGGCTGCCGGCGGCGAGCAACGCAGCGCGGCGCTCGCCGGTGAAGCTCCAGGTGAAGGCGTAGACCGCCAGCAGCCAGATGCTGGCGCACAGCGCGGACGGCAGGCGGAAGGCGAATTCGCTGAAGCCGAACGTCCGCACCGCCGCCGCCTGCAGCCAGTAGATCAGGATCGGCTTGTCGTAGCGCGGCTCGCCGTTGAGCGTGGTCGAAAGGTAGTTGCCGCTCTGCACCATCTCGATGGTGGCCTGGCTGAAGGCGCCTTCGTCCAGGTCGAACAGCGGCACCGAGGCGATCTTGCTCCAGAATCCCAGCAGCAGCGCGGCGAGCAGGAACAGGATGTGTCCCGCGGGAATGAACCCTGCGGGCGGGCGCTCCACCTCAGACACTGCGCGACACAACCTCGCCGGGGCGGGGCAGGCTGCCGCCCTGCGCCTGCTGCCAGCCCAGGGCCTCGTCCGGCGCGGCCGTGGTCACGGTGAGCGGCCCTTCCTGGCGCTGATAGAAGATGCGGCTCATCATTTCCGCCAGCACGCCGGTGGTCAGGAACTGGATCGAGAACACCAGCAGCAGCACCGCGGTGAGGAACAGCGGACGGCTGCCGATGGACTGGCCGAGGACGAACTTGATCACCATCAGGTAGGCCATGGCCAGGCCGCCGAGAGTGCCGAACACCAGGCCGATGGAGCCGAAGAAGTGTCCCGGCCGCGAGCGGAAGCGCAGGAAGAAGAACACCGTCAGCAGGTCGAGGATGACGCGGAAGGTGCGCGAGATGCCGTACTTGCTTTCGCCGAACTGGCGCGCATTGTGGCTCACCGCGGTCTCGCCGATGCGCTGCGGCGAAGTGACCATGGCGGCCCACACCGGGATGAAGCGGTGCATCTCGCCATACAGGCGCACCGACTTGATCACCGGGGCGCGGTAGATCTTCAGGCTGCAGCCGTAGTCGCGGATGTTGACGCCGGTGACCTTGGCGATCAGCTTGTTGGCCAGCTTCGACGGCAGCTTGCGCGACAGCCAGGCATCCTGGCGGTTGGCGCGATAGCCGGCGAGCAGGTCGAGGTCGCGCGCGGCCATCTCGTCGACCATGCGCGGGATGTCGGCCGGGTCGTTCTGCAGATCGCCGTCGAGCGTGGCGATGACCTCGCCGCGCGCGGCGTCGATGCCGGCCTGCATCGCCGTGGTCTGGCCGTGGTTGCGGGCGAAGCGGATCACCCGCACGTGCGGGCCGTACTTCCTGCCTTCAGCGATCAGGCGCCGGCCGGTCTCGTCCTGGCTGCCGTCATCGACGCAGATCAGTTCCCACGGCCCGGCATAGGCGGCCAGACCCTCGTGCACCCGGGCCAGCATGGGCGCGACGTTGTCCTGTTCGCGGTACATCGGGATGACAATGCTGAGGCTGGGAGCCGGTCGGTCCGTCAAGGCGGCGATTCCGTGTTGAATATCCTCAAAGTTTAGCATCTGCCGGCGGTTTCGCCGCCCCCGCCAGCCAGGCCGCGGCGCCGGCCAGCAGGGCCGTGGTCAGCACCAGCAGGTGCAGGTTCTCGGCGCTGACCAGCAGTTCGCCGGTCGGCGTTGCACCCGGGGCCAGCAGAGCCATCACGCCCGCCGCATAGGTGCCGAAGCCGCCCGGTGTGTGCACCGGCAGCACCGTGCTCAGATCGCCGCCGATGGCTCCCAGGGTCCCCAGGGCCTGCGGAATCTGCGCCAGCCGCGACAACACCCAGCCCAGGGCGCTGAGCTTGATTCCCCAGGAAAGCCAGCTCAGGCCCAGATCCAGGGCCAGCCCGGCGTAGCGCTGCGGCAGGCCGGCCAGCACCCGCGACAGCAGCAGCGGAATCCTGCCGCCGTGGCCTTCGAGGCGCGCTTTCAGCGGTTGGCGCAGGGCGAAGAACAGCAGCGGTGAGATCGCGGCCAGGCATGCCGCGGCGCGGGCGACCCAGGACAGGCGGTGCTGCGCGTCGAGCCAGCCGGCGGCGGCGCAGGCGGCGCCGATGGTGGCGAGCACGTGCAGGTCGAGCAGACGCAGCCAGATCAGGGTGCCGGTGGCGCGCGCGGCGTCGATGCCGAACCAGCGGTTCATCAGGATCGGGAAGCTGGCTTCGCCGGAGCGGGCCGGCAACAGCAGGTTGACCGCGTTGTTGAGCAGGATCAGGCGCAGGCAGGCCAAGTAGCTTCCGCGCGGAATGTCGCGCTCGGCCAGGTAGATGCGCTGGGCGCGGATGCCGTAGCTGAGCAGCAGGCCGGCCACCGCCAGCAGCAGGGCGCCGGCTTCGAGATGCCGCCACGGTGACAGCAGGCGCGACCAGCCCCAGTAGTGTTCCACCGCCCAGGCGAACAGCCCCAGCACCAGCACATTGAGCAGCAGCGCCGGCCACCCGGCGCGCAGGCGGCTCATCCGGCCTTCCCGCCTTCCAGCCGCAGCCGCTCCTGCAGCCACGCGGCGAAGCGCCGCAGGCCGGTGTCGAAATCGGTCTTCACCCGGTAGCCGAGCAGGCGCTGCGGCTTGTCGATGTTGGCCCAGGTGCGGCGCATCTCGCCCGGCTGCCAGTCCTGCCAGTCGATCCTGGCCTTGATGTTGAGCACTTCCTCCAGCTTGCGGATGGTGTCGAGCAGGCCGATGGTGCGGTTGTTGCCGAGGTTGAAGATCTCGTAGTCGCTGCCGCTGTAGTCCATCGAGGCGCGGATGCCGCTGACGATCTCGTCCCAGTAGGTGAAGTCGCGTTCGGACGAGCCGTCGCCGTACACCGGGATCGGCTTTCCGGCCAGCATCAGGCGCGAGAATTTGTGGATCGCCAGGTCCGGCCGCTGCCGCTCGCCGAACACGGTGAAGAAGCGCAGCCCGACGAAACGCAGGCCGAAGGTGCGGCTGTAGACATAGCCCAGCTGCTCGCCGGCCAGCTTGGTGCTGGCGTAGGGATTGATCGGCAGCAGGTCGAGGTCGTTCTCGCTCCACGGCAGGCGCGGGCAGTCGCCGTAGACGCTGCTGGAGGAGGCGAACACGAACTGCTTCACCTGGCGCTGGTGCGCGTAGGTCAGCAGGTTCTGCGTGCCGATCATGTTGGTCATCTGGTAACCGAGCGGATCGAGCAGCGAGTTGCGCACGCCGGCCTTGGCGGCCAAGTGCACGATCACGCTGTACGGGCCGGCAAAGGGCTGGTCCAGCGCAGTGTGCAGCGCCGCGGCGTCGCGCAGGTCCACCTGCAGCAACCGGTAGTGGCTATGCTCCAGGTGTGGCGCGATGTTGAGGCGCTTGGTCGACTCGGCGTAGTAGGGGTCGAAGTTGTCGACGGTGGTGACGCTCCAGCCTTCGGCCAGCAGGCGGTCGACCAGGTGGCTGCCGATGAAGCCCGCGCCGCCGGTGACCAGGGCATGTCCCGGTATCGGTGCGGCGGTTTTCGGTTCGGTCACGGCGGGGTCCTCGGACATAAGCCGCGGATTTTACTCCGTGTTGCCGCCGCGGCGGGCATTCGCGCGAAAATTCAGCGGCTTGCGCGCCGCGACTGGCAACTGCCCGGATCATCCGCGACAATGCGGCAGTGATCCCCTCCTGCGATTTTTCATGAGCTATCTCGCGCTGGCGCGCAAGTGGCGCCCACGCCGTTTCGAGGATGTGCGCGGCCAGAACCACGTGGTCAAGGCGCTGCAGCACGCGCTGGAGCGTGACCGCCTGCACCCCGCGATCCTGCTCACCGGCACCCGCGGCGTGGGCAAGACCACGCTGGCGCGCATCATCGCCAAGGGCCTCAACTGCGAGACCGGCGTGACCGCGCAGCCCTGCGGCGTCTGCTCGGCCTGCAAGGAGATCAACGACGGCCGCTTCGTCGACCTGCTGGAAATCGATGCGGCCAGCAACACCGGCGTCGACGATGTGCGCCAGCTGATCGACAACGCCCAGTACGCGCCGGCGCGCGGACGCTACAAGGTTTATCTCATCGACGAAGTGCACATGCTGTCGAAGAGCGCCTTCAACGCGCTGCTGAAGACGCTGGAGGAGCCGCCGCCGCACGTCAAGTTCATCCTCGCCACCACCGATCCGCAGAAACTGCCGATCACGGTGCTGTCGCGCTGCCTGCAGTTCAACCTCAAGCGCCTGCCGCAGAACCTGATCCGCGACAACCTCGCCGACATCCTCAAGGAGGAGGCGATGGAGTTCGAGCCGGCCGCGGTGGGCGAGCTGGCCCGCGCCGCCGACGGCTCGATGCGCGACGGCCTGTCGCTGCTCGACCAGGCCATCGCCTTCGCCGGCGGCCTCGGCGTGAATCGCGCCGGGGTCGAGGAGATGCTCGGCACGGTCGGCCGCCGCACGCTGTTCGAGGTGCTCGCTGCGCTGGGCCGTGGCGATGGCCAGGCCCTGCTCGAAGGCATCCGCAAGCTGGACGAGTCCGCCCCGGACCACGCCGCCCTGCTCAACGACCTGGCGGCGGCGCTGCAACGCATCGCCGTGCTGCAGCTGCTGCCCAAGGCCGGCGACGAGGACGATGACCCGGCGTTGGAGCCCTTGGCCAAGTCGATCGCGCCGGAGGACATCCAGGTCTGGTACCAGATCGCCGTGCTCGGCCGGCGCGACCTGCCCTGGGCGCCGGACCCGCGCCTGGGCTTCGAGATGACACTGCTGCGCATGCTGGCCTTCCGGCCCGACAGCGCCGCCCCGGGCGCCGCCGCGCCGCCCGCCGGCGGCGGGCGGCAGCAGCCGGCACCGGTCGCGCCGCCGGCC
>CAYVKA010000021.1:0-65730 GCA_964451925.1 uncultured Nevskia sp. | reverse complement strand
GCGACAGACCTTGCATCATGGGCGGATCATCCTGTGTGGAGCGATGACCGGTCCTTAATTCTTCAGGCCCAGGCTGTTGAGGAACTTGACCGCGGCCATTTCCAGGTTGTCCACCAGCTCGTCGGTCATCGACGTCAGCCAGGCGTGGATCAGCATGAAGGGCACCGCGGTCATCAGGCCGAAGGCGGTGCAGTTCATGGCGATGGACACGGCTTCGGACAGCTGGTCCTGCTTCTCGGCCGGGTTGACGCCGGACAGCGAGGAGAAGCCGTGGATCAGGCCGATGATGGTGCCGAGCAGGCCGAGCAGGGTGGCGACGTTGGCGAAGGTGGCCAGATAGTGGGTGCGGCGCTCCAGCTGCGGCGTCACTTCCATCAGGCTTTCCTCCATGGCGCGCTCCACGTCCTCACGCGTCACATGGCCCCTGGAGCGGGCGATGCCATAGCCGAGCACGCGGCCGATGGCGGTGGAGGAGCCTGCGGCGAGCTTTTCGGCGTCTTCGTACCGACCGGAGTTGACCATCGGCAGCAGCTTGGACCACAGCGTGCGGTTCTCGCTGTAGGCGCGCCGCAGGTAGGCAAAGCGTTCGATGGTGATGGCCAGGCCGAGCACCAATATTGCCAGGATCGGGTACATGAACACGCCGCCGTTTTGAAAGAAGCGGGTGACGGTGGCGAACAAATCCATGATGATTCCTCTTTGAGCTTGAGCTTGAGCGGCTGCGTGGTGGGTGGTGCGCGCAACAGACGATGATCGACTCCCGGCGCGGTCAGGAATGGTGCGGGTGCCCCGGCTTAAAGCGCCTCCGCCGCGACCAGCAGCTGCCTTGCCATGTCGCCAATGCGCAGCTTCCGGTCCATTGCCAGTTTGCGCAGCAGGCCGAAGGCTTCGGCCTCGCCGATGCGCTTGCGCTTCATCAACACGGCTTTCGCCTTGTCGATGTCCTGCTGGTCCCCGAGGCGGCCCCGCATCCGGTCCAGCTCGTGCCGCATGGCCCGGTAGTGCTCGAAGCGGGCGATGGCCATGTCGATGATCGGGCGCAGCCGCTCGGGATGCAGGCCGGCGATCACATAGGCGCTGACCCCGGCATGCACCGCGCGGCGCGTTGTTTCGGCATCGCTGCGCGTGGCGAACATGACGATCGGACGCGGGCATTCGCGGTTCAGCTCGGTCAGCGACTCCAGCACGTCCCGATCCGGAGCATCCACGTCCATGATGATCAGGTCGGGCTGGTCGAGCGCCACGGCGTCGATCAGCGGCGCTCCGGTGCCGTAGCGCCCCACCACGCGATGCCCGGCGGCGGTGAGCGCATCCTCCAGTACGGAGCGCCGCGCGATGGTGTCATCCACCAGCGTGATGCGCAGCGCCGTTGGCCGATACTCCACTTGCGCTGATTGCTTTGCCATAGGTTCAGTCGCTCTAAACTCGCCTTGAGATCGAGGAACGCCGATGTCCGGCAGGAAATGGATCGTGGGTGCTTCCGTTGAGCGCTTCCGGATTAATAAGTAGCAACTAGGATGCCAAATAAATAAGATGCCGCGCCGGGCCGGTGTGGTGCGCCGCTCCTGGCACATTCGTTGCGGTCAGTCTTGGGAGGACCGATCGGCGACGAGGAGTCCAGCGGACACAGACGTCCACGCAGCGCCGGCTGCGTGGATTTTTTTTGTCTGCGCGATGAGCAGGTGAATTGGCTTTGGGTCATGAGGCACTACCGAGGAGGAAGCGATGGGGCGGACATCCTGGTTGAGCGGAAGCGTGGCGATCGCGGCGCTGGTCATGGGCACCGCGTCCGCGGTGCAGGCGGATGGCAGGATCAAGGTCTGCCGCATTCCGGGGCTTGCCGGTGCGGCGCGTGAATCCGAATACATTCCCGCGGACGGCACTTATGGCGGCGCCTGTGACGCAAACGGCGATCACTGCCGCAATATCATGGTGGCGGTCACCGCCAGCGCCACCCTCAAGACCGGTCAATCCTGCGTTGAACTGGATGCAGTGCTGATGCAGGGAGACGGACAGCCGTTGCTGGCCGGGCAGAAGCTGATCCCGAACTGGGACACCGGCAGCTTCGAATCGGTGACCACCGTGACCAAGTCCTTCAAGTAACGCGCCGCAAGCGCGCTCTCCCGCCGGTCGATCGTGGCGGGAGAGCCTGCGGGCGCGTGGGTCCATGCTCAGGGCGTGACGCAGGCCCCGGCGGCGTAGACGTCGATCCGGGTGAGCACGTTGGCCAGGCCGGCAACGTCGATGCGCACCGCATCGAACGGCGTGGTGCTGGTAACGGTGGCGACCGTCTGCCCGCTGTTGGCCAGCAGGCTGAGCAGATCCAGCGCCAGCGGCCGGGTGCTGCCGGCCGAGGTGCCGTCCGTGCCGTTGTTGATGGAGGTCACCGTCACCGGCTGCAGAACCGCGAGATTCAGCAGCGTGGCACCGGGCACCGAAACGATGAAGCCCACCTTGTCGCCGGCCGGATAGGTGGTGCTCGTGTCCTTGACGGTAATCGAGGCATCGCCGTTGATCAGGCCCAGCGGGATGGAGATCGTCGCCGGCTCGCTGGTGGAGGGATCGACCACGTTGCCGGTGCTGGATACCGAGCAGCCCAGGCAGAGGCCGTTGTCGGCGGAGGTGGCGACGAAGGTGGTGTCGGTGGACGAGGCGTTGACGAAGGGCTTGAACACCGTTCCGGTGGGGCATTCGATGATGGTCTGGCAACCCGTGGTGCCGGGCTTGCAGCTGCCGCCACCGCTGCTCCCGCTACCGCCGCTACCGCCGCTGCCGCCACTGCCACTGCCACCGCTGCCGCCGCTGCTGGTGCTGGTGTTCGTGCCGGGGGGATTGCTGTCGGCACAGCCGGTCAGGGCGGCGCATGCCGCGACAGCCGCCAGCATGGCAAGGCCCAGCAGCGTGGAAGGCTTGGTGACGTATGGGGGCTTCATCTGCGGTATTTCCCTTGGTGATCCTGCGGCTACTTGTCCAGCACCCTGAATTCAACGCGGCGATTCAGCTCGCGGTCGTCGGAATTCCTCTCGGGATTGATCAGCAGCTGGGATTTGCCGTATCCCTTGGCGCTGATCTGCTCCGGCTTGCCGCCCTGGCTGATCAGGTAGGCGCGCACCGCTTCGGCGCGGCGCTGCGACAGGCCCTGGTTGTAGGCCGCGCTGCCGATGCTGTCGGTATGGCCGGCGATCTCGACCCGCAGCGTCGGCTGGCCGGTGAAGGCCGGTACGATGCCGTCCAGTACCGCGCGGGCATTCGGTTGCAGGCGGTCCTTGTTGAACTCGAACGTGACCCCGCGCAGCACGATGGTCTGCCCCGGGATGATGCAGCCGTCGGAATCGACCTTGAATCCCTTGGGGGTGCCGGGGCACTTGTCGTGTTCGTCATCCACGCCGTCGCCGTCGGAATCGATCCACGGCCGCGGCTCCACCTGCACCATCTCCACCGGCCGCGGCTCGACCGTAACGGTGTGGAGCACGCGCCCCAGCGGAATCTCGATACCCACCGAAGCGCGGTAGTCGTGGAACCCGGAGCCGCGGAATTCGTTGTAGAAATCGTAGAGGTAGCGTCCCTCGGCGCGCAGCTTGATGCCGTACAGCAAGGGCTTGGTGACCAGGCCCAGCCCCGCGTCCGCGTCGAACGTGCCCTTCTTGCCGGACTCCGGCTGCACGTCCTCGTAGTTGCCGCCGATGCCCGCCAGCACGAACGGGCTGATGGTGGCGTCCATGCGGCTGGTGAAGGAGTAGGCGAGGTCGATGGTGCCGCCGTACTGGTAGAAGTCGGTGCCCTTGTTCTGGCCGGTGTTGAATACCGAGATGGCGGGATTGACCTCGAGCGAAAGATGCTCGGTGAACAGGTGGCCGTAGATCAGCGACATGCCGGCGCCATGCCGCGTGGTGTCGCGGCGGCCGTCCGGAATCAGGTAGCTGCCGAGGAAGCTGAGGTATTCGTGTTCGCCGTAGTACGGCTGGTCGGTGTGCGCGTCGCTGGCCTGGTCGTCGGTCAGGCTCGATCCTCCGCGCACATAGCTCCTGGGCTGCGGCGTCGAAGGCGGCGGCAGCGGCACCTGCGTATCGGTGGTCGGCGGGACGTGGGAAGTGGTCGGCGCGCCCTGGTTGTTGATCGGGGGCGTGTCCAGGGGCAGCGGCACGGCCGGAGCATCCTGCGCGCTGGCGACGCCTCCCATGAGCAGCGCACCAGCCAGGAATATCCTACGCATGTTGTTCTTCCCTTTTTTCAGTGACCACAGGCGCACCGGGCCAGTGCCGGGCATCAAGAACGAAAAAAGGCGTCGGTCCGCGGGAATACCCGGGACCGACGCCTTTGTCGGTTCATGCCTCAGCGCCCGTCTGTGGGTGCCAAGGCGATTGATACGGCAGTAGCAGTGTGCAGGCTAAAGCCAGCAAATGACATGCCAAGTTTGTGATCCCGGCGGCAGGGCCTGGGGTTCATGCGTGGCTCCCTCAGCTGTTAGCGCTTCGGGCGCCGCTCCAGATCGGCTGGTGAAAAGTAGTCGTCCCTGAACTGGATGGTGAAATCCACGAAGTGGTCCTCGTTCTGCAGCGCGGTGACGAAGTAGCGTCCGCTCTGCAGGTCGTAGATCACTTCGGCCACGCCGGTCAGGGTGGGGATGAACGGCACCGTCAGCAGCTCGGACTCCTGCACCTTCCACAGCTGGTCGTGGTTGTCGTAGCAGTCCACCGAGGAGATGGCCCAGCCGTCCTCGTCGACGTAGAACACACGGCGCTTGAACTGGTGGCTCTGCCCCTGGCGCAGCGTGGCCTCGACCACCCAGACGCGGTGCAGCTCGTAGCGCAGCAGGTTCTGGTTGATGTGGCCGGGGCGGATGATGTCCTTGTATTTGACCAGCGGCGAGATCAGGAAGAAGGAGTTGTAGGGAATGTACAGTTCGCGGCGGCCGAGGAGCTTCCAGTCGTAGCGGTCGAGGGCGCCGTTGTACATGTCGATCTGGTCGTTGAACTGCTCGCCGTCGGTGCCCAGCGTGGGATTGTCGTAGCCCACGTCGGGCGCGCGATTGACGCGGCCCAGGCCGGGGTTGTACAGCCAAGCGTCGCGGCCGACGCCCTTGGTGCCGGCGCTTTCGTGCACCAGCGTCAGCTGCCGCGCCAGGCGCGGCGGCGACAGGGTTTCGCTCAGGTAGTAGAACAGGATGCGGCTGCCCTTGTTGTCCTCGCCGATGTTGGCGTACTTGAACTTGAGGTCTTCGATCAGCTTGGTGATGTAGTAGGAGCCGTCCTGCCGCACGATGGCCTGGTTGTTGTAGCGCCGCAGGCCGGCGCCGCGGTACGCCATCTTGTGGTTCCAGATCACCTCGGCGCCGCTCTTGGGGATGGGGAAGGGAAAGCCCAGCACCGCGCCGTCCACCTCGTCCGTGCCCTGCAGCTGCGCGCTGGCGGCGTTCCTGGCGGTGGCCTTGTAGATGGCGTCGGGGAAGAAGGCGCTGCGCAGCGGGGGATAGACCACCATGCGGTAGTCCGGGTAGCGCGCGAACATCGCTTTCTGGCCGTCGCTGAGGTGGGCGGCATAGCGCGGCGCGTTGTCGCGGCTGATGACGAACAGCGGCTTCTCCTCGGCGCCGCCGCCGCCCATTTCGCGGCGCATCGCCGCGGACAGGCTGCGCGTGTCGGGCGGCAGCTGCGCTTCGATGCGTTCGAGCTGCGCGCTGACCTCGGGGTAGCGCGCCACGCTCAGGCCATCGAGGCTGTTCAGCAGCTGTTCGAAGCTGCCGGGGTCCTTGGCCCGCAGCTCCTCGAAGCGCTGGCGCAGCGCTTCCAGGCTCTGCGGCGACTGCCTGCGCACCACCTCGTCGAAATTTGCGGCGCCGGTCCAGGGCGGGATGGTGCCGTCGGCGTTGCCGGCGGCGATCGCGCCCACCGGAGTCAGCTCCTTGCCGAGCCGGGCAAGCTCGTCCGGCGTGCCCGTGGCCCGGGCGCCGGTGGCTGTGGCCGCCGCCAAAAGGGCCAGCGCCAGCGTCAAGCGGGTTGCGCGCATCACCGTGGGGTTCCGTGTTGGCGGGATGGTCGGGGCATGGTTCAGAAGCCGTAGCTGAGGTTGAGGCCGATGGTGTCGCGATCGCGCTGCGAGTTGACGGTGCCGCCGCCGGTGGAGCCCTGGTAGTACAGCTGCCCGGTCCAGTGGCTGCCGTATTCGACCGCGCTGCCGACGACGTAGAACTTGCTGCCGGCGACGAAATTCTGGATCGGCACCGGGGCGATGCCGGAAACGTCCTGTCCCCAGGTGATCGAGGGCTTGAAACCGAGACCCCACAGGGCCTCGTCGTAGTCGAGCTGGGCGGTGACGCGGTAGCCCCAGGAAAAGGCCGAGGCGAAGCCGTGGGTCTGCTGGGTCGGGTTGTCGCGCTCGGTGTTGGGCGTGCCGCCGCTGCCGGTGCCGTCCGCGCCGGGACTGGCGTGGGTATCGTTGGCGTCGCCGCCTTCGAGCTGCAGGCGGCTGCGCGCGGGCATGTTCCACACATGGGTGAAACCGAGCTCGCCGATCAGCAGTGCCTGGTTGGCGCCAAACGGGTTCTCGCTGCGGCCGAGGGCGCGGATCGCGGTGAGGTCCATCTGGTCGACGACGAAGCGCTGATAGCCGCGGATCACCTGGTGCGGCTGCACCGCGACGCCGCGGAAGGCTTCCAGATAGTCGGGGAAGAAGGTGTGCGAGGCCGGAATGGTCACGCCCTGCGCGGTGACGCCGACCACGGTGGGCAGGTTGCGCAGGAAGGTGGCGCCGTCCTGAAACAGCTGCGCCGGGTTGCCGGTGGTGATCTGCCCGGCGATGCTGCCGAGCGAGGCGATGGTCTGCGCCAGCGTCTGCGGATTGAGGCCGATGGTGATGTCCTGGCGCGGGAACGATGGCTGCAGCCCGGCATAGATCAGGTCCACGCCGGAGACCTGCAGCGGCAGGTCCGGGCGGATCGAGTACTCGCCGGCCAGGGACCACTTGCCCAGGCTGGTGTTGAAGCTCAGGCCCAGCATCTGGATGTTCTCGGGGTAGTCGGTGAACACCCTGAGCGTGTCCATCGGCAACGGCTCCTTGCCGGTGGCGGGGTTGAGGCCGATGAAGCCGTTGCACAGGAAGAAGGCGTCGACAAAGCCCTTGGCATTGCGCATGCAGGACTCGTCGCTGGCGATGACGCTCAGGTACGGCAGCTGGCTGTGATAGTTGAGGGCGTAGAAGCTCAGCTCGGTGCCGCCGTTGAGATCCTCCACATACCAGTTCAGGCGCAGGCCGGCCTGGTCCGCCGCGTGGGGGTAGGCGTATTTCCGGTCCAGCATCGGCGCGGTGGCGGAGGAATCCGAAATCTCGTTGCCCGGCGGCGGCAGCTTCGCCTGGCCGCGCGGATCGTCATGGAACTGTCCCGGTCCGAGCATGAAATAGTCCGCGCCGAAGAAATTCCACGCCGAGTAGAAGGCGCCGTCGGGATCGGCCTGCGCCGGCACCCAGCCCAGTTCGTAGACCAGGTCGACCGACAGCGCGTCGTTCAGATGGGTGCTGAGCAGCAGCGCCGGCGTGGGCTGGAAAACATCGCTGATCGGCGTGCCCGGCTGGTGCAGCAGCACCTGGCTCGGCGGATTGATCTGGTTGAGGCTGTTGAGGGCGATGTAGGTCGACTCGCCCCAGCGGATGTGCTGGTAACCGATCGCGGCGGAGACGTCATGGCCCAGCACGCTGAAGCGGCCGTCGATCAGCGCCTCGCGCAGTACCAGGTCGTTGCCGAGCTGCTGCCGGATCGCGTCCGGCCGCGCGCTGCGCGGCGGCTGGAAGGTGGTGTCCGGGTGGCGGTCGTCCTTGTTGGCGTTGACCGCGTCGTAGAAGTAGAAGCCGCCGACACGCAGGCCGAAGCCGTGCCAGCCCAGCGACAGGTCCTCGCTCAACCGGGACAGCGCCGCCACCACGTTCCATTGCGAATAGTTGAGGTCGCCGTGGTCCTTGTCGATGCCGAGAAAGGCGCCGCGGGCGCGCACCAGCTTGTCGTTCTGCGAGGCGTCGCCGGTGAAGGAAATGCAGTCGTTCGGGCCGCAGACGTTGGGGTTGAGGTCCAGCTTGCCGATCAGGCGCGGGTCGGCCGCCTCGGTGCGCACCGCCATGCCGTAAGACAGGCCGCTTTTCAGGCTGCCCGAAATCTCGCCCGCTTCAAAGTCCCAGGCCTGCGCCGGACTTCCGGCGAGCATGCCCAGCGCTGCCGCGCAGAGCCACCGATACCGCATCTTGCTGTCTCCGGCGCCCCCGCCGGCGGCCGGCTGTCCGCCGTGCTCGCAGTGTCCACCTTACGGGTCGGCGCGCGGCCTGTCCCTGAACCAAAGTTTGGGCTTGCCCGGTTCAGCCCGAACAGTACTGGCGCAGGCGCGGCAGCAGCAGCGCCCGCACCGCTTCCGGGTTATCGACGAACGGCCAGTGGCCGCTGTCCTCCAGCACATGGACTTCGGCGCCGGGAAACGCTTCGCGCTGGCGCTCGGCGTAGCCGGCGCCGATGTAGGGATCGTGCCGGCCCCAGATCACCAGCACCGGGCAGCGCAGGTCCGCCAGCGCCGGCAGCATCTGCCGCGACAGGCCGGTGACGTCGCCGGTGGCGCGGTACAGGCGCAGCACGGCGCGGCGGGTGCCGGCGTCGTAGTGGTCGTACATCTGGTCGACGAAAGCCCGCGGCAGGCCGCGCGGATTGCCCAGCTGCAGCAGACGGTGGAAGGCGCCGCGCGTGGAGATGGCCTGGAACAGTTCGCCGATCAGCGGCGTGCGCCAGATGCGCGCCAGGTAGTGCCAGCGGTAGCCGGGCAGATAACCGGTGTCGAACAGCGTCAGGCTGGCCGTGGCCTGCGGATGCGCCGCGCACCAGGCCAGGCCCCAGGGTCCGCCGAAGTCGTGCAGCAGCAGATGCGCCCGCCGCACGCCCAGGGTCTCGAGCGCCGCGCCCAGGTGCGCGGCGTAGCCCTCCACGCTGTAGTCGAATGCGCGCGGCTTGTCGGCCTGGCCGAAGCCGGGCATGTCCAGTGCCACCACGCGGCTGAAGCCGGCGATGTCCTGCGCCAGATCCTGCCAGTCGCGCGCGGAGCCGGGGTTGCCGTGCACGCACACCACCGCCTGCGCCGGGTCGGCGCCGGCCGGCATGCCTTCCAGCAGCGGCGTGCGCAGGCCGTTGACCTGGATCTCGCGCGATTGCAACGGCGCGGCGCTCATGCGCTGCCGGCGCCGTCGGCGTTGCCGCGCACCAGGCGATACTGCCCGGCGGAGCGGCTGATCCAGTCCTCGACCAGCGCGCGGCTGTCGTGCCGGGCGGGATGGAACCCCGGCCGCAGGTACGCGGCCATGCGCGGCAGGTGATGCCAGGCGGCGCCGCCGCGGCCGAACCAGTCGCCCAGCGCCACCCGCCAGGTGTGGAGGCGCAACAGCACGCCATCCCGGCGCAGCATCGCCGCCTGCTGCCAGGAGACGTTGAAGAACAGCAGCAGCGTCATGAAGACGAAGGCGGCGCAGCGCAGCCCGTAGCCGCCGCCGCTCCAGCGGTACAGGTCGAACAGCACGCTCTTGTGCTCGGTCTCCTCGGCGCCGTGCCACTCCCATACCTGGCGCGGCAGCTCCGCCATGCCGCTGGTGCGCGCCGGGGTGGACAGGTGCAGCTCGGCGATGGTCGCGGTCCAGTGCTCGAACGCGGCGCCCATCGCCAGCTGCGTGCGCAGCGAGCGGCGCCGCGCCTGCCCCAGCTGCCAGGCCAGCAGCGGCTCGACGCTGTTGCGGTAGCCTTGCGTTTCCAGGACGCGGTTGTACTCGATGTGGGCGCGGCGGTGCGCCGCCTCCTGGCCGATGAAGGCGAGCGTGTCCGCCCGCAGCGCCGGCTGCTGCGCCGCGTCCAGCCGTTCCAGGCAGGCGCGCGCGATATCCACGGTGTGGCGCTCGCCCAGCGGAAACAGCATGGAGAAGCTGTTCCAGTAGTGGCTCAGCCAGGGCTCACCGCTGTGCCACCAGCGCGGGAAGCCGGGGCCGAAGTCGAACGCGGGCTGGCGCACGCAGATGCTGGACGAACTCGGCGGCGTTGCGGTGCTCATGGCGGTCTCCGTCAGCGATGCCGGCCATGCTAGGCGCCGGCGGGCCGCGCGGCACCGTACGGAAGTTTTGCTTGGTTCAGCGCCGCCGCATGCGGCGCCTCCCCCCGGCGTGCCAAGTCAGCGCGCCAAGCCGGCGCGTCAGCGCGGCGCATCAGTCCGGCGCGACAAGCCCCAGGCGGGCGAGGGCCTGCACCGCGCCGAGGCGGTTGCGCACGCCGAGCTTCTGGAAGAGATTCCACAGGTGCCACTTCACCGTCTGCTCGGTCAGGTGCAGGCGCGCGGCGATGTCGCGGTTGGACAGCCCTTCGGACAGCGCCGCCGCGATCTGGCGTTCGCGTCCGGACAGCCGGATCTCCGCCGCGCCGGGCGACGCCCGCTCCTGCGCGTGGCCGAGCAGCGCGGCCAGGCGCTGCAGTTCGGCAGTGGCGGCGGCCTTGTTGTCGAGCAGCGCCTTCAGCGCCTCGGCGAATGTAGCCGGCAGGCCGCGCGCCAGCGAGGCCAGCGAACCGACCCGCTCGCGCTGCAGCGCTGAGCCGAGCAGCTGCGTCACCGTGCGCCGCGCCTGCAGCACATTGCCGGTATCGTGCTCGACGCGCGCCTTGAGCAGCTGGAACACCGCCCAGGTATCGCCCAGCCGCGCGTCCTCCGCCTGTTGCGCCAGCACGCGCAAAGGCCGCAGCAGGATCGGCGTCGGCCGCTGCCGGCAGTCGGCGATCAGGTCCATCAGCGGCAGCAGGTCCGGCGGCGCCGGGGCGCGCAGCGGCCCCAGCTCGCCGGTGATGAGCGCGGTGCGGGCGCGCTCCAGCGCCAGCCGCCGGTTCCACCAGGCGGCGGCCTCCTCTGGCGGCGCGTAGCGCGGCGATTCCAGCAGGGCCAGGGCGCGCGCCGGCTGCTCCAGCGCCAGGTGCGCCCGCACCGCCACCGCCAGGTCGCTGGCGACAAAAGCCGCAACGCGCGGTTCGTCGGCGGCTTCCAGCGCGGCGCGGGCCTGTGCCAGGGAGGGGTCGAGTGCGCCGCTCTCGAACAGCGCCATGGTGCGCGCCGCGCGCAGCGAAGCCTGCGCGCGCGTCGGCCGCGCGGCGGCGCAGCCTTCCGGCGCGCCGGCACGATCCAGGGCGCGCGACGCTTCGGCGACACGGCCGTCGAACAGTTGCGCGAAGGCGACGCAGACCGTGGACCAGGCCACGCCGGACTCGATCTTCTCGTCGCGGAACGTCGCCAGCGCCGCCTGGCCGTCGCGCTCGGCCTCGCCAAAGCGCCCGAGCAGGCAGCTGGCCAGCGCGGTGGCACAGTGCACCGTGGCCAGGTCGTATTCGGTGGAGCGCGGGAATGACGCCTTCCATTGCGCCGCCAGCTGCAGCGCGCGCTCGGCGTCGCCGGCAAAGGCGGCGATCAGCGTGCGCATCATGCCCACCCAGCACTGCATGCCGGTTTCCGGATCGTTGCGGTCAAACGGCGTGCGCGGAAAGTCCAGCAGGAAGCTGCGGCCCTGCAGCCGCAGCGCCGGCATGCGCCGCTCCAGCTCGTCCAGCCGGTTGGTGGCAAGCCGCAGGCGGCAGCTCAGCGCCAGCGCCCATACCGCCGCGGCGTCGATTTCCGGCAACTGCGCCAGCTGTTCCGGCGCCAGCCGCTCCACCGCATTGAAGAAGAAATCGAAATCGCCGCGGGCGCGGACGATGTCGAGCGAGGCGCCGGCCAGGGTGACCGCGGCGAGTTCCGGCGGTCCGTTGTCGAGCGCCCAGGTGACGGCGTTGAACGGCCCGTGCTCGGCCACCAGCTGCCGCGCCCTCGCTTCGAGCGCGCTCCCGGCGTGTCCCGCCGGGGCCGGCAGGCCGGTGACTGGCTGGGTCGAGGGCTTGTTCATCGCCATCCGTGATCGTCGAAGCGGGACCGGTCAAAATCAGCACTTCTCATGCCAATTCTGATGCGGCGCGCTCAATCGCCGCAAGCCCGACTCGCCGCGGGCACTTCAACATCCGCCGCCGCGCGGTCACGGCTCATGGCCCGCCGCTGCAAAGTTCTCAAGGGCGCCGCCCGGGACAGGTTTGTCCAATTGCCCTCCCTCGGCGTGAGTGTTGGCTGAAACGGATGCACCCCGTGGCCGTTTGGGATGCCTGCATCCGGCAAGCTGCGGGCTAGGATACCCGCGCCATGACCAACCTCAGCGACAAATACCTCGGCACATTCGATTTCCGCGGACACAGTGTTGCATACGAGCGCGTCGGCAGCGGCGCGCCGATCGTGTTCCTGCACAACGGCGGCACCTCGCGGCGGATCTGGGAAGCGCAGATGCAGCACTTCGCGCCAAGCCACTGCCTGTACGCAATGGACTTGCTGGGCTACGGGGATTCGGCCAAGCCGGATGTCGAGTACTGCCTTGCGCTTTATGTCAGCCTGCTCGCGGAGTTTGTGCAGCGGCTCGGACCTGAGCCTGTGACGCTGGTGGGCAACTGCATGGGCAGCGCGATGGCCCTGGCCTTCGCCGCGCGGTTTCCGGAGCGGGTGCGCGCCTTGGTGCTGTTCAACACGCTGACCGAGCGAACCGTCTCGGCCGGTTCCTTCGGCGGCCTCTATCGCCTGAGTACCCGCTCCCGGCTTGCCGGCGTACTCCTGCGCCGGCTTGCCCCACGCCTGCGCATCCCGCGCGCGGCCAGGGCCGGGGCGATCAGGGGCCTGCTCGGGCGCGCCGGCAAACGGGCCGGCGTTCATCACGATCCGGCCCTGCAAAGCCTGTACGAGAGCCGCGATCAGTTGCGCGTGCTCAACTCGCTGGCCCGCAACCTGGGCACCTACGGCGAACTGGACGGCCTGAGCCGGGCCGACATCCGCGTTCCGATCTGCTCGATCTGGGGCATGGAGAACAAGGTGCTGCCGGCGGCGGCCGGACGCGAGCTATGCGCGCGGCTGAGCCCCGACCGCGCCGAATGGCTGGAGGACTGCGGCCATCTCCCGATGATCGAACAGCCCGGCAAGGTCAACCCGATCATTTCCCGCTTCCTGCATGAAAGCGTGCGTGGACCGCTGGAGCGCGCCGCCGCCTGAGCGGAACGCGGCCGGGCGCAGGAGGTTGCCGCCGCTTCGCCGCGCCGCCGGGAAGACCGGGTGGAAGCGCGGCGCAAGGCCAAGGTCATTCGGTTCTATTTTTCAACCGACCGGGTTCAACGGGCCGGGATTGCGCTTGAAAGCAGAAATTCCAGTTCCGTCTGAACATCGTCCAGAGGTTGCGCGCTGCGCGCGGCCCGGCACAGGGCGACGGTCCCCTCCACCGAGGAGACCACCAGGCTGGCCAGTCGCTGCGCCCGCTTGGGCGTGACGCCCTCCTTGCGCATCGAGGTTCTGAGAATGCCGGCCCAGTCGTTGAAGATTTCATTCGCCAACCGCAGCAAATGCTCCTGGAACCCGGCATTCGGTGTTCCATCCTCCGCGATGTACTGCTCCACAGCCACCGCAACCACGGGACATCCGCCCTCATAGCCGGTGCTCTCCAGAACTTTGCGCCATAGGCCAACGAACGCCCGCAAACCGGCGATGGTGCCGTGTTCCCCGACCAGCTTTTCCAAGGGGACGCTGACCTCGCGGCCGGCATAGCGCAGCGCTTCTTCCACCAGCTCCTGCTTGCCCCGGGGGAAATGATGGGCGATGGAGCCGCGAGGTGTGTCGGTGTAACGCACCACTTCGCGCACGCTGGTGGCGTTTACGCCGCGCCGGCGAATCAAGTCGGCTGCGCCGGCGATCATCTTGTTCCGTGTTCCCGAGCTCATTGAAGATTCAAACGCCGCTATTGACTATGCCATGCGGCATATTCTAGCATGGCGCCGCTATGTCACGTGGCATATCTGGAGCCGGCCCGCTCGCGGCCGATTTGAAGCGATATGTCGGTGCCGCCGTTTCTTCCCATGAGGACTTTCAGGTGATGGACCGCTCCATTCGTGTTTACAAGGCACTGATCTGGCTTACGCTGTACGGCGCCACGCTGCACTTCTTCGACAATGTCTACTTCTTCAATCAGTATCCCGAGCCCGCCTGGTTGACGGCGGGCGTCGTCGGCGCGCTGTGGATTCCGGTCGCGCTGCTGGCCCACCGCGCCGTGGACTACATCTACAACGGCAAAGTCGATCGCAGCTATTCGGTGGTGCACGGATACGTCTTCGCCAACTGGATTTCCCTGGGGCACTATTTGTTCGGCAGCCCGGCGGCAATCCTGCCCCGCATCAACTTCGCCATCGCGCTGCAGGTGACTTTGGCAACCCTCCTGTTTGTCTACACCCTCTGGCTGCAGTTTTCCCGCTCCAGGGACTCGCTCCACTGGACCCGGCGCGCCTGGATGCGGAATGTGGCGATGTACGTGGCGATTGTCGCCGTTCTTGAATACTTCTGGCCCTCCACTTATAGCTCCTGGTGGATGTTCTGGCGGGCATGAAAGACAGCCTCTACGATCGCCTGTTGATCGGGCTGGCCGTTGCCGGGCCTTTGGCCATGCTGGTCCTGAATGCCTGGCAGGTCTCGCTCGATACCTGGTACACGCCGCTGGATGGAGACCGCAATGGCGCACTGACCGCGGATTTCAAGCTCAGCGTCTCCGACTGGGCCGCCGCCACCGGTGGCGCAGGCGCGGAGCTGGTGGTCATCGTGGACAAATCCTGCCCCTGTACCGAGGCCACCCTGCGGAGGCTGGAAGAAGCCGTTGCGCATTCAAAGCGCAAGGATCTCCGCATCGTGATTAGGGACATCCACGATGACAATGGCAACAAGGATCCTCCCTGGCAAAAAGTGCTGCGCCAGCTGCCGGCGACGCCGACGCTGCTGAGCATCGAGGGGCGGCGGCTGGTTTATGCAGGCCCGGTGACGTCGGGCAGCTTCTGCACCACGACGGTTGGAAAGGTATTGGGAGTAAACGCGTTGCAGGCCACCCGCGGAAGCACCCTCTTCGATGTCGTCGAAAAGGGCTGCTACTGCCGCGCGCCGGGAGCCTGATTCGTCTACGCGGAAAGTTGTCATGCCCCCGCTGACATCCCGCGCTGAGCCGTGGATAATCCGCGATCTCCCGAATGGAGCGAGTGGGTGCGCCCAGCAATCAATCCCCGGCCGGCACGTTCCAGGGCGGCTTGGCTGCGCCTGGCAATGGCCGTGGGGATCGGGAGCTTGGCGATTTTTCCCTGCTTGGTGACGTATGCGGGTGAGGGCTGCTCCGATACGTCCGGACCGATCGAAGTCGACCGTCCCGATGTGACCAACTCCAGCGCCGTCGTGCCGACCGGCAGCGTGCAGGTTGAAAACGGCATCAATTGGACCGACCAGCGCGTAGCTCGAACCTTTGACGGCACCAACACCCGCGTGCGTGCCAGCGTGGGTGGCTGCAGCGAGGTGCTGGTCGATCTGCCGGACTACCAGCGACGGCTCAACGGTGACGCAGCCACCGGATTTACGGCGATCTCTCCGGCGGTGAAGCACCAGTTCGCCCCGCTGCCGGGCGAAGTCCAGTGGTCAGGCACCCTCGGCGTTGCCCTGCCTACGGCGGCAGCCGGAGTGGCGGATCGCGGATATATTCCCTATCTCCAGTTCCCTTGGTCCCACGAGATTTCGCAAGACTGGAGCTTGAGCGGCATGCTCACCACGTTCTGGTCGCCGGCGGTGCCCCGGCAGCATGTGCGGGTGGAGCCCACTCTGTCGTTGGGGCGGGAGTTTGGTCCCAACCGCGACCTGTTCGTCGAATATGTGGGGGAGTATTTCGATCGCGGTGGTTCAGCCCAGGCGATCAACACCGGCGGCGCGCTGCGCATCACACGCCTGCAGCAACTCGACTTTCATCTGCAATTCGGTTTGAACGAGCCGGCGCCGCGGTATTTGTTCGGAATCGGCTACTCGATTCGCTGGGATCAGCTTTATTAGCCGCTCCAGCGAGCGCGCGCGCCTTCTGTAGAGCCGACCATCCCTTCGCGGCCCCAAGCCGGCATCCGGGCGCGCGTTCAGCCAAGGCGGACGCGGGGTAGGGCACGTTCGACTCCTCCCCCGCAGCGTGGCCCTGGCGACAGTCGCCAGCCGCTACGCGCCCTTGGAGTTGCCCCGCTCGCGGCAGCGCCGGAATCTCTGCGACAGCGGCTGGTATGCAGCGTCCTCCACCGGGCCGACGCTCACCCACTCGATCGCCAGGGCGTCCAGCTGCGTCTCGTCAGCCCTGAGGCGCTGGCCCATGCTCTGCGCCAGGCGCTGCAGCTGGTATTGGCGGCGCAAGGGCTGGTCCTCCGCCGGCGTCGGCATTTCGGTCAGTATTTCGGCCCGGATGCAGAGCATTTTCAGCGCCAGCTCGTTCGCCGCGAGATCCGCGGCGGGCTCGCCGGCGAGCGCTTTCTTCACGGCATCCAGCCCGCCCTTGGGCCATCGCTGGACGGAGCCGGCAAAGGCCTCGGCGCTGGCCTTCAAAGCGTCGAGCTGCTCCGTGTGCAGGCCGCGCGCCACGGCGAGCCTGAAGGCGCGTACATGGTTGGCGGCTTCGAACAGATCGTCCCAGCCGCGCTCGACGTCACGCGCCCGTTGGCGCGCGAATGCTTTTTCGCAACGCTCCAGGCCCTGGTCAAATTTGTGGTGAA
Organism: uncultured Nevskia sp.; assembly: GCA_964451925.1. Classification (GTDB taxonomy): domain Bacteria; phylum Pseudomonadota; class Gammaproteobacteria; order Nevskiales; family Nevskiaceae; genus Nevskia. The sequence goes on along the minus strand of CAYVKA010000021.1, from coordinate 49,082 downwards.
GCTCGCGTGCCGCCGCGCGTGGAAACTCGCCCAGCGCCTCGAAAGCGCTTCGCAAGTCTGCCATTGCTCCGGCGTGCGCGAGCAGTTCGGGCCCTTCCAGCGCCGCGATCCGGTCGAGCCGTTCACACAGGGCCAGCGCCTGCGCCTTGTTGTTCTCCAGCCCGGCCGCGTAGGCGTCAAACTCCTGCTGTCGCTTCTGGAACACGGCATCGCAGTGCTGGCGGAATTCCGCCCAGAGGCGTTGGTCCACCTCGCGTGGCACCGGGCCTACGCTCTGCCATTGCTGTTGCAGCTGCTTGGCCGCGTCGATCGCCTTGCGGCTGTCGTCGCTGGCCAGCAACTGCCGGGTACGCTCGATCAGCGACTCCTTGTGCTTCACATTGCGGGCGTACTCCGCGTCCACCCGGCCCTGCAGGCTGGCGGTGAGAGCCGCGAACGCCTCCTGCTGCGGCCTGGCGGCCTGGCGGTCCACGGCACCGCAGCTGCGCCATTGCTCCTTCGTCTCCCGCAGCGTCTTGATCACGGCGCGCCAGTCAGCCTGCTCCCAGTCGCAGCCCGCCTCGAAAGCGCTCAGCCCGGCAAGCAAGGCATCGCGGCGCCGCAGATTCTCCTCGCGGATGAGCGCCTGGGCGGCAAAGTACTCCTTGCACGGCAGATACGCCCGCTGAGCGGCTTGCTGAAAGCGTTGCCAATCGGCCTCGAAGCCCTCGCCGGCGCCCTTGCTCAGCGTGCGCCATTCATCCTGCAGACTCTTGATCCGCTCGGCCAGCGCCAGCGGATCGAGCGACGCCTCGACCAGCAGTTCCATCTCCTCGATCAGCTCGGCGCGCTTCGGCGCCACGGAAAAACTCTTCCAGTCCTTCAGCGCGTCGAGCTGCTGGTCGAGCGACTGCAGCTGGCCGGCCAGGTTGGCCGGCAGAGGCGCAGCGCCCGCCAGCTGCTCCTCGATGGTCCGCCGCACGCCGGCCGCGCGGGAGGTGCTGCCGGCACTCAGCGCGGCACGTGCCTTGCGGATCAATTCACCGATCTGGCGCACAGCCTGCTGTTCGGCCTGCTGCTGCTCGGCCAGCGCGCGGCTCTGCTCCCCGGCAAGCCGCGCCTGCTCGGCTGCGGCTGCGGCGCTTGCCTGCGCCTGCTCGTCGCGCTGGCGTGCTGCCTCCGCGGCGGCCTCGGCGGCGGCCTGCTCTTGCGCGGCCTGCGCCGCCATCTGGCGCAGGTGTTCGGAAACGGTCCTGCGCGAGCGCTCGATCCACTGCTGCGCCCTGCCGCGCAGTTCCGCGTCAGCCTGCTCCGCCACCGCGTTCCAGCGGCTCTCGAACTGGTCCAGCCTCTGGCTGAACAGGGCGTCGTAGGCGCGCTGGCTGTGGCGTTCGAGCGCCGCGGAGGCCCCGCTGATCTCCGCGCGCAGCTGCTCCAGCTTGCGCGCCTGGTCGAGCAGGGCATCGCGCTTGGACGTCAGCACCTTGTAGACGTTCTTGTCATTGCCGCCACGAACATCGCGGATCAGTTGCCGCAGCAGGTCCGGATCTTCGATGGCCTCCGCCGCCGCTTGGCGAACCTTGGTCGATGCGCCGGCAACGACCAGCCGGGCCACCGCCTGCACATCGCCGGCCTCGATGGCCGCCCGTAAAGCGCTCTCCTCGGCTGCAGCGGCCAGCGCCCGATCAGCCGCCCCCGGCTTGGCAGGCCCCTTCTCGCTCTGCCCGGACGGTGCCGGTTGAGGCGTTGAAGGCGGAGCGGGTGATCGCCTGGGCGCTTGGCGAAACAAGCGCGAAAACAAAGACATGGTTGACCTGCGCGGCACGGGGAGTCACGTATTCTACATGCGCGGGTAGGCCCGCTGCCCTGGCTGGATTCTTCAGCAGAATCAAATTCTTGAGCTATCCAAGGCTGAGACGCCGGAATCGCCTGGCATTGTCATAGCCCGGCGATGTCCACCACAACACTCCGGGCCGGGTAATTCACGCTATTTTATTTAACAGCCATATCGTAAAATAACGCCCAAAATTATTTCAGGTTCGTCCATGCACCGGCAGCCCCCCGGCCAGTATGTCACCGTTTCCTCGGTAGACGAGCCGTACCGCGCCTTCGTGCCGGACTCCTTGCCCCCGGTGCCACCCGTGGTCTGGACGCCTGCGCTGCGGCGGCGATTCGACGATGCACTCGTGGCGCTCGGGCGGCTGGACGCTGTCACCGCCCTGTTGCCGAATGCCGCGCTATTGCTCTATAGCTTCGTGCGCAAGGAGGCAGTGCTGTCCTCCCAGATCGAGGGCACACAGTCTTCGCTGTCGGACCTGCTCCTGTTCGAGATTGACGAGCAGCCCGGCGTCCCCCTGGAAGATACGCGTGAGGTCAGCCGCTATCTGGCGGCCATGGAGCGCGGATTGTCACTGCTGCGCGGCGGGTTGCCGCCGTGCGTCCGGCTGATCCGCGACGCGCATGCGGCTTTGCTTGATCATCCGCGAGGTCACGCCAAGATGCCCGGCGAAATCCGCCGCTCGCAAGTGTGGCTCGGAGGCACGCGGCCCGGCAATGCCGTATTCGTCCCGCCACCGGCCGATGCGCTGCCTGCCTGCCTGTCCGCGTTCGAGCGCTTCCTCAACGATCAGCCGGAGCCGACGCCCCCGCTGCTCAAGGCCGCACTGGCGCATGTGCAGTTCGAAACGATTCACCCGTTCCTCGACGGCAACGGGCGTCTCGGGCGGCTGCTGATCGTGCTGCAGCTGGTCGCCGATGGTGTGCTGCACGAGCCGATGCTGTACCTGAGCCTGTTTTTCAAGAAACACCGCTCCCTTTACTACGAGTTGCTGAACGAAGTGCGCCTCCACGGCGATTGGGAGCGCTGGCTGGACTTCTTCGCCGAGGGGGTGCAGGTGAGCGCGGCCCAGGCGGTCGCAACGGCTCATGCCTTGTTAGCGCTGGTGAATCAGGATCGGGATCGCATCGCCACCCTGGGCCGCGGTGCACCCTCCGCCCTGGCCGTGCACCAGGCAATGCAGCGCCAGCCACTCGCCACTTCGGCGGCGCTGGTCGCAGCCACGGGGCTCACCGCGGCCACGGTGAACAAATCGCTCGGCAACTTAAGCGGCCTGGGCATCTTGGCCGAGTTGACGCAGCGCCAGCGCGGGAGGGTGTTCAGTTATCGGCGTTATGTGGAGTTGCTCAATGCCGAACTGGAGCCGGCTCGTTGACTCAGAGTCGCCGTTGCTTTGAATATTCGTGGGTCGTCCCCCAAGGAGGCTGGAACCCCGCTAAAGTACGTCTATGTCCTTGACCGGAAAGCGCTTCGCGCCATCCATGCGCGCGCCTTTCACCTACCGCATCGGGAGCTGGAAAGAGTGATTACAGGCAGTATCAAATCCCAGGTCGACCAGATCTGGAACGCCTTCTGGAGCGGCGGCATCAGCAATCCGCTGGAGGTCATCGAGCAGATGACCTACCTGCTGTTCATCAAGCGTCTGGACGAGTTGCACACCGTCGAGGAGAAAAAGGCCAGCCGCCTGGGCAAGCCGATTGAGAAGGCCGTGTTCAGTCCGCAGCAGCAGGCCCTGCGCTGGTCCGTGTTCCGCCAGATGGGCGATCCCAAGACCATGTACGCCGTCGTGGCAGAGCAGGTCTTCCCCTTCATGCGCAACCTGGGCGGAGACGGCAGCACCTATGCCACCCACATGAAGGACGCACGCTTCACCATCCCCACGCCGGCGCTGCTGGCCAAGGTGGTGGACATGCTCGACGCCATCCCCATGGAGGAGCGCGACACCAAGGGCGACCTGTACGAGTACATGCTCGGCAAGATCGCCACCGCCGGGCAGAACGGCCAATTCCGCACCCCGCGGCACATCATCAAGCTGATGGTCGAGATGATGGCTCCCAAGCCCACCGACACGATCTGCGACCCCGCCTGCGGCACCGCCGGCTTCCTCGTCGCCGCCGCCGAATACCTGCAGCAGCACAACCAGCAGGACATCTACGCCAACACCGAGTCGCAACGCCGCTTCAACCACGACACCTTCCACGGCTTCGACTTCGACAACACCATGCTGCGCGTCGGCAGCATGAATATGCTGCTCCACGGCGTGGAGAATCCGGCCATCGAGAACCGCGATAGCTTGAGCGAGAGCCACGCCGGCGTGGAATCGCGCTTCAGCCTGATCCTCGCCAACCCGCCCTTCGCCGGCAGCCTGGACAACGAGAGCTGCGCCAAGGACCTGCTGCGCGTGGTCAGCACCAAGAAGACCGAGCTTCTGTTCCTGGCCCTGTTCCTGCGTCTGCTCAAGCCGGGTGGCCGCGCCGCGGTGATCGTGCCGGACGGTGTGCTGTTCGGTTCCAGCAAGGCCCACAAGACCCTGCGCAAACTGCTGGTGGAAGAGCATCGGCTGGATGGCATCGTCTCGCTGCCGTCAGGGGTGTTCAAACCCTATGCAGGTGTCTCGACTGCCATCCTGCTGTTCACCCGCACCGACTCGGGCGGAACCGAGAACGTCTGGTTCTACGACATGCAGGCCGACGGTTACTCGCTGGATGACAAGCGCACGCCGCTGGATGCGGGCAAGCACGAGACCAACAACCTGCCGGATGTGCTTGTTCGTTGGCAGAAGCGCCCGGCCGAAGGAGAGCGTGCGCGTACCGAGCAGAGCTTTCTCGTACCGAAGTCCGAGATCGCCGGCAACGACTATGACCTGTCGATCAACCGCTACAAGCAGGTGGTGTATGCGGAAGTGAAGCACGACTCGCCGAAGACGATTCTGGCGGAGCTGATGAAGCTGGAAGAGGAGATCGTGAAAGGGATGAAGGAGTTGGAGGGGATGCTGTCGTGAGCCAATGTGTAGCGGCGCTTGGCGACGTCGCTGAGATTACGAGCGGGTTTGCTTTCCAGTCTTCTCACTTCAACACGGACGGTGAGGGTTTGCCGTTGGTAAGAATTCGAGATGTCGTGCCGGGCGTGTCAGATACTTACTACAGGGGCACGTTCAAGAACGAGTACGTCGTCGCAAATGGCGACGCTCTCATCGGAATGGACGGAGAGTTTAACCTCGGCATCTGGCGCGGCGGGCCGGCGCTTCTCAATCAGCGAGTTTGTAGAGTTCGCGCTCAAGACGATCGCCTTGATAATGGCTATCTGCTTCGTTTTCTTCCGAACGCTCTCAAAGCAATTGAGGACGCGACTCCATTCGTGACGGTGAAGCATCTGTCGATCAAGAATCTCCGAGAGATAGACGTTCCCCTCCCACCCCTCCCCGAACAACGCCGCATCGCCGCGATTCTGGACAAGGCCGATGCGTTGCGGGCCAAGCGCCGCGAAGCTATCGGCAAACTTGATCAGCTTCTGCAGGCGGTATTTCTGGATATGTTTGGTGACCCGGTGACGAATCCGAAGGGGTGGCCAACAAGATCTTTTACTGAGGTCGGAAGATGGACGAGCGGATCAACACCGGATACTAACGAGGAAGAGTATTGGGATGGCAGTATTCCCTGGGTAAGTCCGAAGGATATGAAGGTCCCAAATATTTTTGACGCCCAGGACCACGTTTCCGAGAAGGCTTTCTCACAAGCGGGTCTTAGGAGTATTGCACCCGGACACCTTCTAATCGTCATTAGGGGAATGATTCTCGCGCACTCATTTCCGACGGCAATCAATATGGTCCGTATCGGCATCAATCAGGACATGAAGGCGATTCTTCCTGCTGACGAGTACAACGTTATCTACCTGAAGGCAGTGGTTGATGCATTGAAGGCTCGAATCTTGAGCGTTGTGTCAACGGCAGGACACGGTACTAAGAGGCTAGACCTACGAGACGCCTCTGAAGTCGCCGTGCCCATGCCACCGCGAGACTTACAGGCAGAATTCAGCGAGATCGCGGCATCGATCAGGCGGCAGTCTGAGCATCAAATCGAACAAGCTGTTCAGCAGGTGCAACTAAGTCGATCGCTGCAGCACTTGGCTTTTGGCTAAGGCGAAGCGGAATGACCAACTTCCAGTTCCTCCACCCGGAGTTCAAACCGCTCTTCGAGCCGGCCAAGGGCGCGGAGCAACTGGTCCACTCCGACCCGCGCGCCTGCTGCATGCGCACCCGTCACGCCCTGGAGCAGGCGGTGCACTGGTTGTATGCGAACGACCGTGACCTGCGCATGCCCTACGACCGCAGCCTCAACGTGCTGCTGTCCACCACCGATTTCGAGCGCGCCGTGCCGCCGCAGGTGCTGCAAAAGGCCCGGCTGATCCAGAAGTTCGGCAACCAGGCCGTACATTCCGGCCAGTTCGTTGGTCCCGGCGACGCGCTGAAACTGGTGCGCGAGCTGTTCCACGTGCTGTTCTGGCTCGCACGCAGCTACACCCGGGCCAGCGACCCGAAATCCCTGGAAGCCAGCTTCGACGAGCAGCGCATCCCCCGTCTGGTGCGCGCCGACGAGGCCGGCGCCGCAGCGCAGGCGCTGACGCGCGACGAGCTGAAGAAGCAGGAAGCCGCCTTCCGGCAGCAGATCGACGCCCAGCACAAGGTGCTGGAGCAGCGCGAGGCGGCAATCGCCGAAGCGGCGGCAACGCTGGCGGAGCGCGAGGAGCGATTGGCGGCGCTCGATGCCGAGCTGGCCGCCGCCCGCGCTGAACTGGCCAAGGCCAAGGCCGCCAACCTCAAGGTGCCGGACGGCCACGACTATGACGAGGCCGACACCCGCAAGCTGTTCATCGACGTGCTGCTGCGCGAAGCCGGCTGGGAGATCGGCACCAGCGCCGGCGTCGAGGTGCCGGTGCCGGGCATGCCCAACCAAAAAGGCGAGGGCTACGCCGACTACGTGCTGTGGGGCCATGACGGCAAGCCGCTGGCGGTGGTGGAGGCCAAGCGCACGCTCAAGGATGCGGACGTCGGCCAGCAGCAGGCCAAGCTCTACGCCGACCAGCTCGAAAAGCTCAAGGGCCAGCGCCCGCTGATCTTCTACTCCAACGGCTACAAGACCTGGCTATGGGACGACCGGCGCGCCCCGCCGCGAGAAGTGCAAGGGTTCTACAGCCGGGAGGAGCTGGAGCTGGCGGTGCAGCGGCGCAGCCTGCAGCAGGATCTCAAGTCCCTGGCCATCAATCCGGTCATTGTCGAGCGCAGCTACCAGCACCGCGCCATCCGCGCGATGACCGAGTCCCTGGCCCGCGGCAAGCGCGCCGGCCTGCTGACCATGGCCACCGGCACCGGCAAGACGCGCATGAGCATCGCGCTGGTGGAGCTGTTGATGCGCGCCAACTGGGTCAAGCGCGTGCTGTTCCTGGCCGACCGGGTGGCGCTGGTGAAGCAGGCCGCCAATGCTTTCAAGGCCCACCTGCCGGATTCCAGCCCGGTAAACCTGTGCCTGGACAAGGATGGCACCGGCCGGGTGTACCTCTCCACCTATCCCACCATGATGGGGCTGATCGAGGAGATGGAGGGCGACCGCCGCCGCTACGGCGTCGGCCACTTCGACCTGATCATCATCGACGAGGCGCACCGCAGCGTGTACCAGAAGTACGGCGCGATCTTCCGCTACTTCGACAGCTACCTGATCGGCCTCACCGCGACCCCGCGCGACGAGGTTCACCACGACACCTACCACCTGTTCGGCCTGGAAAAAGGCGTGCCCACCGACGCCTACTCCCTGGAAGAGGCGGTGGCCGACGGCTACCTGGTGCCGCCAAAGTCGCACTCCGTGCCGATCCGCTTCGTGCGCGAGGGCATCCACTACAACGAGCTGAGCGAGGAAGAGCGCGAGCACTGGGAATCGCTGGACTGGGGCGACCGTGAGGACGGCGAGGCGCCGGACGAGGTGGCGGCCTCAGAGGTGAACAAGCAGCTGTTCAACGAAAGTACCGTGGACCTGATGCTGCAGCACCTGATGCTGCACGGCCTCAAGGTGCAGGGCGGCGACCGTCTGGGCAAGACCATCATCTTCGCGGTCAATCAGCGGCACGCGGATTTCATCGTCCAGCGCTTCAACCACCACTATCCGCATCTCAAGGGTGAGTTCGCGCGGGTGATCACTCACGCGGTGAGCTACGCGCAGAGCCTGATCGACGACTTCAGCGGCAAGGACAAGGCACCGCACATCGCCGTGTCGGTGGACATGCTGGACACCGGCATCGACGTGCCGGAGGTGCTGAACCTGGTGTTCTTCAAGGCGGTGCGCTCGAAGGTCAAGTTCCTGCAGATGATCGGCCGCGGCACGCGCCTGTGCAAGGATCTGTTCGCCCCGGGGCAGGACAAGCAGGAGTTCTTCATCTTCGACTTCTGCGCCAACTTCGAATACTTCAACGAGCACCCGAAAGGGGCTGTGGCCGGGGCGGCGGAGCCCCTGGGCAAGAGGCTGTTCAAGCGGCGGCTCGATCTGCTGGCGGCGCTGCCGGGGGCCGTTTCAGTACCCGGGAATCTTCGGGAGCGCGAGGCCGTGTACGACGCCACCGGCTCCCTGCGCGGCGAACTGAGCGGCACGCTGCGGGCGGAAGTGGCGGCGATGAACCTGGACAACTTCATCGTGCGCCTGGAGCGCGAGCAGGTCAGCCATTTCCAGAAGCCCGAGAGCTGGGTCTCGCTCGACGAGCTGGCCCTGGCCAACCTGCGCGACCATGTTGCCGGCCTGCCGAGCGAACAGGACCCGGAGCACCTCACCGCCAAGCTGTTCGACCTGACCTGCCTCAACCTGCAGATCGCGCTGCTGAACGGCTCAACCGAATTCGTCACCTGCCGCGACCGGATCATCGGCCTGGCCGAGGACCTGGAGACCAAGGAGAACATTCCTGCGGTGCATGCCGAGCTGGCATTGATCGTCGAAGTGCAGACCGAGGAATACTGGCGTGATATCACCCTGGCGATGATCGAGACCTTGCGCAAGAAGCTGCGCGGACTCATCCAGTTCATCGACCGGACGTCGATCAAGCCGGTGTATAGCGCGCTGCAGGATGAGATCGGTGCAGCGTCAGAGGTGGCGCTCAAGGACTTCAGCACCGGCATCAACCTGTCCCAGTACCGCCGCAAGGTTGAAGCGTATATCCGCGCGAACGAAAATCACCTGGTCATTGCCAAGTTGCGGTTCAACCGCCCGCTCACACCGACCGACTTGTCGGAACTGGAGCGCTTTGTCTACGAATCCGAGGTGGTCGGCGGACGCGAGCAGTTTGTACAGGGCTTCGGTGCCGACCGGCCGCTGACCTTGTTCATCCGCTCGCTGGTCGGGCTTGATCGCAATGCGGCCAAGGAAGCCTTCGGCCAGTTCCTGGATGCCAACCGCTACAGCAGCCAGCAGATCCGCTTCGTCGAAATGATCATCGAGCGGCTGACCCAGAAAGGCGTTGTGGAGCCGGCACAGTTGTATGAGCCGCCTTTCACAGCGATACATCACCTGGGCGTCGATGGAGCGTTCGCGGACGCGGATGCCCAGAAGCTCGTGGATGTATTGAACGATTTCAAAAAGACAGCGGCTGCTTGAGCATCGATCCGGGTTGATCGCTGCACCGGTGGCGGAACGGCGCAGCCCCGCCAGCGTCAGGCGCCTGCGAGAGCCTGGTTTGACTGGACGCTGTTGGGCGCTGTTGCTGGATCAACTGGTGCCTAAGGAGAGACTCGAACTCTCACGAGGGGTTGCCCCGGCGGATTTTGAGTCCGTTTCTGGCGCTGTAATACATTGATTGATAAATAAAATTATTCGAGCGCCGACGTATTGTGGAAGAAAACGTGTAAGAGGCCGCCCAGCGGGGACAGATGCAAGGGAGTCGAGGTCGATGCAGTCTCAAAGGCGGTAAACTTGCGTCGAGCGATTGAAGGAATGTGGAGAGTGATATGCGCGCCTACCGTGAGACCGTGACGATCGACGATCCGCAAAGGGTCGTTGTGAAACCACGCGTGCCATTGAAGAAGGGCCAGCGCGTAGAACTGGTTTTCCTGGTTGAGGACGAGGCGGATGCCGAGCTTGAAGGCATCCGCGATGCGGTTGCGGCCCGCGGTGTGACCCCGAGCGACATTCAAGAAGCAATCGGCTGGGCACGCGGTCAGTCGTTGGCTTCGCGCGGTTTCATCATTTGATCCCAGACGAACAGCGCCGAACCCGGCCCAGGTACGGACGCTGATCGACTGGTGAAGAGAAAACCCGCTGGTGCCTAAGGAGAGACTCGAACTCTCACGAGGGGTTGCCTCGGCGGATTTTGAGTCCGCTGCGTCTACCGATTCCGCCACTCAGGCTTGGGCTGCGGATTATAGCCCTCCCGGCGGGCCGGTTACAGGAGCGGGGCGGCGGCGGGTACAATCGCGGCCCATGCGCCGCTCCGATTTCGACTATCCGCTTCCGCCCGAGCTGATCGCGCAGCGCCCGGCCGAGCGCCGCAGCGCCAGCCGCCTGCTGTGCCTGAATACCGATGGCACGCTGGCCGACCGCCACATCCCTGATTTTGCGGAAATGCTGCTGCCGGGCGATCTGCTGTTGTTCAACGATGCCAAGGTGATTCCGGCGCGGCTGCGCGGCATCAAGGACAGCGGCGGCCAGGTGGAAGTGCTGATCGAGCGTGTGCTCGATGCCGGCCATGCCCTGGCCCAGGTGCGCGCCAGCAAGCCGCCCCGGCCGGGTTCGCGGCTGCTGCTGGCGCGCGACGCCCTGGTGGCCACGGTGCAGGGGCGCGAGGGCGAGTTCTACCGCCTGGACTTCGCCACCGATGACCTGTACGCGGCGCTGGAGCAGCACGGCGAACTGCCGCTGCCGCCGTACATCGAGCACGCCGCCGGCGGCGAGGACTTCGAGCGTTACCAGACGGTATTCGCGCGCGTGCCCGGCGCGGTGGCGGCGCCCACCGCCGGGCTGCACTTCGACGATACGCTGCTCGCCGCCATCGCCGCGCGCGGCGTCGAAACCGGCTTCGTCACGCTGCATGTCGGCGCCGGCACCTTCCAGCCGGTGCGGGTGGACGCGCTGGAGGAGCACCGCATGCACTCGGAGCGGCTCAGCGTGAGCGAGGAGCTGGCGCGGCGCGTCAACGCCGCCCACGCGCGCGGCGGCCGCGTCGTCGCGGTGGGCACAACCGTGGTGCGCGCACTGGAGTCGGCCACCACCGAGGACGGCCACACCCACGCCTTCGACGGCGAGACCCGCCTGTTCATCACGCCGGGCTACCGCTTCCGCGCGGTGGATGCGCTGCTGACCAATTTCCACCTGCCGGAAAGCACGCTGCTGATGCTGGTTTGCGCCTTCGGCGGTTACCAGCGGGTGATGCAGGCTTACCGCCATGCGGTGGCCAGCGGCTACCGCTTCTTCAGCTACGGCGACGCCATGTTCCTGCCGCAGCGCGCGGCGCCCTGATCCGGCCGCGGTCGGCTGCGGCGCGGCCTCATGCCTGGCGCGCCGCGGCCTCGAACAGGAACTCCGGCACCCGCTGCTCCAGCCAGTACAGCGGACGCCCGCCGGCGCCGGCGGCGATGAAGCCCAGGTGCCCGCCGGACGGCGCCAGCTCCAGCGTCACCTGCGGCGCCAGCTCCGCCGGCTGCGGAATGATGGAGGGCACCATGAACGGGTCGTCCACCGCGTTGATCACCAGCGTCGGCCGGCGCACGCCCTTGAGGAACTGCCCGCAGGAGGCCTGCGCGTAGTAGCCCGCGGCGTCGGGGTAGCCGTTGACCGGCGCGGTGTAGGCATCGTCGAAGGCGAAGAAATCCCGCGCCGTCAGCGCCGCCTCCAGGTTCGCCGGCGGCAGCACCGGCACCGGCCCGTGCTTGTGGCGCAGGCGCACGCGCAGGTTCTTCAGCAAGTGGTTCTGGTACACGCGCGGGAAGCCGCGGCGCAGCCGTTCGGCGCAGGCCTGCAGCTGGAACGGCGCGCAGCACGCCGCCGCCGCGCTCAGCGGCGAGCGCTCGCCGCTCTCGCCCAGCGCCTTGAGCAGAATGTTGGCGCCCATCGACCAGCCCACCGCGTACAGCGGCGTGGTGGGCTCGCGCCCGCGCAGCACCCGGCACAGCGTGTGCAGGTCCTCGGTGTCGCCGTGGTTGTAGCAGCGTGGCAGGCGGTTGGTGTCCGGCCCGCTGCCGCGCAGCTGCAGCATCACCGTGCGCCAGCCGCGCGCGATCAGCCGCTGCGCCGTGCCGCGCGCGTACTTGGAGTCGAAGCCCCCGGTCAAGCCGTGCAGCAGGATCGCCACCGGTCCCCGGCCGCTGCCGCTCCAGCCCAGGTCGACGAAGTCGCCGTCGTCCAGCTCCAGCCGCTCGTGGCGGATCGCCAGCGGCGGCAACGGCCGCGCCAGCGTCGGGAATAGGGTCTGCACATGGCGGTTGCGCAGCAGCGGGTGGGGCCGGAAGCCGCTGGCGATGACACAGCCATGGCTGGCACTGACTTGGGGAGCGGGTCCGTGCATGGGAAAAACGCGATGAAAGTTACCGCCATAGCTTTAGCGGTGGAGGCCGCGCCCTGTCAATGGCCGCCGCGCAGGCCCGCGGTGCAGTTGTGACCGGCGGCACAGCGGCAGGGTGGAGGGCCCTACCAGTGGCCCTTGCGGCGGTTCCAGCGGTACAGCAGCCGCGCGAATACCCGGTAGGCTCCCTGCGCCAGCGCGTGCAGCAGCGGCAATCGCACCAGCACCGCCAGCCAGCCCTGGCCGCGGGTGCGCTGCCACAGCGCGGCGAAGGCATCGGCGCCGCGGGCGATTTCGCCGTCGGCGGTTTTCACATGCAGCGTCTCGCGCACCGTTTCCAGGTCCGCGCCCACTTCCGCCACCGCTTGCGGATTGCGGTGTACGTCGATCCACTCCACCGGCGCCGCGCCGCAGGCTTCCATGCGCTGGCGCTGGTCGTTCACGCCCGCGTTGCATACCGGGCAGGCGCTGTTGTAGTAGACCCGCGTCGGCGCCCGTGACTCGTGCGGTGCGTCGGCGCTCATGCCCCGGACTGCGCCGCCGCCATCCGTGCCGGCCGGGCCACCTGCAGGGCCAGCAACAGCGCCGCCACCAGCAGCAGCGCGGCGACGTAGAACGGCGCGCCCGGCAGCGTCCAGGCACGGCCCTGGCTGATGAAGTAGGCAAAGGACTGCGTGAACAGCGTCGGCCCGATCAGCCCGGCGATGCTGGTGATGCTGCCATTGGCGCCCTGCAGCTTGCCCTGCTCGTGCGGCGCCACGCGCTGCGTCATCAGGCTTTGCAGGCCCGGGCCGATCAGCCCCCACAACGCGAATACAGGCAGCGCCGCCCACATCCACAAGGCGCTCGGCGCCAGCGCGAAGCCGCTGAAGCCGGTGATGCCGAACAGCAGGCCCACATACAGCGCGCCGCGCTCACCCAGCCGCCGCACCGCCGGCTTTACCAGGCCGCCCTGCACGATGATGCTGAACACGCCCACCGCCATCAGCGTCAGGCCCACCGTCTTCGAGCTCCAGCCGTAGCGGTAGCTGGTGTACAGCACGTACATGCTGGGCAGCACGCAGTGCGCCAGCTGGTACAGGAAGTTGACCGCGGCCAGCCCCAGCAGCTCGTGGTGCGAGCGCAGCAGCCGCAACGAGCCGAGCGGATTGGCCTTGCTCCAGTGGAAGCCGTCGCGCTTCTCCGGCGGCAGCGACTCCGGCAGCACGAACAGGCCATAGCAGGCGCTGAGCAGGGCCAGCGCCGCCGAGCCCCAGAACGGCAGGCGCGGGTCGATGTCGCCCAGCACGCCGCCCAGCGCCGGCCCCAGCACAAAGCCCACGCCGAACGCCGCGCCGATCATGCCGAAGGCGCTGGCGCGCTTCTCAGGCGGCGACACGTCGGCGATGTAGGCGAAGGAGGTGGTGAAGCTGGAGGCGCAGATGCCCGAGATGACGCGCCCCAGGAACAGCCAGCCGACGCTCGGCGCCAGCGCCATCACGATGTAGTCCAGCCCCAGGCCGAAGCAGGAGATCAGGATCACCGGGCGGCGGCCGAAGCGGTCGGAGATCGCGCCCAGCAGCGGCGAGAAGATGAACTGCATCAGCGCCCAGGCGGTCCCGAACACGCCGTACATGGTGGCCGCCCTGGCCGCGTCCCCGCCCATGAACTGCTGCACCAGCTTGGGCAGTACCGGGATGATGACGCCGAAGCCCAGCACGTCGATGACCACGGTGATGAAGATGAAGATCACCGCGGCGCGGCGGCCTGCGGGCGGTGCGGCGGCTTGCTGCTCGGACATGTCAGTGTTTCCTGTGGTTCGTGGCCGGGCCATGCTAGGCGGAGGCTGCTGACAGCTGCCTGTCAGCAATGGGTCACGGTACTAATGGCTGGAAATGGTCCAGATATGCCCGCCCGGGTCCTGCACCCGGCTGCGCCGGCCGTCCTGGGCCGACTGCTCCACCGGCCGCAGCAGCCGCGCGCCGGCGCCCAGCGCGCGCTCGGTCGCGGCCTCCACGTCGTCCACCGTGAGCCAGAACTGGAAGCTGCTGCCACCCAGCGACAGCGGGCTGCGCAGGCCGATCGCGGCCGTTTCGGGATACTCGTCGGCCAGGTAGATCGAGTTCTGGCCGATGCGGATTTCGGCATGGCCGATGCGGCCGTTGTCCGGGTCCACCCAGCGCATGATCTCCACCGCGCCGAAGGCCGCCTGGTAGAAATCCAGGGCGCGCGCGGCGTCGCTGACGCTCAGGTAGGGGGCGACGAAGGGGCGGGTTTTGCGTTTGCGGGAAGCGGGCACGATATCGATCCTTGACCGGCGGGGGCGATGCGCCATTGTCAACGCAAGGCGGATGCCGGGGATTGTAAGAATTTGTCCCGCCGCTCTGGCCGCCGCATGTCAGTCGCGCATCGGCACGTGGTTGATGTACTCGCCGCGCGAGCCCAGGTACGCCGAAGGATTCAGTCCCGAAAAGGCGCGGAAATCGCGGATGAAATGCGCCTGGTCGTAGTAGCCGCAGCCGGCGGCCACGTCGGCCCAGTCCACCCGGCCCTGGCGCTGCACCGTCTGCACCACGCGCTGGAAGCGCTGCACGCGGCAGTACAGCTTGGGCGTCAGGCCCACCTGCTGGCTGAACAGCTGGATGAAGCGCTTGGGGCTGAGGCCGATCCGCTCGGTCAGGCGGGTGATGGTGTGCAGGTGCGGCGCGCCGTCCAGGCAGCGTATTGCATGGGCCACGGCCGCGTGCGGCTGCGCCTGGTCGCTGACGTGCTCCAGCAGCGCGCCTTCGAGCAGCGCGAACTTGGCTTCCGGCGTCGGCGCGGCGAGCAGGCGCTCGCGCAGCCTGGCCACGCTGCCGCCCCATATCGCGTCGAGCGGCACATGCGCGTCGCGGAAGGCGTCCGCCGGCGGCGCCAGGAAGGGGAAGGCTCCGCCGGGCTTGAAGTGGATGCCGATCACATCGTTCTGCTCCGCGGTGTCGAGCACGAAATAGCGCGAGTGCGCGCCCACCACCACGCTGCCGGGCAGGCGCTGGCACAGGCTGGTGTCGTCCGGGTCGTAGGTGCGGACCTCGTCCTCGCGCAGATTGATCACCAGCTCGATGGTGCCGGTGGGCAGCAGCCGCTCCTTGGAGTGCTCGCGCACGAAGCCGGCGTAGTACCAGAACAGGTCGACAAAGGCCGACAGCGGCGCGGCGGGGCGGTAGTGCCGGGCGATCATGGCCGGAGTCCCCGGACTCAGCTCGGCCCGGTGTCGCAGAAATCCAGCAACTGGCCCTGCGAGGTCCAGCGGCCGTCCTTCTGCACGAACTTGTAGGCGCTGGAGCCGCCGCAGCCCGGGTTGGTCAGGCCGCGCGAGTAGTAGCAGGCCAGCACCTGCTGCGGACCCTTGCCGAGCCAGACCAGCTGGCTGTCCGGCGGCAGGTTTTCCAGCTGCAGCAGCTGCTCGGCGTTGGCCGGCGGCTGGCTCAGCGTGCTCCAGCCCGGGCCGGCCAGCTTGGTGCAGCCGCTGACCCGGCTGCTGGCGCAGCCGGACAACAGGACGATCAGCAGCGGTAGCAGGATGAGGCGCATGATTCTCCGTCGGTGACAGTGTGGCGCGCTTCCGGTCGCCGCCCAGTATACGGATTCCGCCGCGCCGGCTGCGCCCGCATGCCGCGGCCCGCGCTCAGCCCGCCGGCGCGGGGCGGAAGCGCGACGCCAGCCGGAACATCAGCGGGTTGACGGTGATCGACAGCAGCGCGCCGGCCAGGATATAGCTCTGCCCCTGCGCCGGCAGCAGGTGCAGGCTCACGCCCATCACCGCCAGGATGAAGGAGAACTCGCCGATCTGCGCCAGCGCGGCGGACACCGTCAGCGCCGTGCCCAGCGGGCGCTTCAGCAGCAGCACGATGGCCAGCGCCGCCAGTGACTTGCCCACCACGATAATCGCCAGTACCGCCAGCACCTCCAGCGGATGCCGCAGCAGCACCAGCGGGTCGAACAGCATGCCCACGGCGACGAAGAACAGCGCGGCGAAAGTGTCCTGCAGCGGCTGCAGGTAGGTCGAGGCGCGGTGGCTCAGGTCGGAGCCGTTCAGCACCATGCCGGCGAAGAACGCGCCCAGCGCCATCGACACGTCGAACAGCTGGGCCGAGCCGTAGGCCACGCCCAGCGCCAGCGCGATGGCCGCCAGCGTGAACAGCTCGCGCGAATTGGTGCGCGCCACGCGCTGCAGGATCCACGGGAACACCCGCGCCCCCACCACCAGCATCAGCGCGATGAACAGCGCCACCTTGCCCAGCGTCAGGCCCAGGCTGCGCCACAGCGCGTCCGGCGCGCCGCCGTGCCCGGCCGGCGCCTGCCCGCCGAGCACCCCGGCCAGCGCCGGCAGCAGCACCAGCGCCAGCACCATCACCAGGTCCTCGACGATCAGCCAGCCCACCGCGATGCGGCCGTCGGCCGATTCCAGCGTGCCCTGCTGCTCCAGGCCGCGCAGCAGCACCACCGTGCTGGCCACCGACAGCGCCAGGCCGAACACCAGCCCGGCGCCCAGCGGCCAGCCCCACAGGTAGGCCACGCCGGCGCCGAGCGCCGTGGCCACCGCGATCTGCGCCAGCGCGCCCGGCACGGCGATGCCCTTGACCGACATCAGATCGCGCAGTGAGAAGTGCGTGCCCACGCCGAACATCAGCAGCATCACGCCGATCTCGGCCAGCTGCGGCGCCAGGTGCACGTCCGCTTCCAGCCCGGGCGTATAAGGCCCCAGGACGATGCCGGCCATCAGGTAGCCCACCAGCGCCGGCAGGCGCAGGCGCACGGCGGCCAGGCCAAAGACGAAGGCCAGCGCCAGGCTCAGCGCCAGCGTGGCGATCAGGGTTTCTTCATGCGGCACGGCGCACCATTGGCAATGGGATCGATGGCGAGCTTAACGGCTGCCGGCGCTCAATGCGCCACCGATTTTGAAAATCCGTTGAGCACCACCACGCCGGCGACGATCAGGGCCAGCCCGGCGATGGCCGGCCGGTCCAGCGTCTGGCCATAGGCCAGCCAGGCGATCAGCGACACCAGCGCGATGCCCGCGCCGGACCACACCGCGTAGGCAATGCCCACCGGCAGCGTGCGCAGGGTCAGCGACAGGAAATAGAACGCCACCAGGTAGCCCGCTGCCACCGCCAGCGAGGGCCACAGGCGGGTGAAGCCCTGCGTCGCCTTCATCGTCGAGGTGGCGATCACCTCGGCGACGATGGCGATGCCCAGGTACAGCCATTGCGTGTTCAAGCGGGTCTCCGGACAGAATGTTGGATGTTGGCCATGCCGCGCCTGCGCCCGGGCGGCACCGGGAGGGCGCGCCCGGATACTGTACAGGCGTCCCGGCTGCGCACGGCAAAGCGGCGCAATCGGGCATACTTTGCGCCCTATACGCCCCCTGGCGCCCGCCGGCGCCCGATTTCCGCTCTTGAAATACCAACTGCTCGCCACCTCCGGTTCCGCCCGCCGCGGCCGCATCACCTTCGCCCGCGGCGTCATCGACACGCCGCAGTTCATGCCGGTCGGCACCTACGGCACGGTCAAGGCGATGACCCCGGAAGAACTGAAGACCGCCGGCGCGCAGATCATCCTCGGCAACACCTTCCACCTGATGCTGCGCCCGGGCGAGCAGATCGTGCGCCAGCTCGGCGGCCTGCACCGCTTCATGCACTGGGACGGCCCCATCCTGACCGATTCCGGCGGCTTCCAGGTCTGGAGCCTGGCGGAGCTGCGCAAGCTGTCGGAGAAAGGCGTGGAATTCGCCTCGCCGATCAACGGCGACCGCATCTTCCTCAGCCCGGAGCGCTCGATCGAAGTGCAGCTGGCCCTGGGCAGCGACATCATCATGCAGTTCGACGAGTGCACGCCGTACCCGGCCACGCGCGAGCAGGCGGCGGAGTCGCTGCGCCTGTCGGCGCGCTGGGGCGCGCGCTGCAAGGCCGCGCACGCCGGCGGCGAGGGCGCCCTGTTCGGCATCGTGCAGGGCGGCATGTACCCGGAACTGCGCGACGAGTCGCTCGATCGCCTCGGCGAAATCGGCTTCGACGGCTACGCCCTCGGCGGGCTGTCCGTCGGCGAGAGCGAGGTCGAGCGCCTGCACGTGCTCGACGGCATCGCCGCCCGGCTGCCGGCCGACCGGCCGCGCTACGTCATGGGCGTGGGCACGCCGCGCGACCTGGTGCAGGCGGTGGCGCGCGGCATCGACCTGTTCGACTGCGTCATGCCCACGCGCAACGCCCGCAACGGCCACCTGTTCACCTCGCAGGGGGTGATCAAGATCCGCAACGCGCGCCACCGCGACGACGGCGGCCCGCTCGACCCGGCCTGTTCCTGCTACACCTGCGCCAACTATTCGCGCGCCTATCTCTACCACCTCGACCGCTGCGACGAGATCCTCGGCGCGCGGCTCAACACCATCCACAACCTGCACTACTACCTGGGCCTGATGCGGCGCATCCGCGAGGCCATCGAGGCCGGGTGCTACGAGGCTTTCGCCGCCGCGTTCCTCGCCGGCGCGGAAGGCGCCGCGTCGCGCAGCGCAAACCCCGCTGCAGCCACCCCGGCCGAAGACGGGCAGGCGTAGCTGCAACGCGCGTCCGGCGGGGATTCGCGCGCTACAATTGGTCCGGCACCAACCGGAGGGCGGCCATGCGCTGGGGCGACGCAAGACGCAGCGACAACGTGGAGGACCGGCGCGGCGGCATCGGCCTGCCGCATATCGGCATCGGCGGCGTGGTCATCGCCCTGTTGCTGAGTTGGGCCACCGGGCGCAATCCGCTGGAGATGCTGGGCCTGGTGGAGCAGGTGCAGCAGAGCGTGGCGCCGCCGGCCGCCACCGCCCCGGTCAACGCCAACGATCCGGCCGTGGATTTCGTGCGCGCCATCCTCGGCGACACCGAAGACAGCTGGGGCGCGGTGTTCCAGAGGGCCGGGCGCCAATACACGCAGCCGCACCTGGTGCTGTACAGCGGCGCCGTGCAGTCCGCCTGCGGCGGCGCCACGTCGGCTTCGGGTCCGTTCTATTGCCCCGGCGACCAGCGCGTCTACCTCGACCTGGGCTTCTTCCAGGAAATGCGCGAGCGCCTCGGCGGCGGCGGTGATTTCGCCCAGGCCTACGTCATCGCCCACGAGGTCGGCCACCATGTGCAGAACCTGCTCGGCGTCACCGCCAAGGTCGACGCCGCCGGCGGCGACACGCGCGGCGCCAGCGGCCTGTCGGTGCGGCTGGAATTGCAGGCCGACTGCCTCGCCGGCGTCTGGGCCAACCAGGCGCAGCAGCGCCACCAGTGGCTGGACCAGGGCGATGTCGAGCAGGCGCTGAACACCGCCACCGCCATCGGCGACGACCGCCTGCAGCGGCAGGCGCGCGGCAGCGTCGTGCCGGACAGCTTCACCCACGGCAGCAGCGAGCAGCGCGTGCGCTGGTTCCGCGCCGGCTTCGACAGCGGCGACCTCAAGCGCTGCGACACCTTCGGCGCGCAGCAGTTGTAATTCTTTGGGGCGGGCCAACGGCGGCCACAATGGCGCCACGTAGGTCGGCTCAAGCGCAGCGCAGCCGACGATTTTGCGCAGTGAACCGAAACCGTCAGCCGAGATGCAGGGGCAGGCGCAGTCCGACGTGCTCGCTGAGGAAATAGGCCAGCACCAGCGCCCCGGTGTAGAACGTGCTGACGCACACCGCCGCGCCGATCCGCGCCAGCGGGTTGCCGCCGCGCGTCTGTTCAAACGCATGGGCCGCGGCCCAGCCGAGCAGCGCTTCCGGCACCAGCACGTAGCTGGCCACGCCCATGAACTGGCCCACGTGCTGCGCGTGCCACAGCTGCAGCGGCCGCGCCGCCCATTCCGCGCCGGCGAACAGCAGCAGTGCCAGCACCGCCGCCGTCAGCGTGGATCGGCCGGCCAGCCACACCACCCAGAACAGCGGAATGACCCACAAGCCGGCCATGTAGGCCGGCACCGCGCCGATGTGCGGGCCGCCCAGGTCCGGAAAAACCAGGATGCCGAACTGCTGGGTCAGCACCCAGTCCGGCAGCACCTGCAGCACCGACAGCGGCAGCAGGAACAGCCACAGCTCCAGCCAGTCGCGGTGGCCGCCGCGGCTGGCGATCAGCGGCAGCAGCAGGTTGTAGCACGCCGCCAGGCCGAGCACGCCCCAGCCCAGTTCCGGCGGGCGCAGCAGCAGGAACACGCCGGCCGCGGCCGCGGCGAAAACCAAATGGAACAGCAATGCGTCGCGCCATGCGCGCATAGCGGGAATCCCCTGATCAACCAAGCGGCGGCCTCGGCCGCCGGTCTACATCCCTTTCCGCCCCATGTCGGAGAGGGGCGGGCCAATCGCGCAACAGCGGCCGGGCAGGGGTGGGCCCCCGTCTCCGCCGATGTGCGGTGCTTCAGGCCAGCAGCGGCTCGATGTCCTTGCCGATGCTTTCCGGCGTATCGATCGAGCCGTAGCGCTTCAGCACCTTGCCGGTCTTGTCGACCAGGAACTTGGTGAAGTTCCACTTGATGTTGGTGGTGCCGAGGATGCCCTTCTCTTCTTTCTTCAGGTACTGGTAGAGCGGGTGGGCGTCGTCACCGTTGACCTTGATCTTGGCGAACATCGGGAACTTGACGTCGTAGGTCAGGGAGCAGAACTGCATGATCTCCTTCTCGTCGCCCGGCTCCTGGTGACCGAACTGGTCGCAGGGGAAGCCCAGGACCTCCAGCCCCTTGTCCTTGTATTTCTCGTACAGGGCTTCCAGGCCCTTGTACTGCGGGGTGAAGCCGCACTTGCTGGCGACGTTGACGATCAGCAGCGTCTTGCCCTTGTAGCTGTCGAGCTTGACGTTCTGACCGTCGATGGAGGTGGCGCTGAAATCGTATACGGAGGGCATCCGGGCATCCTTGATGAGGGCGGCTCACCGATGCTAGCACGGCACATGCCGCCGTGGACCGGCGTTTGGCCGCCGCGACAGCGGAGGGCGGCCGGCGCCGCCGCATGCAGCAACGCCGTGCGGCGTTTTGCGGCTCCGGCGGGCTTGCGCGGCGCCGGGCGCGAGGCTGATCCCCGCGCCCGGAACCGGATCAGATCAGCGCGGCGTCCAGCTGCATCAGCTCACCGGCCGGGCTGCGCACGTTGGCGCACAGGTTGCGCACCTGCGGCAGCATGCGGGCGGCGAAGAACTGCGCGGTGTTGAGCTTGCTGCGCTTGAAGTTCTCGTCGCTGCCGGCCAGGGCGGCCTTGGTCATGCGCAGCCAGTTGTAGCCCAGGTAGGTGAGGGCGAAGGCGCGCAGAAAATCGACCGCGCCGAAGCCGGCGTCGTCCGGGTTGGTCTTGAACGACTGCTGCAGGTGTTGCGCGGTCTTTTCCAGTTCGTCCAGCGCTTCGCGCAGCGGCTTGGCCAGGAAGCCGACCGGGGCGTCGCCGGTGCTCTCGGCGCGCACCTTGGCGAAGAAGCGCTGCGCCAGGCGGCCGTTGTGCAGCATCAGCTTGCGCCGCACCAGGTCCATCGCCTGGATGCCGTTGGTGCCCTCGTACAGGCACAGGATCTTGGAGTCGCGCACGATCTGCTCCACGCCGTGCTCGCGGATGAAACCGTGGCCGCCGTAGACCTGCACCGCCATACTGCCCAGCTCGAAGGCCGAATCGGTGCAGAAGGCCTTGACCAGCGGCGTGTTCAGCTCGACCCAGTCCTGCGCCTCCTCGCGCACCGCCGCGTCCTCGTGGTGGTGGGCGAGGTCGACATACAGGGCGGTCTCGTAGGCCATGACGCGGGCGCCCTCGGTGGTGGCCTTCATGGTCAGCAGCATGCGGCGCACGTCGGGGTGGTCGATGATGGTGGCGCCGCCGTTGAAGGCCTTGCCCTGCTTGCGCTCCTTGGCGTAGGCGATGGCGTTCTGCGTCGCCAGCTCGCACTGGCCCAGGCCCTGGAAACCGACCAGGATGCGCGCCAGGTTCATCATCACGAACATGTTCTGGATGCCGGTGTTGGGCGCGCCCACCATCCAGCCCTTGGCGCCCTCGAATTGCATCGAGCAGGTGCAGGAGCCGTGAATGCCCATCTTGTGCTCGATCGACGAACAGGTCACCTGGTTGCGCGCGCCGAGGCTGCCATCGGCATTGACCAGGAACTTGGGCACCACAAAAGTGGACAGGCCCTTGACCCCGGCGGGGGCGTCGGGCAGGCGGGCCAGCGTGAAGTGGATGATGTTCTCCGCCATGGTGTGCTCGCCGGAGGTGATGAAGATCTTGCCGCCCTCCAGCGAATAGCTGCCGTCGCCGTTCGGCGTGGCGCGGGTCTTCACTGCCGCCAGGTCCGAGCCGGCCTGCGGCTCGGTCATACACATGGTGCCGGTCCACTGGCCGGTACCCAGTTTGGGCAGATAGGTCTGCTTCAGCTCGTCCGAGGCATTGGCCAGGATCGCCTCGAAGCAGCCCATGGTCAGGCCCGGATAGAGGGCGAAGGCCACGTTGCCGGAGCACAGGATCTCGTCCACCACCTTGGACAGGGTGTAGGGCAGACCCTGGCCGCCGTACTCGGTGGGGTTGCACAGGCCGACCCAGCCGGCTTCCCAATACAGCTTGTAGGCTTCCGCCATGCCGTCCGGCACCTGCACCTCGCCGTTGTTCCACTTGCAACCCTGCTGGTCGCCGCTGGCGCTGAGCGGGGCGATCCTGGCCTGCACCAGCTTGGCCGCTTCCTCGATCAGCCCGCCCAGGGTTTCCGGGGTGGCTTCGGCAAAGCCCGTCAGCCGGGCCAGCTGGCCGACGTTGAGTACGTCATTGAGAACGAAGTTGATTTCGCGCAGCGGCGCGTTGTAGCTGGCCATCAGGCACTCCAGACAGGGAATAAGCTCAGCCCTAAAGGCTAGCACAGCCCGGCCCCCGGCCGGGCACGGTGCGCGGGGCCATTCGTGGCATAATCCGGCGCTCTTTTAACAGTCTGGACTTTCCCGTGCAGCTTCTTGATTTACTGATTTCGCCGGCGTACGCGCAGCAGGGCGCCCCCCAGGGGCAGAGCCTGCTGATGACGGTGTTCCCGTTCATCATCATGATCCCGCTGTTCTATTTCATGCTGATCCGGCCGCAGATGCGCCGTTCCAAGGAAACCCGCCAGATGCTCGGCGCCCTGGCCAAGGGCGACGAGATCGTCACCACCGGCGGCCTGGCCGGCCGCATCAACGGCATCGGCGAGGTCTACCTGACCGTGGAGATCGCGCCCGGGGTGGAGATCAAGGTGCAGAAGAGCGCCATCAGCAGCGTTCTGCCCAAGGGCACGCTCAAGACCTTGTAACGTCCTGTCAGGCACCGGGCCATGCGTGGCCCGGACTATTCAAACAAGCAGTACATCGCGGTTTTAACTAGCGAATTCCGATGCACCAATATCCTCTCTGGAAAACGGTGACGCTGATCGTCGTCACCCTGATCGGCGCCCTCTACGCGCTGCCCAATATCTATGGCGAAGCCCCGGCGGTGCAGATCGCCACGGCCAGCGGCGACCCGGTGCCGGCCGATTTCGGCGACCAGGTGGGCAAGGCCCTGTCCGACGGCCACATCAGCGCCGAATCCTCGCGTGCCGAGAAGGGCCAGTGGGTGGTGCGTTTCACCGGCACCGAGAGCCAGCTCAAGGCGGTGGACGCGCTGAAGCAGGCGCTGGGGCAGGGCTATGTCGTCGCCCTCAACCTCGCCTCGAAGACCCCGGCCTGGCTGGAGGCGATCGGCGCGCGGCCGATGCCGCTGGGCCTGGACCTGCGCGGCGGCGTGCACCTGCTGCTGGAAGTGGATATCGACGACGCGCGCAAGGCCGCGGTGCAGCGTTACCTCAACGACCTGCCGGCCTTCCTGCGCAAACAGGACATCCGCTACACCGCGCGCCGCGCCCAGGGCGACGCCGTGGTGCTGGAATTCGCCGACGCCGACAAGCTGGAAAAGGCCCGCGCTGCCATTGCCAAGGAATACAAGGAACTGACGGTGACGGTGCCAGCCGGCAGCGCCACGCCGACGCTGCAGGCGCGCATGTCCGATACCGAGGCCAAGCGCATCGTCGACTACGCCGTGCAGCAGAACCTGGTGACGCTGCGCAATCGCGTCAACCGCCTCGGCGTGAGCGAGCCGATCGTGCAGCGCCAGGGCCAGGACCGCATCCTGCTGCAGCTGCCCGGTGTGCAGGACCCGACCCGCGTCAAGGAGCTGCTCGGCTCCACCGCCACGCTCGAGTACCGCGCCGTCGACGAGACCCTGGGCGCGGCCGAGAGCGCCGCCCAGAGCGGCATCGTACCGCCGGACGACGAGCTGTTCTTCACCCGAGAGGGCCACCGCCCCTACCTGCTGAAGAAGGACGTCATCGCCAGCGGCCCGCAGCTGGTGGACGCCGCCCCCACCGTGGACCAGCAGAGCGGCACCCCGGCGGTCAGCGTGACGCTGGACAGCACCGGCGCCGCCAAGATGTTCGAGTTCACCCGCCAGAACGTGGGCAAGCCGATGGCGGTGCTGTACAAGGAAACCGTCTACGACACCAACTACAACGCCCAGGGCGAGGCCATGCGCGAGCGCCGCGATGTGGCCGACATCATCAACATCGCCAGCATCCGCGAGCCCTTCGGCAAGCGCTTCCAGACCACCGGCCTGGGCCAGAAGGAAGCGCATGACCTGTCCGAGCTGCTCAAGTCCGGCGCGCTGGCCGCGCCGATCGCCATCGTCGAGGAGCGCACCGTCGGCCCCAGCCTGGGCGCCGACAACATCCGCCGCGGCACCATCGCCGCCATCGCCGGCTTCTGCCTGGTGGTGGTGTTCATGGCCGTGTACTACACCGTGTTCGGCCTGTTCGCCGACGTCGCGCTGCTGCTCAACGTGATCATCCTGGTGGCGCTGCTGTCGATCTTCCAGGCCACGCTGACCATGCCCGGCATCGCCGGCATGGTGCTGACGCTGGGCATGGCGGTGGACGCCAACGTGCTGATCAACGAGCGCATCCGCGAGGAGCTGCGCCTGGGCCTGTCGCCGCATGCGGCGATGAACGCCGGCTACGAGCGCGCCTTCCTCACCATCGCCGACTCCAACGTCACCACCTTCATCGCCGCCTTCGTGCTGTTCCTGCTCGGCCAGGGCGCGGTCAAGGGCTTCGCCGTGACGCTGATGATCGGCCTGGCCACCTCGATGTTCACCGCCATCGTCGGCACGCGCACCATCGCGCACTACGCCTTCAAGGGCCGCAAGCTGAAGGATCTTCCAGTGTGAGGCGAGAGGCGGGAGGCGGGAGGCGTAAAAGCAAAGCCTGGCTTGGCACTGCTTTGGACTTTACCCCTCCCGCCTCTCGCCTCTCGCCTCCCGAATCGCCAAGAGAAACATCATGCGTGTATTTTCCCGAGTTCCCAAGATCGATTTCATGGCCCAGCGCAAGGTGGCGCTCGGCCTGTCCATCGCGCTGTCGCTGATCGCCATCGGCCTGCTGCTGCTGCGTGGCCTCAACTTCGGCATCGACTTCAAGGGCGGCGTGCTGGTCGAGGTGGTGTATCCGCAGACCGTGCAGCTCGACGACGTGCGCGGCGCGCTCAACAAGGGCGGCTATTCCGACGCCGTGGTGCAGTACTTCGGCGGCACCAGCGACGTGCTGATCCGCCTGCTGCCGCAGGCCGGCACCGACGCCGACTCCAAGAACGCCGCGGCGCAGATCAGCAACAAGGTGCTGCAGGCGCTCGATGCGCAGAAGAACAACGTGCAGCTGCGGCGCATCGAGTTCGTCGGCCCGGAAGTGGGCAAGGAGCTGTCCGAGGATGGCGTCATCGCTCTCGGCACCGCCTTCCTCGGCATCTTTCTCTACGTCATGTTCCGCTTCGAATGGAAATTCTCGGTCGGCTCCATCGCCGCGCTGACCCATGACGCGATCATGACTGTCGGCTTCCTGTCGCTGATCCAGGAAGAGTTCGACCTGACCACCCTGGCCGGCGTGCTGGCCATGCTCGGTTACTCCAATAACGAAACCATCGTCATCTTCGACCGCGTGCGCGAGAATCTGCTCAACCTGCGCAAGCAGTCGGTGCTGGACATCATCAACCTGTCCATCAACCAGACGCTGCTGCGTTCGATCATCACCCACTTCACCGTGCTGATGGTGTTGTTCTGCCTGTTCTTCTTTGGCGGCAAGAGCGTGCACAGTTTCGCCGTGGCGATGATCGCCGGCGTGATCGTGGCGACCTACTCCTCCATCTATATCTCCAGCGGCGTCACCGTGCTGCTCGACATCAAGCGCGAGGACCTGGTGCCGCCGGAGGATCATGCCAAGACCAGCGGGCGCGACAAGGATGGCGCGGTGGTTTGATGGTCCGGACTCTCCTCGGTAATGGGGGAGTCGTGTGGGGGCGCGGGGCTCTGTAGGTCGGGTCAAGCCTAGCGGAGCCGACGGGGGTGCTGACTGACGTTGCCTGACCCCTGGCTTGGCGCGCCGCGCGTTAGCGCGGATCGCTGAAGCTTCAGCACCGCATCTGCATCGGCTCCGCTACGCTTGAGCCGACCTACACAAACCCGCTGAGTGAGGACAGGGCCCAACGAAGTTCAGCCAGCCAAGCTCAGCTTTTCTTGAGCACGCCACCCAGCACCAGCACCCCGCCCAGCACCAAGCCGGCAATCCCCACCCATTGAGGCGGCGGCTGCTGTTCCTGCACCTTGGCCGAAAGGTCGCCGATCCTCAGCACTTCCTTGTTCTGCGTGTACTGGATCTTGCCCATCAGCGAGGCAACGCCCAAAGCGGCGATCAGTAATCCGGCGACGATCAATCCCAGGCGCATCGGCATCTTCCTGTGCAAGTGGCGGCGTGACGGCAGCTTACGATGAAGCGCTCAAGCTTCCCGCTGCTCGCGCGCGGCGGCGGCGCGCACCACGCCGGCGAAGGCTTCCGCCAGGAACGGGTGCAGCTTGGGCGTGGCGGCGAGCACGTTGCCGGTTTCCAGCGGCTCCGGTGCGCCATAGATTTCGGTGATGATGCCGCCGGCTTCCTGCACCAGCACCAGGCCGGCGGCGATGTCCCAGGGCTTCAGGCCCAGTTCCCAGAAAGCGTCGAGGCGGCCGGCGGCGACATAGGCCAGGTCCAGCGCGGCGGAGCCGGCACGGCGCACGCCGGCAGTGTTCTCCACCACGGTGCGCAGCATCGGCAGGTAGGCATCGAGATTGGCGGCGCGGATCGGCACGCCGGTGCCGATCAGGGCGCTGTCCAGGTCCTTGGCGCCGCTGACGCGGATGCGGCGATTGTTGAGCGTGGCGCCGCTGCCGCGGGTGGCGCAGTACAGGTCCTGGGTGCAGGGCGCATAGATCACGCCGTGCTCCAGCTTGCCCTTGACCTGGATGCCGATGGACACGGCGAAATGCGGCAGGCCATGCAGGAAGTTGGTGGTGCCGTCGAGCGGGTCGATGATCCACAGCACCTCGCCGTCGCTGCCGGCCGGTTCGTGGCGTCCGCCTTCCTCGCCCAGCACCGCGTGCTGCGGGTAGGCCTTGCGGATGATCTTGATGATCTCCGACTCGGCGCCGCGGTCCACCTGGCTCACGAAATCGTTGCGGCCCTTGCGCTCGACCTGCAGCTGGTCGATGCGCTCCAGGTTGCGCATGATGAAATTGCCGGCGGAACGCGCGGCGGAAACGGCGATGTTGACGAGCGGGTGCATGAGGGGAGGGTCACTCGGGCCGGCTGCAGGGGCTGCCGGGAATCGGGAATCGGGAATCGGGAATCGTAGAAGCAGTTGTGCTGTTACGATTCCCGATTCCCGATTCTCCATTCCCGCACAATGTCCCTATTATCCCGCATTCGCGTGGTTCTCGTCGGCACCCAGCACCCCGGCAACATCGGCTCCGCCGCGCGGGCCATGAAGACCATGGGCCTGAACCGGCTGGTGCTGGTGGCGCCGGAGAGCTTCCCCGATCCGCGCGCCGACGCCCTCGCCGTGGGGGCGGTGGACCTGCTGCAGCAAGCGCAGGTCTGCGCCGGGCTGGACCAGGCCCTGGCCGGCTGCACCCGGGTGGCGGCCACCACCGCGCGCCAGCGCCACATCGCGGCGCAGAGCTACCAGCCGCGGGAATGGGCGCAGCGCCTGGCCGCCAGCGATGTCGCCGGCGACATCGCCCTGCTGTTCGGCCGCGAGCGCACCGGACTGACCAACGAGGAGGTGGACCGGGCGCAGGAGCTGATCGTCATCCCCACCAGCGCCGACTACACCTCGCTCAACATGGCCTCGGCGGTGCAGATCCTGTGTTACGAGCTGCTGCTGGCGGCCGGGGCCTCGCCGCTGGAACTGCCGGTGCACGAGCCGGTGGACCAGGTGGAGATGGAGCGCTTCTACGTGCACCTGGAGGAGATTCTGGCGCGCACCCAGTTCATCGACCGCACCAACCCGCGGTTGCTGATGCGGCGCATGCGCAAGCTCTACGGCCGCGCCGCGCCCGACGCCAATGAAATGAACATCCTGCGCGGCATCCTCACCTCGGTGACGGATGCCCTGGAGCGGGAGCGCAACAAGGCCCAGCCGCCGCAAGCGGGCCAGTAGCGCGCTTTTCCTGCCGATGCGGCCGCCGCCGCGGCCTGCGCCGGCTTGAGATGGCACCCCATCCGGCGCAGAATATGGATATTCCGCTTGCACCCAAGCGGCGCCTTGAAACCGTGACGCAACCGAACTGAACGTGATGCAGCGCATGCGAATGCCGCAGACGACGCGAATTACCGGCCCGGCCCTCGCCGGGGGCCGGTGTTGTCGTCGTACGCGCCATTTCTGCCATCCCGTTCCGGAGTTCTCCCGTCATGGATTCGCTGCATCACAGTTTCCCGTTTAGCGCCGCCCTTTCCGCCCGTCTGGTTCTGCAGGCGGATTTCGACCCGCAATTGCCCGCCCGTGTACTGGGCCGCTTTGCCGAGCAGGGGCGGCTTCCCACCCGTTTCCTGGCCAGCAACCCCGACGACCAGTCGCTGCGCCTGGAAGTGGAATTCGCCGCCGACGCGGACAGCGCCCGCCAGCTGTCGCGGCGCCTGCTCAACGTGCCGAGCGTGCGCACGGTGGAATTGAGCTTCCACCGCGCCCGCGCCATGAGGGTTGCCGCATGAACACGCCCCGCTTGCCTGAAACGTCCGGCCCGGCGCGGCCGGCCGCCCCGACAGGAGCTTCACCGTGATCTCCCGCATCCGCGAAGACATCCGCTCCGTTTTCGACCGCGACCCCGCGGCGCGCACCGCCTGGGAGGTGCTGACCTGCTATCCGGGCCTGCACGCCATCTGGGGCCAGCGCGTCAGCCACTGGCTGTGGACCCACGGCTTCAAGTGGCTGGCGCGGCTCAACTCCAATCTGGGCCGCTGGCTCACCGGCATCGAGATCCATCCGGGGGCCGTCATCGGCCGCCGCTTCTTCATCGATCACGGCATGGGCGTGGTCATCGGCGAGACCGCGGAAATCGGCGACGACGTCACGCTGTATCAGGGCGTCACCCTCGGCGGCGTCAGCTGGAACAAGGGCAAGCGCCATCCCACCATCGGCAACAAGGTGGTGATCGGCGCCGGCGCCAAGGTGCTGGGGCCGTTCACCGTGGGCGAGGGCGCCCGCGTCGGCTCCAATGCCGTGGTGGTCAAGGAAGTGCCGCCCGGCGCCACCGTGGTCGGCATCCCGGCGCGCGTGGTGCAAGACGCGCCGCAGCCCTCGGAAAAAGTCGTCGCCATCGCCCGGACCCTGGGCTTCGACGCCTACGGCCTGAGCCGCGACATGCCCGATCCGGTGGCCAATGCCATCGGCTCCATGCTGGAGCACATCCAGGTGCTGGACGAGCGCCTGGTGCAGGTGTGCAAGCTGCTGCACCAGATGGACTCGCGCATGCCGGAACTGGAGCTGTCCAAGCTGGAGCTGCCGGAGTTCTGTGCCGAGGCGGCGGCCAAGGGCCAGGTCGCAGAGCCGCCTGATCCCGGCACGAAAATCCGCCGCGCCTCGTAGGGTGTCCGCCGATGCCGATCTATCTCGACCATAACGCCACCACGCCGCTCGACCCGCGCGTGCTGGAGGCGATGCTGCCCTACCTCGGCGGCCCCTACGGCAATCCCTCCAGCGTGCACCGCTACGGCCGCGCCGCGCGCGACGCGGTGGAGGCGGCGCGGGTGCAGGTCGCCGCGCTGGCCGGCGCGCAGCCGGCGGAAGTGGTGTGGACCTCGGGCGGCACCGAATCGAACAACCTGGCGCTGAAAGGCGCCAGCGAAGCGGCGCGCAAGCCCAGCCGCATCCTCTACGGCGCCACCGAGCACCCGGCGGTGCTGGAGACGGCGGAAGCGCTGCGTGGCCGCGGCTGGCAGGTCGAGACCATCGCCATCGATGATCGGGGACTGGTCGACTGGCCCGCGTTCGAGGCGCAGCTGGCGCGCGGCCCGCTGTGCATCGCGGCGCTGATGGCGGCCAACAACGAGACCGGCGTGATCCAGGACACGGCGCGGGCGGCCGCGCTGCTGCACGCCCGCGCCGCCCTGCTGCTGGTCGACGCGGTGCAGGCCGCCGGCAAGCTGCCGCTGCAGGACTCCTGGCAGGGCGGCGCCGACCTGATGAGCCTGTCGGCGCACAAGCTGTATGGGCCCAAGGGCATCGGTGCCCTGCTGGTGCGGGCCGGGGTGGAGCTGGCGCCGCTGCTGCACGGCGGCGGCCAGGAGCGCGGCCTGCGCGGCGGCACCGAAAACGTCGCCGCCATCGTCGGCTTCGGCGTGGCGGCGCAGCTGGCGCAGCAGGAGCTGGAAGCGCGCAGGGCGCACCTGCTGCAGCTGCGCCAGCGCCTGGTCGCCGGCCTGCAGGCCATGCCCGGCGTGACCATCTTCGGCGAGCCGGCGCCGCGGTTGCCGAATACCGTGCAGTTCGCGCTGCACGGCTGGGAGGGCGAGGCGCTGCTGATGGCGCTGGACCGCAAGGGCATCGCGGTGTCCAGCGGCTCGGCCTGCTCCAGCGGCAAGGGCGAGCCCAGTCACGTACTGCTCGGTATGGGGCTGCCGCGCGAGGTCGCCTACGGCGCCATCCGCGTCAGCCTGGGCAAGGACAACAACGCCGCCGAGATCGACCGCTTCCTCGCCGTGCTGGCCGAACTGCGCGCGGCGGCACTGGCCGCCTGAGCAGCCTGGTTCGCCGGCTCCTGCGCAAATGCCTGCGGAGCCACGGGGCGGTACATAATTGGCGATGATCTATCTCGACTACGCGGCCACCACGCCGCTCGACCCCGAAGCCCTGCAGGCCATGCTGCCGTATCTCACGGCCGACGGCATTTTCGCCAATCCCGCGTCCAGCCACGGCCCCGGCTACAAGGCGCGCGCCGCGGTGGAGAAGGCGCGCGCCCAGGTTGCCGCCCTGATCGGTGCCGAGCCCGGCGAAATCGTCTGGACCTCGGGCGCCACCGAGTCCAACAACCTGGCGATCAAGGGCGCGCTGGAATTCCAGCATGGCGGCGCCGGCCGCAACGCCCACATCGTCACCTCGCGCACCGAGCATAAGTGCGTGCTCGACACCTGCCGCCATCTGGAGACGCAGGGCGTGCGTGTCACCTACCTCAAGCCCGAGGCGGGTGGCCGGGTCAGCCCGGAGCAGGTGCTGCAGGCGCTGACGCCGGAAACCGTGCTGGTCTCGCTGATGTGGGTCAACAACGAGATCGGCGTGGTGCAGGAGGTCGAGCGCCTGGCGCCGCTGCTGCGCGAGCGCGGCGTGCTGTTCCACGTCGACGCGGTGCAGGCCGCCGGCAAGCTGCCGATCGACCTGCGCGCCACGCCGATCGACCTGCTGTCGGTGTCGGCGCACAAGATCTACGGCCCCAAGGGTGTCGGCGCGCTGTTCGTGCGCAAGAAGCCGCGCGCCCGGCTGGCGCCGCAGATGCACGGCGGCGGCCATGAGTGGGGCATGCGCTCCGGCACCCTGGCGACGCACCAGATCGTCGGCATGGGCGCCGCCTTCGGCATCGCCGCCGCGCGGCTGGAGTCCGATGCCGCCCAGCTCGCCAGTCTGCGCGACCTGCTGTGGCAGCGGCTGCAGGCCCTGCCGCGCGTGCTGCGCAACGGCGATCCGGCGCATGCCGCGCCGCATGTGCTCAACCTCAGCTTCGAGGGCGTCGAGGGCGAGGCGCTGCGCGCCTCGTTGCCGGACCTGGCCGTGTCCAGCGGCTCGGCCTGCTCCTCGGCCACCGCCGAGCCGTCCTACGTGCTGCGCGCCCTGGGCCGCGACGACGAGCTGGCCAATGCCAGCCTGCGCTTCTCGCTCGGCCGCGGCAGCAGCGCCGGGCAGATCGAACGCGCGGCGGAATCGGTGATCAAACAGGTACAGTGGTTGCGGGAGCTATCACCCCTATGGAAGCCATGAACGTCACCGAAGCCAATCCGTTCGGTTACGCCGAGCCGGTGTGGCGGCTGTTCAGCCACCCGCCCCATGCCGGCGAATTTGACCCGGGCACGCCCGGCGTGGTCAGCGGCGAAGCCGGCAGCAAGGCGGCGCGCTCGGTGCTGCGGCTGCAGCTGCGCTTCGCCGGCGGCCGCGTCGCCGATGCGCGCTTCAAGGCCTACGGCTGTCCCAGCAGCATCGCGGTCGGTGCCTGGATCGCCGGCTGGAGCCTGGGCAAGACTCCGGCGGAACTGGCCACGCTGCGCGCCGCCGGCTTGCGCCAGGCGCTTGAAATCGCCGAGGATCGCGCCCACTGTGCATTGCTAGGGGAGGACGCGCTGCAGGCCGCCCTCGCCGCGTACTCTGCAACATCCTGAAAAGTCGAGTGATTTCATGAGCATCGCGCTGACCGAATCCGCCGCCCAACGCATCCAGTCGCAGCTCGCCCGGCGCGGCAAGGGCCTGGGGCTGCGCGTCGGCGTGAAGAAGTCCGGCTGCTCCGGCTACGCCTACACGCTGGACTACGCCGATGCCGCCGGCCCCGAAGACGAGGTGTTCCAGTCGCACGGTGCCGTCGTGGTGGTCAAGCGCGAGCACCTGCCGATGCTGCAGGGCCTGACCGTCGACTTCCAGAAGGAAGGGCTCAACGAGGCCTTCAAGTTCCGCAATCCCAATGTCACGGGCGAGTGCGGCTGCGGCGAGAGCTTCGCCGTATAGCCGCGGCGCCGGCGGCTTCCCGCGCCGCCACCGGCTGATTCCACCGCCGCGGCGGCGCAGCCCCGGGACGGCATCCTTGTTGCATCGCAGCGCGTTGCCGGGAGGCGGCCAATCCCGGTAAAATCCCGTGCTTTTGGTCCATCTGGCGCCTGGGTTCGGGCGCACTCTCACCTGTACGGAACATAATCATGGCGGTTGAACGCACTCTTTCCATCATCAAGCCCGACGCGGTTGCCAAGAACGTCATCGGGCAGATCTACAGCCGCTTCGAGAACGGCGGCCTGCGCATCATCGCGGTGCGCATGAAGCACCTGACCCGTACCGAGGCCGAAGGCTTCTACGCCGTGCACCGCGAGCGCCCGTTCTTCAAGGCCCTGGTGGACTTCATGATCACCGGCCCGGTCATCATCCAGGTGCTGGAAGGCGAGGACGCCATCGCGCGCCACCGCGACCTGATGGGCGCCACCGACCCGAAGAAGGCCGCCCCCGGCACCATCCGCGCCGATTTCGCCGACTCGATCGACGAGAACGCCGTGCACGGTTCCGACAGCGCGGAAAACGCGGCGAAGGAGATTTCCTACTTCTTCCGCTCCACCGAGCTGTGCCCGCGCACCCGCTGAAGGCCCCGCAGCCGTGAGCGAAGCCGCCCCCCAGCTCCCCGAGTCCGCCGTCGCGGCGGACGCCCGGGCGGGAGGGGCGGCGGCTGCCGACGTCCCGGCTGGCCCCACGGTCAACCTGTTCGGGCTGAACCGGGAGCGCCTGCGCGAGGAATTCGCACGCATGGGCGAGGCCGCCTACCGCGCCGACCAGGTGATGCAGTGGATTTACCGCCGTGGCGTGTCCGACTTCGACGCCATGAGCAACATCGCCAAGGACCTGCGGCTGCGCCTCAAGCGCAACTTCGTGATCCGCCCGCCGGAACTGGTGGTCGAGCAGGTCTCCACCGACGGCACGCGCAAATGGGTGCTGCGCCTCGATGCCTCGCCCGAGCCGCGCGGCGCGGACGCGGCCGGCCGAAGCAAGCCCGAAACCTTCATCGAAACGGTCTACATCCCCGAGGCCAACCGCGGCACGCTGTGCATTTCCTCGCAGGCCGGCTGCGCCATGGATTGCAGCTTCTGCTCCACCGCGCAGGGCGGCTTCTCGCGCAACATGAGCACCGCCGAGATCGTGGCGCAGGTATGGTTCGCGGCCAAGACGCTCGGCGGCGACTTCCAGAACGAGCGCGTCATCTCCAATGTCGTGTTCATGGGCATGGGCGAGCCGCTGGCCAATTACGCCAACGTGCTGGCGGCGGTGAAGATCCTGCTCGACGATTTCGGCTTCGGCCTGTCCAAGCGCCGCGTCACCATTTCCACCTCGGGCCTGGTGCCGTTCATCGACCGCCTGCGCGAGGATGTCGACACCGCCCTGGCGGTGTCGCTGCACGCCCCCAACGACAAGCTGCGCAACGAGCTGGTGCCAATCAACCGCAAGTACCCGCTGGCCGAGCTGATCGAATCCTGCCGCCGCTATACCACCGGCAAGGACCGCAAGGCCCACATCGTCTACGAATACGTCATGCTCGAAGGGGTCAACGACCAGCCCGAGCATGCCCGCGAGCTGGCGCGCCTGCTCAGCGGCCTGTCCGCCAAGGTCAACCTGATTCCGTTCAATCCGTTTCCCAAGGCGCGCTACCGGCGCTCCTCGCCCGAAACCATCCAGCGCTTCGCCGACATCCTGCGCGCCAAGCGCATCGTCACCACCACGCGGCGCACGCGCGGTGACGATATCGACGCGGCCTGCGGGCAGCTCGT
The DNA here is from genome assembly GCA_964451925.1 of uncultured Nevskia sp. Lineage (GTDB taxonomy): Bacteria > Pseudomonadota > Gammaproteobacteria > Nevskiales > Nevskiaceae > Nevskia. Next base: position 13,901 of record CAYVKA010000021.1, on the reverse strand, counting down.
GGGTAAAGTGCAGTCGCGCCAGAAGCAGCGGCTCGGCGACATCCCGGTGAAGGTGCAATGACTCCCGCAGGCCTGCAGCCGCCCCGGCGTTCCGGTAATCAGGCAACGAGGCCCGCAGCGCTGCGGCCGGGGGCGCGCCGCGGCAGCAAAAATGCAGCGGCGGCGCCCACTTCCCGCTAAAGTTGAGCGATGTCCCTGCCCCGTGCCATCCGCCCCGAGTTTGCTGCCCGGCTGAGCCTGTTCAGCCTGACGCTGGCCTTGTGCGCCTGCGTCACCGAAACGCCCACCGGCGCGCAGTTGCCGTCCAAGCCCGACCTGCAGGCGGCGGCCCGCACCAACACCCAGCTCGGCCTGGCCTATGCCAACCAGGGGCGGCTGGAGGTGGCCGAGAGCAAGTTCAAGAAAGCCATCGACCAGGATGACGGCATCGCCCAGGCGCATGCCGGGCTGGGCTACATCTACTGGCAGCGCGGCGACAACGATCGCGCGCAGAGCGAGTTCCGCCGCGCCATCAGCCTGGACGAGGGCGACCCGGACATCCGCAACAGCTACGGCGCGTTCCTGTGCAGCCAGCACAGCTACGAGGAGGGCGACCGCAACTTCATGCTGGCGCTGAAGAACCGCGACTACGCCACGCCGGCCAAGGCCTGGACCAACGCCGGCCTGTGCGCCCAGCAGGCCGGTGACGATGCGCGGGCCGAAACCGATTTCCGCCGCGCCCTGCAGCTCGACCCGGAGTTTTCCCAGGCTCTGTGGGAGATGGCCGCCGCCAACTACCGCCAGCAGAACTACCTGGGTGCGCGCGCCTTCCTCGATCGCTACCAGAAATCCGGACCGCAGAGCCCGGCCCAGCTGCTGCTCGGCTTCAAGATCGAGACGGCGCTGGGCAATGATGACGCGGCGCACCAGTATTCGCTTAAATTGATCCGCAGCTATCCCGATTCCGACGAAGCAGCGCAACTGCTCAAACTACGTTCACCCGCTCCATGACCAACGATACGACCGCTCCGACGGCGGCAAGCAGCAGTGAAACCACCCAGGACGCCACCCGCTCAGGGCCGGGACGCCTGATCCGGCTGGCGCGGGAGCGGGCGCGCATCGGCATTACCGAGCTGGCCGCCCTGACCAAGCTGGCCCCGGCCACGCTGGAAGCCCTGGAGCGCGACGACTTCGCCACGCTGAGCGAGCCGGTCTACGTGCGCGGCTACTACCGCAAGTGCGCCAAGGCGCTGACGCTGTCGGAGCCGGAGCTGCTGGCGGCCTACGAGAAGCTGGTGGCGCCGCGCGCGCCGCAGGCGCCGACCAAGCTGCTGCTCGGCGGCAGCGAGACCGGCAGCAGCCTGAGGAAGACCCGCCGCCGCGGCGGCTCGCCGTGGTTGCTGTGGCTGATCGTCATTGCCGGATTGGTGGCGGTGGGCACCTGGTTGCTGCGCGAGGACCCCAACGGCCACCACAGCGTGCTGGCGGAGATGCCCGGCGCCGCCAAGCCGGTCGCGGTGGTGCCGCCGCCGTCCGAGCCGGCCGCCGCGCCCGCGCCGGCCAGCGCCGGCGCCAAGCCCCTGTCGATCAACGAAGTCTCCACCACCCCGGCGGAAAGCAGCCTGGCTCCGGCAGCGGCCGCGCCGGCCGCCACCGAGCCCGCTCCCAGCCCGTCCCCGGCACCGGTACCGGCACAGCCGGCCCTGGCTACCGAGCTGTCGGCGCCGCCGCCGCCGCCGGGCACCGCCCCTTCGCCGGCCGCCCCGGATGCGCTGACGCTGGGCTTCAAGTCCACCTCCTGGGTGCGTGTCGAGGACAGCAACGGCAAGGTCCTGCTGTCCGGCGTGATCCAGTCCGGCGACCGCCAGGTGCTCAGCGGCAAGCCGCCCTACTCGCTGTTCCTCGGCAATGCGCCGGGGGTCAGCGTCGAGTACCAGGGCAAGCCGGTCGACATCAAGTCTTATATCAAGAGCAACGACACCGCGCGCCTGAGCGTGCCGTCCTCCGGCGGCTGACGCCGGACTGTACAAGACCGTCCCGAACCCATGAGCCAGAAGCTGCAAGCCGTCCGCGGCATGAACGATGTGTTGCCGGCCGACAGCGCGGCCTGGCAGCACCTGTACGCGGTCGCCGCCGAGGTGTTCGCCGCCTATGGCTATGGCGAGCTGCGCCTGCCGGTGGTGGAGCGCACCGAGCTGTTCAAGCGCGCGGTGGGTGAAGTCACCGACGTGGTCGAAAAGGAGATGTACAGCTTCCAGGACCGCGGCGGCGAGAACCTGAGCCTGCGCCCGGAGCTGACCGCCGGCGTGGTCCGCGCCGGCATCGAGCACGGCCTGCTCTACAACCAGCAGCAGCGCGTCTGGTGCACCGGCCCGGTATTCCGCTACGAGCGTCCGCAGGCCGGCCGCTACCGCCAGTTCCACCAGCTGGATGTCGAGGCTTTCGGCATCGCCACGCCGGACATCGACGTGGAAGTGATCGCCATCGCCGCACAGCTGTGGCGGCGCCTGGGCGTGTCCGGCTTCACGCTGCAGCTCAATTCCCTGGGCACGCCGGAAGCGCGCGCCCTGTACCGCGCCGCGCTGGTCGGCTACCTGAGCCGCTACGAGTCGTCGCTGGACGAGGATTCCCGCCGCCGCCTGGGCAGCAACCCCTTGCGCGTGCTGGACAGCAAGGTGCCGGCCACGCGCGAGATCGTCGCCGGCGCGCCGCAGCTGCTGGATCACCTGGATGCCGTGTCCGCCGCCCATTTCGAGGCGGTGCAGCGCGGCCTGGCCGACCTGGGCATCGCCTACACCATCAACCAGCGCCTGGTGCGCGGCCTCGATTACTACACCCACACCGTGTTCGAGTGGACTACCAGCCAGCTCGGCGCGCAGGACGCCGTCTGCGCCGGCGGCCGCTACGACGGCCTGGTCGAGCAGCTCGGCGGCCCGGCCACACCGGGGGTCGGCTTCGGCCTCGGCATCGAGCGCCTGATCGCGCTGATCGCTTTGCAGCAGGCGGCTGTGCCGGGTAACGCGCCGCAGGTCTATTTCTGCCGCTTCGGCGCCCAGGCCGAGACGGCCGCCGCGCGGCTGGCCGAGCAGCTGCGCGCCGGCCTGCCGCGGCTGCGCCTGACCCTCAACGCCGGCGGCGGCGGCCTCAAGTCCCAGCTCAAGCGCGCCGACCAGTCCGGCGCCCGCTATGCCCTGATCCTGGGTGACGACGAGGCGGCGCAAAACCTGGTTCAAGTAAAATCCCTGCGCGGCGAGGGCGAGCCCTTCAGCTGCGCCTGGAACGAGTTGCCGACGCAACTTGTCCGTCTGCTGGGCCTCTAAGGCTGTCGATACCGGCCCGGCCGTATTTGTTAATCTTCCCGAAATATTCCGAGAACACGCTGTGACCGATCATTACGACGAGGAAGCGCAGGTCGAACAACTGCGCCAGTGGCTGCGCGACAACTGGTTTCCGCTCGCCTCCGGCCTGGCGCTGGGCCTGGCCGCCATCTTCGGCTGGCAGTCCTGGGGTCAGCACCAGGACAGCCGTGCCGGCGACGCCTCGCACGTGTTCGAGGACATGGGCAAGGCCGCCGTGGCCAACAAGTACGACGACGCCAAGGCCATGGCCGACCGCCTGGTCAAGGACTACGACGACACCCCTTACGCCGCCGCCGCCGCGCTGAAGATGGCCGAGCTGGGCGTGATGGACAACAAGCTGGACGACGCCGTGGCGCGCCTGCAGTGGGTGGTGGACTTCGAGCAGAGCCCGGCCTTCCTGGCCCGTGTCGGCGCCCTGCTGCACCTGCGCAACAAGGCCTATGACGCCGGCCTGCTGCCGCTGGCGCACCTGCGCCTGGCGCAGGTGCTGTGGCAGCAGAACAAGGCGGACGAGGCGCTGAAGCAGCTCGACGGCGAAGCCGGCAGCTACTCGCCGCTGTTCGCCGAACTGCGCGGTGACATCAAGCTGTCCCAGGGCGACCGCGGCGCCGCGCGCGGCGCCTACCAGCAGGCCCTGCAATTGCTGCCGGCAGACTCGGTCGGCCGCGACGGCCTGCAGCGCAAGCTCGATGACCTGGCCGACGCCGCCGCGGTGAAATCCTGATGGCCGCCGCTCGCGGCATGCGCGTGGCGCTGGCCGTGGTGCTGTCGGCCCTGGTCCTGGCCGGCTGCTCCAGCAAGGGCAAGACGCGGGAGCCGGCCAAGCTGGTCTCGATCAAGCAGGAGCAGGTGCGTCCGGACGATGTCTGGTCGCGCGGCATCGGCAGCGGCAGCCAGGGCTACTACTCCGGCTTCCGGCTGACGCTGGATTCCGACGCGCTGTTCGCCGCCTCCATCGACGGCCGCGTCTACGCCCTCAACCCGAAGAACGGCGACGTCATCTGGCGCACCAAGACCAAGGCGCGCGTCATTTCCGGCCCCACCGTCACCGGCGACCTGGTGCTGGTCGGCACCCTCGACGGCGAGGTCATCGCCCTCAAGCGCGCCGACGGCAAGCAGCTGTGGCGCGCGCAGTCGCCGAGCGAGGCCCTGGCGCCGCCGGTCGGATTCGGCAACGTCGTCGTCAGCAAGTCCTCGGACGGCCGCGAATATGGCCTGGACGCCGCCACCGGCGCCCGCAAGTGGAGCTTCGACCGCTACGAGCCGAACCTGACGCTGCGCGGCGTGTCCGCGCCGCTGATCATCGGCAACCGCGTCTACACCGGGCTGGACAACGGCAAGCTGGCGGTGCTCAACCTCAACGACGGCACGCCGCTGTGGGAGCAGACCATCTCCATCGCCACCGGCCGCTCGGTGCTGGAGCAGCTGACCGACATCGACGCCGACCTGCTGGCCGGCAACGACGGCCTGTACGTCGTCACCTACGGCGGCGACCTGGCCCTGCTGGACTTCAACACCGGCGACAGCCGCTGGCGCCGTGGCGTCAAGAGCTACACCGGCATGGCGCTGGGCGGCGACAAGCTGTTCGTCAGCGATGACGACGGCACCGTCTGGGCCATCGACTCCGCCACCGGCGCCGCCGCCTGGAAGCAGCAGGAGCTGAAGTACCGCCGCCTGTCGCCGCCGGTGTTCTACAAGGGCTATGTCGTGGTGGGCGATTTCAAGGGCTATCTGCACTGGCTGTCGCCGGCCGACGGCAAGATCGTCGGCCGCACCCGCCTGGGCAGCGATCCCATCACCACGCCGCCGATCACCGACGGCGGGCTGCTTTACGTGATGAACACGGCCGGCAAGCTGCGCGCCTACGACGTCAAGCCGCCGCGCTGAATTGTCCCTGAAATGCCCCCTTTCCCCAGCGGGAGAGGGGGCATCGTTTTTTCGGCCGTACGGAACGTTTTCAGAACGTTTTGGGCCGCACCGTCTACAATCCCCCCATGTCCACCCCAGTTTTCGCGCTCGTCGGTCGCCCCAACGTCGGTAAATCGACCCTGTTCAATCGCCTGACCGGCACGCGCGACGCCCTGGTCGCCGATTTCCCGGGGCTGACCCGCGACCGCCAGTACGGCCGCGGCGAGTTCGAAGGCAAGCGCTTCATCGTGGTCGACACCGGCGGCCTCAGCCCCGAGTCCGCCGATGCGCTGGCGGCGCTGGCCGAGCAGCAGGCGCGGCTGGCCATCGAGGAAGCCGACGAGGTGCTGTTCATCGTCGACGCCCAGGCCGGCCTGCTGCCGTCCGACCGCGACATCGCCGAATACCTGCGCAAGCTGGGCAAGAAGGTGCGCCTGCTGGCCAACAAGGCCGAGGGCATGGGCAAGGCCACCGTGGCCGACTTCTTCGCCCTCGGCCTGGGCGAGCCGCTGCCGGTGTCCGCCGAGCACGGCGACGGCGTGCCGCCGCTGCTGCGCTCGCTGCTGGCCAATACCGAGCCGACGCCGCGCGAGGACGACGACGGCCGCATCCGCGTCGCCGTGGTCGGCCGCCCCAACGCCGGCAAGTCCACCCTGGTCAACCGCCTGCTGGGCGAGGACCGGGTGCTGTCCTCCGACCAGCCCGGCACCACGCGCGACGCCATCAGCGTCAATTTCCAGTGGGAGGGTCGCGATTTCGAGCTGATCGACACCGCCGGCATCCGGCGCCGCTCGCGCATCAGCGAGGTGATCGAGAAGTTCTCCATCGTCAAGGCGCTGCAGGCGATCGAGCGCGCCCACGTGGTCATCGCGATGGTCGACGCGCGCGAGGAGATCGGCATGCAGGACGCGCGGCTGATGGGCCTGGTCGCCCACCACGGCCGCGCCCTGGTGCTGGCGGTGAACAAATGGGACAGCCTGCCCGGCGACCAGCGCCGCAGCGTCAAGGACCAGGTCGATTTCCGCCTGCCGTTCCTCGATTTCGTCCAGCTCGAATTCATCTCGGCCCTGCACGGCTCGGGACTGCGCGAGCTGATGGAGGACGTGGTGGAAGCCTACGAGGCCACCACCCGCGACCTGCCCACGCCGGAGCTGAACCGGGTGCTGGAGCAGGCGGTGGAGCGTCACGCGCCGCATGCCGTGCTGGGCCGCCATATCAAGCTGCGTTACGCCCACCAGTCCGGGCGCAATCCGCCGTCGATCATGATCCACGGCAACCAGACCGACAAGCTCAAGGATTCCTACAAGAGCTATCTGGCCAATGTCTTCCGCGAGGCCTTCAAGCTCAAGGGTGTGCCGCTGCGCCTGGAGTTCAAGACCGGCGACAACCCGTTCAAGGACAAGAAGAACGTCCTTACCGGACGCCAGGTGAAGAAGCGCAAGCGGATGATCGACCGGCACCGCCGCTGACCCCCAAACGGGGTGCGGCCGGAGGCGCCGCCGCGGCTTAGACTCGCTGCGGGTTTTTCAGGGGAGAGTTGCCGGTGAGCGCGAATCCATTGAAGCGGCTGCTGCGGGCGGGCGCGTGTTTCGCCGTGGCCTGCTGCGTCACCGCCCACGGCGACGGCTACCGCTTCGAAGCAGCGGGCGTGCTCGACCTGTCGGTCGACCGGCAGCTGGCGCCGTTGAAAGGCGCCCCGATCGCGGCGGCGCCGCTGCCGGGTGACATCGCCCGGACCATCCTCGCCGCGCCGGAAGTCGGCAACGACGCCCCCGGCCAGCTGCCGATGCTCGACGGCAGCGACAAGGCCGCGCGCAAGCAGGAGCAGGCGCGCCTGGCGGCCGAGGCGCCCGCGGTGCGGCGCGCCGCCGGGATGCTGACCATCAAGCCGCAGTCCGGCGCCCCGGTGCTGTTCGCCGACCGGCAGGCGCCGAAGCGTGCCGACGCGGATCAGGACGGCGAGCTGTTCCTCTATGCCGGGCGCGTCGGCGCCGGGCGCTATCACCGCGTCGAGGAACGTTTCCAGCAGGACAGCCCCGCTTCGTACCTGGTCAATCCGCTCAACGGCAAGACGCTATTCGCCACCAATGGCAGCTATGTGGTGCAGCTGTCGCCGGACGGCAACTGGCTGCTCAGCATGAGCCCGGGCGACACGCGCGTGCTGCTGGTGGTGATGGCGCTGGACGCCGATGGTCCGCGCCTGGCGCTGCTGTGCCAGGGCGGCACCGGGGTCAACGCCGGGCCGGGCGTGTTCAAGGGCTGGCGCGACGACAACACTTTTGACCTGGCGCTGACGCCGCTGGTGCTGGCGCCGGGCAAGCCCGGGCAGGGCGCCGCCACGACGCTTCCGGTCGAGCCCATCGCCCTGCGCTTCAGCGCCGGCGCATCGGGCTGGCAGGCGGCGACGCCCGATCCCAAGGCCCTGGAGCGCGTCGGCTACGCCTGCTGGCGCTGATCCGCCGCGGGCTCAGTTGGCAAACAGCGCCGGGTTGTCCCGCTGCAATACGCTATACGGCACGATCGCCCAGTCGGTGCTCTCGCAAACCTTGGCGGCCTCGGAGAACGACGGGCTCAGCTGCAGCCCCTTGTCGCTCACCGTCCAGGACACCACTTCCCACACGGTCGGGTCGGTGTAGTCGCAGGGTTCATCGGAGGACGGCTTCATCTGCTGCGGATAGAGCTTCCTGAACAGGCGGATCACCGCCTTGGCGAAGACGCCGCGGTAATACTCCGTCCTGGCGGCCTGGCCTTGCGGCGCCGAGACCGGCTTGCCGCCGGACTCCGGCCACCACACCTCTTCCAGCGCCAGTTCACGGCCGGTCGTGGCGTCGATGGTGGTTCCCGACCAGCCCATGCTCGGATGGGCCGCCTCCTGGCAGCTCAGGTTCTGCGTGATGCTGTAGCTCAGCAGCCGTTCGCCGAGAAAGCGGCTGGCCAGCGCGATCTCGGCGCCGGAACCCTTGCCCTCGGCGCCGCCGCAGGAAAAGTAGTAGGACAGGTTCTGGTAGAGGTCGCGGTCAATCACGCGGTTGATCGCCGGCAGCACCGTTTCCGCATAGCCCCCCGTCACGCGGAACAGCGAGATGCCCGACAGCGGCTCGGTGGAGCGCTGGATGGTGCGCTTGCCGACGCTCTCGTCCTTCCCGGCGACGAAGTGCAGGTCCGCCAGTTTGATCCGGTCATAGTCCGACAGCGGCGACTCGAAATGCAGGCCCGGTTCGGGGTCGGGCGGCTCATCGCGCACCGCGCTTAAGGTCACCGGCAGCGTGGTGCCTTTGGCCGTGGTCAGGGTGCCGCTCAAACCGTCGCCGGCCTTGTGCAGCGAAAACTTGTCTCCGCTGGAGTCCGAGGCCAGTTCGTAGCTTTGCTGGCTGGCGCTGCCCTGCAGCGTGATGTCCTGCTTGAACCTGGCGTAGAAATACGCGGCGGTGGCTTCATCGCCGGACACGTCCAGCTTCAGCACGATGGGATGTTTGCCCACCGTGCCTTTGAACAGGGAAGCGTCGCCCGCGGCGACAGCGGCGGGCGCCGCGCAACAGGCCAGCACAGCGCCGATGGGGGCCGCCTTCAACAGTCTCGGGATATTCATCGCTCGTCCTTGAACAGCGCGTCGTCGGGCCTGGTGTAGCTCCATCTCTTGCGGTCGAAGGGCAGCTTCAGCGTTCTGCTCTGCAGGTCCTTGCCCTGGTCCGTGCCGCTGATCGTCAGCAGCAGCGGATAGACACTGTCGCCGCCGCTCTCGTCCACCTTCAGCTGCGCCTGCCACTGTGTGCTGGCGCAATGATCGTCGGGGCAGGCGCCGCTGTCGTCGTGCGACTGCGGAATGCCCTGCAGCGCCAGGTTGCGGATGCCGCGGCCGAACGGAGCCAGCAGGACATAGCGGCTGTGGCTGTCCCCCTGCAGCTCGTAGCCTTCGGTGTTCTGCCAGCCCCAGTAGTCGGACGGGCCGAGCCGTACCGGTTTCCACTGGCTCGGCGCGCTGCCCCCGGTCAGGCCCGATGCGATCCTGTCGCCGGCCGCGATCACCTCGGTGTGTCCGCCGTGGTCTTCGAGGACGAAGGCGCCGACCAGCCCGGGCGTCCATTGGCCGACCGGCTCGGCGCCGGCGATGGCCTGGCCGGCCGCCAATACATACAGGCGCTTGCCGCTGTCCGCCGTCAGCGCGTCGAGCCGGTCGAGCTTCATGCAGTACCGGAATTCCTGCCACTCGCCGCTGTCGGTCTTGACCTTGTTCACGCCGATCCAGCAGCCCTGCCGCTTGTCATAGGCGCCGTAGGCCGCGGTCAGCAGCCGCGATGCCAGCTCCTGGTTGTCGACCGAGCCGAGCGCCGGCAACTCGGCGGGCAGCGGCATGGCCTCCTGCTGCGCGGCACTGTTCCCGGCCGCCGCCGCCGGCCGCGTATCCGCGCCGGCCAGCATGGCCAGGACGAGCGCCAGCGCGGTGCTGCGCGGTATGGCTTTGTTGATGAGCATTCCCCGGGGTTCCTGCGCGGTCAGCCTGCGCAATATTGCGGTGCAACGGGCACGTCGATCACCCCCAAACAGAGGGGTGGCGCTTTCGCGCCGGGAGTCCCTCCGGACACCGTGCACGTCAATAGGGCTTATCACGGCCATCCATGGCGAGACCTCACCCGTGTGCCGACCCCCGGCCCGGCCATCCCTGGCCGGGCGTTGGGGATCGCAGCGAATGCCATTCAGGCATTCGCAAAACGCGATCCCTCACCCACGACCCACGATCGAGCGCGCAATCACTTCCTTCATGATCTCGGAAGTGCCGCCGTAGATGCGCTGGATGCGCGCATCGACGTAGTAGCGCGAGATCGGGTACTCGACCATGTAGCCGTAACCGCCGAACAGCTGCAGGCAGCCGTCGGTGACGCGTGCCTCCAGCTCGGTGGTGGACAGCTTGACCATCGCCGCGGTCGGCACGTCCAGCTTGTGCTCGGCGTACAGGCGCACGCACTTCTCGACGAAGGCCTGGTGCACTTCGATCTCGGTCTTCATCTCGGCCAGCTTGAAGCGCGTGTTCTGGAAGCTGGCGATGGTGGCGCCGAAAGCCTTGCGCGTGGTGACGTACTCGACGGTTTTCTCCAGCGCGCCGCGCGAATGGCCGACCGCGGTGACCGCCAGGCCCAGGCGCTCGCGCGGCAGCTCGTCGACCAGGTGGCCGAAGCCGTTGCCGACGCGGCCGAGCACGGCGCTGGCCGGCACGCGCACGTTGTCGAAGAACAGTTCCGAGGTGTCGGCGCTGTGCTGGCCGATCTTCTCCAGGTTGCGGCCGCGCTTGAAGCCGGGCAGCGTGGCGTCGACCAGGAACAGGGTGGTGCCCTTGGCGCCGGCCCTGGGGTCGGTCTTGGTGGCGAGCACGATGACGTCGGCGTTCTGGCCGTTGGTGATGAAAGTCTTGGAACCGTTGATCAGGTAGCCGCCTTCGCCGTCCGGCAGGGCCGAGGTCTTGATGCCCTGCAGGTCCGAGCCGGCGCCGGGTTCGGTCATGGCGATGGCGCCGATGGCGGCACCGCTGGCCATCTTCGGCAGCCACTGTTGTTTCTGCTCCTCGGTGCCCAGGTGCAGGATGTAGGGCGCGGCGATATCCGAGTGAACCGTCAGGTTGGAGGACAGCGCCAGGAAGCCCATGCGCCCGGCCTCTTCCAGCACGATCATGGAGAATTCGAAGCCGGCGCCGCTGCCGCCGTATTGCTCCGGCAGATCCACCGCCAGCAGCCCGGCTTCGCCCATCTTGTAGTAGAAGTCGCGCGGCACGCGGCCGTCCTTCTCCCAGCGGTCGATGTTCGGCTCCACCTCGGCGGCGAAGAAGCGGCGCACGTTGTCGCGGAACAGTTCCAGCTCGGCGGGATCGGCGGCGGGAAGGATGGGGCGGGCGGCTGCGGTGGACATCGGTGCTCCGGTCAAGCGCTATGCTGGGGTGCGCAGGATAACGCCTGCGGCCGCTTGCGTGCATGGACGGGGTGGCTTAGGTTCGCCGCAGACCCGTCCCAAAACAATCGCCAAGCCAAACTCCTGGAGGAGCCGTGTCCCTGATTCCCCGCCGCGATCTCGATTTCCTGCTGTACGAGTGGCTGGACCTGCCGGCGCTGTGCAGCCAGCCGCGCTTTTCCGGCCATGACCGCGGCACCTTCGACCAGGTGATCGACGCCGCCAGCAAGCTGGCCGAGGACAAGTTCCTGCCGCACGCCGCCAAGGCGGACGCCAACGAGCCGCATTTCGACGGCGAGCGCGTGCACATGATCCCCGAGGTGAAGCAGGCCATCGACGCCTATATCGCCGGCGGCTTTCTCAGCGCCGCCTTCCCGCAGGAGGATGGCGGCCTGGGCCTGCCCTATACCATCGCCGCCGCCGCCAACGCCCAGTTCAGCGCCGCCAATGTCGGCACCGCCGGCTATTCCTTCCTCACCGCCGCCGCGGCCAACCTGCTGCGCGCGCACGGCAGCGACGGGCAGAAGGCGCGCTACATGCAGCCGATGCTGGAGGGCCGTTTCTTCGGCACCATGTGCCTGTCCGAGCCGCAGGCAGGCTCCTCGCTGGCCGACATCAAGACCCGTGCCTTGCCGCAGGCCGACGGCGGGTATCACATCGTCGGCAACAAGATGTGGATCTCCGGCGGCGAGCACGAGCTGTCGGACAATATCGTGCACCTGGTGCTGGCGCGCATCGAGGGCGCGCCGGCCGGCACCAAGGGCATCTCGCTGTTCATCGTGCCCAAGTTCCGGCTCGACGCCGCGGGCCGGCCGGCGCAGCGCAACGGCGTGCGCCTGGCCGGCCTCAACCACAAGATGGGCTATCGCGGCACCACCAACTGCGCGCTCAACTTCGGCGAGAGCGAGCCGGCCGTGGGCGAGCTGGTCGGGCGGCCCAACGAAGGCCTGGCCTGCATGTTCCACATGATGAACGAGGCGCGCATCGGCGTCGGCCTCGGCGCCACCGCGCTGGGCATCGCCGGCTACCGCTATTCGCTGGACTACGCCCGCACCCGCCAGCAGGGCCGCCCCGCCTCCAACAAGGACCCGGCGAGCAGGCCGGTGGCGATCATCGAGCACGCCGACGTGCGCCGCATGCTGCTGGCGCAGAAAGCCTATGTCGAAGGCGCGCTGGCGCTGGGGCTGTACTGCGCCAGGCTGGTGGACGAGCTGGAAGCGGCGCCGGACGCGCCGCAGGCGCAGGACACGCGCCTGCTGCTGGAGATACTCACCCCCATCGCCAAGGCCTGGCCCAGCGAGTGGTGCCTGGAAGCCAACAAGCTGGCCATCCAGGTGCTGGGCGGCTACGGCTATACCCGTGACTACCCGGTGGAGCGCTACTATCGCGACAACCGCCTCAATCCCATCCACGAGGGCACCAACGGCATCCAGGCGCTGGACCTGCTGGGCCGCAAGGCGACCATGCACAACGGCGCCGCGCTGCGCCTGCTGCTGGGTAAGGTCGGCGCCAGCGCCAGGGCCGCGGCGCAGGACACCGAACTGGCCGAGTACGCCGCGGCGCTGGGCAAGGCGGTCGAGCTGGCCGCCGCCACCACCCAGGTGCTGGCCGGCGCCGCGCTGAAAGGCCAGGTCGACCTGTTCCTGGCCAACGCCGCCTACTACCTGGACATGCTCGGCCACATCGTGCTGGCCTGGATCTGGCTGCAGCAGGCGCAGGTGGCGCAGGCCGCCGTCCGGTCGGCGCCGGCGGCGGACGCGGAGTTCTACCAGGGCAAGCTCTACGCCTGCCGCTACTTCTTCCGCTACGAGCTGCCGCGCGCGCAGCGCTGCGCCGAACTGCTGCAGCGCCTGGACGACACCACGCTCAGCATCCCGGCGGGGGTTTTCTGAAACCGCCGCGCGGCGCGCTCAGGGCTTGTGGATGACCTCGCCGCTGCCGTAGACCTGCGAATTGGCCTGGGCGGCGTTGCCGCGCCAGGTCACGTCGCCGCTGCCGTGGATGGTGATGTCCAGGGTCTTGTCCGCGCTGACCGAGGCATCGCCGCTGCCGTCGATGCGCACCTGCACGTAGTCGCTGTCGAGCTTGCTCAGGTTGGCGTCGCCGGAGCCCTGGATCACCAGGTGCAGGTTCTGCGCCTGGCCATCGGCAACCACGTCGCCGGAGCCGGTGATCTTCACCCCCAGCTTGTCGCCGGAATAGCCGCTGAGCCGGGCGTCGCCGCTGCCCTGGATGCCCAGCGCCTTCAGTTTCGGCACGGTGATGTGCACCACCGGCCCGTGCTTGCTGCTCCAGTCGCCCTTGCTGTCCACCACCAGCGTGCCGTCGGCGACCTCGGTGCGCACCAGGCCGAGCAGGTTGTCGTCCGCCTCCACCGTGACGGCGGTCTGCGGCCCGATTTTCACCTCCAGGTCGATGCTGCCCTTGGACTGGATCACGTCGAAGTCCTCGACCTGCCGCGTTTCGGTCTTGATCACGCCGGAGCCGCGCAGCGAGGGTCCGGTCAGGTCGTTGACCAGATCGTGCAGGCTGCCGGCCGCGGCCGGCCGGGCACACAGCAGGGCGTAAACCAGCAACAGTGCGCCGAGCGGGATTCTGGATGACATGCGGACCTCGGATAGCGTGGATGACTGCACTTGGATGCGGCGGCGGCGCAACTGGATTAGGGTCTGTTGACAATCATTGGATCGCTGCGTTGCTGCTCCCCGCCTTTTATAA
>CAYVKA010000020.1:0-71921 GCA_964451925.1 uncultured Nevskia sp. | reverse complement strand
GTCGTTGCGCTTGGCTTCCGGATCGCTCGCCGGCTCCAGCTGCGCCTTGGCGTGGAACCACGGCGCCAGTTCGCCGAGGTTGCCGCGCAAGGCCGTCATGACTTCCGCGGTGGGTTTGCGCTGGCCCCAATAGGCGCAGCCCGGCGCATAGGTATCCGCATAACGGCCCTCCTCGCGCACCACCTGTTCGGCGAACCCGCCCTGGCGGTAGGCGGCGATCACGCGGCTCTGGAATTGCGGCGCGAGCTCATGCGCCGGATGGCGCTCGATGAAGGCGGCGTAGGCGCTGGCAGCGTCGTTGTAACGCTGCTTGTCCAGCATCTGCTGACCCAGGGCGCGGTACAGCAGCACGCTGAACCGCGGCTCGCTGTTGCTGGCGTAATAGTCGTTGATGGCCTTGCCGCCACCGAGAGCGGCGAAGGACAGGCCGGCAACGCGCAGGGCGTCGCCACTCATCTCGCTCTTGCCCTGCGGCACCGCCGCCAGCGCCTGCGCTGGATCGTCGGAGACTCCTTGCGGCAGGGTGCGTTCGAGAATGGCCAGGAACACCGGCACGGCTTCACCGTACTTGGCCTGCTTGTAGAGGGTCCAGCCGTATTTGTACTGCGCCGGCTCGAAATACGGCGTGGCACCACCCAGCGCCAATACCGTGCGGTATTGTGGCTCCGCCTCGTCGTAGCGGGCGCGCGCATACAGCAGCTCGGCGGCACGGAACACGGCGTCGCCCAGCCGCGGCGAATCCGGATAGCGCTGGCCGAGCGTGCGCAGGGTGTCGATCGCCACATCGCCCTGCCCGGCGAACTCCTGGGCGCGGGCCAGCTGGTACAGCACGCGATCGTTGTCGCCGTACCCCGGGTAGTCCGCCAGGATGCGCTGGTACGCGGTGATGGCCTTGCCGATTTCGGCGGCGTCGAGATCGCCGGCGTCGGCCAGCTGTACGCGCAGATCGGCGGAACGGCGCAGCGATTCGGCGCGGATCAGCGGATCGGGCGACAAGCCTGCCGCCTTGTCGTAGTTGTCGATGGCGGCCTGCACCTGCGCCGGCACCGCCTTTGACTTGACCACCCGCATGATGCTGGGCGTGCGGATGTAGATGAAGCGGTCCTTCTTCAGGCCGTTGTTCCGCGTGATCGTGCCGATGGTGGAAGGCGTATCGGCCACCGCGGGCATCTGCAACGCGGCGAGCAGCAGCAGCGGCATCCATGCGCGCCTCATCGCATCGCCCCCGGCAGCGCGCCTGCAGGCGCCGGCCGCACCGCGACGGCGGCAGTCGGCGGTGGCGGCAGTTCGTTCATGTGCGCAAGGGCGAAGCGCGCCTCCCCGAGGTACATGCGCGTGTGGCGCTTTTCCTGCTGCAGTTCGGCCAGGGCCAGGTCCTGCAGCAGCTTGCCCTGCCCGGTAGTGGCGGCGGCCACGCGCGCGCGCAGGTTGTCGGCGCCGGCGGCGCCCTGCATGGATTCGATGGCGTCATCGAGCAGGCGCAGGTCGTGGAAATCCCACAGCGCCGCATGGAAGCTGTCGCCGGCCATCAGGTGCTGGATGTAGAACGTGTCCGGTGCCGCCATCGGGTCGCGCGGATCATCGGCCAGCCACCAGTGCTCCTTGGGATAGGCGGCCAGCCACCAGGGCCAGCCATTGCCGGCAGCGTCGCGCGTGTCCAGCGCCTGGATCATCTGGCCGGCGTTGACACGCTGCATCGCCGCGTCGAGTTGCGCATCCGCCGCCTCAAGCAGCTTGACCGCGCGCATGAACCGATCCTCGGCCTCCTGGTAGGCGCCGATGTGATTGAGCGCATACGGAATGGCGATCATGCCTTCCTGTACCGCCGGGTCGAGAGGATCGCGGCCGATCAGTTCCAGCCAGGGGACCAGCGCCCGCCGCACCGCCTGCTCCTCTTGCGGCGAGGCCTGCTTGAGACTGTAGGGCTGATGCCGCCGCAGCGTGGCGATGTCGCCGGTCAGGGTGGGCTGCAACAGCACCGGGATGCGCTGCAACGGCGCCTGGGGGTCGGAACTGTGCGGCGGCCCGGCATTCTGCCCGTTGCCGGACGGCGCCAGCAGCGCCCAGCCCAGGCCAAGCAAGGCAGCGTTGGCATCGGCACCGAAACTGCGCACGCTGCTGAACAGCGCCACGGCATTGGCGCCGGTGTGATTACGCAACTGCATATAGCCGAGCGTCAGATTGGCCTTGTCGCGCAAGGCCGCCGCTTCTTCGTCATCGCCCTTGCCGGAGGCAACGGCCGCGAGTTGTGCGCCGCCCTCGGCAATGCTGCCGTCGCGCAGCAGCGCCACGCCGCGGTTGTAGTCCGCATAGGACTGCGCGGTGGCGCCGTCCGCCGGCAGGCTGCCGCCCGCCTGCTGATACAGGGACTGCGCGCGCTGCGACAGGCCGAAGGCATTCAACGCGTCCGCCAATCGCAGGGAGTAGTCCGCAGACAGCACCATGCCCGGGTTCTGTGCCCGCAGCAGGAACAATGCCGCAGCGGCGGCCAGGGGACGATCGGTATCGGTGAGGAAGGCGGCGGCACGCAGGCGCGGATCGTCGGCCGAGCCAGGGACGAAACTGTCCGGCGCCGCCCCACTTCCGGCGGCCGGCTGCAACTGATGAAACTGCAGGTCCGGCTTGCCGATCAAGCTGCCTTTCACCAGTTCCAGTTCCAGCATGGCCGGTTGTGCTGTGGTGCTGACGCTGCGCTCCAGCACCCCCGCGACGCGCAGGTGATCTGGTGGCGCATCGGCATAGCGCGCAGCGAAGTCGGCGCGGAAATGGTGCATGCCGGGGACGAGCGAAACCAGCAGCAGCCGATGCAATCCATTCCGGTGCAGGGCCCGGGCCTCGCGATCGCTGAATTCATAGCGTTGCGGCGCCGCGTTGTCGATCCACACCTGGATCTCATCCAGCAGCAGGGACGGCTCCTTGTTGCCGACATAGATGGAGAACGAACCGGGAGCTTCCGGCGCCGCAGCCTGCGCCTGCATCAGGTCCAGCGTGGCGCTCTTCAGCGAGACGATCGCCTGATCCGGTGCGACGTCGGCGCTGGACAGCAGCGGCAGCCACAGGCACAGGGCCGCGGTCAGGCCGCGGGCGCCGCGGCGCTTGCTCCACACCTGCCCGATGGTGCCCCGGCTCGCTTGCATCGGCTGCTGTGGCGGCCTGTATTCCATTTTCGGAAAACCAAAAAAAAACGTCCACACCTGGCGATCCGGCCAATGTGTGGACGTCGTTGTCCTGGGAGAACCGTCGTCATTGACGGTGCTCTTGCCCAGTCAAATCAAGCAATCGGTATGCCAGATTTAGCGGCGCGCCGGTGATTCAACAGCGGGCGCGCACCGCGTCCGCTTCAGCCGAAGCGGAGGTCGACCCGCAGAGACGTAAAAAACTAGGCCGCGCGAATGAGCTTTTCGAGGCGGATCACCGTCGGCCCACGCACCACGTCAGCCAGCGTGTACTTCCTCAGTTCGTCGAGGAAATTGCGTTCGGCACGGTCCAACGCCCCCTTCAGCAGGCAGGCGCCATGCAACCTGCAGGGACCACGTGCGCAGTCTGCCATGTGGCCACGGCCTTCCATGGCCTCCACGACATCGCCGACGCGCAGCGATTCCGCCGGGACGGCCAGGCGCAGACCACCATTCCTGCCGCTGATCGATTCAACGTAGCCCAGTTTGCGCAGTCCTTGTGCAACCTTGTGCATGTGATGGGCGGAAACCCGATATTTTTCGGCGATCAGTCCCGCACTGACGGGCTTGCCGTCGCGCACACCGGCCAGATACACCAGCAGGCGCAGGGAAAAATCGGTGTACAAGGACAGACGCACGCGGATCTCCGGCAGAAAATCTGCACCATTTTAAGACAAACCCGCCGATTGCGAGTTTTATTTTTTCATTGCGGCCCCGATGCGACGGCATCGATCCGTATTTGGCATTTCGGTTGCTATATATAAACAGGGTCATACATATAAAAAGGACTGCCAATGGCAGCCGGACACACCAAGCTCAGGGTGATGCTGGTGGACGACGACGCTGAACGCCTGTCCATGCTGGAACAGGCGCTGGCGGCGGAAGGACACACGGTCGCGGCGCGACTGGATACCCATGCCGATCTGTCGGCTGCGGTGGAACGTTGCCAGCCGGAAGTCATCTTTATCGACGTCGATGCGCCAGGCCGGGATACTCTGGAGTCTCTCGGCCAGCTCAATCGCGAGCATCCGCGGCCCATCGTGCTGTTCGCCTCGCGCAGCGATCCGGAGACCACGCGGCGCGCGGTGCACGCCGGCGTCAGCGCCTATGTGGTTGACGGCCTGCACCCGACGCGCCTCAGCTCGGTGATGGAAGTGGCCATCGCGCGCTTCGAGCTGCACCAGGCCTTGCGCCAGGAACTCGACCAGGCGCGCACCCGCCTGGCGGACCAGCGTGACATCGAAAAAGCCAAGGGATTGCTGATGAAACGACGCGGCCTGGACGAATCCGCCGCCTACAACCTGCTGCGTCGCATGGCGATGGACCGCAAGCAGAGGATCGGGGATTTCGCCCGCGTGCTGATCACCGCCGCGGACGTGCTGTGATGGGCAATCTGGAAAAGCCGGCCCTGCGCGTGGGACTGCTGCCTCTGGCCGACGCGGCGCCGATCATCATCGCCAAGACGCGCGGCTACTTCGCCCGCCACGGCCTGGAAGTGGAGTTGCGGGTGGAACGCGCCTGGGCCGCGCTGCGCGACAAGGTGGCGATGGGCGTACTGGATGCGGCGCAGATGCTGGCGCCGATGCCGATCGCGGCGACGCTGGGCCTGGACGGCATCGCGGTGCCGATGGTCACTGCCCTGTCGCTCAATCTGAACGGCAACGCGGTGACCGTGTCCCGGGCGCTGCATGAGCGGATGCGCGCGCTGGCTCCTTCGCGGCCCGATGCGGCGCAATGGGCCAAGGCGCTGGCGCGGGTGCTGGAGGCCGACCGCAAGGCGCATCGGCCGCCGCCGGTGTTTGCGCATGTCTTTCCGTTTTCCACGCATCACTACGAGCTGCGCATGTGGCTGACCAGCGCCGGCATCGACCCCGACGCCGACGTACGCCTGTGCGTGGTGCCACCGCCGCGCATGGTCGGCGAACTGGCGGCGGGCCGCGTCGACGGCTTCTGCGTCGGCGCACCGTGGAGCGAAGTCGCGGAACTGCGCGGCCTCGGCACCATAGTGGCGACCAAGTACGCCATCTGGAACAACAGCCCCGAGAAAGTGCTCGGCGTGACACGCGACTGGGCCGATGCCCATCCGGCCACGCATCGCGCCCTGGTGGCGGCGCTGATCGAGGCGGCACGCTGGCTGGACATCGCCGAGCACCGCGCCGAGGCGGCGAAGCTGATGATCGACAACGGCTGGGTGCAGGCGCCCGCGGACGCCATTCGCAGCTCGCTGCAAACGCATCCTGAGGGGCTGGTATTCCATCGCTGCGCCGCCACTTTTCCCTGGCGCTCGCACGCCATCTGGTTTGCATTGCAGATGCTGCGCTGGCGGCAGTGCTGGGTGACGCCGGACCTCGGCGCACTGGCACGGGACGTATATCGCTGCCAAACCTATCGCGAAGCGGCGGAAATGGTGTCGGAGCCCTGCCCCGCCTCCGACTACAAGATGGAAGGCGAGCACGCCAGCGCATGGATGACCGAAGCCGTCGGCGGCAACACCCTGGAACTCGGCGCGGATCTGCTGCTGGACGGAACCGTGTTCGACCCGCAGAAGCCGCTGGGCTGGCTCGAGCACCAGCCGGCAACGCTGGGAACGGTAGACCGGGCGATCCTGCGCGCGACGAATCTCGCGCCGAAATAGGCGGCGATGCCCCCGCACCGGGTGCCGAAACGGTGCCGCGGATTTGAAATTGGCATAGCGATTGCGTTATTTCTATACACAAGGTCCGGCCAAAGATGGCCGGGCTTGCGGACACAGACGTCCACACTGCCGGCAAAAATCCATTGCCGGCAGTGTGGACGTTTTTTTTGGTGCGACAAAAACGCAAGGGGATGGATTGACATGGACAAGCCGGACCATCGCAACGGCGGTGCGACGTGGCGGCCCCTGGCGTTCGCAAGCGCCATCCGGCACCGGGATCGTCAGCCCGCTGTCGCGCTGGGCCGATCGGCTGCGCCCGGCACTCCGTCCAAGCACATCTCAGCGTACATCTCAGGGAGTCACTATATGCTGGTCAAGAAGAGGTATTTCACCCTGCCGGTCATTGCCCTCGTGCTGCCGCTGTCCGGCTGCCTGAGCGCATCCAATGGGCTCAACTACAATCGCCCCACGGGCACGCCGCAGCCGACGCCCTTCGTCAACTCGATGGGCGGAACGGCACCAGGTCAGGCCAGCTGGCCGAGCGGCCAGCTGCCGATTCCGGGAACGCCCCTGGGCTATTCGCCCAGCCCGGTGCGGCCCGCTGCCCCGCCGCCGCCCCCGCCGCCACCGGCGCCGTCGCCCTGCGAATCGCCCAGCGCCGGCCAGCCCATCAATCTCGCCGGCTGCAAGGAAGGCGATGTACTGGTGCTGCACGATGTCAATTTCGATTTCGACAAGGCCACGCTGACTCCCACGGCCAAGGGCATCCTCGACAACGTGGCCGCCGCGCTGCAGTCGCGTCCGGACATCAAGGTGGAGATCGATGGCCATACCGACGGCAAGGGCTCGGTGCCGTACAACCAGAAGCTGTCCGAGCGCCGCGCCGCCTCGGTGGTGCAATACCTGGTCGGCAAGGGTGTCGACGGTAGCCGCATGACCAGCAAGGGCTTCGGCAAATCCATGCCGGTCGCCGACAACAAGACCGATGAGGGACGCGCGCTGAACCGCCGCGTGGAACTGAAAGTGATCTCGGCCAGTCCGACCGCCGCGCCGGTGGTGGTGGCGCCGCCGGTACCTGCAGCGGCGGTTGTCACTTCGGCCGTGACCATCGTCAAGTTCGCCTTCAACCCGGACACCATCACCGTGCCGGTTGGCACCACGGTGACCTGGACCAACCAGGATCTGGATACGCCACACATCGTCAAGTTCGCCGACGGCGCCAGCAGCGCCCTGAAACAGGGCAACAGCTACAGCCGCACCTTCAGCACCACGGGTGTTTACACCTACCAGTGCGGGGTGCATCCCTACATGACCGGCAAGGTCATCGTGCAATAGCCCAATGGGAAGGTGGGGCCGCTAGCACCGGCTCCTTCAGCCCCGCCGGCCAGCGCCGACGGGGCTTTTTTTTGCGCCGGATTCCCGGCAACCCCGCGCGCAAATTGGCATAGCGTTTGCTGCTATTCCTGCATGGGGGGATTGGACAACGGCGCTTGGTCCCTCCGGACATCGACGTCCACGTCACCGGCACAGCCGGTGACGTGGATTTTTTTTTGCGCATCCCACGGAGAACGATTGTCATGAAGAAGGTTGCAACACTGCTCGCCGCGGCGGGCCTGCTCGGCGCTCCCCACCTGGCCCTGGCCGCACCGGCCCCTTTGAACCTGAATGTCGGAGGCTTGGTGCCGACCGTGCTCAACGTGGCCCTGCCGGTGGTGGTCAAGCTGACACCGACACTCACCGAACTCCACCTGCCGGTGGGCTCCCTGGTGCCGACCGTTCTCAATGTGGCGCTGCCGCTGGTGGTGGACCTGGCGCCGGTCCTGTCGGACCTGCACCTTCCGGTGGGCACCGTGGTACCGGAAGTGCTCAACGTGGCCCTGCCGACAGTGGTCAAGCTGACGCCGGTGTTGAGCGGTCTTTAAGTCCTGCGTCGCTGCAACAGCAGAAGTACAGCCCGGTTTCCGCGCAAGCAGCAGTTGCGGATGCGGCTTGCGTGGGAACCGCGCTGTGCAGTGAACCTCGCGGACGGTTGACTTGATGGTTTCACGACGGCAACCGGCTCAGCATGGCGCGGCCGCGCCAAGCCGCGGCAGATCAGGGTACGGCGGAGTTCAATACTTGGCCGCCAGCTGGAAGAACACGTACTTCCTGGCCAGGCCATTGGGGCTGCTGTCGCCGCCATGGCTGTAGATGGATTGCGCCAGCGACAGGCTGCCGCCCAGCCAGGAGGTGAAGCGCATGTCCACCGCGGTGCCGACATCCGCGATGGTCACCCTGCCGTTCGGATCACCGACGACGCGATGCGCCAGCGCAGAGGCCCCGTATTCGACAAAGCCACGCGGCCGCAGGCCATAGCGCTCCGTCCAGGAATCATCGTAGCCCCTCCACTCGACGCCGAGGCGCAGATTCTCGCCATGATCGCCGACACCGGCTCCGGCTTCATAGGCGTGCGCACTCGCCGGCCCACCGATCACGAACATCTGCTGTTGCGGCAGGATGCTGTTGGCGAATTGGAAGCTGCCATCGGCCAGTGCGGCCCAGTGCGGCGTCACGGTATAGCGCACGCTGAAGGACGGCTGCCACAAGAAATAATCAAGGCTGGCCGCGGTGCCGGTGGTCTGGTGCGGCCCCAGGCCCTTGCGCAGGATCAGGCCCGCCTGCAATTCCGCCTGCTGCTCGCCATGTTGCACGCGGCCGATATAGTTCAAGCCGAGTTCAGCTGAATTGTACAGTTCTGACAGCGCTTCACCGCCGCTGCTGACCGTAACCGGGCAGCTGCTCAACCCCAGCAGGCTGAGCAGACCACCGAGGAGATTGCAGTTGGCCGTGACGGCTGGCGCATCGAGGGATTCGTGGTCACGCTCGAATTTGGCCTGCAGGTTGAGGCGCTGCTGGAAATCCGAATACAGCGGGTATAGCCAGCTGGCGCTACCGCTACTGAGCTTGCCGTTGAAGCGATAGCCCTGCACGGTCTGGCTGAAATCGGCATAGCGCCCCTGCAGCGCGAACACGCCGTAGGGAGTGACCCTGGACCAGCCCGCATCGCCCTCATGGTAGGGCTCTGAATGGGCGCCGCCGAGCCCCAGGAAGCGTGCGCTGGCGCCGCCCGCCAGCGTGATCTCATCTCCGCTGGAGAACGAGTCCCTGATGCTGGCCGTGGCCAGGTACGGCCCGGCGTAGCGGTTGCCGTAATTGCCGAAGGTACCGAGCACGTGCGGCTGGGACTGATCCGGCTTGGCCTCGCCCAGATCGAGCGTCACTGCGTCGCCTCCGGCCGGCACGAACCTGGGCTGATACTGCACCCCTGCCCGTTGCGCAAAGCCGTCGGCGAGCGCGCGATCGGCTTCAAGCCTGGAACTGGTCAGCGGCCCTTTGGCGCCCTTGAGATCGGCAAAGAACGCCTGCAGCTCGGGGGCGCCGGTGACGTCCCGGACGCGGCCGGGCACGACCCGCACGTAGATGTCGACCAGGTACTGCCCGGTCTCGGCGTAGCTGAGCAGCGCGGCTGGATAGCCCGAAACGTAGTAGATGTAGCCCACCGTGCGCAGCGCATCGGAAAGGCTGGCCGCCGCGATCACCGCCTTGCGCAGATGGTCCGGGTCCAGCGGCGGGCCGCCGAACACGTGGATCAGTACGCCTTTCCGATATTCGATGCGCACTTCCTGCTGCGCCTGCGATTGCGCGCGCAATTCGACAGCGGATCCCTCTTGCGGATCGATTGGCGGAGGCAAAGCGACGGCCATGCGAATTCCCTGATTTTCAGCAAAACGAGCATATGCCATGCCAGGATTGGAACATTGAGCGCCCTGGGCACGACGCCGGCGGCGAGAGGTTCGCGGCCCGACAGGCCTCACTGCACGATGGTGACCTGCGTACCGGACACCGGCCGCAGGCGTGCGGCCAGCCGCGCGGTAGCCGAGACCACGCCGTCTTCGTCCACCGCCAACACCTGCCCGATGCCCAGTTTCCGGGCCAGTTGCGGCCAACCTCTCGGGCCGGCGACGAACAGCGCCGCACCGCCGCCGTCAGCCAGCGTGCCATCGCGGTGCACAACCGTCAGCGAGCGCAGGCCGCGCGCCGGCTCGCCGCTGTGCGGGTGCAGGATGTGGGCGTAGCGCCGGCCCTGGTGCTCGAAATAACGCTGGTCGTCACCGTGGGTGATGACCGATTCGTCGCCCACGTCCAGCGAGGCCAGCAAACGCGGCAACTCGGTCGCGGCGCGCGGATCGCGGATGCCCACATGCCAGGGGCGGTCGCCGCGCCGCCCGCGTGTGGCCACATTGCCCCCTGCATTGATGATCGCATCGGTAAAGCCGCACTGACGCAGCCAGTCCAGCGCGATATCGACGATATAACCCTTGCCGATGCCGCCCAGATCCCACATGACGCCCGGTGCGGCGGCATGGACCTCCCCTCCGTCGTAGGGAGGCGCGACATACACGGCGGAGAGCGATGCGGCAATTTGCTGCTGCGGCGGCGGGGCGCTGCGTATGTGGTTCGGGTCGTCGAACCCCCATAACCGCACCAGGGCGCCGATGCGCGGCTCAAACAGGCCGCCGCTGGCCTGCCGGATGCTCCAGGCCTGTGCGAATAGAGGCCGCAGCAACTCGGGCACGCGCGCCGCATTGCCGGCCTCCAGGTCGCGATTGAAGCGGGCCAGTGCGCCGCTGCCCCAGGCCCAGCCCTCGCGGCCGAATTCGAACAGCAGCTTGCATACTTCAGCGATGGCCCGCTCCGCGGCCGCGCAGCGGCTGGCGTCGCCGGCATCGACGGCAATCAGAATCGCCGTGCCCATGGCCAGAAAATGGCGCTCCACCAGCAAGGGCGCCTGCTGCTCGGTGAGCGGCATTTACGGGGTGCCGCTGCCGGACTTGCGCGTTGCCGCGACCGGGGGGGCGGCGATGCGTCCGGCCTGCTTGCGCCGCGCACTGCTGGTGCGCCACATCATCCAGATACCGCTGCAGCCCAGCACCAGCGCGGCGAGTCCGACGGCGTCGACAAAAAAAGTGCCGAAGCGGCCGAACAGGCGGCCGCTGTGCGCATCCACCAGCAACTGCTGCACCGACACGCTGGGGCGCGAGAACGGCAATAGCAGGGCGCGCTGTTCGCGCGGCAGCTGCTGCATGACCGACCAGCGGACCGCGGTGGCCGCCACCGGCTTCCAGGTCTCTCCCTCGTCGTCGCTCTGGTAGGCGGTGTCGCCGCCCTGTATGGCGATGCTGCCGGCGTGGCCGTCGATCACGCCGAGCCGGCGGATGGCGGCGATCGGCAACGGCGGCATGCGCAACTCGTCGACACGCGAACCGTCAGGTTTGAGCAATACCAGGCTATCGGCGCGGGCGACGTAGAGCATCTGCTTAGCCGGCTCGCCCGGTTCCGGCGCCGCGTCAAACCCCAGCGGCGCATCGATCGGCTGGCCCAGCGGCTTGCCGTCGAGCACCGTATTGTCCCCGGCGACGGCCAGCCAGTGGCCGCCGGCGCCGAGCGCCGACAGCGGCGGGTCGGCATGCAGGCCATAAATCGACATCAACCACGGCCAGTCGATACGCACGCTGTTGAGATTCAGGTCCGAGGCCTCGTTGAGCAGGATACCGCTCAGGCCCAGCCAGCCGAGAAACAGGAACGCGAACAGCCCCGTGCGCTTGTGCCACTCGCGCAGCGTGGCGGTGAAATTGCGCTTTGGCTGTGGCGCCTGCCCGCGTGTGGTGTTGATCACCGCGCGCGAACGCCAGGGGCGCAGGGTTGCGGTGATACTCCGCTTCGGAGGCGGTTCTGACATGGTCACTAGCGGGAACCTAAGGTGGGGTCAGCGCATCCAGCGCGATGGCTGCGGCTGCCATGCGCTGCATCATCAGCACCGACAGAGTGGCGCCGGAAATGCTGTCGATGCTGCGATCGAGCTTGCCGCCCACGGCGTGCGCGCCGGTGAACTTGTTGAGAAACGCGGCTTGTGCCACTTCCTCGCCATGCGATTCGCGATAGATCAGTACACGCGCGATGTCGATGGCGCCGCCCTTCACTGCGAAGGCGGCGGTGGTCAGCTGATAGCCCTCTTTGCCCTTGTCCTCGATCACCCAGGCGGTTTTGCCGTTGCCTTTCCAGTAGCGCAGGCGCGCCTGCTGGTAGTTGTGGCCCAGCGCAGCATTGATCTGGGACTGCGCCGTGCCGTCCAGGTCGAGAAACCGCGGCGCCGGCACGGCGGCGCCGAATGTCTCGGCCAGGAACGCATCCTGTGTTTCGTAGATGTCGTCGATCGCATATGCCCTGCCGCCGACGCCAAGACCAAAGAGTAGCGCCGGGACGGCGAGCGAGGTGCGCTTGAACGGGTGTTGCACTAAATAGATCTCCGGATTGATGGAAACCCATCGGGCACAAGCCCAATGGGTTTCGCTCACAGTACTGAACTGACTGACGGCCTTTCTACTTCGTCACGATGACGCGCTCGAACGGTGCCAGAGCAGCGATCAGCTGGTTGCACACGTGGTACGGCGTGCGCGCCGCATCGCAGGCGAGGTAGGCATCCTCCACCACCGCGTTGAACTGCGTCAGCGTGAGGCCCAGCTCGGCGTGCGCGGCGCTCATGCTCGCTCCGGAATATTGCGCCGGACCGCCGAGCACCATGTTCTCCAACTCCTTGTTCAAAGCCATCTGGCGCTGAACGTGGCCGTGGGTGTTGAAGATCTGGTTGATGCGGTTGTCCGCGAGGATGTAGTAGAACAGGTCATCCACCCATACATCGATGCCCGCCTGGCCGCCGAACTTCTCCAGCGAGTCGCCCGGAATGCCGATCACGGCGGGGGTTTTTCCGGTTGTCCGGTTCGCAACCGGATCGCCGCTGGCGCAGCCTGCCGCGATGGCGGCGGCGCCGAGCGCCCCGGCCAGCAGCAGCAGCTTGAGGTTTTGTATCGTCTTCATGAAAGTCTCCTAGATCTGAACGCTATCGCTACAGCCTGCACCCCGGCCCTAGAAACTGGCCGCGATCGAGATGTAGTAACCGAACTGGTTCGGCGTAAAGGTGATGTTACCCAGGTCGAGTACCGCCGCGGTGAACGACAGGTTTTTGGCCGGAGCGAAGGCGGCGAACAGGTCGATCCAGTTGCTTTCATGCTGCTGCGTCAGGGTGGTATCCAGACCGCCGAAGCCCAGCGAGCCAAGCAGGCCATTGACGCCGCTCAGGGAGTTGACGGTGCGGCCACCCAGATTGTCGCCGTGCTGCTGGAACTCGCCACCGATGGCGATGTTCTTCTGCAGCAGGTATGCCAGCGATCCTTCCAGGCGCAGCTTGCGATGGTTGCCGCTGTCGATATTGCCGAAGCCGGTGAGGCCGGTTTCGTTGGCGCTGGTGTAGCGCGCCGTGATGTCGATGGCGGTGCTGATCGGGAAGAAGATCTTGGTCAGGGCGATGTACCCTTCGAAGTCCTTGTTCTTGTCCGCGCCGAGTGTTTGCAGCAAGGCCTTGTTGGCGTTGATCTTGTAGAAACCACCGATGGCGACCTGCGGCTCCCAGGTGTCGGAGTCGTAGATGGCCTCGCCGAGCAAACGGATCTTGGCGCCGTAAATGGTCATCTTGATGGTGGTGTTCCAGGGCTCCACGCCCCCGATGGTGCTCGACGTGCTGCTGCCTGAAAGCACGCTGTTGAGCAAGCCCACGGTGTCGAAAGTGCTGCCGGTGGGCAGGACCGAATAAGCGTACGACAACTCGACGCGGTCGTAAAAGCCCACTGCGACGCCCGCCGTATTCAGGCTGTAGTTGGGCAAGCTGGCGAAGGTGTAGTGCACGTTGGCGTTGATGCCGTCGCGCGTTTCGTTACCGGCGATGACGGCCCACGGCACCGCACCGCCACCGGCCGCGCCGTCCACCATGCTGACGCCTTCGGTCAAGAAGACCTTGCCGTCGTTGTAGTCGAACCAGCCGGCATGGGCGCTACCGCCCGCACACGACGCCAATAGCGCAAGCACCGCCGCATACCGCCTGAACGGCGCTGTTCTCCCTCGTGACCCTTTCATTCCTGAGCTCCTTAAATATATAAGCAACGAAGACCGCAATTTCTGACGCGACTTTCGCGAGGCAAAAAAAAACGTCCACGTTCGCTGGCGGCAATGCCAGAAAACGTGGACGTCGCTGTCCGCAGGAAAATCAGGCGCCTTTGCCCGACCTACCCCGTAACTTGTGCGCCTTGAATACGCACTGAAACCAAATTAGCAATCACTGTGCCAAGTTCAGGAAATTCCATCCTGCCGCCCTGCATCCATCCGTCGGAATTTCCGTACAACCTCAATTGGGAAACGGGAACATTCGCGCGCGCACGCCGGATCGCCGCGGCATGTTCTGGCTCACGCACCTATCTGGCCGGAGTGTCGCCGCGTCGGCGGCGCGCGATCCAAGAGAGTGCAACCGCGTGTCGCGCGCCACTTTATGTGGCACCTCATTTACCTAATACCGGTGCGCAGCACCGGATTTGCACCAATTCCTGTCAACGGGGCGTGGATGCGCCATGACAACGTCACGGATTCCGCTGGCATAGGGCTTGCGGATATTGAAGCCAGGGCCGGGCGACGACGCCTGATCCCGCGGACACCGACGTCCACGTTACCGGCAATATCGCCGATGACGTGGACTTTTTTTTGGCCTGGGCACCGAGAGGCTGAGCGATGCAACAGTTACGCAAGGGATACCTGTCAATATTGGAGTGCATGGCCGTGATGGTAGCTTCTGCCTTGCAGATTGCCTCCCTGGTCACGCTGCTGGAACAGCATGCGGTCCGCTGACCGTGGCCTTGCAGGCACCCGATGGCGCAACAAGTACTGGCGGGGCTGTGCGAATAGCATGCAGGGATCGATCGATGGAGCTTAAGCGCGCCCGAACCCGGCACTGGCTTGTCGGACTCTCGCTTGCGCTCGGCACGCTGTCCCCGTGTGGCCTCGCCCAGGCCGAAGGTCCGTTGCGCTATCAATGCAAAACCACGCTGGCATTCGGCCCCAGTCATTGCCCCGGCACGATCGCTCCGATCCACGAACAGTCCACGGTGGAGATTGATCTGGAGCGGAAGATCTGGAAATCCGATCATATCGTAGGCCCGATCGAATCCGACGGCAGCGGCGTCATCACTCTCAAGAATTGGGGTGCTGGCATGGCCGGCCGCGACGCGACGCTCGATCGCAACAACGGCGAGTTCAACTACCATTTCGAGTCTGGCTGCCTGGTGGAACACCAGACCGGAAACTGCCAACCGCCACCCTAGGCCGCGCTGCAATGGCGGAGACCGGGGACGACGAAATCGGCGTCCCCGAATAACCCCATTGCGCGCGTTCCTTGACCGCGCTAGAAGGCAATGAAATTCAGACGGCTTCGAGCTTCGCTTTGAGATCCTGGTACAGCGTCTGCACGGTCTTTTCGTTCCCCGGCTCCGCTTCCACCTTCACGCTGTCTTCGCCCGATATGTATACGGTGAGGACATAGCTTTCATCGTCCTCGGTCAGTTCCAGCATGGTGATTTCGGACAATTTGATGAGCGTGGTCTTGTTTTGAAATTCAATTTCGACAAACTTTCCCATGCGCTGGCGCTCCTTGGATTTTGGCGAGCACTAAACTAGCAATCTATATGCCGATTTACTCTGTATTGGAATCGTGGCACGGGACATGCTGGTTATTGAGCGCCCACCCAATCGGCCAAAAAATGAAAACGACCCTATCGCGCAAGCTCAGACTCATTGCCATCGCTGTTGCCGGATTGCTGATCAGCGCCTGCGCCAGCCATCTTAGCTACTCCGACATGCAGGCCCTGATGCCGCCGCAACCCGCGGACATGGGGCGAATCTATTTCTATCGCGAAGCTTCCTATGTCGGCAACCTGGTCACGCCGGACATCGTGGTCAACGGCCAGTTAGTCGGCGCCTCCAACCCCGGAACCTTTTTCTATATCGATCGTGAACCCGGTGAATATCGGGTAGTGTGCGGTGCGGGCGATTACAGCCAGGCCGCCATCACCCTCCCCGCGGGCAAGAGCATTTACGTTCGCACCAGTGTCGGCAAAGGCAGCATCGTCAAATCGACCATGATCCTGGAGCCGGTCGATGTTGCCGTGGCCATTCCTGAAATACATGATTTGAAGTACGTCGCGACCAAGTAGCCGCAGTCCATTGCGCCGCGCCGCGTTCCGCGGGGAATGATGGAGCCGGGAGGATTTGAACCTCAATCTCGGCGGTAAACCGCCGCACTCTGCCAAGTTGAGCTACAGCCCCGTTGAGCATTCTTACTTTGCGAGGGCAATTTACCCCCGGCAAGCTTGACCGCGGCTGAACGGGATTTCCGCTGGCGCCCGGCCGCTATCGATGGCCACGCTGGCGCGGATCGCCGCGCCGCGCGGCGATCCGGCCTGTCATCACTGCCCCACCTGGCATCCCGCAAACACCTGCGCCGGCGTCTGCCCGGCCTGGGTATGCGCGGCGAATACCGCGTTCGAGCAGTAGGTGGCCACCGGGAAGTAGTCGCCCATGATGTTCTGCGGGGTGGCGCCCGCCGGTACGTTGAAAGCGGACTGGGTGAAATCCGGCGACGGCAGCATGTGGCGGAAGATGGGGAAGCCGACGTTGGTGGTGCCGTAGGCCAGCCAGTTGAAGCCGTGCTGTGCGGTGGCGTTGGGCGGGCGCTTGCTGGCCACGGCGATCACCACGTTGAAGAAGCCGCCGCTGTCGATCACCGCATCCTGGTCCTCGACGCAGCTGTAGGTTTCCGCCGAGACCATCGCGTTCTCGCACAAGGACCAGTGGCGCAGCTGCGGGTCGGAACCCGCCCCTGGCTGCGTGGCAAAGCTGGGCGCGCGCACGCGCATCAGCACCAGGTCGCCGGCGGTCTGCGACAGTTCGGCGTACATGTAGCGGTTGTCCTCGTTGACCAGGATGTCGCCGCTGCTGTCGCGCAGGATGAAGGTGGGCGCCGCCGGCACCGGCTGCGCAGGGATGGGTGCGGGATGCTGCGGCTGCGAATTGACGATGTCGGACCCGGCGGAGAAGGTGCGCCGCTCGGTGTCGCGCGCACCGATGCCGGCGTCACAGACCAGGGTCGTGTCCATGCTGGCCAGCGTCACATCGCCGCTGGAGGTTTCCTGGTACACGGTCGGCAGCGGCATGCCGCCGTGCTGCGCCACGCTGATGCCGGCGAAGGCGTTGTAGATTCGGTAGACCAGCACCGCCTGGTTGAGCGTGCTGACCTGGCTGGGATCGAGGTAAATGGTGTTGGCCGCCGGGCTGGCCGGCTTGGCGCCGAATACCAGATGAAGCGTGTAGTGACCGCCCGGCTGTACCGCGGTGTCGAGCGTGTTGACGCCGTTGAACGGCGACTGGCTGCCGGCATCCGGACCGATCTGATAGTCGGCCAGCTCGGCCAGCTCCTGGCTGCCGCCGTTGTAGAGCTGGTAGGAAAAATTGCGGGCCGCGGGATATTGCCCCTCGAAACGGAAACGCGTGCCGACCGGGAAGCTGGGCGACAGGATCACCTGGTAGTAGCCGGCCGCGAGGTCGAGATAGCCCCAGCGCAGGGCGCCCGGCGGCGTGCTGGCGTCAGGCGTGCCGTTGGCGACGCGCCAGTTGCAGGCCACCTTGGTCGTCAGCAGGTTGCCGAAAATCGGCGAGCCGGGAGCCTCCGGCGGCGTGATGCCGCTACTGGACGAACTGCCACCGGACGAGCTGCCGGAAGAAGCCCCACCCTGCGCCCCGCTGGAAGAGCTGCCGCTCAAGGCTGCAGCCGCGGACGCGGGCTCCGCCGAGCTTCCCGAGCAGGCGCCGGCCAGCAGGGCAAACGCGCCGGTCAAGGCCAGTACACCCATCAACTTCCCGCGCTGCTCCATGCCGTCCTCCGTTGTTATTGCCCGGCCTGAGCGGCCGCGGAGACGCCCCGAGCGTGCTCCCACCCATCGGCGGCGAGGCCTTTGGGTACGGACTATTCTGCCACAGTGGCGGGAAGCGGCCATCCGGCCGGGCGTGGTCCTGCGGCAGCGGCGGCGCCGGCCCTGATCGCCGGCCGCCTGCTGTTCAGACCGCGCCGGCCCGGCGGACGCGGAACCAGGCCGCGTACAAGGCCGGCAGGAAGGTCAATGTGAGCAGCGTGGCCGCAATCAGCCCGCCCATCAGCGCAATCGCCATGGGGCCGAAGAACACGCTGCGCGACAGCGGCACCATGGCCAATACCGCTGCCGCTGCGGTCAGCCAGATCGGGCGGAAGCGGCGCACCGCGGATTCGACGATGGCGGTCCATTCGTCGTGGCCTTCGGCCACGTCCTGTCGGATCTGGTCGACCAGGATCACCGAGTTGCGCATGACCATGCCACCCAGGGCGATGACACCGAGCAGGGAGACAAAGCCGAATGGCGCCTGCGTCAGCAGCAATGCCAGCGCGGCACCGATAATGCCCAGCGGCGCGGTGAGCAGCACCAGCATAGTGCGGCCAAAATGCTGCAGCTGGACCATCAGCAGCAACAGGATCAGCACCGCCATCTTCGGCATCTGCGCGTTGATTGAATCGTTGGCGATCTTGTTCTGCTCCAGCGCGCCGGATATCTCGATGCTGTAGCCCACCGGCAGCGTGGCGCGCAGCGGCACCAGCTCGGCGTAGATCAGGTTGGTCACGTCCGGCGCCTGCATGCCGTCCACCGCTTCGGCCTCGATGGTGATGGCCGGCTCGCGGTTGCGGCGCCAGATGACGCCATCCTCGAACACCTCCATGGCCTTGCCGAACTGCGAAAACGGCACCGACTGGCCGCCGGCGGTGGGCATGTAGGAATCGCGCAGGCCGCCCAGCTTGTCGCGCTCGTCCAGCGGCTGGCGCGCCACCACGGCGATATTGCGGTTGTTCTCGCGGTAAGTGCCGATCTGCGTGCCGGAAAGAATGGTCTGGCCGGCGCCGCGCACCTGCGTGCTGGTGATGCCCAGCACGCGCAGCTTCTCCTGGTCCAGTTCATCATGCAGCGCCAGAATGCGCTCGTGCCAGTTGTCGTGCACGTTGACGGCGTAGGGATTGGAGCGCACCACCTGCTTGGCCTGCTCGGCGAATTCACGCACCTGCGCCGGGTCCGGCCCCATGACGCGGAACTGCACCGGCCAGCCCACCGGCGGACCATTGGGCAGGCGGTCGATGCGCAGGCGCACTTCCGGGAACTCCTCCTGGACCCACTGCCGGATCTTCAGGCGCAGGCGCTCGCGCGCCTTGATGTCGTGGCTCACCACCATGAACTCGGTCAGGTTGGTGTTGCGCAGCTGCTGGTCCAGCGGCAGGTAGAAGCGCGGGCTGCCCGAGCCGACGTAGGCGACGTAGTCGTCCACGTCCCGGTCCTGCGCCAGCTTGGCTTCCATGCGCAGGGCCACAGCCTCGGTGGCGGCATAGCTGGAGCCTTCCGGCAGCCACAGGTCGGCCATCAGCTCCAGGCGGGTGGAGTCGGGAAAGAACTGTTGCGGGATGAAGCGGAAACTGAACACGCTGAGCACGAAGGCCGCCGCAGTCAGCACGATAACCTTCCAGCGATGCTCCACGCACCAGTCGATGATGCGGCGCAGCCGGCGGTAGAACGGTGTGTGAAACAGCTCGTGCGCCTCCTGCGGGTGCGCCTTGAGCAGCCAGTGGCCGATGAACGGCGTGAAATAGACCGAGGCGAACCAGGAAATCAGCAGCGCCATGCCGACCACGGCGAAAATCGAGAAGGTGTACTCGCCGGCGGAGGACTTGGCCAGGCCCACCGGCAGAAAGCCGGCGGCGGTGATCAGCGTGCCGGTGAGCATGGGGAAAGCGGTGGAGGTATAAGCGTAGGAGGCCGCCTTGAGCTTGTCGTAGCCCTCCTCCAGTTTGCGCGCCATCATCTCCACCGAGATCATGGCGTCGTCCACCAGCAGGCCCAGCGCCAGCACCAGGGCGCCGAGCGAAATCTTCTGCAGTTCGATGCCGGCGTACTTCATCGCCACGAAGGTCACGCCCAGCACCAGCGGGATGGTCAGCGCCACCACCATGCCGGTGCGCAAACCCAGGCTGAAGAAGCTGACCACCAGAACGATGATCACCGCTTCGCTCAACGAGCGCAGGAACTCGCCCACCGCGACACGCACCACCGCCGGCTGGTCGGTGATCTGCGCCATCTCGATACCGACCGGAAAGGTGGCGTGCAGCCGTATCAGCGTCTGCTGCAGGCTCTTGCCGACTTCGAGCACGTCGGCATCGCGCTGCATCACCACGCCGAGCACGATGGACTCGCGGCCCTTCTGCCGGATCTTCATCACCGGCGGGTCGTCGTAGCCGCGGTAGACGCGGGCGAAATCGCCCAAGCGCAGGCTCTTGCCGTTGACGCGGAAACGCGTGTCCTCGATTTCCTGGATCGAGCTGTAGTGGCCACCGACACGCACATAGATCGCCCGCTCCGGCGTATTCAGCTGCCCGGCCGGGGCGATGGTGTTCTGGCCCTGCAGGGCGTCACCCAGCTGCTGGAAGGTGATGCCCTGCTCGGCGAACTTGCGGTAGGAGAATTCGACATAGATTTTAGGTTCCTGGTCGCCGAGCAGATCGACCTTCTCCACGCCCGGCACGCGCTGCATGTTCTTGCGCGCCTCGTCGACGTAGTCCTTCAGTTCGGCGTAGCTGAAGCCCTCGCTGTGGAAGGCGTACATGGCGATATAGGTGTCGCCGAACTCGTCGTTGAAATACGGACCGGCAATGCCGCCGGGCAGGTTGGCCTGGATGTCACCGATCTTCTTGCGCACCTGGTACCAGGCACCCGGCACCTCCTTCGGCGGCGTGTCCTCGCGCAGCACCACGAACACCTGCGCCTCGCCCGGCTTGGAATAGCTCTGTGTGTAGTCCAGCCAAGGGGTTTCGGCCAGCTTCTCTTCCAGCTTGTCGGTGACCTGCTGTTCCATCTCGCGCGCGGTGGCCCCCGGCCAATAGGCACTGACCACCATCAGGCGGAAGGTGAAGCTGGGGTCCTCGCGCTGCCCCAGGTTGACATAGGCGAACACGCCGCTGATCACCAGCAGGACGATCAGGAAGCGGGTGAACGAAACATGCTGGATCGCCCAGCGCGACAGATTGAAGCCGCCCTCCTGCCCCGGCTTCATCTCAACTGGCCGCCGCGTCGCGCGGCATCAGCTTCACCTTCTGCCCGGCGCGCAACAGCGGCGCACCGGCGGTGACGACGATATCGCCGTCCCTGAGCCCTCCCGCCACCAGGAATTCGTTGCCGTCGACTCCGGCGATGACCAGCGGGCGGAACTGCACCGCCTGCGCCGCCTGGTCGAACACCCATACGCCCCTGGCACCCTGCTGCTCGATCATCGCGCCGAGCGGCACGTGAATCAGCTTCGGCGCATCGCTCATGGGGATGCGCACACTGGCAGTCATGCCCAGTTTCATCTGCGGCGGCGGCTGCGGCACCGATACGCGCAGGGCGTAGGTGCGGGTGGCGGGGTCGGCGCTGGAGGCCAGTTCGCGGATGATGCCGGCAATCGCAGCATCACCGCCGGCCCACAGCGACACCTGCACCGGCATGCCGGCGTGGACCCGCGCGATCTGGTCCTCCGGCACATTGGACGCTACCTCGATCTCGCCGGAGTGCGCCAGCCGCAGCACCGTCTGCCCCGCCCCCACCACCTGCCCCGGCTCGGCCAGCACGGCGGTGATGACGCCGTCGTGGTCGGCGCGCAGCTCGGCATAGCCGGTCTGGTTGCTCATCGCCCGCAACTGCGCGCGCGAAGCGTCCAGCTGCGCCAATGCCGCCTGATAGGTGGCCTGGTAATGGTCCATGCCCGAGGCGCCGATGACGCCCTCGTCGAACAGCTTCTGGTTGCGCTCGTAGTCCGACTTGGCCACCGCCAGCTGCGCATCCAGCGCCGCCACCTGGGCGCGCTGGCTGGCCTCGCTGAGCGCCAGGTCCTTGGCATCGAGCTGCGCCAGGAGCTGACCGGCCTTGACCTTGTCGCCGACATTCACCGCGCGCGACTGGATCTTGCCGGAGACGCGAAAGCCCAGGTCGGACTCGTAGCGCGGGCGCACTTCGCCGGCATAGGTGTTGCCGGCGTCGGTGACGCCGGCGCCCACCACGATGCTGCGCACCGGGCGGATCTCCTCCGCCTTGGCGGGCGGCTTGCCGCAGCCGGCCAGGCCGAGCAGCAGCGGAAGCGCGGCGGCGAGCACTGCATAGCGTTGCCTCATGTGCGACTCCTTGGCGCGCGGCATTCCACGACAGGCCGCCCGCTCACTACTGATGATTTTTCTCTTTCGTCATGCCAAGCATGACGGGCATGACGGGGCTCTGAAACAAAACAAAAAAGCTCTTAGATCTTTCGCGCGCGCAGGGCCTCGATCAGGAAATCGGCCATCAACTCGGCCTGCTGACCCTTGTCCTGCGCGAACTTCTCCGCCACCAGCTGCGGATGACAGAACGGCATCACCGCGTTGAACACGCAGGTGCCGCGCGCTTCGACGCCCTTCGCGGAAAACTCGCCGGCGCGCACGCCGTCGTCGATCACCGCGCGATACAGCAGGCGCATGCGCTCGATATGCGCGTCGATCACGCCCCACTGCTCGTCCATCGCCTTGAGCACGATCTCGTGCACACGCGACTCGTTGAGGTATTGCTCGCAGGTGAAACGGTGCATCTCGACAATCAGCCGTTTCAGCCGTTGCGCCGCCGGCCGCGTCTCCGCGGCGATGCCCAGCGCCATGTCCTCCTGGCGCTTGAGCATGACTTCGGTGAGCGCCTCGTTGATGGTGGCCTTGCTCTCGAAGAAGCGGTACACATTGGCCGGCGACATGCCGCAGGCCTTGGCGATGTCCGCCACCGTGGTCTTGGCATAGCCGTAGGCACGAAACACGCGCTCCGCCTCCTGCAGGATGCGGTCGCGTGTCTCGGGCTGGGTGCGGGCTGCATTGCGCATCTGACGATTTTCAACATTCGTCAGTAGAATTGTCAATCGGACGGCCAGACATACCGGACAACCGCAGCAAACTGGGCCATCCCGCGGCCTGGCGCGCGACAAGCGCCACGCAGGACGACCGGGGTGTTCTAAGCCTCGCCCCGCGCCCGGTTGGCCTCCACCACCGTCACAGCCGTCATGTTGACGATGCGGCGCACCGTCGCCGACGGCGTCAGGATGTGCACCGGCGCGGCGCAGCCGAGCAGGATCGGGCCGATGGCGACATTGTGTCCGGCCGCCGATTTGAGCAGGTTGTAGGCGATATTGGCGCTGTCCAGATTGGGACAGACCAGCAGGTTGGCGCTGCCGCGCAGCGTGCTGTCCGGCAGGATGGTGTGGCGCGCCGCCTCGTCCAGCGCGCAGTCACCGTGCATTTCGCCGTCCACCTCGAGTTGCGGCATGCGCTCGCGCAGCAGCGCCAGGGTCTGGCGCATCTTCAGCGCGGACGGGGCGTTGCTGCTGCCGAAGTTGGAATGGGACAGCAGCGCCACCTTCGGCTCCAGGCCGAAGGCGCACAGCTGGTGAGCGGCGAGCTGGGTAATTTCAGCCAGTTCCTCGGCGCTGGGATCGAGGTTGACATGGGTATCGACGATGAACACCTGCCGCCCCGGCAGTATCAGCCCGTTCATCGCGCCGTAGACCTTGGCGTCGGGGCACTTGCCGATGACCTGGTCGATATAGTGCAGATGCCGGCCGGTGGTGCTGATGGTGCCGCAGATCATGCCGTCCACCTCGCCCTTGCGCAGCAGCATGGAACTGATCAGCGTGGTGCGGCGGCGCATTTCAAGCCGTGCGTACTGCGGCGTGACGCCGCTGCGCTCGGTCAGCTTGTGGTAGTCCTGCCAGTATTCGCGGAAGCGCGGGTCGTTTTCCGGATTGACCACGGTCACCTGCTCACCCACCTTCAGGCGCAGGCCGTGGCGCTTGACGGCGCGCTCGATCACCGCCGGGCGGCCGACCAGGGTGGGCTTGGCCAGCCGCTCGTCCACCACGATCTGCACCGCGCGCAGCACGCGCTCATCCTCGCCCTCGGCGAAGACGATGCGGCTGCGCTCCGGCGGCGCCTTGCGCGCGGCGGCGAAAATCGGCTGCATCAGCGTGCCGCTGTGGTAGACGAACTGCAGCAAGCGCTGGGCGTAGGCGTCCAGATCGGCGATCGGCCGCGTGGCCACGCCGGAATCCATCGCCGCCTTGGCCACGGCCGGCGCGATCTTGACGATCAGGCGCGGGTCGAACGGCTTGGGAATCAGGTATTCGGGGCCGAACGCCAGGTCCTCGATGCCGCCGTAGGCGGCGGCTACGATGTCGCTCTGCTCCTGCCGCGCCAGGGCGGCGATGGCCTGCACCGTGGCGATTTCCATCTGCCGCGTAATGGTGGTAGCGCCGACGTCGAGCGCGCCGCGGAAGATGAAGGGAAAGCAGAGGACGTTGTTGACCTGGTTGGGGTAGTCGCTGCGGCCGGTGGCGATGACGGCGTCGTCGCGCACCGCCTTGACTTCCTCCGGCAGGATTTCCGGCGTGGGGTTGGCCAGCGCCAGGATCAGCGGCCGCGCCGCCATGGCCCTGACCATCTCCGGCTTGAGCACGCCGCCGGCGGACAATCCGAGAAACACGTCGGCGCCGGCGATGACCTCGGCCAGCTTGCGCGCGGAGGTCGGCTGGGCGAAGCGTGCCTTCTCCGGATCCATCAGCTCGGTGCGGCCTTCGTAGACCACCCCGGCCAGATCGGTGAGCCAGACGTTCTCGCGCGGCAGACCCAGGTCCAGCAGCAGGTCGACGCAGGCCAGGGCCGCGGCGCCGGCGCCGCTGACCACCAGCTTGACCTTGCTGATGTCCTTGCCCACCACCTGCAGGCCGTTGGTGAAGGCGGCGCCGACAATGATGGCGGTACCGTGCTGGTCGTCGTGAAACACCGGGATCTTCATGCGCTGGCGCAGCTTGCGCTCGACCACGAAGCACTCCGGCGCCTTGATGTCTTCCAGGTTGATCGCGCCGAAGGTCGGCTCCAACGCGGCGATCACTTCCACCAGCGTGTCGGGATCGCGCTGCTCGATCTCGATATCGAACACATCGATGCCGGCGAATTTCTTGAACAGCACCGCCTTGCCTTCCATCACCGGCTTGGCTGCCAGCGGGCCGATCGCGCCCAGGCCGAGCACGGCGGTGCCGTTGCTGATCACACCGACCAGGTTGCCGCGGGCGGTGTAGCGGAAAACGTTGAGCGGATCTTCGACGATGGCCTCGCAGGCCGAGGCCACGCCGGGCGAATAGGCCAGCGCCAGGTCGCTCTGATTGACCAGTTGCTTGGTCGGGGTGATCGACAGCTTTCCCGGCGTCGGAAACTCGTGGTAGTCGAGAGCGGCTTTTTTCAGGTCTTCCTTGCTGATCATGCACTGCCTCTTCGGTGAACCACGCTGCTGAACGAATTCGATGCCACCCGGCCTGGAAGCCCGACAAAAAGGACCACCATGCCCGCGCCCGGCGCCGGCGGATACCGGCCTCAGTAGAGCAGGCGGGTGCGTACCGTGCCCTGGATCGCCGCCAGATCGTCCTTGATGCCCTGCGCCTGCTCCTCGGAAGCGGTGATGTCGATGACCACGTAGCCGACCTTGCCGCTGGTTTGCAGGAACTGTGCGTCGACGTTGACGCCGCTCCTGGAGAAGGCTTCGTTGATGCGCGACAGCACGCCCGGCACATTGTGGTGGATGTGCAGCAAGCGGCGGCTGCCGCTGTGGCCCGGCAGCGACACCTCCGGAAAATTCACCGCCGACAGGGTCGAGCCGTTGTCGCTGTAGCGCACCAGCTTGGCCGCCACCTCCAGGCCGATGTTCTCCTGCGCCTCGAGCGTGCTGCCGCCAACGTGCGGCGTCAGGATGACGTTGTCCATGCCGACCAGCGGCGAAACGAAGCGCTCGTCGTTGGCTTTGGGCTCGACCGGGAACACATCCACCGCGGCACCGCCGACATGCTTGCTGCGCAGGCCTTCGGCCAGCGCGTCGATGTCGACCACAGTGCCGCGCGAAGCATTGATCAGCACCGCGCCTTTCTTCATCTTCGCGATCTGCGCCGCACCGAACATGTCCTTGGTCTCAGGCGTCTCCGGCACGTGCAGACTGACGACGTCGGAGCGCTGCAACAGGTCGTCGAGGCTGGCGGCGGGCATGGCGTTGCCCAGGGCCAGCTTGGTCTCGATGTCGTTGTAGATCACCCGCATGCCCAGGCTTTCCGCCAGCACGCCAACCTGGGTGCCGATGTGGCCGTAGCCGACAATGCCGAGCGTCTTGCCGCGGACCTCGAAGCTGCCGCTGGCCGACTTGGACCAGCCGCCGCGATGGCACTCCATGTTCTTCTCGGGGATGCGGCGCATCAGCAGAATGGCCTCGGCGATGACCAGCTCGGCCACGCTGCGCGTATTGGAATACGGCGCATTGAACACCGGCACGCCGCGCAGCTGCGCCGCGTCCAGGTCGACCTGGTTGGTGCCGATGCAGAAGCAGCCCACCGCAAACAGGCGGCGCGAGTTGTTGAACATCTCCGCCGTCAGGTGGCTGCGCGAACGGATGCCGACGATGTGCGCTTCGGCCACCGCCTTGGCCAGCTGCGCCTCCGGCAGCGACTTCTCGTGATACTCGATGTTGGTGTAACCGACCTCGCGGAAATAGCGCACCGCGGTCTGGCTCACACCCTCGAGCAGCAGAATCTTCAGGTCTTCTTTGGGGAAGGAAGTCTTGGTCATCGGTCGGGGATCGGCGTTGGGGGGAATGACGGCGCGAGGACGCGGATTTTAAGCTGTTTCGCCCTGCGCTGCCGCCATACGCGGGAGCATCGAAGCGTCGGGCGCGAGACCGTTTGTGGACGAGCGGGGCGCAAGCCCGGCTCCGGGCGCCAGCGGCCTTGAGCCGATCAGCAGCCGGGTCCGGCACGGCCGGAAGCGCAGCGATAAGGAAACAACCGCCTTCAGAGGTGCAGGCCGCACTCGGTCTTGGGCTTGCCCATCCAGCGGCCGGTGCGCCCCTCGCCCGCCACCGTGCAGTGGGTGCACCCGATGGACGAGTAGCCGCGCGCCACCATCGGATGGAACGGCAGCTGATGCTCGGCGATGTAGCGGTCGCGTTCTTCGCGGCTGACGTCGATCATCGGGTTGAACTTGAGCAGGCCGCGGCGCAGCTCGAACACCGGCAGTCCGGCGCGATGGTCGGTCTGCCAGCGCATCAGGCTCGAAACCCAGACATGGAAATTGGCCTTCACCGCTTCCAGCGGCTGCACCTTGTTGATGGCGCAACAGTAGTCCGGATCGCGCTCGTAGGTCTTGTCGTCGACGGTGAACTGGTGCTGCCAATCCTCGGCGCGGACATCCTCCACCGTGAGCTTGAACAACTCGGTCAGGTAACGGCGGTATTCCAGCGTCTCGGGAAAATGGAAGCCGGTGTCGATGAAATGGATGCGCTGCTGCGGCCGTATGCGCGAGACGATGTGCAGGAAATAGGCGGAGGTGGCGGCGAAGGACGAGGTGACCAGCACCTTTTCCGGCGCGAAATCCTGGTACAGCCTGCGGATGCGCGCCTCGAAATCCAGCGGCAGGTATTTCTCGTTCAGCGCGGCGAGTTGTGCCTCGTCGATGACGGCGGCGTTTTCGCCCGCGGCAACCTGACCCTGGGGAGCTGCATCGAACACTTGCTGTTCAGCCTTCCGCATACATGCGGTGCATCAAATTTGCGGGGTGCGAGTGTAGATTCGTCGCCGCAAGCGGACAATGGTCAAGGTCTCTAATTCCAAAAAAGGCATAAGCTTATTCCATTTTGCAAGGATCACAGCTCCGACAAACCGGTCCGCAACGTTGGAAATATCTTTCATATTATTGAAAAAAAAGACTTTTTCACCAATCATGCGGCCCGTTCCGACTGCGGCCGCAACGAC
Source organism: uncultured Nevskia sp. (assembly GCA_964451925.1). GTDB lineage: Bacteria > Pseudomonadota > Gammaproteobacteria > Nevskiales > Nevskiaceae > Nevskia. The sequence continues at coordinate 44,243 of CAYVKA010000020.1, read as the reverse complement.
TTTTCGGATTCGTCCTGATTCCGTGCTGGCAGTTCATCGGCCGGCATGTCCTGATCCGGCAGCAGCGGGACTGGCGACTGGGCCTGAGACTGGCCCAGCAGCGTTTGCGCCCCCTCCGCGGTCACCGTCACCTCCACCTTCATGCCGAGGAAATCCGCCGGCGCCCCGGTAAAGCTGCCGCTGAGCGGCGCCGCCTGCAGCGCGTCGCGCGCCACGGCGACGCGGATCAGGTTACGGCCTCCCGCCAGCGCATTGGTCGGATCGAACTCGACCCAGCCGGCGCCGGGCAGGAACACCTGCATCCAGGCATGGGTGGCGCCACCGCCGACCACGCCCGATTCCGCCGCCAGCAGCTTCTCCTCGTACAGGTAGCCGGAGACAAAACGCGCGGCGAAACCCAGGCTGCGCACCGCTTCCATCATCAACAGGGCGAAGTCGCGGCAGCTGCCCGAGCCCAGTTCCAGCGTCTGCAGCGGCGTCTGTGTGCCCACCTCCTCGCGGCGTGCGTAGGAGAACTGCGCCTTGATCGCCTGATTCATGTCGAGCAGCAGATCCATGGTGTCGCGCCTGCCGCCTTCACCGAGAAAGCCGCGCGCCCACTGGTCAACCCGACGCTGCGGATCGGCATAGTGCCGCTCCACGGTGCGCACCAGATCCGGCATTTCCTCGAAGCTGTAGTGAAACGGATAGACGCTGGCGTAGGCATCGAGCTCGAACAGGCCTGGATCCGCCGGGTAGTGCTCGGCCTGGAAGCGCGACTCGAAAAACAGCTGCGCCGCCGGCTCTTCGCCAAAGCTGGCGACGGCGATGGAATTGGCAAAGGCGTCGTGCATCCAGCGCACCCGCGCGCGCGGCGCGATGGTCAGCCCGGTATCGATCAGGCGCAGATCGTGGCTGTCACGCGGCCGGCACATCAGGCGATGGTCGCCCAGCCGCACCGGCTTGGCGTAGTGATACGTCGTCTTGTGCACTACCGAGATGGTCGGCATCGGCTTCCCTTTTTTCATGACGCGCGGCATCCTCGCCACGCCGCTGTCAGACAGGCGGGCGCCGGATAAATTCGGACACCGCGCCGCCGCGCAGCGGCACAGCGCTGAGCGCAAAGGAAAACTTTTCCGGCCGGCGGCGGTCGGTCATACATGGAACCCGTGGTCAAGGGCAGTGAAGCCCACCCCCAGCGCGCCGCCGCGGTGCGCCCGCGCGGCGCTGCCGCGCGTCAGGCGCACATCCGCCAGCATCCGCCCGGCGGCGCCCGGCAGCCGCGCGCCGACGCAGTGGCGACGCGCATCGAAGCGCTCGACGGGCTGCGCGCGCTGTCGATCCTGATCGTGCTGCTCGGTCACGCCTCGCGCGGCAATGCCGCACCCTCCTGGCTGTGGCCGCTACGCGACCTGGGCATCCTCGGCGTGTATCTGTTCTTCGCCATCAGCGGCTTCATCATCACGCTGCGGCTGCTGCGCGAGCGCCAACACAGCGGCACCATCAGCCTGTCCGGCTTCTGGCAGCGGCGCGCCTTGCGCATCCTGCCGCCGTTCGCGCTGGCTTGCGCGGGCATCGGCCTGGCGGCGAGCCTCGGCCTGATGCACTGGCACTGGCAGTCCTTCATCGGCGCGATCAGCTTCACCAAGAACACCACGCTGTTCGAGGGGGACTGGTTCTTCGGGCACTTCTGGAGCCTGTCGATGGAAGAGCAGTTCTACCTGTTCTGGCCGCTGCTGTTCCTGCCCTTGGTGCACAGCGGCCGCGCCGCGCCGACCCTGCTAACACTGAGCCTGGCCAGCCCCGGGCTGGCGCTGTGCGCCCTGCTGCTGATCCCGCCGAAACTGGCCAACACACTGCCCTGCATCCCCTACCTTGCGGCGGGCTGCCTGCGGGCGGTGCTGCTGCACACACGCCAGCGCGCTTTTGCCGCGCTGCGCCGGCAGCGCCGGCTGCGCCACGCGGCGCTGTGGCTGGCGCCGCTGTGCGCGCTGGCCGCGGCCTGCTGCAAGCGCGACGCGAGTGCCTCCGCCCTGGCGACCATCGCCGAAGCGCTGGCGCTGCCGCTGGCGGGCTTCGTCCTGCTGGCGGAGACGGTGATGGACGACGGCCTGCTGCGCGGCGCGCTGTCGTTCGCGCCGTTGCGCTGGCTGGGGCTGGCCTCGTACAGCATCTACCTGTGGCAGCAGTTGTTCCTGGCGCCGCCGGATGCGTATAGCGGCACCTGGTGGTGGACCGCCTGGCCGCAAAACCTCGTCGCCGCCGTCAGTTGCGGCGCGCTGGCCTATCTGCTGGTGGAGCGCCCGGCGGGAACGTGGAAAAAACACCTGATGCGGCGCAGGAGTGCGGCGCCGCGCGGCGGCAAAGAAAAAGCCCCCGCGCCGCACGGCGCGAGGGCTGCGTGAAACAGCGACCGGTTTACTTGCGCTCGCTGATCGGCACGAACTTCTGGTCTTCCGGCCCGGTGTAGTTGGCCGAGGGGCGGATGATCTTGCCATCGATGCGCTGCTCGATGATGTGCGCGCTCCAGCCCGAGGTGCGAGCGATGACGAACAGCGGCGTGAACATCGCCGTGGGCACACCCATCATGTGGTAGCTGACGGCGCTGAACCAGTCCAGGTTGGGGAACATCTTCTTCTCGCGCCACATCACCGTTTCCAGGCGCTCGGCGATGTCGAACATCTTGGTGTTGTCCTGCTCCTTGGACAACTCGCGCGCCACCTCCTTGATGACCTTGTTGCGCGGATCGGACACGGTATACACCGGGTGGCCAAAGCCGATCACCACTTCCTTGTTGGCGACGCGCTTGACGATGTCGGCTTCGGCCTCGTCCGGGCTGTCATAGCGCTTCTGGATCTCGAAGGCGACCTCGTTGGCGCCGCCGTGCTTGGGCCCGCGCAGGGCGCCGATGCCGCCGGTGATGGCACTGTGCATGTCCGAGCCGGTGCCGGCGATGACGCGGCAGGTGAAGGTGCTGGCGTTGAACTCGTGCTCGGCGTAGAGGATCAGGCTGGTGTGCATCGCCTTGACCCAGGAATCCGGCGGCGACACGCCATGCAGCAGGTGCAGGAAATGGCCGCCGATGGAATCGTCGTTGGTCTCGACGTCGATGATGTTGCCGTTGACGGCGTAGTGGTACCAGTACAGCAGCATCGAACCGAGCGAAGCCATCAGCTTGTCGGCGATGTCACGCGCGCCGGGATGGTTGTGGTCATCCTTTTCCGGCAGGGCGCAGCCCAGCGCGGAGACACCGGTGCGCATCACGTCCATCGGGTGGCTGGCGGCCGGCAGCGCTTCCAGGGCGGACTTGACGCTGGCGGGCAGGCCGCGCAGCGACTTGAGCTTGGCCTTGTAGGCCTTCAGCTCGGCCTTGGTCGGCAGCTTGCCGTGCACCAGCAGGTGGGCGATCTCCTCGAATTCGCAGGCATCGGCCACGTCCAGGATGTCGTAGCCGCGGTAGTGCAGGTCATTGCCGCTGCGGCCGACGGTGCACAGGGCGGTGTTGCCGGCGGTGACGCCGGACAGGGCTACGGATTTCTTCGGCTTGGGGCCGCTTGCCGCTGGCGCTGCTTCCTTCGCTTCACTCATGATGTTTCCTATGCTCAGGGGTTGTCACGGTATTTGCGGCGTTAGTGTATCGGGAATGCGTGGTGCGGTTGGGTATGCTATGCCGCGCTGCCGCGCGCATCGTCCGAACCGATGATCCCCTGCCGGTGACGCCTCAGCCCGAGCAGCGCGCCCAACACCAGCAGCGCAAGCGGCGGCCAGGCCCCGCCTCCTCCGCCACCTCCGCCCGACGCGGTGGAGCCGCTCGACGAGGAGCCGCCGGAACTGGAACTGCTGCTGCCGGTGCCGCCCGACGAGGAAGCGCCGGATGAGCTGCTACTGGAGGAGCTGCCGCCGGAGGAACTGCCCGAGGCGCTGGCCAGCGCCCAGGCGTTGGCCAGCGCGCTGGCATCGACCGAACCCAAGCCGGTCACCGGATCGTAGCCGACCCCGGCGGAGTAGCCGATGACAGTGCCGGACGAGGTCGGCACATTGTTGTTGCCGCTGGTGATGTCGTGGAATACGCCGGTGGTGGTGGCGGCAAGCTGATACAGCATCGGATTGGCGTTGCCCAGGCCACCCGCCGGCCCGGCCTTCTGATTGACCAGCGACAGGATCGCCGCAAACGCCGGCGCACTGAAGGACGTGCCCCCGGCGGCGGTCAGCGTGGTCTGCGCGTCGTTGTTGCGGAAGCCGTTGACGCAGGTGCCGTGGCCGCTTGAATCGGTGGTGCAGAACAGATAGGGATCATGCAGCGGCGATGCGCTCAGGGACACGTCCGGCACGTCGCGCGTGTTGTCGCCGCTGACGCCGACGCCGGCCTGCCAGGTTGGCTTGGTGGTGAAGTGCGCGCTGCGGCCGCCGCCGCTGGCGGACAGGCCCTGGGTGCTCGCGCTGGAGCCGGTGCCGACGGTCTTGCCGGTGTCGTTCCACGCCACTTCCGGCATGTACGACAAGGCCGAGCTGATCACATCCTGGCTGCCGTTGGACGCCCAATAGCCGGTTCCGGACTCGTTGAATTCGGTGCCGCCGACGCCGGTGACGTTGGGCGAGGAGGCCGGAAAGTCCACCGCGATGCCGTTCGTAGCCGTGGCGCTGCCGGCAGTGTCGCAGTCGGCGGCGCCGGCGTCGCCGGACGAGGCCAGCACGGTCTGACCCTGGGTGTTGGCCTGCTGGAAGATGCCGCTGCCGAGCAGCGAGGGATTGGCCGATTCGCAGTTGCCGTAGCTGGTGCTGATCACCGGCGCGAGATTCTGCTCGATGGCGTAGCTCAGGGCGTCGAATACATCCTTGCTGGAGCCGGCGTAAACGAATTCGATGGTGGCCTGCGGCGCCAGGCCGCCGGTCCATTCGATGTCGATATCCGATTCGGCCATGTCGTCCGAACCGTTCTTCAGACTCGGCGTGCCGCTGTTGGGCAGCAGGATCTGCACCGGGTCCTGCGCCGGCAGCCCGGCGGCGGCGCGGAAAGCGCGGATGTCGCTGAGGTTGATCTGGGTCTGCCCGACCACGGCGATCTTGTGGCCGCTGCCGTTGATGCCGGCGTTGTACAGGGGCGTCAGATTGTAGATCGTAGCGAAGTCGCCGGGCGTCAGGAAATGGTTGCCGGTGATGCCCGAGGTGAACTGCGGCGCGGCGCGATGCAGGCGCGGCTTCGGACGCAAGTCATCCAGGCCGCGCACGCCGAGCAGCATGCCCGACAGCGCCAGCGGAATCGACAGCTCCGAATCGCTGGCAAAGTGGCGCTCGCCGCCCACCCGGTAGTAGTGCAACTCAGTGCGGAACGCCGCCTCGAAGCGCGCGGCGCTGCCGCTGACGCTGAAGCGGCTGCCGCCGGCGGATACGTCCTCGATGGCCAGGCCGCGCCCTTTCAGCCAGTCGCGGATACGCATCTGATCAGCCGCGGACAGGCCGAAGCGGGCGGCGTACTGCTGCGGGGTCAGCCAGGCGTGATAGTTGGGCGAAAGCGGATCCTGCTGCTGCCGCAGCAGTTCATCCAGGTCCGCCTGCTGGGCGCCGGACAGGCCGAAATACAGCGACACATGCAGCACCGTCTCCGGCTCCAGCCGCCCGGAATCGGTGCCGGCCCGCAACAGTGGCCGCAGGCTGCCAGGCAGCGGCACGCTGGCCCTGAAGTCGGGCGACGCGGCGATGCGGTCCGGCACGGCGGCCTGGGCCGCCGCCGTCATCATGGCGGCCAGCAGGGCCGAAGCACTCCGATACCGCCGTTGCGGCTTGCGCTGTTGCATGAGGCTCCTCGATTGGCGGGCTGCGCGCCGGCCGGCCGCGCCCGATCCCCGCCCTTGGGCTGTATGGGTGAGTGCTGTTTTATCATGAGGCCGTTACAAAATTCACCGCCGGCCCGCCCATCTCACCGGTCCGCGGCAAGGCCCCCGGGCACTACACCACGGCGCTTCCGGCAGCTCACCCCGGCGGCGGGCGATCTGCCCGCCGCCGCGCGATCAGTCTTTTTTCAGGCCGCCCAGCAGGCCCAGCAGGTCGTCCACCAGGGCGCCCAGTTCGCCGGTCATCAGCGTGAAATTGGCCTCGAACTGCTCCTCGCTGTCCTTGCCGGACTTGCCGCTGCCGGGTGCGCCGGGGTCCTTGGCATCCATCGCCTCGAAGCGCAGGCGCTTCAGCGCCAGCTTGTCGGTCAGCACCAGCGCCAGCCGATCGCGCCACACCAGACCGACACGGCTGACCGTCTTGCCGCCCTGGATCAGGGAACGGATCTCCGCCCCTTCCAGTCCGTGGCGCACGTAGCGCACGGCGGCTTTGGACAACTCATTGGCGATCAGTTCGCAGTCCTGGTCCAGGCTGAACTGGGCGGAGACGCTGCCCGCCGCCAGCCAGGAAGTCATGGCCGCGGCCGCCGACTCCTGTGTCTCCAGCGCAATGGCGGGGAATTCGCCCAGGTCGTTGCGCAGCGCGGAGGCCAGGTTTTCCGCCACCTTGGGCGAGGAACTGTCGACGATCAGCCGGTGCGCCGTCAGGTCCAGCCAGGCGCGCACCGTCTTTTCGCGCACAAAGGCACGTGGCCGCAACTCATCGGCGACGCGGTCCTTCAGGTCACGCAACTGCTTGCGCCCGAGCGCGAAGCCCTGGTTCTTTTCCAGCACGGCGGCGCGCTCCTTCACCGTCTGGTTGATCACCGCGGCCGGCAGCAGACGCTGCTGCGAGCCGAGCGCGATCAACATCTGCTTGCCCTGGCTGTAGACCATGCCGGAGGAGGCGTGCGGCGCCACCCAGCCCTGGCTCTGCATGCTGGCGGCGCTGCACGGCAGCAGCGGATGCGCGGCGAGGACTTCTTCAAGCTTGCCGGGCGTGATGTTCCAGGCGGTGTCGAGGGAGTAGATGCTGAGGTTCTTGAACCAGGCGCTCATCGGGCAGTCGCGGACGAAGCGGCCCGCCCCTTTGAGCCTGCGCCGGCAACGGCGCCCGCCACCCGGACGCGGGCCGGAGTTATCGATTGGAAGGGGCGCACTTTAGCCCAAATCGAACCCGCTGTGCGGCCGCCGCCGCGCCGGCCGCAAACAGAGCCCGCCGCAGCCGCGCCGGCCGGAGCTTACAGGCCGGCGCCGCGCAGGATCAGCTTGACCACCAGCAACAGGCTGAGCACGAAAGCGCTGGCCAGCGCCAGGCCGACCAGAATGAACGTGCCGGCGTTGCCGTAAGTGAAGTCACGGGCCCAGTTGCGGCGGCTCTGCACCCCGAAAAACGACCACAGCACGCTGCCTGCGGTCTGCCATAGCGTGACCCGCTGCGCCTCCGCCACCGGACGCTCCTGTGCCTGTTGCATCTCCCGCCCTCCATCGCCATGCCACGGCGGCTATTGTGGGGCTGGCGCCGGCACGGAAACAGTTACAGACTAGACCGAATACAACCGTAGCAGATGGCCCGTGCTTCCGACCCCATGACGCTGTACCGCGAACTCGCCGCCGAAGTCGCCGGCATGATCGAACGTGGCGTACTGCGCCCGGGGGAGAAGATTCCTTCGGTGCGCGCCATGTGCAGCCGGCGCAAGCTCAGCCAGTCGACGGTGCTGCAGGCCTACCACCAGCTCGAGGACCGCGGCCTGATCGAGGCGCGGCCGCGCTCGGGCTACGTGGTCAGCGCCTGGTGGAAGAACCTGCCGCAAGAACCAGCGGTAGCGCGTTCGCCGCGCGCGGCGACAGCGGTCGACGTATCCGATCTGGTGTTCGATATTCTCGACGCCACCCGCGATCGCGCGCTGGTGCCGCTGGGCTCGGCCTTCCCCAGCCCGCTGCTGTTCCCGCTGCCGCGGCTGGCGCAACTGCTCGGCGGCGTGGCGCGCCAACTCGACCCCTGGACCACGGTCACCGACCTGCCTCCGGGCAACGCTGAGTTGCGCCGGCAGATTGCGCGGCGCTACCTGCTGGCCGGCGTGCAGGTGCCGCTGGAGGACATCATCATCACCTCCGGCGCCATGGAGGCGCTCAACCTGTGCCTGCAGGCGGTGACCGAGCCCGGCGACGTCGTCGCCGTCGAATCGCCCGCTTTCTACGGCGCGCTGCAGGCGCTGGAGCGGCGCGGCCTGCGCGCCCTGGAGGTGCCGACCCACCCGCGTGACGGCGTGGAACTGGACCGCCTGGAGCGCATGCTGCGCAAGCACCCGGTCAAGGCCTGCTGGTTCATGAGCAATTTCCAGAACCCGCTCGGCGGCAGCATGCCGGAGCGGAACCGCCAGCAGCTGGTGGCGCTGCTGGCGGCGCGCGGCATCCCGCTGATCGAGGACGATGTCTACAGCGAGCTGTACTTCGGCGGCGAGCCGCCGAAGCCGCTGAAGGCACATGACCGCGACGGCCTGGTGCTGCATTGCGGCTCGTTCTCCAAATGCCTGGCGCCCGGCTACCGCATTGGCTGGGCCGCGCCGGGCCGTCATGCGGCGCAGGTGGCGCGCCTCAAGTTCACCGCCTCCATCTCCACCACCGTGCCGACGCAGGAGGCGCTGGCGCGCTACCTCGGCGAGGGCGGCTACGAATACCACCTGCGGCGCCTGCGCCACGCGCTGCAGGCGCAGCAGAACCGGATGCTGCAAGCCATAGGCGACCACTTTCCGGAACAGACGCGCGTCAGCCGCCCGCGCGGCGGCTACTTCCTGTGGCTGGAGTTGCCGGCTGCGGTCGATGCGCTGGTGCTGAACCGGCGCGCGGCAGAGCTGGGCATCAGCCTCGCCCCCGGGCCGATGTTCTCGGCCAAGCGCCAGTTCGCCAACTGCGTGCGGCTCAATTACGGCCACCCCTGGTCGCAGGAGATGGAGGACGCCGTCGCCAGCATCGGCCGCCTGGCCCGCGCGATGCTCTGATGCCGCGCGCGGTGCGCGGCGCGCGCCCGGAACCATGGGTTAACATGAAGCAAATCTGGCGGAGCCGGAACACGCAGTGGCGACCAAGCCGAAGAAGGAACACCACGAGGAGAGCAGCGGCAACGACGGCGTGACGCTGCCGCTGCATCAATTCAGCGCATTGGTGGGGCAGATCTACCGCGGCGCCATCGAACCCCTGCCCTGGTCCAGCGCCATCGAGTCGCTGCACCGGCTGCTCGGCGCCAGCTGGGTCACCCTGATCCTGCGCCCGGCCTCCGACCAGCACCAGGCGGTGATGATCAACATGGGCCGCGAAGGCGGTCCGCACCTGGCCGCCAGCCCGCACATCAATCCGGGCGTCTTCGCGCTCGACCCGTTCGTCAACCTGCCTGGCGACCGCATCGTCACCGCCGACGAGATGGTGGGCGAGAGCAACTGGCTCAACAGCGAGTACTACAAGCAGTTCTGCGAGCCCGCCGGCGTGCGCTATGTGATGGGCGCGGACATCCACACCGACGACGGCTCGGAATGCCGCTTCCGCATCTGCCGTCCGCCGCAGGCGCAGCCATTCTCCGAAGCGGACAAGGCGCTGTGCCGGATGCTGCTGCCGCACTTCGAGAACGCCGCCCGGCTGTATACGCGCATCGACGTGGCCGAATCGGAGCGGCAGCTGCTGGCCGGCACGGTGGACCGCATGCTGCTCGGCACGGTGATTCTCGACGAGGCCGGCGCGGTGTTGAAAACCAACAACGTCGCACATCACATCCTGCGCGAGAATGACGGGCTGCGCATTTCGCAGGGCCTGCTCGAAGCGGGCTACGGCGCGGAGAACCGCGAGCTGTACCGCCTGATCAAGCTGGCGCTGCAAGGCATCACCAGCACTGCCGGTGCGGTATCCCAGGCGATGTCGATCAGCCGCCCCTCCGGCCGTGCCAAACTGGGCCTGGCCTTGCGCAGCATTCCCCAGGGCGAAGGGTTGGAAAGCCGCCACCGGCCGACGGTGGCGGTGTTCATCCGCGATCCGGAAAGCCGCTCGCAGGCTTCGCGCGACATGATCCAGCGCCTGTTCGGCCTGACTCCCGCCGAGTCCTCGCTGGCGCTGCTGCTGGCCGACGGGCTCAGCCTGGACGAAGCCACCGCCCAGCTGGGCGTGCGCAAGAACACCGCGCGCGCCCAGCTGCGCGCCATCTTTTCCAAGACCGGTGTAACCCGCCAGACCTCGCTGGTACGCCTGCTGCTGGCCAGCGTCACGCCGCAATAGCCTGCCGGCGCCAAAACATACCATCAGGTACGGAACCGCCGATCGCCTGAGCGCGCCCGCTCGTCGCGCGCTGTCGCCACCACCCTGAGGCACCGCGGCCCGCGGCGACGCCGTCGCCGGGCCCGCGGCAATGGGCTCCAATTGTCCCGGCACCGCGCTTTTGCGCCGGCCGCGCGACTCACGGACTCACTGCGCCCGCTGCCACCCTGCGCCTGCGCATGGCGCACCCGGCCGGCAATGTTTAACCCATTTGGACGATTCTGCCCGGTGCGTATCGGCCGAGTCTTGCCTCCGGGCCTTGCCCAAAAAAATATAAGCCTGGAGGAGTCAGATGAAGAGAACACAGCGGATTGGGTCCGTTGGGAGGGGTGCGGCCGCGGGTTTGCCTGGGATGCGCAAAACCACTCTGGCCCTGGTGCTGGGGAGTACGCTGGCCGCGCTGTGCGGCCGGGCGCAGGCCGGTTCCGCCGACTTCGGCGGCGGCACCGCCATGGACTACACGGTGACGCTCAACTACGCGCTGGGCATGCGCCTGAACAATCCTTCCGACCAGCTGGTCAACGGGCCGGTCGGCGCCACCGGATTGCCGGGCACCATCAACCAGGACGACGGCGACCGCAACTTCAAGTCCGGCAGCCTGATCAACAACCGCATCAGCGCACGCGCCGAAGCCAACCTGCATCACGACAACTACGGCCTGTTCGTGCGCGGCGACGCCTTCTACGACCAGGCCTACCGCCATCCCAACGACAACGATTCGCCGGATACGGTCAACAAGACCGGCGCCAACAACCGCTTCACCGACGATGCCCGCTACTTCCAGGGCGAGCGCGCCCGCATGCTCGACGCCTACGCATATGGCGACTGGAACCTGGGCGGCGACCGCAACCTCAACCTGCGCCTGGGCCGCCAGGTGGTGGCCTGGGGTGAGGGGCTGTTCTTCCCCAATATCTCCGGCGCCCAGGGTCCGGCCGACGCCACCAAGGCCAGCGTGCCGGGCATCGAGGTCAAGGACATCCTGCTGCCGGTGAACCAGGCCGCCCTGCAGATGGGCCTGACCGCGAACCTGAGCCTGATGGGCTACTACCAGTTCCAGTACAAGGCCAACGAACTGGACCCGGTGGGCGACTACATGTCCTACACCGACGTGGTCGGCCCCGGCGCGCAGTTCATCTATGCCTTCTCCCAGGGGCCGGGCAAGCCTCCTTACACCATCCAGTACGCCGGCGCCTACAAGCCCAGCGCCTGGGGGCAGTGGGGCCTGGGCTTGCACTATCGCCTCGGCTCGGTCAGCGAGCTGGGCTACTACCACCTGCGCTACGACGACAAGAACCCGACGGTCGTCACCAACTACCTGCTGCTGCCCTCGGGCGCCCTGCCCGCCACCTACAACGTCGACTACCGCCAGGGCATCGACCTGGACGGCATCAGCCTGTCCTCGTCGATCGGGCCGGTCAACGTCGCCGGCGAGGTGAGCTACAAGAACGGCGTGCCGATGCTGGTCAACACCGCGGGCGGCCCCACCTACACCCCGGGCAAGGCCACGCAGGCGCAGGCCTCGGCGATCTACATCCTCGGGCCGAGCTTCCTGGCGCGCGAAATCGACTTCGTCGGCGAGGCCGCCTACCTGCACGTCAACGGCGTGGAACCCTACAGCTACTTCGGCACACCGTCCACCGCGCTGACCAACACCCGGAACGCCTGGGCCTACGAAGGCACCGCCACGCTCAACTACCCCAACGTGTTCAACGGCTGGGACCTGGCGGTTCCGCTGACCTGGGCCCACGCCGTCACCGGCAACGCCGCGGTGGCGGGCGCCTTCGGCAGCCTGGTCGGTCACGGCGATCAGCGCGCCAGCGTCGGCCTGACCTTCACCTATCTGTCCAAGCTGGAAGTGGCGACCAGCTACAACGCCTTCCTCGGCAGCGCCGATCCGGTGCGGCATCCGCTGGCCGACCGCGACTACCTGGCGTTGAACCTCAAATACCGGTTCTGAGAAACGATCTTCTGGAGGAGATGCTTGATGAAATTCAAACTGACCTGCATGGTGGCGCTCGGCGCCGCGGCCGGCCTGCTTGCCGCACACGGCGCTTCCGCCGCGGTGCCGGCCGAGGAAGCGGCACAGCTCGGCGGCGACAGGCTCACCTGCACCGGCGCCGAACGCGCCGGCAACGCCGACGGCAGCATCCCGGCCTATGGCGGGAAATGGCTCGGCGCGCCCGCCGGGCTGGAAGTGAAGAACGCCGCCGGCCACGACCCCGATCCCTACGCCGACGAGAAGCCGCTGTTCACCATCACGGCGCAGAACATGGCGCAATACGCCGACAGGCTCAGCGATGGCGAGAAGGCGCTGTTCAAGCGCTATCCTGGCACCTTCCGCATGCCGGTCTACGCCAGCCACCGCGACTTCCGCTATGCCGACTGGGTCTGCGACACGCTGAAGAAAAACGCCGCCACGGCTACGCTGCTGCACGACGGCGTCGGCGTCAGCGCCGTTACCGGCGCGGCGCCCTTCCCCATTCCAAAGAACGGCTCCGAGCTGCAATGGAACTTGCAGCTGCCGACGCGCGCCTGGACCGAGGTGGCCACCTATGACCAGGGCGCGGTCTATGCCAACGGCAACATCGCCTGGGGCCGCGTCGCCTACAAGATCCTGGCGCCGGTCAACGATCCCGGCAAGCGTGGCTCCACCACCGACACGCTGGGCTCCTACTTCAACGTCATGACACTGCTGCCGGAACGCGACAAGGGCAGCCTCAACGTCGGCTGGACGCCCAATGACTACGATCACAACTACATCCACACCTGGGGCTACAATCCCGGCACCCGGCGCGTGCGCGAATCGCCGGAGTTCGGCTATGACCTGCCGCAGGGCGCCGGCGGCTTCCGTACGGTCGACGACGACCGCCTGCTGAACGGTTCGCCCGAGCGCTACGACTGGAAGATCGCCGGCAAGCGCGAGCTGTACATCCCCTATGATGCGTACCGCCTGAACGATCCCAAGGTGAAGTACAGCGAGTTGCTCAAGCAGCAAGGCAGCATCAACCCGGACTACATGCGTTACGAGCTGCACCGCGTCTGGGTTCTGCAGGGCGACCTCAAGCCCGGCTACCGCCACCTGTACAAGAAGCGCGTGATCTACATGGACGAGGACACCTGGCACGGCGTGATGGCCGATACCTACGACAACCGCCTGCAGCTGTGGCGCGTGGGCATGGTCAACTACTTCTACGCCTACGAGATGCAGGCCTTCCACGCCGGCGTGTCGGTGTACCACGATCTGGTCGATGGCGCCTACATCGCCGATCGCCTGATCAACGAGCAGCCGGAGGGCGTCAGGCTCAACCAGGGCGGACTGACTCCGAACGACTTCACGCCGGACGCGGCGCGGCGCGGCGGACACTGACGGCCGGCGCGGCAAAGCGCACACAGCACAGCCCCCGGCCATGACCGGGGGCTGTGCCGAAGTATCCGCCGGCTCAAGCGGCCGAGAATTGCGCCAGCGTCGTCGCGTCGCCCATCACGCTGACGCCATCCAGCGCGTGCAGCGGCGCCTGCAGCAGGCGCAGCACCTCGCGGCTCTTCACCACCAGCCCGGTGAATGAGCCCGAGAGCAGCAACCACGCCGCCTCCGCCATCATCTCCAAGGGCTCCACCCAGTCCGGATGCGCCAGCGCCACCTGGCCGGCCACCGCCTCGGCGCTTTCGGAACGGGCGATCTTGTGCGGCGCCAGCGCATTGGCCAGGACGCCGCTGCCGTGCAGTTCCGCCGCCAGGCCGAGCGTGTAGCGGTCCAGCGCGGCCTTGGAAGCGCCGTACAAGGCCAGTGCGTGCACCAGCTTCGCCGGCCCCGGATAGGGGATCGGCGGCTGCGCCGCCATCTCGCTGGTAATGTTCAGTATGCGGCCCCAGCTGCCCGAGCGCATCGCCGGCAAGGCCTGCTGGATCAGGTCCACCGGCGCCTGGAAATTCACCTCGAACAGGCCGCGCCGGGCCGCCAGATCGATCTTGCCCGGCGGTGCATAGGCGGTGATCGTGGCGGCGTTGTTGACCAGGATCGCGACCGGGCCGAGCTGCACTGCGGCCTCGGCGACCAGCCCCGCCCGCTGCGACTCCGAGGCGAGGTCCGCCGGCAGGGCCACGACATCGCCGCCGGCCTGGCGGATCAGCGCGCAGGTTTCCTCCAGCCCCTGCAGCGAGCGCGGGCTGGAACTGACCGCCACCAGCACCCCATGCGCCGCCAGCCGTCGGGCGATGGCGCGGCCGATGCCGCGGCTGGCCCCGGTGACCAGGGCGACCCGCCCCTTCAGCTCGGACTGCTGCGCCATAAAACCGATTCCAAGGGATGCCGCGCCGCTCGCGGCCATCCGCCACCATGCCCGGCGGCGGCGGCGTGCGCTTGGCGCTTCCGGCCGCTGTTGGCGAAAATCAGCCGGCGTCCTGGGCGCGGAAGGTCAGCACCAGCACATCGCGGTACGCCGGCAGGGCCGGATCCAGCGGGGTCACCGCGGTCACCCCGTGATACACCCGCGCATCCTCGACGAAAGCCGTGTCGAACGGCAGGGTCAGCGTGAAGCTGCCCAGTTCACGCCGCGCCAGGTCATAGACCACGGTGGTGCCCTGCTCGATGTTCTGCCGGGCCACCAGCAGCACCAGCACGTAGTCCACACCGTCGCGGTGCGGCCCTTCCGGCGTGGGCTGGCCGGGCTCGCCGTGGCGCGCCTCGATGCGGAACTGGTGCATTTCCACCTTCCACGACGCCGCCCGCGGCGCCAGGACGCCCAATATCGTGTGGCACAGCGCCAGCAGCCGGTGCAGGCTGGCACTGGCGCCGGCTTGCGGCGTCACCGGCTCGAACCAGCGCTGCACACCGCCGTTGAGCGGGTTGTAGTCCACACCCTGGTAGTGCGGCTGATGCGGCTGGCGCACAACGCTCCCATCCGCGCCGAGGCTGAACACGGCGTGGCGGCGCTTGCGGTAGCGCCCGCCGTCGGCCATGTGCTGGTCCAGCCGCAGGTCGTTCCAGCTGGCGGCGAACTGGTCCCAATCCGACGGCTGAGCCGGCTGACCGGTCAGCTGGCGCATCTGTGCCGCCGGGACGAAGGCATAGCCCTTGCGCCGCAGCGTGTCGCTCAATTGTTCCTGGGTATCGGCGAGGGTGGATTCCTGATCAGGATTCAATGCAGTCAAACCGTTCAAAAACGAGGGGGACGGGCCCCGGAAGCTGCGCAGACTACGCCTATTGCACCCGAAATGCTCGCCCCCGGTCCTAATCGGGCCCGATCGGGCCTGATCAGGACTGATCCGTCCCGATCCGACCCGGTTTTCTGCCGCAATGCAGCAAGCAACCGCCGTCGTTCCGCCGCCGCTGCGCGCTCGTCCTTTTGCGTGAGGTCCGGACCATGGGCTTGGGCTAGAAAAGGTACCAGCGCCCGCGGGCAGAGGCGCAGACGAGCGAAGCAGCCACGGCAGGAGGACGGCAATCGTGAGAATCATGCGTCAGGTGGTTCGATGAGCGGCGCGCATTCCGATTCACCCCCGTTCCACACGGTGCGCGAGTTCGGCGGCTCCAGCACGCACTGCGCGGTGCTGGAACTGGACGAATTCACGCCGCGCTATTCGACCGGGCAGGAGCACAGCCACCTGAGCTTCTGGCTGTCGTTGAGCGGCCATACCCGTGTATTCCCGACGCACGGATCGCCCTACTACTCGATCTCCGGCAGCAGCATCGCCACCAATCCGCCCGGCTCGGCATGGGAGGGTTCCTGGCGCGGCCGGCAGACCTGCATGCTGCTGGAGGTCGGGGCCTCGGTGTTGCGCGAATTCACCCGCTCGCAGATCGTGTTCCCCAACAACCGGCAGCTGGTGGTGGTGGAGGACGAGCGCCTCAAGTACGGCATGCTGGCGCTGCACCAGGACCTGATGTCGCCCTCGCCGGCCGGCGACCTGTTTGTCGGCCACATCGCGCGCGGCGTCGCCTCGCATTACCTGAAGACCTATTGCAGCTGCACGGACACGCAGCCGCTGCGCGACCAGAAGCTGCCGGCCCGGGACCTGCAGCGCGTACTGGAGCTGATCGAAACGCAGCTGGAGACCAAGCCGGCGCTGGACGACCTGGCCGTGATGCTGGGGCTCAACACGGCGAACTTCTGCCGGCGCTTCAAGAACAGCACCGGCCTGCCGCCGTACCAGTATCTGCTGCACGCGCGAGTGCGGCGCGCGCAGGAAACGCTGCGCCGGCACAAGGACACCTCGCTGTCCGAGCTGGCGCTGAAACTCGGCTTCTATGACCAGAGCCAGTTCACCAATACCTTCCGCCGCATCGTCGGCGTCAGCCCGCGCGACTTCCGGCGCGCCCAGTGGTAGGCCGCGCGGCCAGGTCTGACAACGCCGCCTGGGGCGCGGCTGTTATAAAAGGCAGGGGAGCGCAACCCCCACGAACATGGTGGGGGACGGGGCCATTGTTGCGCATCGCTACGCCGGCCAGGACTTGCATGGAATCACCATGCCGCGTCCTGTCCGACTAAGCGCTGCGCAAAAATAGCCGCCGTCGCAGCGACCCAATCCGGGTTAACAGTGCCCTAGAACTGGTACTTGACGTTGAAGCCGACGTAATCGCGGTCGGCGTAGGGGTGCTGCGCCAGGCTGGGCGTGCCGAGGAAGGCGCTGTAGGTCAGGCCCAGCGTCAGGCGCTGCAGGTAGCTGAAGTTGACGCCGCCGGACGCGCGCTGGTCGCCCTCGCCCCATAGCGCCCCGAAGGTACCCGGCGGCGGCGTGCCCTTGGCGATGCCCTGGAACGTCACCGGCACGGTGATATCCCAGCCGGAGAACACATTCTTCCAGTCGAAGGTGGCGAGGAACGAGTAGGCCCAGGAGTTCTTGCTCATCGGCCCGGGGCCGTCGGACAGCGCGCTCACACCGTTGACCGCGTCGACGCCGTTGATGTGGATATAGCCGAGCTCGCCGATCAGGTTGAGGTCATCCCAGAACCAGCCGGGCCCCAGCACCTGCAGCGCGCTGAAATCGGCCTGGGTGGTCTTGCCGCGCGTGGCGGTGGGGCTGGCGGGATTGACCAGCAGGTCGATGCCGTCGCGGTAACTGGCTTCGCCGGCGAAGCTGACGCCGAAGGCCTGGGTAGAGAAGCTGAGCGCGCCCATGTGGATGCCGTCGAAGTACTTGATGTTGTAAGCCACCGGCACCTGCACGCCGATGGCCTGCGAGGTCAGCGGCAGGTTGACCGGCGGAGGCTGCTGGCCGGTCGGCGCCAGGATGCCCGCCTCGACCAGCTGCAGCGCGCCCTGCAGCGGCTGCGGCAGCACGTTGAGCGGCGCGATCAACGTCTGGTAACCGGGCGTGAGCACGGTCTCCGGCGAGGTGTCGCTGTAGCGCAGATAGTAGGCGCCGACGCTGGTCTGGGTGGTGAGCTGGTAGTTCAGCCCCACGCCGTACTGGCCGTAGTCGCTGGGCTTGAGATCGGGGCCGCGCGTCGCGGTCCATACCTGCGGCGTGCCCGGAACCAGCTGCCCGAGCGAGGCCGGCAGGCCCGGAATGGTCAGGCCATACAGGGGATTCGGCGTCAGGTAGATGAACTCGGCGCCCGGCCCGACCACGTCGGTGGTGGAGAAGTAGTCACCCACCGGGTTCAGCTCGGTGGCCTTGTACTCCAGCTTGTAGTAGCCCAGCAGCGTGAGGGAATCAGTAAGCCCCATCTTCAGCGAGATCTGGTTGCTCGGCAGCAGCAGGTCCTTGGTCTCGATGCCCGGCACGAAGGCCTTGGACGCGTCCGCCGGCGCCTGCGCGGTGGCGATGCCGGAGAAGAACAAGGCCTCGCCCCAGGCCACCACCTGGCGGCCGATGCGCAGGTCGATGTCCTGGTGCGGGCCGATGCGCCAGTTGCCGTAGGCATAGGCGTCCAGCAGGCGCAGACGCTGGCCATCGTAGTAGCGCGCCGCGGCGGTGAAGCGGCTCGGCGGCGGCTCGGTCTTGTTGATGGTGGCGGCGGAGTCGTTGTCGTTGGGGTGGTGGTAGACCTGATCGTAGAAACCGTCGCCGCTCAGCGCGATGCCGTAGTGCGGGCTGCGGATGTTGAGCTCGGCCAGGCCGCTGATGCGGTTGTTGACCAGGCTGCCGGCCTTGAAGTTGCGGTCGCCGTCGTCGTAGTTGATGGTGGTGGGCAGCTTGGTGCCGGAATCGACCGGGCCGTCGATCAGGCGGCTGTCCGGGTCCTTCAGGCGCATCGACACGGCATAGTTCACGGTCAGCTTGTATTCGGCGTCGATATTGTCGCTCAGGCTGAATACGCCGGCCTGCGCCGGCGCGGCCAGCGCCGCGATGCCCAGCGCCAGCGCGCCGCGGCGAAGAATCGGGCCGGCGGGTGCCGGGTGCGTCCTGCCTGATTGCTTGTGCATTGTTCTCCTCCCGTTGTCTTGTTATGTGGACCGCCGCGACGCCCGCCTTCGGCCGCCGCAACTGGCGCGGGGCGGCCTGGCTCGGCGCCCGCGCGCGGTCTCTAGTGGCCGGAAGTGGCAGCCACCTTGGGGCTGTACAGGTCCGGGGTGTTGCTGGGATCGTTCAGCTTCCACCAGTTGGCCGGACCGCTCTCGTTGACCAGGTAGGTGGCCTCGTAGGCGCCGGCGGTGAGATCGTGATAGACCGACACACCGCGGTGATAGCACTCGCATTCCGCCGAGTAGTGATAGTCGATATAGGAGGTGCGCCACAGCTGGTCGCGGCCGTCGTAGGCCTCGGACCACAGCGACAGCCAGGTGTCTTCGTCGACATATAGCACCTTGCGCTTGTAGATGTGGCGGAAGTCCGGCTTGAGGCTGGCCTCGACCACCCACACCCGGTGCAGCTCGTAGCGCTGGTAGTCCGGATTGGGCGTATTGGGCTTGATCATGTCGCTGAGCTTCAGCGAGGGATCGTTGGAGCGGAAGTTGTTGTAGGGCACGTAATATTCCTTCTTGCCCACGATCTTCCAGTTGAAGCGCTCCGGGTTGCCCTGGAACAGATAGTCGTCGTCGATGGTGCGCAGGCCGGCCGGCGGAATCGGATAGTCGAAGCCGATCTCCGGCGACTGCCGCACGCGGCGCGTGCCGGGGTTGTACTGCCAGGTCTGGGTCCGGTCGTTGTGGAAGTCATTGGGCTGCCAGCCGATGCCGATCGAGCCCTTGTCGCGTGGCGGCGAGATTTCCTCGTTGTAGAAGTAGGAGCTGATCTGTTCCTGCGCGGTGCTGCGGTGGTTGGGATCGGTGAACATGCTGAGGGTGCGGAAGCGCTGCCGGCCCCAGGAGATGCTGCCGTTGCCGTAGACGTCGGCGATGTCATAGACCGAGGCCTCGGTCCAGGCACGGTAGGGCAGGATCATGTTCCACACCGCCTCCTGCCCGCTTTGCGGGAACGGGAAGGCGATGGCGCCGGTCTCGCCGTTGGTACCCATGCCGTCGTGCACCAACTCGGCATTGACCGCGTTCTTCTTGATCACGCCGCAGACCCAGTCCGGCACGCGGAAATCACGGTGGCTGGGATAGACGACCATGCGGAACGAGTCCGGATAGCGCTTGAGCAGTGCCTTCTGGCCGTCGGTGAGCTTGTCGGCGTACTGCGCGGCATTCTGCGCGGTGATGGTGAACAGCGGCTTTTCGTCGGCGTAGGGTCCCGGCTCGTAGCCACCCTTGTTCTTCATGCCCGGCCATGAATCGAGCCACTTGCCGCTGAACTCGGCGACGCCGTCCGGCGTACCCGCCTTCTCGGCACCGACACAGGTGTACTTGTCGCCGCCCAGCTGCGCCGCCTGCTCCGCCGGCACCTTGGCCCCGGCCGGATGAGACGTCAGCCCCGCGCAAAAAACCAGCAAGCAGGAAACGCCCGCCGTGTTCAGCTTCATTATTGCTCTCCTCGCAAGCCGCCATTGTTGTGGATTCCGCCCGCGCAAATCCTCCTCGCGACACGCGATGGACCCGCCGGTACTGCGGAACCGCTGTTTGGGCTAAGTTGCTATAGGGAGCCGGGGCATTCTTGGCGAATTTCTCCGAATTGGCGTTTTTTGAAACGCCGGGCTGACCTGCGGTTCAGTCCGGCAGACATGCGGCGCGCGCTCGGTACGCCAGCGTACACAACGCCGGGGGCATGCCCCCGGTGCATCCCGGGATGCGCCGGGAACAAGCAGCCGCGCTACCAGGGCAGGCGCGGATTGCGCCGGGCGGCGATATCCTCGCAGCGCTGGCGGAACGGCTCATCGAACGCTTCCGGCTGTGGAATCAGCCAGTACTGGCCCTGATCGATGCCGGCGAACACCCGTTGGGCGAATTCGTCCGGCGTCAGGCCGTGCTGTTCCAGCATGGCGCGCATGCTGTCGACGAACTCCTGCGCCGCCGCGCCGGCCCGCTCGCCGAACGGGTTGTTGAAAATGCCGGTCTTGACCGGCCCCGGCGCCAGCAGCGATACGCCGATGGGCGCCTTGAGCATCTCCAGTTCCGAGCGCAGGCTTTCGCTCAGCGCCACCACGGCAAACTTGCTGACCGAATACGGCGCCATCAGCGGGCTGGGCAGGAAGCCGCCGACCGAGGCGGTGTTGACGATATGCGCCGGGCGGGCGGCCTCAAGCAGGCGCGGCACGAAACTGCGTAGGCCGTGCAGCACGCCGTTGAAGTTGATGTCGAGACTGCGCTGCCAGCGCTGCGGCTCGATCTCCCAGCTGAAACCGGTGGTCAGCACGCCGGCGTTGTTGAACAGCAGATCCACCTGGCCGAACTCGGCATAGGTGCGCCACGCCAGGTGCTCCACGGCCGCGGCATCGGCCACGTCGGTGGGCAGCGCCAGCACCTCGCCGCCCAGCGTGGCGGCGAAATCGCGCAAGGCCTGCTCCTGCACGTCGGCCAGCACCAGCCGCATGCCCAGCGCCGCCGCCTGGCGCGCCAGCCCGGTACCGATGCCGCTGGCGGCACCGGTGATTACCGCCACCCCGCCCTGCAAACGCAGGCCTGCGCTCATGCGGTCGCTCCCTTCAGGCGGCGGCGCGCTGCCGCTGCGCCCGGAAATGCGGGATGACGTGGCTGCCGATGTTGCGCAGGGTCTCCAGCTGCGCCCATTGCGGCACAGTGCCCATCTGGCAGATGAACAGGATCTCGTCGGCGCCGGCGTCGATCAGGCGCTGCACATAGCCGATGCAGTCCTGCACCGTGCCGTAGGCGTGATTGGGGTTGAGCATCATCATGGCGGGATCGCTGAAGTCGACCGTGACTTTTTCCGAAGCGAAGCTGGTGCGGATCACCGCCTTGCCCTCGGCGTCGGCCACGGTATCGCCCTCCCAGGCGGCCGGATCGGGCTTGGGGCCGCCGCTGTACCAGTGCGCCAGCGACTCCATGAAATAGCGCTGGCCCTTGATGCCGATCTTGCGCGCCTGCACGCCGTCCTCCAGCACGATGGTCGGGCACAGCGCGGCCAGGTGCTGGTTGGGACGGAAGCCGACCTGATCCTCCGGCTTGCGCTTGCTCCAGGCCTCACGGTAGATGGCGTTTTTCCTTGCCACGTCCTCGGGGCCGCCAAAACCCAGCACCAGCGCACCCATGCCCCGGCCGCCGGCGCGGCTCAGCGTATCGGTGTTGGTGCAGGCCAGGTACATCGGCGGATGCGGATCCTGGTAGGGCTTGGGGTGGATCGGCCGGCGCGGGATCTTGATGTGCACGCCGTCGTGCTCGATCTCGTCCTGCACCATGATTTTCGGGATCAGGTACATGGCCTCGTCGATCTGCGGATTGAGCGTGCTCAGATCGTAACCGAAGGTACCAGATTCCTGCTGCGTACCACCCTTGCCGACGCCGAAATGCAGGCGGCCGTGTGACAGCAGGTCCAGCGTGGCGATGCGCTCCGCAACCTTGACCGGATGGTTCATCGCCGGCGGCAGGCACACCACGCCGTGGCCGAGATGGATGCGCTGCGTCCGTCCGGCCAGGAAGGCCAGCACCGTCTCCGGCGCGCTCATATGGGCATAGTTGCTCAGCGCGGTGTGCTCCACGCACCAGATCACGTCGAAGCCCATTTCCTCCGCCAGCATCGCCTGCTCGACGATGTCGTCGAACACCTTGCGGTCGCCGGCGCGCGAGGCATCGGTGGTCTGGGCCTCGTAGATCAGTGAAAATTTCATTGCCGCTCTCCTCCATCCTGTTGGTGCCGGTGCGGCAGGCATTGCATGCCCTTTCCGCATTGCCGGCATTTTCGGCTTCCGCGCCAGCGCCTCATCGTCCATTTGAGCTAGGGCTTCACATAGTCGTATTGGACGATGCGGCGCCACCGCGACGGATCGAGCATGACGGCAGCCGGCACAGTCCGACATGCCGCACGACAAGGGAGGAGACCCCATGACACTCGATCCGCAAGCCAAGGCCCTGCTCGACGCCCTGGCGGCGATGCCCGCCATCGACTTTTCCAGCATCAGCGCCGCGCAATACCGCGCCCTGATGAACCAGCCTTCGATGTTCGCGCCGGGCGATGCGGTGGCGCAGGTGGAGAACCGGCACATACCCGGCCCCGGCGGCGAAATCGCCATCCGCCTGTACCGCGACAGCGCCGCCACGTCGCTGCCCATCACCGTGTTCTTCCACGGCGGCGGCTTCGTCATCGGCAATCTCGATTCGCACGACAACATCTGCCGCTGCCTGGCCAAGCGCGCCGGCTGCGTGGTGGTATCGGTCGACTACCGGCTGGCGCCGGAGGCGAAGTTTCCGGCCGCGGTGAAGGACGCCTGCGCCGCGCTGGCCTGGGCGCACCGCAACGCCCGCAACATCGGCGGCGACCCCTCGCGCATGGCCGTGGCCGGCGACAGCGCCGGCGGCAACCTCGCCGCGGTGGCGGCACAGCACTGGCGCGACCATGGACCGGCGCTGCGCCACCAGCTGCTGCTGTACCCGCTGACCGACTGGCGTGTGGATACCGAGTCGTACCGAAACTACGCCAAGGGCTACTACCTGAGCTGGGAGATGATGGACTGGTTCACCCGGCAATACCTGCCGGACCAGCACGCCGCCGACGACCTGCGCGCTTCGCCGCTGCGCGCGCGCGACCTGTCCGGCCTGCCCTCCGCCACGGTGATCACCGCCGAGTACGACCCGCTGCGCGACGAAGGCGAAGCCTACGCCCGCGCCATGCGCGATGCCGGCGTGGCGGTGGAGTTGCACCGCTGGCCCGGGCAGATCCACGGCTTCGCCAGCATGCTGGGCGCGATCGACGCCGCCGACCAGGCCCTGAGCACCGCCGCGCGGGCATTGCGCGAAGCGTTCGCTGTGGAACCCGCCGCCGCCTGAATCCGCCGATGTGACCCGCAGGCCGGCGGCCGGCTTTCATGCAGCCCGGATCCCCGCTCGGGTTTTCCTACGCGGCAGCGTGCTGGTGGCTCGCTCCAGATGCTCCCTCTTGTGCCGGCTCCGTGCCGGCTTTTTTTTTGCGCGTGAGCCGGCTGGCACCCCTGCCCAACACGCTCCGGGAGCAGCGGCCTTGGTCTGGCGCTCCAAGCGAGCTTGACAGTTTCAAAACATATCTTAAGATATAAACATATCGTAAGATATATCTAATCAATCATCTGGAGCAGCCATGCATCATCATCGACACAGACACGAATGCGATCCCGAGGACGGCTATTTCTTCATGGGCCGTTTCCGCGGCGGGCACGGCCGCTTCGGCGGTTTCATGGGCGGCGACGGCTTCGGCGCACCGGGTTTCCGCACCGGCCGCAAGCTCGCCTCCGGCGAACTGCAGCTGGTGGTGCTGGCCCTGCTGGCAGAGAAGCCCTGCCACGGTTACGAGATCATCAAGGCGCTGGAAACCCGCTCCGGCGGCTTCTATGTGCCCAGTCCGGGCATGGTCTACCCCGCCCTCACCTACCTTGAGGAAATCGGCCATGCCACGGTGCAGGCCGAGGGCAGCAAGAAGCTGTACAGCATCACCGACGAAGGCCGCGCCTTCCTCGAACAGAATCGCGAGCACGTCAACGCCATCCTGACGCAGCTGGAACGCATCGGCAGCCGCATGGATACGGTGCGCCGCGCCTTCTCCGGTGAGCCGGCGGCCGACGATGAGGAAGCCGACGCGCCGGGCTTCGGCTGGCGCGGCTACAAGGAAGCCTGGCTGGCGCGCCGCGAACTGAAAATGGCGCTGCACGAGAAGAAGCACAGTTCGCCGGAGGAATACAAGCGCATCGCCGAGATCCTGCGCCGCGCCGCCGAGGAAATCCGCCGCAAGTAGTGCGGCCCGCCGCCAGCGCCGCGCAGCCGGCCGGTAACGGCCCGCTGCCCGGCGGCTTTCGGCGAACGGAATGCCGGAAGGAACCGCCGCACGCCAACACCGGGAGTGCACCGTGAAACCCCATCAGTACCGCGTCACCATCGAGCACCTGTCCACCCCGCATCCAGGCGATCTGCTCGACGCCCCGCTGGTGTTCGAAACCACCAGCCAGGATGCGCTGATGCTGCTGTTCATCGTCAACCGCCTGCGTGCCAGCTTCGGCGGCAACATCGACAGCAGCATTCTCAACGCCGCCCCGCGCCGTCATTCGACCCGCCCGCTATGAGCACACATGGAAGCAACATCCGGCCAGGCAAGCAGTCCGCGCGGGCAGAAAGCGAATGCAAGCAGGCGCCGGGCGTGTTCCGCCCGGTGATCGACCGCAACCGCTGTGAGGGCAAGGCGGATTGCGTGGCGGTCTGCCCGTATCAGGTGTTCACCGTCACCACCCTGCCGCTGGAGCAGCGCGGAGACCTGAGCTTCATCGGCCGCATCAAGGGCCGCGTCCACGGCTGGCAGCAGGCGCTGACACCCAACGCCGAAGCCTGCCATGCCTGCGGCCTGTGCGTGGACGCCTGCCCGGAGTCCGCCATCACCCTGGCGCGATCCTGAGGCCGGGCACAGGAGCGTGACGCCGGAGCGGCGGCGTCACGCTCCGAAACGGGCGGATTGCCCCGCTGCGCTGGCACAACACACCGTTGCTGGACTACGCTGCAGGACATCAGCCCCAGCATTGCGAAGACGCCGCGGCCCAGGCCGCAGGCGCATGATGCGGCGCGAACTTCGCGCTCGGGGCATCCTCAACGCCAAGGACGTTCTGCCATGCCCAACTCCCCAGCCGCCATCCAGCGGCACCGCCGCGCGTGCGGTTTCAGCGGCGCCTTGATTGCCCTGGCCTTGCTCGGCAACGCCGTCCCGGCCCTGGGCGACGATCTGCAAACCCTGGTCGCCGACTACGAACGCTACAACCTGGAACAGGACCCGGTGACCGCCGGACAGCAGGGCGACCGCGAAGCGCTCAAACGCTGGCCGGATGACTCGCCCGGCGCCGACGCCGGGCGCAGAAAATCACTGGAAAGCTTTCGCGCCCGGCTGGACGCGCTGGGCAATGCTCCGCTGCAGGGCGAGGACGCGCTCAACCGGGAGGCCATGAGCCGCCAGGTCGCGCGCCACTACGAAGAGCTGTCGTTTGACGAAGCGCGCTTCCCCTTCAGCGCCGACGACGGCTTCTTCAATACCCCCGACTATGTCGCGCGCGGCACGGTGATCCGCGACCAGGCCGATGCCGATTGCTGGCTGGCCCGCCTGCAGGCGCTCCCCGCCTACTACGCCACCGAGATCGCCAACGCCCGGCGCGGCCTGGATACCGACTTCGTGCAGCCGCTGCCGGTGGTCAATGCCGCGCTGCGGGTGGTGCGCGCCCAAAACGACACGCCGGCCGAGCAGAGCTCGCTGCTACTGCCCTTCGCCGCGCTGCCGGCCAGCTTCAGCGCCGAGCAGCAGAAGGCCCTGCAGGCGCAGGCACTGCAACTGGTCTCCGACAGGATCAAGCCGGCGCAACAGCAGCTGCTGCTGTTCCTGGAGAAAACCTATCTGCCCAAGGCGCGCACCTCTCTGGGCATTGAGTCGGCGCGCAACGGCGCGGCCTACTACGCCTTCCAGGTGCGCCGCCATACCACCACCCGCATCACACCGGACCAGGTCCACGAACTGGGCTTGAAGGAAGTGGCGCGCATCCGCGGCAAGATGGCGCTTGTGATGGCACAGACCGGCTTTCACGGCAGCTTCCAGGAGTTCCAGGCCGACCTGCGCGGCAATCCGAAGTTCTATGTCGGCAGCCGCCAGGTGCTGCTGGAGAAGGCCAGCGAAATCGCCAAGCGCATCGACGATCAGCTGCCCAAGTGGTTCGGCCTGCTGCCGCGCCTGACCTACGGCGTGCGCCCGGTGCCGCAGGAAATCGAGGAGAGCTACACCAGCGCACGCTATTGGCCGGGCAGCCCCGAGCAGGGCGTGGCCGGGGGCTACATGGTCAACACCTCGCACCTGGACAAGCGGCCGCTCTATGAACTGCCCGCGCTGACGCTGCACGAAGCCGTACCCGGCCACCACCTGCAAATCGCGCTGGCGCAGGAGAACAAGGCCATTCCACTGTTCCGCCGCGACGACGACCTCACCGCCTATGTCGAAGGCTGGGCGCTGTATTCGGAACAGCTCGGCGTGGAAATGGGCATCTACCGCGACCCGTACGAGAATTTCGGCCGCCTGTCGATGGAGATGTGGCGCGCCTGCCGCCTGGTGGTGGATACCGGCCTGCACCACAAAGGCTGGACGCGCGAGCAGGCCATCGCCTACATGAGCGACAACACGGCGCTGTCCGACAAGAACATCGAAGTCGAAGTGGACCGCTACATCGGCTGGCCCGGCCAGGCCCTGGGCTACAAGATCGGCGAGCTGAAGATCCTGGAATTGCGCCACCGCGCCGAGGCCGCGCTGGGCCAGCGCTTCGATATCCGCAAGTTCCACGACCTGGTGCTGGGCGAAGGGCCGTTGCCGCTGGACCTGCTGGAGCAGCGGGTCGATGCCTGGATTGCGGCGCAACGCAACCCGGGCGCCGGCAACACTCCGCCGCTGTAGATTCCGTCGCCGGTGAAGGCGCCGATCGGCGGCCTCACCGGCTGGATCGACGAGAGGCCGGGCCTGGAACGCGGCCGAATTGTTACGAAAGGCAAACCAGGCCGGCCACGGAGGGCGGGCCGCTGCATGTTCATCCCGCGTTCAGCGAATTGGCGCATCATTGCCCTGGTACTGCGATCCGGTCAAAACCCAGGCCCGCCATGCTCCCGATACTGTCCCGTTCCCTGCTGTGCTGCGTCACCACCCTGTCGCTCCTGGCCTGCAGCAGCCTCAGCGCAGCCGAGCCGACGCCGGAGCAGAAAGCCCTGCACGTGCTCGACCGCCTCGGCTACGGCCCGCGCCCGGGCGACCTGG
The DNA here is from genome assembly GCA_964451925.1 of uncultured Nevskia sp. GTDB lineage: Bacteria > Pseudomonadota > Gammaproteobacteria > Nevskiales > Nevskiaceae > Nevskia. Next base: position 16,866 of record CAYVKA010000020.1, on the reverse strand, counting down.
ACAACGTGCTGGCGATGGGCACCGACGCCTATATCGAGCAGCAGCTGCAGCCGGAGAAGCTGGCGACACCGCCCGAGTTGCAGCAGCGCCTGGCCGCATTGACCACCACCCGGCTCAGCGCGGCGCAACTGTTCCGCCAGTACGGGCCGCCGGCGCTGCACGACGCCGCCGACGACGATGCGCGCAAGCGCGTGCAGCAGGCGGCCAACCAGGTGGCGGACGAGGCGATGCAGGCACGGCTGCTGCGCGCCATCTACAGCCCGGCGCAGCTGCAGGAAGTGATGACCGATTTCTGGTTCAACCACTTCAACGTATTTCGCGGCAAGGGGCAGGAAGACCACATCTGGGTCGGCGCCTATGAGCGCGACGCCATCCGCCCCTACGCGCTGGGCCGATTCCGCGACCTGCTCGGCGCCACCGCCAAGCACCCGGCCATGCTCTACTACCTGGACAACTGGCAGAGCAGCGCACCGACGCGCGACCGCTTCGGCGATGCCAAGGGCGGCCTCAACGAGAACTATGCGCGCGAGGTGATGGAGCTGCACACGCTGGGCGTGGACGGCGGCTACACCCAGAAGGACGTGACCGAGCTGGCGCGCATCCTCACCGGCTGGACTTATCTGCCGCGCGAATGGCAGCGCGGCAGCGACCAGCCGTTCCAGTTCGAGCCCAAGCGCCACGACCAGGGCGACAAGGAATTCCTCGACGAGACCGTCGACAACGAGGGCCAGGCCGAGGGCGAGCACGCACTCGACTTGCTGGCCGAGAATCCCGCCACGGCCAGGCACATTGCCTACCAGCTGGCGCAGTACTTCGTCGCCGACGAGCCTCCACCCAAGCTGGTCGACCACCTGGCGCGGCGCTACCGACAGACCGACGGCAACATCCGCGAAGTGCTGCGCACGCTGTTCCACAGTCCCGAGTTCTGGAGCACGGCGAGTTTCGGCAGCAAGTTCAAGACCCCCTATCAGTATGTGGTGTCGGCCACCCGCGCCAGCGGTGTGCAGGTGCTCAACTTCCGCCCGCTGCTCGGCGCCATGGACCAGCTCGGCATGCCGCTCTACGGCTGCCAGACGCCGGACGGCTACAAGAACACTGAAAACGCCTGGCTCAATCCGGACGCGATGGTCTACCGTCTCAACTTCGCCACCGCACTGGGCGCAGGCCGGCTGCCGCTGCTGAAGGTGGACCAACCGGCTCCGCCCGGCGACCCGATGGCAATCGCCATGGCCAAGCTGGTGCCGACCGCGGCGCCAATGCAGCCGCAGAACAAGCCGGTGGATCATCCGCCGCCACCCGACCCGATGACCCTGCTGGCCACGCTGGGCAATCCATTTTCGCTGAAGACTTCCGAGGCCCTGGCGGCTGCGCCGCCGCCGCTGCGCGCCTCGCTGATGCTCGGCAGCCCCGAATTCATGAGGTACTGACATGGACCGTCGTATGAACCGTCGCAAACTGCTCAAAGCCCTGGCGGGCGGCGCCGTCCTCATCCCCTTCGGCCGCGGCGCCTGGGCGCTGACCGCCCCCACGCAAGCGCAGGCGCCGCGCAAGCGTCTGGTGGTGGTGATGCTGCGCGGCGCGGTGGACGGCCTCAGTGTGGTGGTGCCCTACGCCGACAAGGACTACTACGCGATGCGTCCCAGTATCGCCATCCCGGCGCCGGGCGCGGCCGGTGGCGCGCTGGATCTGGACGGGCACTTCGGCCTGCACCCGGCGCTGGCGCCCCTGCTGCCGCTGTGGCAGGCGCACAAGCTGGCGTTCGTGCACGCCGCCGGCTCGCCCGATCCCACCCGTTCGCATTTCGACGCGCAGGACTACATGGAGAGCGGCACGCCGGGTGTGAAAAACACCCAGGACGGCTGGATGAACCGGCTCCTCGGCGGCCTGCAGCAGCAGCGCGGCGCGCTCGATGCGGTGAGCTTTGGGCCGGTGCTGCCGCGCATCTTCAGCGGCGCCAATGCGGTGGCCAATGTGCCGCTGGGCCGCGCCGCCGCGCAAGCCACGGCGATGGACCGGCCGGAGATCAACACCGCGTTCGACCGCATGTACGCCAGCAACGGCGCGCTCGGCCAGGCCTATCAGGAAGGGCGGCGCTCGCGCCAGCAGATCCTCAGCGACCTGAGCGATGCGGACGCTGCCGAGATGCAGCAGGCCAACAACGGCGCGCCGCTGCCGCAAGGCTACGCACAGGACACCACCCAGCTGGCCACGCTGTTCAAGCGCACGCCGGAGCTGCAGCTGGCCTTCATGCAGCTCGGCGGCTGGGACACCCACGTCAACCAGGGCGCCGGCGACGGCCAGCTGGCCAATCACCTGAAGCCGCTGGCCGAGGGCCTGGCGCTGCTCGCCACGCAGCTCGGCCCGGACCTGGACAACACCGTGGTGGTGGTGATGTCCGAGTTCGGCCGTACCGCACACGAGAACGGCAACAAGGGCACCGACCATGGCCACGGCAACCTGATGTGGGTGCTGGGCGGCCCGGTGGCCGGCGGCAAAGTCTACGGCGACTGGCCCGGCCTGTCGGCCGCGGCGCTGCACGAGGGCCGCGACCTGGCGGTAACCACCGACTTCCGCACCGTGCTGGCGCGCATCTGCGAACAGCATCTACGCCTGTCCGATGATCGCCTGGACGCGGTGTTCCCGGAGGCGCCGGACAGCGGCTTGCGCAACGTCAGACACCTGCTGAAAGCCTGAACGCTGCGGACAGGTGCCTGGGGGTCTGTTGACCATCATTGGATCGCAGCGACCCAATTGATGCTCAACAGAGCCTAGTGCAGCAGCGCCGTCACCGCCCGGTTGATGCCATAGCCGCCGACCAGCAAGAAGGCGAACAGCAGCGCCCCCAGCAGCAACGGCCGGATGCCGGCCTGACGCATCAGGCGCAGCGAACTGGCCCAGCCCAGCGCGGCCATCGCCAGCGCCAGCAGGAGGTTGTCGAGCTGCAGCAGGGCGGCGTGCAGCGGCGCCGCGATCCAGCCCATTGAATTGAGCGCGGCCGCGGCCGCGAACAGGCCGATGAACCAGGGCAGCAGCGGCGCACGCGCCGCCGCGGCGCCGCCGGCCTCGCCGGCCGGGGCGATCAGCCGGGCCAGCAGCAGCATCACCGGAGCCAGCAAGGCCACGCGGATCAGCTTGACCACCACCGCCTGGTCCGCCGCCAGCGGCGACACCGCCCGGCCGGCGGCGACCACTTGCGCCACCTCATGCACGGTGGAACCGATGTAGACGCCGAACTGCGCCGGGTCCAGCCCCAGCAGCGGGAACAGCAGCGGGTAGATCAGGATCGACAGGCTGCCGAAGATGGTGACGGTGGCCACCGCCATCGCCACCTTGTGCGGCGGCGCCTGCACCACCGGCTCGGCCGCCATCACTGCCGCGGCGCCGCAGATGGCGCTGCCGGTGCCGACCAGCAGCGCCGTGTCGCGGTCCAGCCTGAACCAGCGCGTGCCGGCCCACAGCGCCAGGCCCAGGGTGCAGGCGATGACCAGCGCGTCGATCAGCACGCCGCGCAGGCCCACCGCACCGATCTGTTGCGCCGTCAGGCGCAGGCCGTACAGCCCCACACCCAGCCGCAACAGCGTGCGCTGGGAAAAGGCTGCGCCCGGCGCGGTCCACTGCGCCAGCCGCCGCGGCGCGAGATTGCCGCCGAGCATGCCCAGCGCGATGGCCAGGGTCAGCGTGCCGATGCCCAGGCGGCCCAGCTGCGGCGTACCCGCCGCAGCGGCAGCCAGCGCCGCCAGCGCGCCGAGCACCGCCAGGCCGGGAAGCAGTGCCGCCAAACGTTTGCCTGTGCTGTCCATGCTGCACCTCCGGATAAGTCGATGGCGGCTACCATAGAACCGGAAGTTTGATCTGCATAACGAATTGTTCTAATAATATCGTTCAGTTTTACCGATTTAACGCATGCGCCTGACCCTGCGCCAACTGGAAGTGTTCAGCGCCATCTGCCGCAGCGGTGGCGTCACCGCGGCGGCGGACGCCATCGGCCTGTCGCAATCGGCAGCCAGCCAGGCGCTGGCGGAACTGGAGTCAGCGCTGGAAGGCCCGCTGTTCGACCGTGCCGGTCGCAAGCTGCTGCTCAACGAGCGCGGCCACGCGCTGCTGCCACGCGCCAGCGAGCTGCTCGAGCGCGCCGCCGACATCGAAGGCACGCTGCGCCAGCACGGCGGCGCGGCCGAAGTGCTGGTGCGCCTGGCCGCCTCGCTCACCGTGGGCAACTACCTGCTGCCACCCCTGGTCGGCGCCTACCAGGCGCAACGCGAACAGACGCGGGTGGCATTGCAGGTGGAGAACACCGGGGCGGTGATCGCGGCCGTGGCTGCCTTCCAGGCCGACGCCGGCTTCATCGAGGGTCCTTGCGAACACGCCGACCTGCTGGAACTGCCCTGGCGCGAGGACGAACTGGTGGTGGTGGCCCCGCCCGGCCATGCGCTGGCGCGCCGCCGCCGGCTCGAGCCGCGGGATCTGCAGCAGACGCCATGGGTATTGCGCGAGCGCGGTTCGGGCACGCGTGAAGTGTTCGACCGCGCCGCCGAAGGCCGCGGCATCGCGGTGCACGCCCGCCTGGAACTGGGCCATACCGAGGCGGTGATGCGCGCGGTGATGGCCGGTGCCGGACTGGGCTGCCTGTCGCGCTTCGTGGTCGAGGACGCGCTGCGGCGCGGTGAACTGGCAGCGCTGCGCACACCGTTCCTGGACCTGCGGCGGCCGCTGCACGTGGTGCTGCACCGGTCCAAGTTCGTCGGCCCTGGATTGCGCCGGGTGCTGGAGGCCTGCGGGCTGGCGCTGCCCGCTTGAAATTCGGCACCGCTGTCATGCCGGGTGTAGCGAAGAACCCGGCCGTCACACCGAGGCCGGATTCCTCGCCATGCCCCGGGACGACCGCCGGGCGGTATGAATCGCCGGGTACCGCTCCGCCTCAATTCGTATCGTTGAGCTTGCTCGGCATGCAGCCGGCGCTGGCGCACTCGCGGTTGCGGTCCTGCAGGAACTGGGTGCGGCTGATGGTGGTTTGCGTGGCGCAGTCCAGGTTGACCCAGAAACCGTGGTCGTCCTTCATGCTGCACTGGTCGTTGCGCGACTTGATCCAGGCCAGCTGGCCGCGCTTGAGCGCCGATTTGCCGTTGGCGTCGAGCTGCTTGGCCAGTTTGCCGTATTCGGTATTGAGGTCCTTGTCGGACTGGATGTAGACCTTGTCCAGGCAGTACAGGTCGTCGAAATCGTCCCGCGGATGGTCGCAGTCGGCATGGGCGGCGGCGCCGCTGAACAGGCTGGCAGCCAGCAGAAAACCCCATCGTTTCTTCATATTACATCTCCCTGTTGATGTTGGACCGGAGCGTACCGCATGACCCTGCCGCGCAGTGTGCCCGGTGTCGCCGCCCGCCGTCGCCCCCGGATCAGGGGGGCCGCGTTCAACAGTTCTTTACACCGGCTGCGCGCCGCGCCGGGCACGGCTTCATAAATCCGCAACCTGCTGCACCGAAGATCGGCGACCGGCTCACAGAACCTAAAGGGAGTTCGCCATGCTGGCGCAACTGGGGATCGACACACCGACTTTCATTCTGCTGGCGCTGGCGCTGCTGATGGCGCTCAGCTTCGAGTTCGTCAACGGCTTCCATGACACCGCCAACGCGGTGGCCACGGTCATCTACACGCATACGCTCAAGCCGTACCAGGCGGTGGTCTGGTCCGGCATGTGGAACCTGATCGGCGTGCTCACCTCCACCGGCGCGGTGGCCTTCGGCGTCATCGCGTTGCTGCCGGTGGAACTGGTGCTCAACGTCGGCTCCGGCGCCGGCTTCGCCATGGTCTTCGCACTGCTGATCTCCGCCATCATCTGGAACGTCGGCACCTGGTACCTGGGCCTGCCCGCCTCCAGCTCGCACACCCTGATCGGCTCGATCGTCGGTGTCGGCCTGATGAACTCCTACCTGTCGCCGGATTCCGCCTTCGGCGACGGCGTCAACTGGACCAAGGTGGCGGACACCGGCAAGGCCCTGCTGTTCTCGCCGATCATCGGTTTCGTTTTCGCCGCCCTGGTGCTGCTGCTGATGAAGGCGCTGGTCAAGATGCCGGCGCTGTTCGAGTCGCCCAAGGGCGAGACGCCGCCGCCCTGGCCGGTGCGCGCCCTGCTGGTGCTGACCTGCACCGGCGTCAGCTTCGCCCACGGCTCCAACGACGGTCAGAAGGGCATGGGCCTGATCATGCTGATCCTGATCGGCATCGCCCCGGTGGCCTTCGCCCTGAACCTTGGTGCCGGCAGCGAAACGTTGCAGCGCATCGAAGCCGCCGCCGCCGCGATCCAGCCGGCGCTGGCCCCGGCCGGCAGCACCGCCCTGGACGAGCAGGCCGCGCGCAAGTCACTGACCCAGTTCCTGAAGAAGAAACAGATCGAGGCCGATACCGTGCCGGCGCTGGCGCAGATCAACAGCGACATCGTCGCCGGCCTGCAAGGCGTCAACAGCCTGGCCGACGTGCAGCCGGACAAGCGCCGCGAACTGCGCATGCAGCTGTACCTGGTCACCGAAACGCTGAGCCGCCTGGACAAGGCGGGCAAGTTGCCGGCCGGCCTGGACAAGGCGGCGGTAGGCAAATACACCGGCGACCTGAAGAAGGTCACCACGTTCATCCCCACCTGGGTCAAGGTGGCGGTGGCCGTGGCCCTCGGTCTGGGCACGATGATCGGCTGGAAGCGCATCGTCGTCACCGTGGGCGAGAAGATCGGCAAGGCCCACCTCACCTACGGCCAGGGCGCCTCCGCCGAGCTGGTGGCGTTCGCCACCATCGAAGCGGCAGACCAGCTCGGCCTGCCGGTGAGCACCACCCACATCCTGTCCTCCGGCATCGCCGGCACCATGGTGGCCAACAAGTCCGGCGTGCAGGGCGACACCATCCGCAACGTGCTGCTGGCCTGGGTGCTGACCCTGCCGGTGTGCGTGCTGCTCGGCGCCATGACGTTCGCCGCGGGCCTGTTCCTGGTGTTCCGCCTGCTGGGCATGCACTGAAGCCGGTGCGGGGCCGCGGCGACCGTGCCGCGGCCCCGCCACTGCCGTTATCCTAGATGGCACCCGCCGCCGCACGCGGCGATTCAACCGAGCCACAGGGGAAAACGGTATGTCAGGCAGCGCCGCCCGCGCATGCAGCGCCGCCGTGCTGGCCCTGCTTCTCTCTGGTTGCATCCTGTTCGACAGCGACGGGCAGCCCGCGGAACCGGCGGCCGAGCCGGTGTTCGCCGGTGAGCGGCTGGAGTTGCTCGACCTGCAGCACGTCGACTCCAGATTGCAGGTGCTGACCCTGCGCACGCCGGCCCTGGCGGCGCCGACGCGGGTGCAGATTCTGCTGCCCGACCGCTACGCCTCCACTCCGGCTCAGCGCTATCCGGTGGTGTACTTGCTGCAGGGCGCCATCGACGACTACACCGCCTGGATCCGCGAGGGCAACGCCGAAGCGCTCACCGCCGGCTATCCGATGATCATCGTCATGCCTGACGCCGGGGAAAAGGGCTTCTACAGCGACTGGTACAACGACGGCCGCTACGGTACGCCGCAGTGGGAGACCTATCACATCCGCGAGCTGATCCCCTGGATCGACGCGCACTACCGCACCGTTGCGGCGCGCCACGGGCGCGCTGTCGGCGGCGTCTCCATGGGCGGCTTCGGTGCGCTCAGCTACGCCGCGCGCCACCCCGACCTGTTCGCCGCCGTGGTCAGCTTCTCCGGGCTGGTCAACAGCAATACCCGGCCCGACCGCAGCACCATCCCCGACGCCGTATTCGGCCCGCACGACACGCAGGAGGTGCGCTGGCGCGGCCACAACCCCTGGGACCTGGCGGGCAACCTGAGCGGCATGGACGTGACGCTGTATACGCGCAACGGCCTCCCCGGCAACGGCTACCTCGGCCTGGACCCGGCCGAGATCATCGTGCACCAGCAGAACATCGAACTGCACCAGCAACTGCTGGCCGACAACGTGCCGCACCACTGGAACGACCATGGCGCCGGGGCGCACCGCTGGCCCACCTGGCAGGAAGATCTGAGCGAGGCGCTGCTGGGGCTGCAATCGGTGTTCGCCCACCCGCCCACCCCGCCTTCGCCGCTGCACTTCACCACCATCGAGCCGGACTACGAGGTCTACGGCTGGCATGTGGCGCTGGACCGTTCGGCACTGGAATTCAGCACGCTGGCCAATGCCGATGCGCGCGGCTTCACCCTGAGCGGCAGCGGCGGCGCCAGCGTCACCACGCCACCGCACTACACCCCGCACGCCGAGTACAGTGTGACGCTGGACAACGGCGGCACACCGCAGAGAAGCACGGTGCGCAGCTCGGCCAGCGGCCGCCTCACCATCCGCCTGACCCTCGGCCCGGCCAATGCCGGGCAGCAGTACAGCGAGGCGGCCAGGAATGCGGGAGGCACCCGGGTCTACACCGCCACCGTCGTCATCGCTCCCGGCACCGCCCGTCGCGCCAGCGAGCATCAACCCGCCGCGCCGTAGCCCGGCTGCCCGGACGGATACGGCGACCTGGCCTTCAGCAGGGCCAGGCCGCCTCGCGGCCCGCTGCCGGCGCTGCGATCAAAGGCCGCTCACCAACCCGCCGGCGAATCCGCCCACTCCGGTGATGATCGGCGTCAACGTCGGCGCCAGCTTGTCCACGGTGGGCAAGGCGACGCTGAGCACCACCGGCACCAGCGTACCCACCGGCAGATGCAGCTGGCTCAGTGTCGGCGCCAGATCCGTCACCACCGGCAGGGCCACGTTGAGCACCACTGGCACCAGCGTGCCCACCGGCAGGTGCAGCTTGCTCAGTGTCGGCGTCAGGCCCGTCACCACCGGCAAGGCCACATTGAGCACCACGGGCACCAGCGCACCCACGGCGAGCAGATTACCGGTGCCGCCTCCGCTCAAAACACCTTTTGCCAGGGGACCAACCACTGGCAGGCCATTGACCACACCGCCGACGTTGCCGAGCACCGGGCCGACCACCGGCAGTCCGGTAAGGCTTAGAGCCGGCGCGGCAACAGCGAGATGCGGCGTGGCCAGCAACGTGGCCGCGGCGAGTAATGTCGAGAACTTTTTCATGGCACAAATACCTCCCTGAGATGCCTTAGAAAGCCCATCGCCGGACACGCCGGCGAAATGGACGCCGATGTGCGGGAGCCATCCGCCAATGACGGCGCGCTCCACACAATCCTTTCCGCATAAAACTGGCAAATTCAATGCCAGTTCATATGAGGTACCAATACGTACGTTGTTGGTCATGGCCGGGAGAATTTTCTTCGGCTGGCGGCCGCCGCCAATCGCGGCACGCACCGCAATGGCCTCAAGTGCCCGGCAACGCATCACCTGCCGCCCCAACAAGTCGCGGACGGATCACCAGCGCTGGGCGCGATATCGGCTCACAGCGCGCCAGTCTGGTGCGATGCCGCTTTTCGCCCGGGCGCACGGACCCAGCCCGCAAAGGCATATTTCCGCTTTCGTTCCCTGCCGCGTTCCTTTTACAGAGGTCCGCTGAATTCCTCGGCGGATCCGGGGAAACAGAACGCTGGATTTTTTCTATCGACGTAGGGAGATGGCCAACAATGACGAAGTCAGAGAATCCCCGCGGCTTGCGGCCGCGGGCTTCCATGTTCGCGGCAGCGGCGCTGGCGGTTGCGGTACCGGCAGTCGAGGCACAAACCACGGCGGCACCCGCCGATAGCGGCACACCGGCGACGCTGTCCACCGTAGTGGTGACGGGCACGCGCACCACCACTCTGGAAGCGGCGGAAAGCCCTGCCCCCATCCAGGTGATCAGCGCCAGCGCCCTGCAGGAAGCCTCCGGCAACCCGGACCTGATCAACACGCTGGCCGCGCTGGTGCCTTCGCTGACGGCGCAGGCGTTCGGCGGCGACATGGCCAACCAGACGCTGCAGGCCAAGCTGCGCGGCCTCAGCCCCAACCACACCCTGATCCTGGTTGACGGCAAGCGGCGGCACACCACCGCCAACCTCGCGGTGCTTGGCGGACCCTATCAGGGCGGCGCCGGCGCCGACCTGAACTTCATCCCGATCAGCGCCATCGACCACGTCGAAGTGCTGACCGAAGGCGCGGCGGCGCAGTACGGCACCGATGCGATCGCCGGCGTGGTCAACATCATCCTGAAGAAAAAATCCTCCGGCGGCATGCTCAGCGGCACCTATGGCGGGTACATGGACGGTGGCGGCACCACCGGTGAAGTGGCGGGCAACATCGGCTTCAAGCCGGCGGACGGCGCCTATCTCAATATGAGCGGCGAAGTGCACAACCACGGCCACAGCCAGCGTGGCGGCGTCGATCCGCGCGTGGTGGACCCGGGCAAGCTCAGCACCTATCCCGATTCCAACATGCCTTACGCATCAGGGTACCCCTACGTCAACCAGATCCAGGGCGACTCGGCGTATCACAGCCAGCTGGCCGAGTTCAACGGCGGCTTCGCCATCACCGACAGCGTGCGCTTCTATGCTTTCGGCACCTACGGCAGCAAGGACGCCGCTTCGTTCGAGAACTACCGCCTGCCGGACAAGGTGCACTACACCAATCCGACCACCGGCGTCACCACCTACATGTACCCGTACGGCTTCAATCCGGAGGAGTCCATCCAGGAAAAGGACTACTCCATCACCGGCGGCCTGAAGGGCGAACTGGCGCTGTGGAACTGGGATCTGAGCACCACCCTGGGTAACGACCGTATCCGCCTCTATACCCTGGGTTCGGCCAACCAGGGCCTCTACGGCGGCAGCGGCACGTTCGCCGGCACCGGCGCCTCGCCGACCGATTTCTACGACGGCCTGTTCAATGCCTCGCAGTGGACCTCGAACCTGGATTTCAGCCGCGACTTCGAAATCGGCATGGCGGGCCCGCTCAATGTCGCCTTCGGCACCGAGTACCGCCGCGACAGCTACGAGATCGGCGCCGGCAATCCGTCGTCCTACCTGTATGGCGGCGCCCAATCCTTCCCGGGCTTCACGCCCACCGACGCCGGCGACCATTCGCGCCGCAACTACGCCGGCTATGTCGACTTTGCCGGCAAGCCGATCGACAAGCTGTACCTGGACCTGGCGGCGCGCTACGAGCACTACAGCGACTTCGGCAGCACCACCATCGGCAAGCTGACCGGGCGGTACGACTTCACCAAGGCCTATGCGGTGCGCGGCACCATCAGCACCGGCTTCCGCGCGCCGACGCTGGCCGAGGAATACTACTCGACCACCAACGTCGGGCCGACCACCGCCTTCGTACAGTTGCCGCCCAATGCGCCCGCTGCCCAGTTGCTGGGCCTCGGTAACGGCCTGCAGCCTGAAAAATCGGTCAGCTACAGCGTCGGCTTCGTATTCCGTCCGATTCCGCGCCTGATCGGCACCCTCGACCTGTACCAGACCACCATCCGCAATCGCATTGTCGGCAGCGGCACCATCTATGGCACGGTCGGCGGCACACCGTATTCCACGGCGGCCTCGCAGGCGATCATCGCCAACGGCAATATCCTGGACCCGGATGTGCTGGCCACCGGCGATACCGGTGTCAACATCTTCGCCAACGGCGTCACCACCCGCACCCGCGGCGCCGACCTGTCGGTGGACTACCCGGTCGACTACGATTTCGGCGGCATCAACTTCGGACGCGTCGATTGGTCGATCCAGGCCACCTACAACCAGACCTCGGCCATTTCGGTGCGTGATACCCCCGCGCAGCTCGCCGCGGCCCCTGCCGGACAACCGCCGCAGGCGCTGTTCAACGGCACCTCCATCACCGACCTGACCACGGCCTCGCCCAGGTACGTGATCAACCTCGGAGCGATGTGGACCAAGGGCAAGTTCACGGTGAATCTGGTGGAGAAGATCTACGGTTCCTCCGAGGAGTACCAGAACGACGATGCCAACCAGAGTGTCGCCCCGATCTACCTGACGCATATCGGGCCGACGCCGATCACCAACCTGGACCTGGGCTATCAGGCCACCAAGGAGATCAAGCTCAACGTTGGCGCCATCAACCTGTTCGACAAGTACCCGGACCAGATCAATCCGACGGTGCTGGCCAACGAACGCGCGGCCGGCGACAACGCCGCCGTGCAGATCTACCCCTCGTTCTCGCCGTTTGGCATCAACGGCGGCTTCTACTACGCCAAGGCCACTTACTCCTTCTTCTAAAGACAGGACGCTGCCTCATCGGGGCGGGAGCGCATGCTCCCGCCCCTTTTTGTTTGTGAGGCCGACGACGCCCCTACTATCGCGCCCGGCCTCCATTCGGACGAAGCCGCCCGTCCCGGGGCTTGCCACAATGCCGCGGCGGTTGCCAGGAACCCCCGACAAATTCAATAAAGTCAAGGGCCTGTAAACTAAACCGCACCCGCAATACAAACTCACAGGCACGAGGAGCGCCATGCGGCTCACAGCCCAGCACATCCTGAGCGCGGTGGAACCGCTCATTTACGGCGCGCGCGCGCGGCGCGTCTGCGTGATAGCGCTGCTGCTGGGCACCCTGTTCTGCCTGTGGCAGGCGGCGCAGATCCGTCCCGGGGCGGAATACGAGAATTCCCTGCCGCTGGGACACCCCTACATCCAGGTATTCAAGCAATATCAGGCCGACTTCGGCGGGGCCAACACCGTGCTGGTGGCGTTGCTGCAGAAACCCGGCACCGCGCCGGACATCTACAACCAGCCGTTCCTGGCCGAACTGAAGACGGCCACCGAGGAAGTGTTCTTCATGCCCGGCATCGACCGCGCGCACGTCTCCTCCATCTTCACGCGCAATGTGCGCTACCTGGAAGTGGTGGACGGCGGCTTCATCGCCGGCGATGTGATCCCGGCGGAGTATGCGCCGACGCCGGAGATGTTCGCGCTGATCCGCCGCAACGTGGCCAAGGCGCAGGTGCTGGGCAGCCTGGTGGCCAAGGACCAGCGCGGCGCGATGATCGCGGCCGAGGTGCTGGAACACGACCCGGTCAGCGGCAGGAAAACCGACCCGGTGGCGCTATCGCACCGCCTCGAGGACGCGGTGCGCGGTCGTTTCTCCAGCCCGCACAAGTACGTCTATCGACTGCGGCGGGCGGTGGCGCCGTTCGCCGCCGGCGAGGCGGTGGCGGAAACCTTCGAGCAGCCCGGCTGGACACTATGGCTGCGCCAGGTCGAAGCGGACCGCAAACTGGCGGACGGCAGCATCGAGCGCCACCTGGTCAGTGGCCGCGACCTGCTGGTCGAGGCCCAGGACAATCCGCAGTACAACCCGGACATCAGCGTCCACATCATCGGCTTCAGCAAGGTCACCGGCGACGTCACCGACGCCGCGCTGCAGGTGATGCTGTTCTTCGCCCTCACCGTGCTGGCGACGATGCTGGCGCTGTGGTGGTACCTGGGCAGCCTGCGCCTGGCGCTGCTGCCGCTGTGCTGCTCGGTGGTGGCCGTGATCTGGGAGTTCGGCCTGCTGCGCGCGCTCGGTTACGGCGTCGACCCTTTCGCCATCATGGTGCCATTCCTGGTGCTGGCGGTGTCCACTTCACATGGCGTGCAATACGTCAACACCTGGGCCGACGAGGTGGTGCACGGCCAGGGCGGGTTCGACGCCTCGCGCGCCACGTTCCGCCGCCTGTTCATTCCCGGCAGCATCGCGCTGCTGACCAACGTTGCCGGCTTCCTCACCATCTACCTGGTGCCGATCGGCAGCGTGCGCGACATGTCGATCAACGCCTGCCTGGGCATGTTCGCGGTGATCGTCACCAACAAGGTGATGATGCCGATCTGGCTGTCGCGACTTGGCGTGGCCGACGTCGATGCCTTCCGCCGCAAGCGCCTGGCGCGCATCAATGCCGGAGACCGGCTGTGGCGGGCGCTGTCGCGCGTCACCGAAAAGCCGGTGGCCGCGGCGCTGGTGCTATTGTCGCTGCTGGTGCTGGGCGGCTCCTGGGTGGTGCAGCAGCAGCGCATCATCGGCGACGCCACCACCGGCGTGCCGGAGCTGCGTCCGGACTCGCGCTACAACCGCGATTTCCAGGCGGTGACCAGCCACTTCTCCATCGGCACCGACATCCTCAAGCTGATCACCGAGACCGCGCCGGAAGCCTGCGCGCAGTACGCCACGCTGCAGCAGATCGACAACTTCGCCTGGCGCATGCAGAACGTGGCAGGGGTGCAGTCGGTGCGCTCCATCGCCACCGTGGTGCGCCAGGCCTATCTCGGGCTGATGGATCTGGAGCCCAAGTTCGGCGTGCTGCCGCGCAACGGCAACGTGCTGTCGCTGATCAACCAGGACATCCAGACCACCTCCGGCCTGCTCGACTTCCATTGCGAAGCAATGCCGGTGTTCGTGTTCACCGCCGACCACCGCGCCGCCACCATCGACCGCGTCATCGGCGCTGCCAAGCGCTTCAATGCGCAGAACGCGCAGGAGTTCTACGCCGCGCACCCGCAGTCGCAAGCCGCGGCCTGCGATGCACGCACCGCGCTGCGACGCGACGTGGGCCTGCGCCGCGACGAGCTGCAGCGCTACAGCGACGCCCGGCGCGACCGCGGCGCCAGCGACGAGCAACTCGCGGCGGATCCGAGCGCCCAGGCGCTGCAAAAGGCGGCGGACCAGGCCGCTGAGCAATACCAGGCCCAGGCGCAGCTGGACTGCCCGGCCAACTTCGCCATCGGCTCCGGCAACATCGGCGTGATGGCGGCGGCCAACGAGGTGGTGCAGGCCAAGGAGCTGATCACCGTGCTGGCAGTGTACGCGGTGATCGTGGTGCTGGTGCTGGCCTCTTATCGCTCGCTGGCGGGACTGTTGGCGATCTGCATTCCCCTGTTCATGGTGTCGATTTTCGCCAACGCGCTGATGGCCGTATTCGGCATCGGCCTGAAGGTGGCCACGCTGCCGGTGGTATCACTGGCAGTGGGCGTCGGCGTGGACTACGGCATCTACATCTACGACGTGCTGCAGGACAAGGTGCGCGGCCACGGCCTGGATCTGCGCGAGGGCTATTTCCAGACGCTGCACCAGACCGGCAAGGCGGTGATCTTCACCGGCCTGTGCCTGGCCGGCGGCGTCGCCGCCTGGCTGTTCTCCGATCTGCAGTTCCAGCGCGACATGGGCAAGCTGCTGGTGTTCATGTTCATCGCCAACATGCTCGGCGCGGTGTTGCTGTGCCCGGCCTACTACCGCTTTCTGGTACGCCTCGGGCGAAACCGTTAGGCTTCGGGCCATCGGGTGGCGACGCGGCCCGCCAGCCGGTTGCGGCAATTGCTGCGGGGAGCAAGCAAGGGGAGTTGGCGATGGCCTGGATTGTCTGCCTCATTTGCGGCTTGGCCGGCGCCTGCCTGGCCATTTTCCTCGGCGACTGGCTCACCGGCCTGTATCGCATGTCCAATTTTGAAGGCGGGCGCGGCTATTTCATCGCGTTTGTGCTGACTCCGCTTGGCTTCCTCAGCGGCCTGGCCATCGGCATCGTGGCCGTGTGGCGCATCAGCGCGTCCGACTTCGAGGGCTATGCCAGGCTGCTCGGCATCGCGCTGCTGATCATCGGTGCCGTGTCCGGAGTGATCGCCCTGACGGGCGTTGCGCTGGCCGACCACCCGCCGCGGATCAACGGCCACAAACTGCTGCTGCAATACGAGTTGCGCCTGCCGAAGACGGCCGGCCCGGTGAACCCGCCGGTCGCCGGCCCGCCGGGCGCCGGCTTACGCGAAGGCTCCTACGATATCCGCAGCGCCAACCTGCAGCCCGGATACGCCCGTCCCGATGAGGATGGAACGGTCGTCATTCCCGGAGAGGTCGACCTGCTTGCGCCCAGCGCCTCGCGCTCCCTGCAGGGCGACTTCCCCTTGAGCGACGGCCGCTACCAGCAATACGCGTTCGACCTGGCGCTGCCAGCCGCGCCGACCGCGGCCGATCAAGCCTGGAGCGGCTGGACGGTTGCCCCGGCCGGCGAGGCAACGGGCACGGCCGGGCTCCCCGCCGAGCAGCGTCCCGCGCTCCGCTATCGCATCCGGACCATGCCCTGACTGCGCCGCTTCACTGCAGCGCGAAATTGATCGGCAGCTCGATGGCGAAATCGGTGGCGTCCGGATTGGCGTTCTCCGGAATGGCCGGGAACTTGCCGATGCGGCTGAACACGTTCCTGCACTCGCTGTCCAGCGCCGCGTAACCGGCCTTCTGCACCAGTTGCGCATTTTCGATGCTGCCGTCACGGCCGAAAGTCACGCGCACCATGCAGTTGCCCTCTTCCTGGTTCTCCAGGGACTTCTTCGGATACTGCACCGACTTCTGGATGATCGCCTCCAGGCTGTTGTAATAGGCGGTGGGCACCGTGGTGCCGACCACGCGCGCCGGCGGCGGCGGTGGCGGCGGCTCAACCACGGCCGGCGGGGGCGGTACCGTGGGCAGGTCCGGCGTGGTCACCGGCGCATTGGTCACGATCTGCTGCGGTGGCGGCGGCGCGCTGGGCCTGGGCGGCGGCGGCGTCTTCGGCGGTGGCTCCTTCGGCGGTGGCGGGGGTGGCGGCGGCGGAGGCGGCGGTGCCAGTTCCACCGTGGCCATGGCCTTCTTCGGCTCGAGGAAGTTGACGTGCGGATGCACCAGGTACAGCAGGTAGCCGATCAGCACGGCATGAAACGCCACCGACAGCGCCACACCGACGTTGACTTTCTCGCGCGGCGCCTTGGGTTTGGGCGCTGGGGCGGCCTTGGCCCCGTTCATTTCGACTGCGGCATTCATGTTGAGCCTCCTTGCAGGATGGTCACTGCTGGGCCTGCGACATCAGCGAAACCTTGTAGAACCCGGCTTGCGCCGCGATCTTCAGCAGATCCCTCACCTTGTCGAAAACCGCGCCCTTGTCGGCGCGGATGTAGACCAGGTTGTCGGGCTGGACCACGGCGA
>CAYVKA010000019.1:0-72474 GCA_964451925.1 uncultured Nevskia sp. | reverse complement strand
TTCCGAAATTAGCGAACTCACGCGAGCGATTTTTCCGACCTTTTTCAGCATGCTGCTAAAAAGGTCTTGTGATTTAAGATGTGTAATATTTATGCTGCAATGCGGGGTGTATTGTGAAATGCTCAAGTGCATGCTTTTCCGAATTAATCATTAGCTTTCTCATAGTGAATTAATTTGAATCGCTTTCAATTGGAAAGAAGCCATGCTTCAGGGTCTCAGGATCAAATTATGGACCAGCGAGCTATAAATTCTAGATTCACGGCAATACCGCCTACCTTGACGAACGGGGTGGAAGTGAATCAAAACTCACTGTTACAGCGAAATGCCGGGTTCCAGGAAATCGAACAGATTCAGTCATCGACGGACACGCTTGGCGACAGTCAGCTCTATATATTGACCAAACGAGTGGCCGATATCGCGTTGGCTATGATGCTCGCTGTGGTATTTTTGCCAATGATCGTTGTTGTAATGTTTGTCTTGCGCCGCGAGGCAGGTGCGATTATTGTCGGACATACGCGCATCGGAAAAAATGGCAAAGAATTCAAAGCGTTGAAGTTTAGGACAATGATTCCGGACGCAAGCGGTGCGATGTGCGAGTTATTAGTGCGCGATCCGCAATCGTACGAATTATGGATTCGCAATAAGAATTTGAAAAACGACCCTCGAATGAGCACCGTTGGGAAATTCCTTCGGAAAACCAGCCTGGAGCAGCTCCCGAAATTGTGGAATGTGCTAAAAGGCGATATGAGCCTGGTCGGCCCACGCCCGGTTACCCGAGAAGAGTTGAGAAAATACGGCAAGGCGGCCAAGTACTATCTCGCGTTCAACCCTGGTTTGACGGGGCTTTGGCAATTGGCCGGAGAAGACAATCGAGATTATCGACGCCAGATTGCGATAGACAAGCAGTACGCGCTCAGCGCATCGCTCGGAGTTGATTTGGCAATATTATTCAATGCCATATATGTCGTATTTCAGCGGCAGCCACACTCAAGGGTCGATGCGTCGGAACAATCTCTCGACATTTGCAGCCAGGATGCTGAGTACACCAGACTAAGCCATCAAGATTGACTGCTTATAAAACGCCGTTAGTTGCCGCATTTGCAGTAGCGCGGTTTTGCTTCGGAAATTCAACGAAGTAACGGTCGTCGATCAGGTTGTCACTTCTTATCTCACTACATGACCGTGCAGATTCGAGAACAAGCACTCCGCTCCGGGGAAGTTGCGGCTGTCTCTACCAGGGTCTTGATAATTGGGGCCTCCAGCTTCATTGGATCGACCCTATCAAAATTTTCTTCGCCTGACCTTTCTATCACGTCCTTAGGGCACAAGGACGCAACAAACCTTCCTGGAGGCCACTACGACGTCATTTTGAATTGTGCCCTGCATCCAAAATTCAAATCATCAGGGTATGAAGTCGACTATGACGCAGATCTCTTCGCAGCAAAACTGGCAGCAAAAGCTGGGGCGCATTACGTGATGCTGAGCACTAGAAGGGTCTATGCATCAAGTCCGATCTTGCGCCGAATCGATGAAAATGAAACACCAGCACCCGACACCCCATATGGGCGGAACAAGATCGAATCGGAAAAACGAGTCCTTGATCTTCTTGGAGATAAATGCTCTATCATGAGGATATCAAATGTATTTGGCTACGAGCCTGGCCGATCAGGTTTTTTTGGCATCGCCGTGACGTCGCTGCGCCGCGAACAGAGAGTGATACTAGACGTCAGCCCATTCGTGGTGCGCGACTTCATTCCTGTTGAGGCTCTTTGTGAAGTCTTAACCGCTGTCATTACTGCCAAGCCCAGCGGCATTTTCAATGTCGGCTCAGGCATTGGGGTGCCGATCGGCAAGATAGCCCTTTGGCTCATTCAAGGCTACGGCTCAGGTGAACTTGTCGTCACGTGTCCAGATGAGCGCGACGCCTTTATAGTCAATACGGACAAGATCAAACGCGCCGTTCAGAGCTATCCGTCAATTGACCAACTTGAGTCTGCTGTCATTGCAATCGGCCGAAGGGCTAAGTGTGCACAGTCGTAGATCATTACCACGTTAATTTTTGGAAAATCACGAGAGATGCATAATATTTTGATTACAGGTGGTGCTGGCTTTATCGGATCTCATGTCGTAGAGGAGATGCGAAAGCAGTTCCCTGAAGCGCGGCTGGTCATCCTAGACAAGATGACGTATGCGGCAGATATTCGAAATATGGATGGCTCTCTCGACTGGGACCGCTGCCGCCTTGTTGTTGGTGACCTTTGTGATTTCGATCTGTGCCAGCGAGTGACTCGCGATGTCGATTGTGTCGTTCATGTCGCGGCCGAAAGCCATGTCGACAACTCCTTTGGCAACTCTTTGCAATTTACTCGATCCAATACACTTGGGACACACTCAATTCTCGAAGCATGCAGAATCAACGGTGTGAAGAGGATCATCCATGTATCCACAGACGAAGTCTATGGGGAAATCGAGCAAGGAGCTCATACTGAAACTGACATCCTGACCCCTACGAACCCTTACTCAGCGTCGAAAGCAGGGGCGGACATGATTGCGATCAGCTACGTTCACTCGTTCAAGCTGCCGCTTACCATTATCCGCAGCAACAATATTTTCGGAATTCGCCAGTATCCTGAAAAACTGATCCCGAAGTTCACATTACTGGGCCTCGCCGGCAAGAAGCTTCCGATGCACGGCACCGGAAAAAACCGCCGACGTTTCTTGGCGGTCGAGGATTTTGCCGCGGCAATTTCCCTGCTGCTGCGCAATGGAGCGCCTGGAGAAATCTACAATGCGGGCACAGATGAAGAATATTCCAATCTTGAGGTTGCCGAGATGATCTGCAATGTATTGGGACTGCGCATTAGCGAGGCCCTGACATTCGTCCAGGACCGCCCCTTTAATGATTCCCGTTACGCGCTAGACAGTTCCAAGATTCGTAAATTAGGCTGGTCTCCTTCGCGCAGCCTGAAGACGCGCCTGCCGGAAGTTGTGAAATGGTATGAATCTCATTTTTCCCGTTTCAATCAAATTGAAACAGCGTAAGTCTGGGATCTATCGAGATCTGCCATGATTCCTGCCCCCAAACCTCGCGCAGTTCGCTCTGATGTCTTAGCAGCCCGAGTGTTGGCAGCTTTCAAGGCCCGGCTTCTATGCGTAGCAGAAGGAGAAGCGTACTCATTCGGAAGTTCTTTTGTCGCCGATGCGAGCCGGGCCAACCTGGTGGACTTGGCGATAGCCTTTGGAGTTCTGAAGGGCTTTGCACCGGGGGGCGAACTGGAAGCGGAGGATATCTTTCGTTCGCTTTGCGATTGGGCAATTGAATCACTTGGGGCATCCTCAAACAGGACGGCTTCCGCTCTGGCCAAGAGTGCCAAGGCTTTATACGCCAATTCGATTAGCACGCTCTCTTCTCTGATCGAATGGCAGAATTTCCTGGACGGATTCCTCCTGCCGCAGCCGGAACGTCATAACCTCTCCGAGGATCAGCGAAAGCTCCGACATTCGATAGCGTTCATCTTCGCGCTCGACACGGAACTGTTTAGAGAAACCATGCTGATTTCCCTCGGCTACAAGCTGGACCTGGCCGGAAAAGTGGAGGAGCGTGAACAGCACGCCTATCTTATTCACTACAAATATGGCTACGTCAATAAGGTGGAGCTTGGGCTGGACAAGGATGGCGATCTACCTGTGGCTTCGGCGAAGCCGATCAATTTCAGTAAGCGCTTATTAGATTTCTTATCGGCCAGCTTGATTCTGGCCATAGTCTCCCCCTTCTTCGCAATCATCGCGCTGGTCCAGATTTTCGACGACGGACCACTCTTCTATGGCCAGCGCCGAATAGGCTTCGGTGGTAAAGAGTTCCGTTGCTGGAAATTTCGCACCATGATCCCCAACGCAGAGGCCGCTCTCGCTGACATACTGGCGCGAAGCGCAGCAGCGCGGGAGGAATGGGCGCGCTACGAGAAACTCCGAGACGACCCGCGGATAACCCGTATCGGAAAATTCCTGCGCCGCACAAGCCTGGATGAACTGCCACAGTTGTTCAATGTCATTAACGGCGAAATGAGTTTGGTAGGCCCGCGCCCTATGGCTCTGCATGAACGAGATCGATGGGGAGCTTACTTTCGCTTGTACAAGCAAGTAAAACCTGGGGTAACGGGCCCATGGCAGATTAAGCATCGCACCGATAGCGACTACGTAACGCGAATTCAGTGTCTGGAGGAATACGTCAACGAGTGGTCGGTGCTAAATGATGTCAAATATCTCATCCAGACGCTAAAGGTTCCGTTCGCCAAAACTGGGGCGTACTAGAATTGGTTGCTGTTCGCTCGAATCGGCATCTTTGCCCCGGCTTGCCCCCTAAAAATATTGAGTCTCAGATGAGCTTCGGCCAAAACGCGCTTGGCACAACAAACATTGTCATCCCAATCTACAACGCCGAAAGGCATCTCGACAAATTACTGCCAGCCCTCGAACGTCAGGGTCTTAGCCCCGGTCAGTTTTTGATTATTGATTCGTCTTCAACCGACGAATCTCCAAGCCGATTCGTTAAGTTTGGCGCCCGTCTACATGTCATACCCCAATCGGAGTTTGATCACGGAGGCACGCGTCGCTTAGCCGCATCTCTTTGCGCCGATGTAGATTTTCTTATTTATCTAACCCAGGATGCCGTGCCTGTATCTACTGAGGCCTTTATACGTCTATTGAACGTTTTTCAGAACCCTAAGGTGGGTGTAGCATATGGACGGCAGCTTCCCCGGCCCGAAGCTCGTGCTATAGAGCGCCACGCAAGACTAGTGAATTATCCAGTTCAAGACTCTGAAGTTAGGACGTTCGAAGACCGTCGACGTCTTGGAATCAAAACAGTTTTCAGCTCCGATTCTTTCGCCGCTTATCGGCGCAGCGCATTGGAAGAGGTGGGTGGTTTTCCAGAGAGGGCCTTTTTTGCAGAAGATCAGATTGTGGCCGCAAAAATGCTCGCAGCGGGATGGTCAACAGCATATTGCGCTGACGCTGAAGTAATCCACTCGCACGGCTACACAATCCAGCAAGACCTCCAACGCTACTTTGATGTAGGGGTGTTCCACTCACGGAACCATTGGATTCTCGAAATGTTCGGCGCAGCGGAGGGAGCGGGACTGAAATTCATCATTTCAGAGCTTCGTTATTTGGCTGCCCGCGAGCCGTTGTCAATTCCAAGCGCAATTGCACGGACGTTCGCCAAGTATTTGGGGTATCGCCTTGGTCGAATGGAGGCCCAATTCTCACCGGCGCTGAAGAGCCGTTTGAGCATGGCTCCGTATTATTGGAAAAAGGCAAATTCACCGTAATTCTGACTGACCGGTGATGGATTTATGTGTCGCGCTTGGATGCCCAGTCGTCTCAAAGCTTCCAGCATCCTCCTCTCAAGCCGCAGCGGCTTAACCTCTTGCCCATCCGATTCTCCGCTCATCTGAAATGATCAACCTTCTGATGCACGTTAAATCGAGGCACGGTCTGCTCTCAGACTGAAGAGGTGAGACGAGGAGCTCTATGGTTATAGCCATGCCAAGACATATTTGCACATCCAGTAAAGACAATACTTTTACCATGACTATCTGACGCCTGCGTAACCACTATAGAAATATAAAGGCCGTTTGCATCTTTAATAGGTTTTCCGCTCAATATGAAACACCCCAACTGCTGACACCCCCTCAAATCGAAGTTCGACGCCAACGCTTGAACCTCCACTTCACCGTCCTCAGCGACCTTAAATGACAACATACGGTCAACCGCATTCGCCGAGATGCTTACTGTTTTGGACTGCGAACTCATTAATCCAGTGATCCCGACAATGCCGCACAACGCATTTTCATTCCTAGTTATCACCGGCAATACTAGCCGGCATAGTTCCGCCTCGACGGCGCCAATCAAAACTGGTGGAATGTTGAGGGACTGCCGACTACCCTCAACGTTCCAACGCCAAGGCTCGCCATCGCCACGAAAACCTTCGATGGAGACGTTGCCGGTTTTTGTATTGCCGAGCACATTCTCCTGTATAGCTAAGTAGCGGGCATCGGCTCCACATCGAATATTCGTATTGCGTATGAAACACGGAACACGCTGCGTCAGCTCTTGTGGCTTGCAGGACATCAACGGACGGTTTGGAAATTCTGTATCGGCGAACGTTAAGCTGCTCTCCCATATCATACCCTCACTGCCGGCTTCTAACTCAAAGCGGGGTGCGTCTCTATCCTGGATGCCTCCGAAAAGAAAGTGAACTGAGGCGTTTTGTAGACGGCCAAAGGCCTTAAACGCGACGGCATGCCCTTCAATCAATCCACCGACTGCGCCGTTAAAAAATCCGCCACGTATCTGCCAAGCATGCCGATTGTCGCCACCAGCGCCAATGTTGGCGAGAAACAGCGAAGGTGCATAAAAGGTATCAACATCTTGGGTAGCGAGCGATGGCGAACGTGCATTCTTAGAGACGAGAAAATTTTCACCGATAAAAGTTGTCATGCCGAGCGAATGAGCGCTCAACTGTGACACGTAGCTATGTTTATAACCAAAATCTTCGGCGGTGAAGATTGCTGGCGCGTTTGCGGTTACGTAACAGCATTCATAGGTGTTTTCCTCGGCACCAAAATTTAGAATTCCAATAGAACCAATACCGTTGTTGGCGGCTGCATTGTCCGGCAGATCGATGTATATCCGCTCAAATTTCTGATTTTGGGTCTCGGGAAGTACTTGTCCGATACCTTGATAAATACCGATAGTGGAACCGTTGTGCTCATGAGCCTCGATGCGCAGATTTCGCAATGTGAGCCATTGCGAGCCCGTCGTCTCGATTACGGCCCGTCCCTCCCCTGCAGCACCAATTAGCCGCGCAGAGAAATGCCCAGGCCCCTCAAGGGTTAATCCATCTCGTTGTCTGGAGCCTAAAGCCCTAGTATTGGTTAGATTCAACGTCGAATTTAGAAGATAGCCACGACGAGGAACGTCCAACCAAACGCGGCCGGCAGGAAATTCATCCACACCAACGACCGGGCAAACAGCATCACAAGCGCGCTGTATAGCTATTGCGTCATTAGATGTCATCAGCCCCTGCGCACCGAACTGAGCAACAGTTACGTCCAATTGGTTAGGACGTTTCCAAGCATCTCCAGCTTTGGAGCGGAAAATCGTACCGTGATTGTCAATCGAAGTAGTATCATTCGCATCCAGGAGTAACAACCCGCCACCGCCATCTCCTGGGGCGGTGTAGTACTCCAGCCAAACACTTCCAGTTCTAGTGGCGGTGCCCAGCCCCCTAAGCTCCTCCACACCAGCCAACCTTTGAGAATCAATCGTCGGATTGGCATCGATATGAGTTGGACGCTGATTGGATACGCTAAACGCGGGGCGACTTAAACCTAGCCAAGCGCCGCCCACGCCAGCACTAGCAGTCCGGCAAAAACGAGAGAAAAAGTCGCGCCGTGAAGTCATGATGTCAGTACTCAAACCACACTACGAGCTGTGCCTGCCTATTCCACTACTGACTACCTTGCAGTGTTGACTCCTTGATGCAAACGCCAATACCAAATGCGCGGGAGACGGACACATATCGAAAACACGAAGCGCACACGCTTTCCGGCGGCAGAAAGAAACGAACCGCGCTTAAGTTGGGTGACCGTCCTCTCATGCCTGCGGTAATCGATCAACTTTTCGCCGATGAAACTGGAAGTACCGGCAACACAGCAGCAGAGTCCAACCCATTGATCGTGCATAGCGATCCTAGCCGGGAACGGCAATATGAATGTCTTGGCCTCCGAACGGAATGCCATACAACATCCTATAAATCCGTTCTTAAACAGATTTTTCCAGAACCCTGGGCCGCTATTGCGCAACTGAAAAAAGGAGTCAAGCAAAATCCTTTTTTCGTCATTGATGACACGGGCGTCCGAAACTACGACCAAAACACCTTCGCGAGCTAAATTGCGACAAACCAATTCCACCTTACCAGGCATCCAAATGTCATCTTGGTCCGACAAAAAAATATACTGTCCAGTAGCAGCAGATATAGCGCGCTCGAAAGAAGCTACAGGGCCGCAATTTTTAGAGTTTTCAAGTAACAGAATCCGTGGATCCGCAATGGCTCGAACTAGCGCTGTCGAGCCATCCTGAGAGCAATCATTAACTATGATAATTTCATCGTCGGCAGATAGCTGCGAAAGAATCGAGTGGAGCTGCTCCTCAAGATAGTGCTCACCATTGAAGACTGCCATGCATACTGAGATCATTCGCGTCTCATCTATCTACGGCGAGTTTGATTTTATGAGTAGAAGTCGCCGGAATTGCCTTCAACAGCAAACTCGCAAGGCTGTCACGCCTCTCAATCGCCCGCTTTAGACCTTCAACTGTCGCATGATGCATATCGTTCAGGGACTGTTGCGCGTTGACAAGATTAACTATAGATGTGGCCGTCCCATCCGCCGCCTGACGGTCAATCACATGGGCTGCGCCATCGAGATAGTCGACACCACGCAATGATTCGATTGTTGCAGCGATGGGCATACCAAATGCCGACGCTTCCAGCACTTTGATTTTGATCCCGCTACCCAACACTACCGGGCTAATGAACAAATCAGCATCGTAGTGCAGTGATACCAACTCTTCATGGGAAACAAAGCCTAGAAACTCTACATTGCTGCCACCGACCGCCAATGCCACCTCGTCTTTACGAGTACCCACGACCTTAAGGCGGATTTCAGAGTCAATCTCGGCTATACGCGGCATCAATTCATTCGCAAGCCATTCGATGGCGTCGCGATTGGGGAAGTATTGAGCCGATCCGACGAATAATAGTGTTTTCCTTGCAGGAAGGGACCACTGTCGTAACTGAGGGGTCGGCAACTCGGGCCAGCAGCTAAGCTTTTTAACAATCTCTTTGAATGAACCCACTCCTATATCACCGGAGGAGATAGCGATGACGCTTACAGCTCTGTTTAAAAGCCGTCGCTCATAACGCAGAGTCTTGAAATACTCCAGACCAGAGAACCATTTTCCAAGCGACAGCAATGGAGTATGGCGCCACCGATCGCGGTAAATTTCCGCCTCAACGTTGTGAGCGAGATAGACGATCGGTGCATTAATTTGCAGTTTGTCGATCAAGGCATAGGCCTTGAGTAAGTCAACAATCACAAGATCGTAGGCTACTCTACCGAGCATTTCTTTGATGCACTCGATTGCAGGCTGCGACTTGAGTACAGCAGCAGCACGCGGAGCGGGATCCAATAATATTTGTCGCAGCGCGCCAGCAACACCGACCACACCTGTCCCAACCCGCGGAAGCCCCCGAGGAAAGACTCGCGCAGAAAACAAAACAAGCTCGACCGGCCACCGCTCTCCTTTGGCTTCCTCATCAATTGCCACCACATCCACATCTAGTGCAGAGTTATTGCTAAGCGCGTTGAGGTGGTTATAAACGGCTCTCTTGCCTCCACTACCAGAGATGGCCGGTACAAGAGGACTCAGGTAAAGGACTCTCATACCTGCATTCAAATCCACAGCCATCGGTCCAATTTGCCGATTTCAGCCCACTGCTCAGATTCGCTACGAGGCAAACTATCGTGTAACTGCTCGAGTGCCTGGTTGTGTGGCGGCAATCCCTGCACGGTCTTCAACTCCCACATTTCGCGATTGATTGACAGATGTTGTGTACCCATACCGCAAATTTGCACGCCGTTCGGCCGTTTTTTTTTCGGAATGCTCCGTACCAAAGTCTTCACAAAATCCTTGAGCGGCCTTGGCGATACGCTCCAACCCAATCCTAGCGGAAACATAAATCTCGGGGCATTAGCGTTACGTAGCCAGGGTGGTGACGCTTTACGTGGAATCACATGAATATCAAGATGTTCAACTTTGAGACTCTGAGCAATACGCCTGTAATATTCGCTCCAGGTCATTCGCTTACGGTCGAATAGATTGCAGAACGATAGCCCCGACGGACACGATTCGGCATAGCTGACGATTGCATGCGTTAACAAATCAATGTGCACAAGATTGCATGGCGCATCCCCCTCCGCGATCCAAGCTTCACCGCGTAGTACGTCCCCAGCGGGAACATGTAGCCAAGCCATACCTGGCCCCCAGATCAATCCAGGTCTAAGCACAACAACCGAGTGTAAACGGGCAGCGCTCTGCTTAAGGAAATTCTCTTGCCATTGCTTGCCCGCAGCATAGGAACTCCACGTCAGCGAGGGCCCGGCTGCGTCGACACTCCTCACCTGATGCGCATTACGCCCGTAAATGGCCGCCGAACTGATGTGGATCAGTTGCCTTACTCCAGCCGCCACACATGCATCCATCGTTTGACGCAAGCTTAGCAGGGCTGATCTTGGGTTCTCATCATTGATCAGCGTGACTACCGTATCGCAGCCTTTGATGGCCGCTGACAAGGCGGCGGGATTGGATGCCCTAATCAAGCGATCACCCAAATCCAAATCGCACAATTGCGACAGGGCTTTGGCGCTCCGATAAATCCCGATAAACCTTGGGTCGTTACGAAGTAGCAGATGTCTTCCGACCGACGATCCCGCACCAATCAGCGCGACTTTCATACTAAACTCTTTTTTGCAAGAATATTGATTTTTGACAAAAGTTCGGTGAGGAGGACACTTTCCTCCGAGGTTGCAAGTATGGAATTTTCTTCTCGGTCTCGCAGGCGAAAGAACTCTCCAAGCGCCGACTCCACCGCCTCGCCGTACGACGACACACTGCCGACATCGTGAGGAAGTGCCACAGGTTCAGACACATTCAATTGCCAACCAAGGCCATTCTTTGTGCGAATCGTGGTGTTCGCACCTTCAATCGAAATTACATTTGCGAAAGCCGCAGTCCAAGAGACAGCTAACTTGAAGGTTCCTTCGCCAGTACTACCTTCTACAAGAACGTCAGACGGGACCATTCCCGATTTGCAGCTTGATTGAACCGAAGTAATTTCTCGGAGTCCAGCCACCCACTGCACCATATCCAGATTATGACTGAGCTTGTCCCAAACAACCCCTGCGCCGGAATCGCCAGGGGAAAATACTGATGCGGTCTTGATCGGCCAGCGGAATACTTCCCCGTCTGAAACTGCAATATGCCTACCTCCTGCAATGCGTCCATAGAGAGAACGCACGGCGCGAACATTCGGGAATAAGCGGCGGACATAACCGACCTTGCAGATCAAGTTCTTATCCATGAACGCAGCAGCAATATCTCTGGCTTCTTGAGGCGAGGTAGTTAGAGGCTTCTCGCAATAAACATGAACACCGGCTTTGGCCAGGAGCATGCAGATTCCAAAGTGACTGGCCGGAGGGGTGAGAACCAGTGCGCGATCAATTCCATCCAGATCCGCTTGACTCAAATCGGAAGCAAGCCTGGCATTAGCAAAGCGACTTGCGGCGCGCTCCACATTTTGTTGGATGCTATCAACAAGCACCATGACCTTAATGACGCCAGCGCGATGCATACGACTCAGTGCTTCCATATAAAATACTTCAAATACAGCACCACAACCAATAATCGCGACATTCATATTCAAAAACCTCAATACCACGGCTTACAGCAGTCTTATTGATGCAATCTAGCTTTATTGCAATTCATCAGCGGATGATTGCTCTAGTTTGCGTGATGCTGAGTAGATTTCAATTTCGGGTTGGCCTGCCGGTCTCCCATATATCTAGCCAGACTCTTGTCAAAAAAAAAAGCTCACCTCCAAACAAGTATTTTTCGAGTATTGTTTGATTTTGGCCTTTTTGGCAGAAATGACGCAGCTCTAGCTAATAAAATGAAAAATGAATGAGCAAGTAGAGAAGTCGTGAAAATCTGATTTTCTATCAAAATTAAATGGAGCATTGAAAGAAGCACTGCTCGATATAGGGTTCTTCGCTGTTCGCAGTAGCCTATGGCTACACCCACGAAAAACGCCACCAACAGTCCGCCATACCCCAAACTTCCAAAAAATTCGATTATGAATCCCGAGTTTGGACCAAAACCACTCCAGTCACCGAAGCGCGAACCAAACAGCCATACCCCTATGGGATAGTCGATTTGTTCCCCGAACCGCTTGGCTATTGGTGCAAATAACTCACCGATTCCGGCATACGGATAATCGCCTGGTTGGGCCCCCAATACATAAAGAAACTCAATGTTGTCCGTATTACTGACGATACGGTGCAAAATTAATTGGCCGATTTCCTGAGAGTTCAATTGCGGAAAAAAAATCTTTAGTGCAGTCCATGCAATGGCAAAAACTGAGAGTAACCCTCCCGCAACATAGACCGGACTAACTCGCCGCTGCATATATGAAGTCAGGCCTATGAACGCCAAAGCCAGAAAGATTACAGTCCCCTTAGATCCAGATTGTAGATATCCGAGGAATATAAGGACCGCCAAGAATTTATCGAAACGCCCTAATTCGCGACGATCAATCCAATCACAAAGTACGGCGGCCACTGGAACGCCGATCACAAGTGAAAAAATATAGATCACGCGGTTGTCATACTGAGCCTCCAGTCGTGCGGAAATATCGAACTCGGAAAAAAACTGGGGGTACAGTGCAAAGCGAAGTAGGAAGTACGTGACAATAAACAACTTGCAAAGGACAAGGTAATTCCGGGCTTCGTAATCAATAAACGTCAGTTGCTTGGTTTGGGTACGCAATATTTTTGGTACGGTCGACCTCCCCAAAATAATCATTAACCCACTCAACAAGGCAAATAAAAATAATGAGGAATATTGATCGATCAGAACATATAGATGAGCAATATACTGCGAAATAAAGAGGGCAATGAAAAACTTGAAATCCAGCAGCGTATATCGCAAGCCCCAAAAGAAGGCCGCCATTGCAACAGCGAACACTGCCCAGTACTGAGGACTGACAATTAGATCATCAATCATCTTCGGCGCCTTGGAAAAAATCCCCAATCAGCTCGACTGCAATACGACTAGACGTCAAATCGCCTAAATTCAGTGTCGAGATTCGTAACGTCCCGATTGGCTGATTGGGATACATACTTTGCTAAGGATTTTCCTGCGCTACAGTTTCGATAACGACTTTTTGATATTCGCATGCGAAATTGGCTCGACGCGCCTGATAACCTTCATCTGGAACAGCATATGCCGAAGTTAAATCTGTGGAACTATTCAACACAGCGAACATTTTCTCAGCTAGATCAGAGCAATCATTTGGATTAAAAAAGAAGCTACCATTTGGATTCTGCTCACGATGCACCGCAATATCTGATAACAGCGTAACCTTGTTGAGAGCCTTTGCCTCTTCAACCGTTGTGCTCCATCCCTCAAACAGTGACGGATTGATAACGGCAATGGAGTGGCACATCAAAGACACCAAGTCCTCATACGGCACCATGCCGATAATTTTAAAAAAATTCTTTACATCGAGAGATGTCACCTGATCAAGTAGAGCCGGGAAATAGTCTGGCCTCCGATAATCGGCGGTGTTACCGGTAGCCACCACGGTGGCTGCAGCCCCTTTTTTCTTTAATTCGGCTAACGCTTCAACTACGACGCGGTGATTTTTATGAATGTGAAATTGATTGGGTAGAAAGAAAAATGGAGCCTTGAAGCCATATTTTCTTTTTAGGTCTTCCAGGCTAACGATAGGCGACGCAAAGCTTACATCCGGTACAAATCTAAGCACCCGCGATTTGGGAAGTGCACCGGGTGCAAAAACCTTCAAATCGTCACGCACCGCATTGCTACTCAAAATCACCCTGTCACAAAGGCGGCATACCCGCTCGTATTGCACGTCTCGCGTACTGCTTTCGCTGGGCAAAAAGAAATTAGGATAGTAAAGGTGCTGGAAGTCGGGAATCCAGCCAATCATTTTGATTTTCTTCCCCCACCAAACTGATCCATAGTGATAGTGTGACACTACATCGATTTTGTATTGCCTCAACAGTGCGTACAAAAGGGGGTCACGCCTCTCTGGCATGAATCTGGACGCGACTTTGCGTACAATCCATCCTGGCGTTTTGCGATCAAGAATCGTGCTTCGTACGATTTCTGCGGATTTGAAATTACGCGCAAAACTATCGGATGCCTGTGCCCCCAAAAATACCACAGGCGCTATCTTTCGATTTTCAATCAACTCCAATGCCGAAAAGAGATTTCTATAGTAATTAACCCCGCCTAACCAGCGATCGCCGATATCGTTAAGAACAAACGCCACCCGAATCACTGTTTCTGCTCCTTGAACCAACGTGCATATCGGTGCATTCCATCTTGCCAACGAATCTTTGGCCGCCACCCCAATGCACGGGCCGATGAAATCTCGGCTTGATACCCTGGCGGATCTCCAAGTCGGGATTGACCACTAAACTTTGGAATTTGTTGCACATTAAATAAGCGAAATAGTTCGAATACTATTTCACTTACAGATACTCCATCACCACTCCCGCCGTTCACGACAGGACATTGAGGAGAAGCGTGCTGCCCGGCGATTTCCACTAAGGCCGCAGCGTCTTCTACATGAATCCAGTCTCGTATCTCATTACCTGTACCAAAGAAATTGCCTTGACCTTGCGTGATTTTTGTACAGGTGTCCCAAAGAAGCTGCTTTCTTAGACCCTCTCCGTAAATGGAAAAGAAACGGACTATTGCAGCGGCTACGCCGAAATGCATCGAATACGAGCGACACATTTGCTCGGCCATAAGTTTGTGCAGGCCGTACTGGGAGACCGGATTGGATTGGTGTGACTCTTTAATGGGCAGGCAATCTGCCAGACCGTACACGGCCGCACTGGAAGGATAGATAAGCACTGACCGAGGGGAGTGCAATCTGATGTATTCAAGAATAATGGCGGTATTGCCCACTGTCCGCTCAAAATCCTGATAGGGCTCAGACATCGAAAACGCGACGGAACCACTCCCAGCGCAGTGGACAACCATGTCGGGCCTTTCAGCGAACTTCACGAGTGCATCCATCGTGATATCCACAGAATGCCATTCCGTTACGCCGTATTGCAGTTGCTCATCATGAGTCCAGACACCATGCCCTATGCCCACAACTGAATACCCGCATTCGTGCAAACGGTGAGCAACATAGCGCCCAAGAAATCCATGGGCCCCTGTGACTAGAGCCTTCACGATTTCTTAAATGCCACAAACGAATACAATCGTCCTGGGGTTTTGTTGTACAGACCATATAGATACAACATGAGATCAGATACCAGGGATTTGGGCACGACCTTCAACTTGGCGCTTAACTGTGCCTTTACAGAGTCTTTGGTTTCTGGGAACAGATTAATGTCACTCTCAAACGGCCCGATGACTTTGCTTAACTGAAGCCCAGAACCTTCGATGGAGGATTTATATTCAGATAGCAAATAGGCGTTTTCACCGCCGTACAAGCGGTGCAGAGGATGGCTATCAAAGAATGCGGCCAAATCACTTTTTCTTGAAATCACGTGTTCGCGGGTTGCTACTAGGCAACCTCCTGGTTTCAATACCCGCTCAATTTCTGAGCTGAGCTTTTTCAATTCACGAGCATGATGTAATACCGCTCGGCAATAAACTAGATCGAACTTATTCTCGGAAAAGGGAAGAGATTCTCCCCACTCATTTACAATTTCGATGTCTGTATGCGATTCTTTTACGAGATTGCGAATAGCTCCGCTACCAACCAGGTCACTTGGATCAGGCTCTAGAGCAGTTACTTTCCATCCATCCTTTGCCAAGGCAAAAGATGAAATCCCTCGACCAGCTCCAATATCGAGCGCTGTCCCGGCTTGTCGTGGAATATATTCACGGACAGCTTGCCACTCTTTGCTCTTTTGAAATCTGTCTGCCGCCGCAGATACAGGATCGTCGTAATAGCAACAGCGCACCAGCTCTTCTTGCCCGGATTGGTTTCTAAGCCAATGAACAGCCTCTTCCCAGGACATCACACTTGAATTAGTCATTAGCTAACACTGCTCGAATTAGTCTCGCTGGATTTCCAGCAACGATTGCGTTCGGCGGGACATCTTTCGTCACAACGCTTCCAGCGCCAACAATTGCCCCTTCCCCAATGGTCACGCCTTTTAGAATAATTGCATTGAATCCAATCCAAGATCGGCTTCCAATTATCACTTTTTTTGTCACCACTTTGTCCCAAACCTTTGTTCCAACGAACCAATTCCTGACATCATCCCGTCGTTCATTCCAGGAAATTGGATGAGAATTATGATCCACGATGTGACAGCCCCAGGAAATCAAAACATCATCCCCAATCTCGATACGTTCGGCACAAACAATATCTGAAGCACCGATAAAACTATTGCGGCCGATGGCAACAGAGGCCCCTTCTTTGTCAATCACAATGTTACCTTCGATGATAGTGCCTTCCTCCACTTTCAACGAAGAAAAAGTCTTCCCTACAATGCCCCGGTAATTGATCTTTGTTTTGGGTGAGATTGAGACCCCGTTCATACGCAATATTCTCTGCTTTGCAAGTTGGTTCAAAGCCCATCGAAGCATCGATCGCACTGCCATTATCCCTATGCTGATTGAACTCTGAACGTCTTCTTAACGAGGTAATACAACGGAACAGCGCTGAACCCCAAATAAGCCATGATCGTGGCCCAGATTGCACCAGCTACGCCCCAGTTTTGAACTAGATAAAACTTCCCGCAAATAGCTGAAAACCCTGTCATCACCGACATCAGCACTTGTTCCCGGATTAACCCATGTCCATTCAAATATACTGCAACGGTATTTCCTACCGCCTCTATGATTTTCCAGAGTGCCATTCCTAGTAGGAGAGCTATCGGCGTAGCTATATGGTGTCCCGCCCAGAGAGATAGAAGCTCGTCACCCAGACAAAAGAAAGTTGTTGATAAAACCATCGACGTAAGCAGAGAAATCAGCAGCGTCTTCTTTAGGATACGTCCAACCCATTTTCCATCACGGCGCGCAATTGCCTCTCCATACGCGGGCCAGAGTGGGGTCAGCATCATGGTCAAGATCATAGGTATTACGCTAAACATCTTGTCCGGCAATGCGTAAATCGTGACAACACTCGCTCCGAGCACGCGAGCTATTACGATGTTGTCAGAAAGGTACGTCACTGACACGACGATTTGGAGCACAAAGAACAACAATCCGAGTTTGATAATCCTAAAAGCGCTGTCACTAGTTGCAAAAGACAGGCTTGGACTGAGATCCCGGCGCGTTTTCCCGAAGAAAACTATTCCATTCATCGCCGACGCGATGACTGGAGCACCGGCAAAGGCCAACACCAGCCACTGCAAACCGCAGCGCATATATACAGCGACTAAAACGGCGACAAGTGCGAAAACACTTCCCAGGGCTTGCCACAGATTCGCTACAAATCCCATCTGCAGGCCCAGTTGCGCTCTCTGGACAATTGTGGCGGGAATATTGAGCGCGAAACAAAACACAAATAACTTAACAGCGGGACCTGCTTCGGCGATCGCTAATGAGCTATGAATATTAAAAAAATTAGCCCATGGAATATAAGGATAAGAAAACTCGAAAGTGACAAGTACGACTAGTGAAACCAAGCAAAGAATTACAACAGCGCTCGAGATGTATCGGCGCATAGCAACTGTGTCATCCTCGCCATTAGCCTTTGCTATAGCATTCAGAAGGCCATTGCCAATACCAAGATCGGCAAAGGCAAGCATCGCGATCACAGAGGACATGGTCATCCAAAGACCAAACCTCTCTGTTCCTAGATAGCTTAGCGTCACAGGTACAGTGATCAGTTGTGTACCTATGGAAACAACTTTTGCAACCAACGCAACTATAGTTGACAAAAAGGCTCGCCGCTGTCGTTCGCGGGAGCGTCCCTCAGCTGTCGAGACATCGAACGACTGTAGGCTCAAATAAGGCCGGATTGTAGAGACCGACCGATAAATTTGCGCAATCATAGAAAGAACATCACAAAAGCATCGCTCGGCGCCGTCTTCGTGGCGCGACGTTAACTAGTGCGAAACCGAATCACTCGTTGTAGTCCATTACTTTGTATCCATGGCTTTTTACCAGATCATCTCGTTCAGCTGATCGTAGATCTTCAAGCGCCATTTCTCGAACCAACTGTTGGAAACTGATTTTCGGCACCCATCCTAGCTTGCGCTTGGCTTTACCAGCGTCGCCCAACAGAGTCTCAACTTCTGTTGGGCGGAAATATCTCGGATCGACAGCCACTATGCACTTGCCATGCTGATCGAATCCCTTGCAGTCAAGTCCCTCGCCCTCCCATTTGACCTGAATGCCTAGTTCTTCCGCTGCGAGTTGGACGAACTCACGAACACTATGTTGCTCACCGGTTGCGATAACGAAATCTTCGGCCTGTTCCTGCTGAAGCATTAGCCATTGCATTTCCACATAGTCACGTGCGTGGCCCCAATCTCGCAGTGAATTGAGATTGCCGAGATATAAACAATCTTGTAATCCCAGCTTAATGCGAGCCAAAGCGCGTGTAATCTTCCTTGTTACAAAAGTCTCTCCACGTATTGGAGACTCATGGTTAAACAGAATACCGTTGCAAGCGTAAATTCCATAAGCTTCACGATAGTTAACCGTGATCCAATAAGCGTAGAGTTTCGCTACCGCATAAGGCGACCGCGGGTAAAACGGTGTAGTTTCCTTCTGCGGAATTTCTTGAACCAACCCATATAGCTCGGACGTCGAAGCCTGATAGAAGCGCGCCGATTTCTCCATCCCGAGAATTCGTATTGCTTCTAGAATTCGCAGCGCGCCTATGGCATCTGAATTCGCAGTATATTCGGGACTTTCGAATGAGACATGCACATGACTTTGCGCACCAAGATTATAAATCTCATCCGGTTTGACCAATTGCACAATGCGGATAAGATTAGTTGAATCAGTAAGATCGCCGTAATGAAGGACTAGATTTCGCCCTTTAACGTGAGGGTCATGATATAGGTGGTCAATTCGATCAGTATTAAATAGAGAGCTGCGGCGTTTTATGCCGTGCACTTCATAGCCCTTTTCCAAAAGAAATTCTGCAAGATAGGCGCCATCTTGTCCGGTGATTCCTGTGATAAGTGCACGTTTCAAGCTCAAAATCTCCAATCTTTACAAATAATATTTGGCAACGCCTAAGGCCAGAATCTTTCGAAACTCATTCCAGCGGTTGGCCCGAGGAACGCCAGCGTTCCAAATCTGCTGATTTATTTCTAAAAACAACATTTTTAGATCAAGAAGTACGCCAGTTGTTTCTAATATTTGAGAAAGCCACGATTAAACCTGCTTTCATAGAAGCCCTGCCTTGGTCATTGCCTAATATGAGCGGCAGGATGAAAAATTAACCGGTCGAATCATACCGATAATTTGTATATCCGTAGTTCCCGTAACCATAACTGCCCGCACGTGCGCCAACTTGATTAAATATGACGCCCTTCAAAACGATTCCAGCAGTTGAAAGCCGTTTGACGGTCTCTTCAATCTCGCGAATGGAATGTTCTGCGGATTTGAGGACAAGCAGAGTGCTGCCCGCCAACTGGCCTACAATCGCCGCATCAGTCACTGCTAGAACTGGAGGGGTATCGATAATCACGTAGTCGTACCTAGCCGAAAGTTCAGAGATCAGCGCCGCAAATCGCTCATGTAGCAACAACTCAGACGGATTTGGCGGGCTTGTTCCACGAAAGACAATATCAAGTCCCTGAATCGGGCTAGTATGAATGATGGATCTAGAGTCAGCTTCACCAGCCACGAATTCCGAAATACCCGGCGTTGCTGAGGCAGCAACGTATAGATGCAAGTGCCCTCTACGAAGGTCGGCATCCACTGTCACGACCTTCTTTCCAGAAAGCGCCAACACCGCCCCAAGGTTAACCGAGACGAAGGATTTGCCCAGCTCGGGAGCTGGTCCGGTAAGCATCAGCACGTTATTGCGTGCTTCCAGCATGGCGAAATGCAGTGACGTGCGTAGGCTTCTTAGGGATTCGATCGCGATATCCTGAGCGTCCAGTCCCGCAAGGATGAATTGTCCACGCTCTCTCCTAGCGATGCTTCGGTTGAGCTGACGCTGTCGCATGGAGAAGGGCACCATGGCATAAGTAACCAGTCCCAACTGAGACTCCACTTGAGCTGGATCATCCACGCCCCGAAGCATGGTCCTCTGGACAAGCACAACAGCCATCCCAATGATCAAACCAGCGAAGACTGAACCCGCCAACAGCATTGGCACTCTTGGCGAAATGGGTTTAAACGGCTTTAAAGCCCGGTCTACGATACGTACATTGCCAACGGTTCCAGCCTTAGCGACCTGCAGTTCCTGAATCGAATTCAGCATTTCCGCATACAGCTCATTGCTGACGTCCAAGTCGCGAAGGAGGCTGAAAATTTCCTGCTGCGTGTTGGGCAATTTCCCAACTTGTTGCTTGACCTTTCCCTGGGCGGAATCCAGAGACTGTATCTGCTCGTCCAGAGCCTTCACTGTAGGATGCTGTGGGGTAAAACGCTGCAGCAACTCATCTCTTTGCTGTGCCAGTTGCAGGCGTTGAGACTCAAGATCGACAGTTTGCTTGAGCACCAATTGTGTTTCCTGCGTAACATCTACTGAGCCATGCGTGGACTGATATGAGTTGAGCTTTAGCTGCGCCTGATCGACCTGATCTTTTAGTTGCGGAAGCTGCCTCTGAAGATATTCCAAAGACTGCTGCGCATTGGCAGAGCGCCTTTCCACATTCTGTCTAAGATAGGCTTCCTCCAATGTGTTAATAACGTCAGTTACTTCGTCTGGAGATTTGCCTTGAAAACTGACGGTGATTACGCCTGATTGTTTGCCCTGCTCTGCAATCTGGAGCTTTTTCGTCAGCTGAGCCAAGACGTCCTGACGGGAATAGCGGATCAGCCTAAATTGCGTGCCCGGTTCCGCCCCGAGTTCGCGCACAAAAACAGTGAAAGTGCCATCTGGGGCATTCGTCGTAACAGTTTCACCGATGCTGCCTTCCAGCAATCTATTCCCATTGGGGCGATTAATTACAAATCCGGTTACGGTTTTGACAAGGGTGAAGGCCTTATTCAAAGACTCATCCGGTATTTCCCAAGTCGAAACGGCAACTCTCTCGCCTCCCCACGCATATTTGCGCAGCCAAGCTGGCACTGAAACCGGCTCAGTAGCTTCCTTGCTCGACCGAACGATTGCCGCTCCAAGTAAAGGAAGATATTTCGGTTGCGCCAAGATTTGAAGATTTAACTTGTCGATAATTTGACTCAATACCATCCGGCTGCGCAGAACCTGTATCTCGGCCTGGGTTTCTACCGAGGAGCCGAGTACAAGGGAAGAAATCTCGCTCAATTGCTGAGGAACCCCTCCACCCTTACCGGTGCTCTGCTCGATTTGAACAAGTCCATCCGCTTGATAGGTTGGCGCAACCCATACGCAATACAAGCCAACCAGACCAACTGTCAAGGCGACAACTATCGCAATTGTCCAGCGGCCAGCTCTAAACAGATCCAGTAGTTGCCGCAGGTCGACCTCACCCTCGCTCACGGCGACGCCGGCGGGCGTCATTCCGCCTACGCTTCTTACGATCGATTCCGAATCATTTGCCATTCTTTGTGAACCTTGAGGAAGCTTTCAAAATCAGAGCAAGAGCCAATGCCAAGCTATCCAGCTGTACTGGCGTAGATCTGAAGGAGTCCGACGCGTCGAAACCGCATCAACGCCTTTCAGGGCCTCATTTTATGAATTGGTGCAGCGAATTGAGTTCGTAAATTGTTGTGACTGTCGGCAACAATTCGTTAATGATCGAATTGTACTGCGCGAAAGCCGTGGCCTTGATATAGACCACATCGCGTGGCCGGAGTTGGAATTGGCTGGCCAGCAGCATACCTTCCGGCTTGGAAAGGTTGAGAGTAAAAATTCGCGCGGTAACGCTGGAGTCAGCCGTCCGCTGCGGGCGGAACACAAGTAGTCCTGAAGCCTTGCCTTTTACGTCATCAATGCCCCCTGCCTGGCTTACCGCCTGAATCAGG
Organism: uncultured Nevskia sp.; assembly: GCA_964451925.1. GTDB lineage: Bacteria > Pseudomonadota > Gammaproteobacteria > Nevskiales > Nevskiaceae > Nevskia. The sequence continues at coordinate 50,490 of CAYVKA010000019.1, read as the reverse complement.
GTCAGCGAATCCTGCTGGATTACCACCGGCGCCTGTTTACCTACTTCCCCAAGAATGAATACTTGATCATTGGAGGTGTCGGGTATATGCAGCACGTCACCTGGGTGCAATTCGGGGTTGGACACCAAGCGATTGCCTGACAGCAACCCAGCCAGATCAATTACGTGAATGACCCCATCGCGCTCCAAAATTGCCCGTCGTCTACTGGCGGCCGCGGTCAATCCGCCCGCGGCATCGATTGCTTGAAGAACCCCTTTGGGTGTGTCGTCAAAATTCAACGTCCCGGGCTTTGCAACCTCTCCGGTCACCTCAATACGTCCGGCACGATAGCCCACAACGCGCACATCAACCTGCGGGTTTTGAATAACTGACTTTAGATGTTCCGATATGTATTTGCGTAATTCACCAGCCGTTAGCCCCGCGGCTTTGAAAGTGCCGACGTAAGGATAAAACGCAGTCCCATCTGCCGCGATCAAGCGTCCTTGACTACTGAGATCGCTAGTCAGCCCCGTATACGGCGCGGTCAATTCGGGATGATCCCAGACCACCACAAAGAAAATATCGCCTGGACCAACCTTGTATTCCAGAGGCACATTGGATGGCAGCAGCGACGGCATCCTCTCGAACTCGTCCACATCCTGATTCTGCGCCAAGCTGCGGAGCACATCGGCTGTGATCGGAACAATTTCGTAGGCCGGCGTAGGCTCCGCTCTGATCACTTTATAGTTATTATCGCGCTCATCGGAAACAACACGAAACTCGTGGGTGCCTGCATTCCCCTCATGGATATTCAGGCCCGCAATCAGGTCAGTGCAGCCGCAAAGCCCCCCCAATAGAGCAAAGGCAGCCACTCGCGAAATCAAAGTTTGTAGTCGCACGATAAATGATTAAATTTGGAATTGGAATTGCGCCTGAGGGAGCGGGCGCAATTAGCCGACCGCCCCCGAGCTATCGCCCAACCTGAACGTCAAAAATGGCAACTATTGTATCTGAGTAATATTACAGCCGTGAAATCTATAGATCGCCATTCTATTTCGACACTTATAAATTCTTTCAGAACGTTCTCTTTCGATATCATGACTGCACATTAATTTCTAGCTGTCTGCAACAAAAACTAAACTATAATGCCTGTATTTCAAGCACCAAATCCATTCTGCTAAAAATAGTGTGATATGTTTCACAAAATAGTGGTCATCTGTACCGGCAACATCTGCAGAAGCCCGATGGCAGAAGCGCTGCTGCGGCACCGCCTCAATAGCGGGGTCGAGATCTGCTCCGCCGGCATCGCGGCCTTGGTAAATCACCCTGCCGATCCCTTAGCGCAACTGGTCGCGGGGGAGCATGGATTCGACATTGTTACCCATCGCGCGCAACAAGCATCGCAATCTCTGCTGAGCGCAGCGGATCTGATTCTCACCCTTGATCATACTCATAGTGAATGGATTCGCTTGCGCTATCCGCAACTCCAAGGGCGCACGCACAAACTGGGCCGTTGGTTACAAAACATCGATATATCAGACCCTTATCGACTACCCAAGCCTGCGTTCGATCAGGCCTTCGAGGACATTGAACGCTGTACGGCGGAGTGGATTAAGCGCATTTAAATTTAGGGGCTTACTTCCACCCCCGTTGGCTGCCGCACTCCTATTTGAGCAAATCCGAAGCACCTCGGGCGAAGTCGTCAGGCTGACCGTCCTTCACCGTGAAGTACAACTCCGGTCCATCGTAAACCATCTGCCCACCGTCGCGCGTAAGCGGCCTGAACGTAAAGCCTGCCTCTCGCCGCGAGGATTGGGCAAAGAACAGGTCAAGGGGCACCGAGATATACAAGCCCTTGTCGAACGAACCCTCGCCGAACTGGGCCGACGAAACATTGGTTTTGGTGGCAAAAATTCCGACGCGCACGCCGCTGTCGAATTCCCGCGAAATATCCACCGTACCGCCGCGATCGCGAGCCAGATACTGGCCTGCACTAAGCTTGAATAGCAGATTGTAATAGCCGGGCTTGTAGTACAACGCCACGTGCCCGGTGGTCACAATATAGGGTAGGAAATCGAATGTCTCGTCGTAGCCGCGCTGCTTCACGCGGTTGATGTCGAAGGCCATGGCCCAGCTGCGCCCGTACGGGCGATAGAGCAATTCAGTCGCCACGCCGCCATACATTTCTTCGAAAATGCCCAGTGAGAGCCTATGATACCAATCCGGAAATGGAGACCAGGTGTAGTCCGACTCCAGGTTGATCAGCCCATCCGAGCCCTGCTGCAGATACTTGACGATATCGCTGCGCACATGCGGCAAGACGCTGTTTGACTGCAACTTGATCTGATCGAAGTTGTTGATAATGTTGAACCCGGCCACGCCGGTGAAATTGAGATGGTCGGTAACCGCGACGGCTCCACCCAGCTTCCAGTACAACTGGCCCGCATAGAAGGTATCGGGCCCGCCCACGCTCTGGCGCACCGCAGGCCCTGTATCCCAGGAAAACTTCGGGAATCTCGTGCCGTCAAAGTACTGGGCCGAGGCGAAGCCGTCCCCCGGCCCTTTCAAAACCACCGACGCCAAAGCACCGTCGGGATCATTGTCGTGCGCGGCCTTCTCGAAGTCCTGGCGATAGACCTCGGCCCGATAGTTTTCCATCCCCTGATCGACAAATACGAGCGTGAACTTGGAAATCTCGCTTGGCGCCGTATCCGCGAGCGCACGCGCGGTGCGACCGACTGCTTTTGCAGGATTCCTGTACCTGTCTTGACTAAGCCACACCCGCACGTCCTTCACGAAGCCATCATAGTCCAGCGCCACCAGTTCAAAGCCCTGTTGTTTGAGCGCCGCCCGGAGCTTGAGCACAAATTCGTGTTGTTCCTCGCTGGATACCTCCCCGCTCTTGGCCCCACCAGCTTGAACTGCATGCAAGGCCGCTGCATCGGATAGCAGAGGCGCATTGGGCGAAGGGGCGGCAACCGCATTGACGCCCAGAGTTTCTGGTGTAGAGGAGGTGCGATCTGTTTCTAGCGCAGCTGAAGCCGCAGGCTGCGCAACCGGAGTCGGAGCAGGATCCGCAGTCTTGGCCACGCCACGAAGAGTTTGGAAGTTGGTGTAGATTGCGATGCGCCCCATCACAACGTTGCCGCGCTCATAGCCCACACCGAGATCCACTCCGGAAAGTCCCCTGTACGCCAACCCGATGTTGAGGGGCGAATTCACCTTCTGGTTGTCATCTAGGGGCTCATGGTGGTAGTCGTTTCCATCGTACTCAAGCCGCAGCGCAAGCCCCCTGACCGGCGTGTTCCACTCCGCGCCACCGAACGGCCCGATATCGTGACCGGAGAACAGGCGGCTGCTATTGAGCGCTCCCGCTGTATTCGCCGTGAATCGCTCCTGATCGAAATGGCTGGAAATCAGGGCTAGCGGATTGCGGATTCCACCGCGCGCGCCCAGTCGCCCCCAACCCAGGCCAAATGAGAAGTCGAAATCGTAGTAGTGATAGCTGCTGACCAGGTATTCGCTCGAAAACAAGCCCGTGCCACCCACGTCTTGCACACCCAATGCGATGGAGGGCCAAAGCCTTCCCTCGTCGAGGAGGCGAATTTTGGCGTCCACACCACGGTGCTTGTAGTGCTGTCCTCCGCTGAAACTTGGATCGCTGCTGTAGAAGCGGTTGGTGACGTCTACATAGCGAACGGTTGTTTCCAGCCAGGGCAATGGCTGTACGAAGAAGTAAAGCTGGTTATAGGGCCTGACAGTGGAAACACCGAGGCCGAAATCCCCTTCCGGACGCATGCGGGCGGTCGGCGTCTGCAAAAGGCCCGCATTGCCGAAATCATTCGCGCCGGCAAACAGGTTATCGAAATTGGCAGCGCCAGCCTCACCCGCTGCAGCAAACAGCACAAGAGCAAGCAGCACCTGACCGCGGGCAGCGAATGGCGATCCAGAACGAAAACTCAAAAGTAAACCCCGCAATTTCTGGTCTCTTGCGATCAAGTTGTTGGCCGGGCAAGTAATCCGCCCCCGTTGGGGTTGGATTTGCAGCGGTCGAGTTCCTGGGCCTGCCGCATTGGTCCGTGCAAAAAAACCTGAACGCCTTACCCAGACTGCGACAGCCGACAGGCGTGGTGCGGTTCTAGCTAAGGCTATTCTGTCATGTCAGCCGGAAAAAATCCTCAGCCCAGCCCTGGGCATAAGACTTTAATTGTCAGAACTTTTTTCAGCCCGCCCAACGCGTGGCCCCAGGCCACCTTCCAGTGTGATGCAGTTGGCAAACTTGGCCAGATATTTGCTCTCGAATCCATGTGGCGACAAGGCCACCGGGTGTTGGCAGAACTGCACATCAGGTATACTCTATCGGTAAGGGCGGAGCCCTTCACGACTTAGCTATCGTTCAGGAATAATGGAGAGGCGTTATGAATACGGTTCTTAAAGCAGTCGCACTGGCCACCCTGGCTCTTAGCACGCCGACCATTTTTGCCGAAGACACCGGTGTGGCAGCCGGCTCTAGCACCGCCGGCTCCAGCATTGCCAGCGGGTCCGTTGCGACCATTGTCGCAGTTGGCGTGGGCGGCGCGGCGGTCCTCGGCGCGGTTGTGGCCGGTTCGGCCAGCAACACCAGCACCGCGACTTCCACCTCGACCAGCACCACCAAGTAACTTTGAGTGTGACCCGTCCTAGCCCTGGTTGACACCTATTGGGTGGGTGAAAGCTGTACCAAGGACGCCCGATGCACCGCATCGGGCGTCTTCATATTCAAGGATAGATGAGGACGCTCGCTGTTGTAGATGGCCACGGATTCCCGCACCATCCGGGTGGCCTGGACCAGATCGGCGGGGCGTTGCAGCAAAAGCTCGGTTTTCAGGATGCCGTTGACCCGCTCGGCCAGGGCATTCTGGTAGCAGTCGTAGCCATCGGTCATCGAGCAGGTCAGGCCGTGGCGACGGTGGAGGCTCTGGTAATCCTCAGCGCAGTATTGAATCCCGTGATCGGAGTGATGGACCAGGACTTGGCAGGTTTGGCGCCCCTTCAGGGCCATCCGTAGCGCCTGGCTGACCGATTCGGCGTGCAGGCTGTCGTGGACATGCCAGCCGACGATCTTGCGCGAGTAGGCGTCGGTGACCAGGCTCAAATAGACACAGGCACCTGCCGTGGGCAGATAGGTGATGTCGGCCACCCAGACCTGCTCGCAGGCCTTGGCGGTGACTTGGCCTTCCCCGGCTTTGAGCAGGTTGGAATGCCGGCGGAAGTGGTGATGGCTGTTCGTGGTCTTGTGGTAGGCCCGGCGCGGCGGCACCAACAGCTGGGCTTCACGCAGCCGGTCAAACAGGGCATCCCGCCCCAGTTTGATGCCAGCCGCTTGCAAAACCGGGCTCAGCAGATGGTGCAGTTTGCGCGTTCCCAGGCGCGGCTGGCGCAACCGCCGGGCGCGCACCAGATCCAGCACCTGGCTGGTCTGTTCGGTCCGCTCCTGCTGGCTTTGCTGGCCTTTGTAGTACGCCTGGCGACTGATGCCGATGTAGCGGCAAGCCCTGCTCACGCTCAAGCCTTCGACGAGCTTTTGCGAGAGGACTTGCCCAAAGGCTTTTTTACCACGCGCACCCCATAGTCCTTCTTCAGGACATCCAGCATCGCCTCGAACAGCTGGGCTTTCTCCCGGGCTTGCTGCAGTTGGACCTCCAGAGCTTTGATCTGCTGCTCTGGGGTCAGCGCACTGTCACTTGAGGGTTTGGTCGAGGGCATGGATCGAGATATTGCCCCAATCCCCCAGCTTTGGCGCCCGTGCTTGCGCAGCCACACCAGTACGGTCGACCGCCCCTGAATGCCATACCGCTCCTGCGCCTGTTTGTAGCTCAGCTGGCCTTTTTCGACCTGCTCGATCACCGCCAGCTTAAAAGCTAGCGTGTAGTCCCGTTGCGTCCGCTTGATGCCCGTCGTCATTGACTCGCCTTTTCTCGGTGGAAAAGGTGTCAACCCAGGGCAGGACGGGTCAGCAGTCCGAAAAAGGCCGCCTAGTGGCGGCCTTTTTTGTTGGGTCTTGCGGTCTAAATCGCCGCGGGCTTGAGCACTTCGAACTGGATCGGCGGGATTTCAGGGCAGTATTGCTGCACTGAGCGCCATACCTGACCGGTCTGCGGATCAAGCCAGAAGCTGTTGCGGGTTTTCCAGCGCCAGGCGTGCATGGTGGCGATTTCGTTGATCCGCCGGGTCTGGCGGGTTCGTCCCTGGATGACGATCGTTTCGTCATTGCCGGCCTCGAAGCGCGACTCAATGGCAATGCCTTGTTCATTGGCATGGCCCAGGTCGATTTCCCGGAACACGCCGGGGGAAGGCACCACTCCGGTTTGCACAAAGCTGCGCAGAGGATTCTGGTCGGGGTCCGGCAACCAGCGCGTGGCGGCCAAATCCCGCTGCATGCCCTGGGTACGCAGCAGCCAGCCATCACGTGTCACAAATATTACGTGATCAGCCGAGACCCACTGCAGGGTATGCCCCTCCGCGGTGGCCAGCACGATCACAGCCCGCGGGTTGCTCGCGATACGGACGCCCATCGTGGCATAGGGAATATCATGGATCTGCGCGGCACTCAGGGGATATTCATCTGGCAAATGCCCTTTGCTGGTGACGGTCTTGGAAAACAAACTGACGGTCGAATTCGGATTCGACGCGCATCCGGCAACCCCAGACGCCAGAAAGCCCCCCAATACCTGCCTGCGACTCAGCATTTGACCCCCATCTCCTGACAATTCCATGCCCCGAAGGGCGCAAGCCACGGGCGCATCCGCCTGCATACCTTTATGATGTCACGAAAATGGCGGGCCGGTGGCGGCTTGTCTTTCGCAAGAGACCGAAGCTTGTAAAGTGCATCGGGCCCTTCTTCGCCTTCGACAACAAGAAGTCGCAGCAGCTGCTGCCGCTCCCGACAGGCACTCTGACGATTTCCCATGGCAACGACCGAATTCATCCCCCTGTTCCTGAGTTGTGCACGCGGCCTTGAGCCCCTGCTAGTCCAGGAAGCATCGTCCCTGGGTGCAACCGAAGCCCGTGAGCAGAATGGCGGGGTGGCCTGCACGGCCACTTGGCCGGTGGCCTATCGCATCTGCCTGTGGTCACGCCTGGCCAGCCGTGTGCTGCTGCCCCTCACCCAGTTCGAAGCGGTGGATGCGGAACAGCTGTACAACGCAGCGCGCCAGATCGACTGGCCTGGCTGGTTCTCCGCCAATCGCAGTTTTGCTGTCGAGGTTGCCGGACGTTCTGCCACCCTGACCCATACCCATTTCGCCGCGCTCAAGGTCAAAGACGCCATCGCTGACCGATTTCGCGACGATCACGGCCGGCGGCCGGATGTGGATGCGTCCAATCCGGACATTCCGGTGCATTTGCACCTTAATGGTGCAAATATCTCACTAAGCCTGGATCTATCGGGCGGCAGCCTGCACCGGCGTGGATATCGGGCCCACGGCGGCTCGGCACCGCTTAAGGAAACCCTGGCGGCAGCTATTCTGCTGCGATCGGATTGGCCGCAAATTGCCGCCAAAGGCGGCGCCTTGGTGGATCCGTTGTGCGGCTCGGGAACCCTGGTCATTGAAGGCGCATATATCGCCGGGGATGTCGCACCAGGCCTGGCCCGTGAGCGCTATGGTTTTCAGGCGCTGAGAAATTTCGACTCCCCAAGCTGGCAGGCCCTGATCGAGGAAGCACGCGAACGCAAAACCGCCGGCCTGCCGCACCTGCCGCCGTTGCTTGGCCAGGACATCGACGGCGCCACCCTACGATCGGCACGGCGCAACGCCGAACAAGCCGGGCTTGGGGAGCAGATCCAATGGGTCCAGGCCGACATCTCCACCGCGCGGCCCTTGGGTGAGGTTTCAGGTTTGGTCGTGACCAATCCACCCTACGGCGAACGTCTCGGCAGCGAGGCGGAGTTGATCAAGCTCTACAGCCTGCTCGGCGTCACCCTCAAGCAGCACTTCGGCGGCTGGCGCGCCGCCATCTTCACCGGCCGCCCCGACCTCGGGCCGCGCCTGGGCCTGCGCGCGGAAAAAATGTATTCCTTCTACAACGGCGATCTGCCGTGCAAATTGCTACTGTTCGATGTGGCGGTTCCGGCACCCGCCGAATCCGCCGCGCCCGCTGCGGGCGGCGGCGCCGAGGACTTCGCCAACCGCCTGCGCAAGAATCTCAAACACCTGGGCAAATGGGCCAAGCGCAGCGGCGTTTCCTGCTACCGCGTCTATGACGCCGACCTGCCGGATTACGCGCTGGCCGTGGACCTCTATCCCACCGCCTCGCTGCAGATCCACGCCCAGGAATACGCCGCGCCCAAGACCATCGACCCGGTGCGCGCCGAGCGGCGCCTGCGCGAAGCCCTGGCGGTGATCCAGCAGGAACTCGCCGTCCCCACATCGGCCATACATTTCAAGATCCGCCAGCAGCAGAAAGGTGCTGACCAGTACGCCAGGCAAAGCGAGCAGCAGAACTTCCAGCAGGTGGAAGAGCACGGCTGCCGCCTGTGGATCAACCTCGACGACTACCTCGACACCGGCCTGTTCCTTGATCACCGCCCCTTGCGCCGCCGCATCCAGACGGAAGCCGCCGGGAAGCGCTTCCTCAACCTGTTCTGCTACACCGCCACCGCCACGGCGCACGCGGCACGCGGCGGCGCCAGCGGCACCGTCTCGGTGGACCTGTCGGCCAACTACCTCGAATGGGGCCAGCGCAACCTGGCGCTCAACGGCATCGACGCCACCCTGAAAACACGGCGCCAGCCCGATGATGTCTGGCAGCAGCGGCGCCCGCGGCACGAACCGGCAGCCAGGCACACGCTGATCCAGGCCGACTGCCTGGCCTGGCTCAAGGAGCAGGCGGAGAGCCAGTCCAGGCCACGCTTCGACCTGATCCTGTGCGATCCACCGACCTTCTCCAACTCCAAACGCATGGACGGCACGCTGGATGTCCAGCGCGACCACGTGGAAATGATCCGCAACGCAGCGCGCCTGCTGACACCACAGGGCGTGCTTTATTTTTCCACCAACCGCAAGCGCTTCAAGCTCGACATGGAAGCGCTCACTGACCTGGATATCACGGACATCACCGCGCAAACCCTGGACGAGGATTTCAAGCGGCCACCGCCTCCCCACCGTTGTTGGGCCATCCGAAGCCGCCAGGCCTGACCATCGCAGCGGGCCGGCAATGCCGCAACCGCCGGCAATCTTCAGGCCTTCGGCAGCGTCACGCCGCGCTGGCCCTGGTACTTGCCACCGCGGTCGCGGTAACTGGTCTCACACACCTCGTCCGACTCCAGGAACAACATCTGCGCCACACCCTCGTTGGCGTAGATCTTCGCCGGCAGCGGCGTCGTGTTGGAGAACTCCAGCGTCACATGCCCCTCCCATTCCGGCTCCAGCGGCGTGACGTTGACGATGATGCCGCAACGCGCATAGGTGCTCTTGCCCAGGCAGATCACCAGCACGTTGCGCGGAATCCGGAAATACTCGATGGTACGGGCCAGGGCGAATGAATTGGGCGGAATCACGCAGCAGTCACCACGGAAATCGACGAAGCTTTTCGGGTCGAAGGCCTTGGGATCGACGATGGTGGAGTTGATGTTGGTGAAGATCTTGAACTCGTCGGCGCAGCGCACGTCATAGCCGTAGCTCGATACACCGTGGCTGATGATGCGATCGCCCTTTGCATCGTTGCGGGCCTGGCCCGGCTCGAACGGTTCGATCATGCCCTGCTCCGCCATGCGACGGATCCAGCGGTCTGACTTGATGCTCATTGCCGCGGACCCCCCGGGTTCAAGCGCCCCATAGTCTCTCTCGCAGTAAGTCCTCAACCGATGCCCCGTCACCGGACGGGATCGGGCCGCTCAATCCTCAGCCACGCCGATGCTGGGAAATCCGGCATCGGCCGCTTCGCCATAAGCCAAGCGCGCAGCTGCCAGCCGCGCGATGTCGCGGTATCGCTGCGCCAGCGCGCCATCGGGATCCGCCGCCACGGTCGGATTGCCGCTGTCCGCCTGCTGGCGGATGCGGATATCCAGCGGCAACTTGCCGAGCAGTTCCGAGCCCGCTTCGCGCGCCAGGCGCTCGCCGCCACCGGCACCGAAGATCGCCTCCTCGTGGCCGCAATGGCTGCACACGTGGGTGCTCATGTTCTCGACGATGCCCAGCACCGGAATGCCGACCTTGCGGAACATCTCCAAGCCCTTGCGCGCGTCGAGCAGCGCCACATCCTGCGGCGTGGTCACCACCAGGCTGCCCGCCACGGGCACTTTCTGCGACAGCGACAGCTGGATGTCGCCGGTGCCCGGCGGCATGTCCACCACCAGGTAGTCCAGATCGTCCCATACCGTTTCGGTCAGCAGCTGCCACAAGGCCTGCGTCGCCATCGGACCACGCCAGATGGTCGGCTGCGCGTCCGAGTCGAGCAGGAAGCCGATCGACATGGCTTGCAGGCCGTGCGCGCGGATCGGATGCATGCGACGGCCGTCCGGCGAGCTGGGGCGCTCGCGGCTACCCAGCATCAGCGGCTGGCTGGGGCCGTACAGATCGGCATCGAGAATGCCAACGCGCGCGCCCTCCGCCTGCAGCGCCAGCGCGGTATTCACCGCCACCGTGGACTTGCCCACGCCGCCCTTGCCGGAAGCCACGGCGACAATGTTCTTCACCCCCGCCAGCGGCTGCAGGCCTTTCTGTACCGCGTGCGGCGCGATCTTCCAGCCGATGTCGACGTCCACCGCCAAGGCCGGAAGCCCCGCCGCCAGATGGCGCTTCAGCTGCGCCGTGAGGGCCTGCACGTAACCCGCCGCCGGAAAGCCCAGCTCCAGCCTCACGCGCGCGCGCGAACTCTCGATCCGGGCGCTGCGGGAGACGCCGGCAGTGTGCAGATCACGGCCCAGCAAGGGGTCGACATAGCCGCCGAGCGCGGCTTCGAGCATGGCAAGTTCGGACATCGGGGGATGGTCGGACAAAGGAGATTTTCAGGGCGCAGTCTAACACCCCGACCTGCTGCGCTCTGCGCCAGCGGGAAGGGGCCTGTCGAGGCTGTGCGATAATCCGCCGACCATTCACGCGGCGCTCCCCATGACCCAGCCGGCCCTCAGAAAGCTGTTTGTCACCAACGCCTTGCCCTATGCCAACGGCCCGCTGCACCTGGGCCATCTGGTGGGTTACATCCAGGCCGACGTGTGGGTACGCCACCAGCGCATGCAGGGCCATGCCGTCACCTACGTCTGCGCCGACGATGCGCACGGCACCCCCATCATGCTGGCCGCCGAAAAGGCCGGCGTCTCGCCGGAAGCGTTCATTGCCGAGATCAAGACCGGCCACGAGCGGGACTTCGCCGCCTTCCACGTCGCCTTCGACCACTACCACTCGACCCATTCGGAAGAGAACCGGGTGCTGTCCGAGCGCATCTATGCCGCGTTGGAACGCGCCGGCTACATCGCCGCCCGCGAGATCGAGCAGGCCTACGACCCGGTCAAAGGCATGTTCCTGCCGGACCGCTACATCAAGGGCGTTTGCCCCAACTGCGGCACCCCGGACCAGTATGGCGACAACTGCGAGAACTGCAGCGCCACCTACTCCGCGCGCGAACTGAAGAACCCCTACTCGGTGCTTTCCGGCGCCGCGCCGGAATGGCGGCCGTCCGAACACTTCTTTTTCACCCTGTCGAAGATGCAGGCCGAAATCAGCCAGTGGCTGGACGGCGCGCAGGTGCACGACAGCGTCAAGGCCAAGCTGCGCGAGTGGCTGGACCACGAACTGAAGGACTGGGACATCTCGCGCGATGCCCCTTATTTCGGCTTCGGCATCCCCGGCAATCCCGGCAAGTTCTTCTATGTGTGGCTGGATGCGCCGATCGGCTACTTCGCCAGCCTGCTGGCCTACCTCGGCGGCGATCAGTCCCGGCTGGAGGAAGTCATCGGCCGCAGTTCCAGCGTCGAGATGTGGCATTTCATCGGCAAGGACATCGTCAACTTCCACGGGCTGTTCTGGCCGGCGATGCTGCGTGGCGCCGATATGCGCCAGCCCAACGGGCTGTCGGTCAACGGGTACCTCACCGTCGACGGCGCCAAGATGAGCAAGTCGCGCGGCACCTTCATCAAGGCGCGCACCTATCTCGACGTCGGCCTCAATCCGGAATACCTGCGCTACTACTTCGCCGCCAAGCTCGGTCCCGGCGTGGTCGACATCGACCTCAACCTGGAGGACTTCGTCGCGCGCGTCAACAGCGACCTGGTGGGCAAGTACGTCAATATCGCCAGCCGCTGCGCCGGCTTCATCGACAAGCTGTTCGGCGGCAGGCTCGCCGCGCAGTTGCATGACACTGCCGGCTACGGCCGCATCGCCGACGCGGCGCCGCGCATTGCCGAAAGCTACGACAAGCGCGACTTCGCCGAAGCGGTACGCACTATCATGGCCCTGGCCGATGAGGCCAACGAAGCGATCCAGCGTGCCGCCCCCTGGCTGATGGCCAAGGATGAAAGTGCCCGTGAACAGCTTCACCGGGTATGCACCACCTACCTCAATGCGTTCCGCCTGCTGACGCTGTATCTGAAACCCTTGCTGCCGGCGCTGGCGGCGCAGGCCGAAGCATTCCTCGACGTGCCCCCCCTGACCTGGGCGGATGCCGCCCAGCCCCTGCTCGGCCACCGCATCAAACCCTACCAGCCGCTGATTACCCGGATCGACCCGGCGCAGATCAAAGCCATGGTTGAAGCGTCCAAGGAAGACCTCGCCCCGACCGTGGCGGCGGAACCGCCCGCCAAAGCCAAGGCCGCCAAAGCCGCCACCGCAGCCGCGCCTCCGGCGGCCGACGCCAGCGCCACTGTTTCCATCGACGATTTCAGCAAGGTCGAATTACGCATCGCGCGCATTGAACAGGCCGAGCCGGTCGAAGGCGCGGACAAATTGCTGCGCCTGACGCTGGACCTGGGCGAACTGGGCAAGCGCCAGGTATTCGCCGGCATCAAGTCACAGTACACGCCGGAGGCCTTGGTCGGCCGCCTGACCGTCGTCGTCGCCAACCTGGCGCCGCGCAAGATGCGCTTCGGCCTGTCCGAAGGCATGGTGCTGGCGGCCAGCCACGGCGATGGCAAACCCTTCCTGCTGTCGCCGGACACCGGCGCCGAGCCGGGGATGAAGGTGAAATAGGAACATCCGCGTGGAATCCGCCGGCGATGCACAAAGCGTGGTTCTGTTCCGACCGACAGGCCCGCAGGAACTGGCTCTGCTGCGCGCCAGCGGCTTCAAGCGTTGGCCGCCACGTTTGCCGGAGCAGCCGATTTTCTATCCCGTCACCAATGAAGAGTACGCGATCCAGATCGCCCGGCGCTGGAACATCAAGGACAGCGGCGTCGGTTATGTCACCCGCTTCCGGGTGCGCAAAAGCTTTATGGATCGATTCCCGCTGCAACAGGTGGGAAGCTGGGAACACACGGAATGGTGGATACCGGCGGAAGAACTCAACGCCCTCAACGACAATATCGTCGGCCTGATTGAAGTGATCGGCGAATACCGGTCGTGAGCGCACCCGCAAACGCCATCGCCGACCGCATCGACGCCCTGCTGCCGCAAACCCAGTGCACCCGCTGCGGTTACGACGGCTGCAAGCCCTACGCCGAGGCGCTGGCTGCGGGCGCGGCGGACCTCAATCAGTGCCCTCCGGGCGGCGCCGCGACCATCGCCGCGTTGGCGCAGCTGCTGGATGTTGCGCCCAAACCCCTGAACCCGGCATACGGCAGCGAGGCGGCGTTCGCCACCGTCGCGGTGATCGACGAGACGCTCTGCATCGGCTGTTTCAAATGCGTGCTGGCCTGCCCGGTGGATGCCATCGTCGGCGCGGCGAAGCAGATGCACACCGTGATCCCCACCCAATGCAGTGGCTGCGAGTTGTGCATTGCGCCCTGCCCGGTCGACTGCATCGAGATGCAACCGCGTCCGCCGGCTCTGCCATCCGCCAAGGCCATGGCGCCCGCCTGGCGGCAGCGTCACCACGCGCGCAGGACGCGCCTGGAGCAGGAGCAGCAGGCCCGCGCCGCCGCACGCCGCCGCGCGGCGCCCAGCCTGCGCGACAAGGCCGGCGCCATCGACATTGCCGCCGCCATTGCCCGCTCGCGCGCACGGCGGCAGAATCCGGATCGGACATGAAAGCTGCGGATATCGCCGAGTTGTATCGTCGCCTGGCGGCCGGCAATCCGGAGCCACGCAGCGAACTGAAATACAGCAGTCCCTTCGAGCTTCTGGTGGCGGTGGTGCTGTCCGCCCAGGCCACCGACGTCAGCGTCAACAAGGCCACGGCGCTGCTCTACCCGGTGGCGAACACCCCGCAGCAACTGCTCGCCCTGGGCGAGGAAAAGCTGCGCGGCTATATCAAGACCATCGGCCTGTACCAGACCAAGGCGAAGAACGTCATTGCCCTGTGCCAGCAGCTGCTGGAACGCCACGGCGGCCAGGTGCCGCATGACCGCGCCGCGCTGGAAGCCCTGCCCGGCGTGGGCCGCAAGACCGCCAACGTGGTGCTGAACGTAGCTTTCGGCGAGCCCACCATCGCCGTCGATACCCACATTTTCCGCATCGCCAACCGCACCGGCCTGGCTCCCGGCACCAGCCCGAACCGCATCTCGGAAAAGCTGGAAAAGCTCACGCCCGAACCCTACCGGCTGCACGCCCACCACTGGCTGATCCTGCACGGCCGCTACGTTTGCAAGGCGCGGCAACCGGAATGCTCGCGATGCGTCATCGCCGATCTGTGCCGCTATAAACAGAAAACTGCTGATTGTCGATCCGAGGGAAAGGCCAACGCTAAACGCGGCGTCCGCAAATCGAAAGCACAATAACGCGGGAGAAGCAGCTTTCTCAATCAAGCACGCCGGGCCAATAGCCGCTGTCGCAGCGTTTCAGTACGCAGGTCTTTGATGCCAACGCCAAGCGCTTTCCACAATCTGCTCCAAGCTGGCTTGCTGCGGCCGCCAGCCCAGTTGAGAGCAAGCTTTATCTGAACTGGCAACCAGCCTGGCGGGATCTCCAGGACGGCGGGTTGTCGCCTTGATTCCCAGAGAGCGTCCAATCACCGATTCGGCGGCTGAAACGACCTGTTTCACAGAGTAGCCTTTGCCATTGCCGAGATTGAATGCATGGAAGCCCTCATTTGAGCCAAGAAACTCCAGAGCCAGCAAATGAGCCTGGCAAAGGTCAGACACGTGAATATAGTCTCGAACGCAGGTTCCATCCGCGGTGGGGTAGTCGTTACCGAAAATTTGGACGTCGATATCCTCCCCGGCGGCCTTGCGGAGTAGACGTGGAATGAGGTGAGTCTCCGGACTATGGGACTCACCGATTCCAAATTCAGCCTCGGCGCCAGCAGCGTTGAAGTAACGAAGCGCAGCCGCGCGCATACCATAGGCTGCACTACAATCCGCCAGCATACGCTCCACCGCCAGTTTGCTGACTCCGTAAGGATTGATCGGCCGCAGCGGATGGTGCTCGTCGATCAGATCTTGTTGTGGTACGCCAAACACGGCAGCCGTGGAGGAAAAAATCAACCGGAATACTCCCGCCCACCGCATCGTTTCCAGCAAGGTGACGACATCGGCCACGTTATTCCGATAGTACTTCAGGGGATCGGCAACTGATTCACCGACTAGTGACGCAGCGGCAAAATGCATCACTGCATCAAAGCGGCAGGTGTCTAACAATGTCCGCAAGCGGTCAGCGTCCGACATTGAAGCGTGTTCTAGTATCCCCCATTTCACCGCCGCCCGGTGTCCGGTGGAAAGATTGTCCAAAACGACTACTTCATGTCCTGTTTGGGCCAACAACCGTGACATATGGGCGCCGATGTAACCACCGCCGCCTATAACAAGAACACGCATAATTCCCCTGCCTTTGAAAATTGTCCGCCTATCGGAATTCTGGCCACGTTAGGCCGCAATCAGCTATCAAGCAGCACAATTTACAGTTTAGGCATGCACCCGATGGATTTCCGAACAAAAATATACCTATGCAGATAGATCGCGGCAGAAGTTTACATTGAGCTTACAATTCCGTATTTAGAGTAACTTTAGAAATAATGGACGGATATTCCCTTTCAGCGCCGCCATGGCAGCGTGCGGAACACGTTACGCGCACCCCCCAATTGCTTTACTTTCTCCAGCTAGACTCGGAGCTGCCAGCGCTGGATTACGAGCGCCTGCGCCACTTTCCGCTGCGCGTACCCTACAGCTTTATAAGCCGCATGCGTCGTGGAGATCCCGCCGATCCGTTGTTCCTGCAAGTTTGGCCTGCCGTTGAAGAAAGAGCCAAGTCCATTGATTTTTCGCTTGATGCGGTTGGAGACCTGGCCAGCCTCAAGTCCGGCGGCCTGATCCACAAATATCACGGCCGCGCCCTGGTCATCACCACCGGCGCCTGCGCCGTCAATTGCCGCTACTGCTTCCGCCGCCATTTTCCCTACAGCGACAGCCTGGCCTCGCGCGGCAACTGGCGCGAAACGCTGGCGCAGATCGCGGCCGACGCCAGTATCGAGGAAGTGATCCTGTCCGGCGGCGACCCCCTGTCGTTGAGCGACGACAAGCTGTCCACCCTGGTTGAGGGGCTGGAGCGGATTCCGCACGTGCGGCGCTTGCGGCTGCACACCCGCACCGCGGTGGTGCTGCCGGAGCGGGTCGACGAGGCCCTGCTTGCCTGGCTGGGCCGCACCCGGCTGCAGAAGGTGGTGGTACTGCACGTCAACCACCCGAACGAGATCGATGCGTCCGTGGAGGCCGCTATCGCCCGGCTGCGCAGTGCCGGCGCCACGCTGCTGAACCAGTCCGTGCTGCTGCGCCGGATCAACGATTCGTCGGAAACTCTGGCCACTCTGTCGGAGCGGCTGTTTGCCTGCGGCGTTTTGCCCTACTATCTGCACTTACTCGATCGCGTCCAGGGAGCGGGGCATTTCGAGGTGAGCCAATCCGAAGCGGTGAAATTGATGGAGGAGCTGGCAGCGCGGCTGCCGGGCTATTTGGTGCCGCGCCTGGCACGCGAACAGCCGGGAGCGCCGGCCAAGACGCTGTTGTCATGGTAACGAGCAAACCGATGACCCAATTGCCGTCCGCCCTGCTGAGTGAGGCCTCTGGAGTGCTGCTGGTCGTAACCGCGGCCGAAGAGGTGGCCAAGCGCATCGAAAGCCACCTGCGCAACGCCGGCCACCCGCTGCGGGTGGCCTGGATCACCGACCTGGAAGACCTGCAGGACGTGCTGCAACGCAACCCGCCGGATCTGGTTCTGAGCGACGAAAACGCCCGCCAGGCCCCGCCGGCAAAAGTCATCGACCTGATCAACCAGCTGCGCCCCGACCTGCCGGTGGTGGTGATCAGCAACAACCACTCGGTCGAGGACGCCGTCGCCGCGCTGGCCGCCGGCGCCCAGGATTTCGTCTCCTACGATGACCTGCGCCACCTGCGCCATCTGGAACTGGTGGTGGTGCGCGAATTCGTCAAGCATCACCACCTGCGCAACCTGCGCCTGACGCAGCAGCGGCTGGCCGATTTCGAATCGCGCCACCAGCAGCTGACCGAAGGCACCGCCGACGCCGTGGCGCACGTGCAGGAAGGCATCCTGGCCAACGCCAACCTCGCCTTCACCCATCTGCTGGGCTATGACGACCCGGCCGAGCTCGCCGGCCAGCCGCTGATCGACCTGGTGGCACCGGACCAGCAGAGCAAGATCAAGGAACGCCTGCGCGCGGTGCAGAAGGGCAAGCACAACGGCGAGCCGCTGGAGCTGGTCCTGGTCGGCCGCAAGGGCCAGGTGCATGTCAAGGCACAGCTGATCCTCGGCACCCAGGACGGCGAAAGCGTGATCGAGCTGCTGATCCGCGCAGAAGGCGGCAAGGGCCGCCCGGCTTCCGCCCATGCCGTGTTCCACGGCCGCAGCGTGCTGAGCCGGGCGCTTGCGGAGGCGCCAGCGGACAACAAGGCGGTGCGCACCGTGATGCTGTTGCGCATTGACGCCTTCGACACGCTGGAACAGCGCATCGGCCATGCCGACGCCCAGGAAGTCACCGCGCTGCTGGCGGAAATGGTGCACAACCGCCTCGGTCCGCAGGACCAGTCCTTCGTCTTCTCCACCGACGAACTGGCCCTGCTGGTGCAGCGCCCCAATTACAACGAGGCCGAGCAGTTCGCCGAATTCCTGCGCAAGGAGGTTTCCGGCCACATTTTCGCCGCGCAGCACCACGAGGCGCACATCAGCCTGACCATCACCGTGTTCCCGCTCGGCGGCCAGGAGGCCCCGGAACAGGTCATGCGCCAGATCGCCGACGAGGCCCGCAAGATCTCGGCC
This sequence comes from uncultured Nevskia sp., assembly GCA_964451925.1. GTDB lineage: Bacteria > Pseudomonadota > Gammaproteobacteria > Nevskiales > Nevskiaceae > Nevskia. Next base: position 32,176 of record CAYVKA010000019.1, on the reverse strand, counting down.
CGTGGCGGCAACCAGATCGTGGCCCTGGGCGCCACCGCCAAGGCCAACCAGGTCGAGCGCGAGGAAGCACGCCGCGCAGCCCAGGTGAAGAAGGCGATCGAGGACAACCGGCTGAAACTGGCCTACCAGTCCATCGCCAGCCTGGAAGGCGAATCACGCAGCCACTTCGACGTGCTGGTGCGCATGCTGGACGAGTCAGGCAAGGAGCTGCATGCGGCCGAGTTCCTGCCGGCCGCCCAGAAATTCAACCTGATGCGCACCATCGACCGCTGGGTGGTGACGCGGGCCCTGGGCGTCATCGCCAAGCGCGCCGCCTCCAAGGAAGCGTCCGTGCTGTTCGTCAAACTGTCCGAGGACACCCTCAAGGACAACGAAGGCTTCATCAGCTGGCTCAAGAACCAGGTGCAGGAGCAACCGCTGCGCAGCGACGAGATCGTCTTCGAGATCCAGGAAGTGGTGATCCAGAATCACGTGCGCAAAGCCAAGGCGCTGACCCAGGCGCTGCGTGAAATGGGCGCGGGCCTGGCGGTCGAGCACTTTGGCATCGGCGCCAACTCGGCCCAGCTGATGGACCACATTCCGGCCAACTTCATCAAATTCCACCCGTCCTTCACCCAGAAATTCACCGAGAAGGATACGCAGAAGCGTCTCGCCGACCTGGTCGAAGCGGCCAAGCAGCACAACCTGAAGACCATCGTCTCCCACGTCGAGGACGCCCATGTCATGGCACGCCTGTGGCAGATGGGGGTGAACTTCATCCAGGGTTACCATGTGCAGGAACCCGAGGTGGTGCTGCTGGCCAGCGACATCGCAGGCGGGCGCGGGTAAGGAATCACGCTTTGGCGGATGCCTCAACGGCATTCCACCCGGTGTCGGGGACGGCGGGGAACTCCGATCAAACCAACAAGGGCGGCCGCAGCCGCCCTTTTTCATGGATGGGGACCGTCAGTTGCCGCCGGCCTGCAGGCGCGCGATGCGTTCATCCAGCGGCGGATGCGTCGCAAACAACTGCTGCACGCCGCCAGCGATGCCGAACGCCGCCATGTTCTGCGGCAGCGTCGACGGCTCGTGCAGCGATTTCAGCCGCTGCAGCGCGGCGATCATCTTGCGCTTGCCGGCCAGGTGGGCGCCGCCGGCATCGGCATGAAACTCGCGCCAGCGCGAGAAGGCGCAGACGATCATCGTCGCCAGGAAGCCGAGCAGCACCTGCATCACCATCGAAGTGACGAAGTAGCCGATACCCACCCCGCCGCGGTCGTCGTCACGGCGCAGCGCGCTGTCGACGAAATAACCGATCACGCGCGACAGGAAGATGACGAAGGTGTTGACCACGCCCTGGATCAGCGTCAGCGTGACCATGTCGCCATTGGCGACGTGGCTGATCTCGTGCCCCAGCACCGCCTCGATCTCCTCCTGCGTCATCGACTGCAGCAGGCCGGTGCTGACCGCCACCAGCGCGCTGTTCTTGCTGGCACCGGTGGCGAAGGCGTTCGGCTCCGGCGCCTCGTACACCGCAACTTCCGGCGTGCCGATGCCGGCGGCGCGCGCTTCGCGCTCCACCGTGGCCAGCAGCCAGGCCTCCTGGGCGCTGCGCGGCTCGGTCAGCACCTGCGCACCGGTGCTCATCTTGGCCATCCACTTCGACATCAGCAGGGAGATGAACGAACCGCCCATGCCCAGCACCGCGGAGAACGCCAGCAGCATCGGCAGATTGAGGCCCTGGCGAGTCAGGAAGCGGTCCACGCCGAGCACGCTGCAGACCACGCCGAGCACCAGCATCACAGCAATATTCGTCAGCAGGAACAACAAGATGCGTTTCATAAACGGGATTCGGCCGAAAACGGATTGGGTCTATTCCATTGTAGGGGGGACAACGCCGGACTCAAGCCCCGCCTTCCGGCTTGGAGTCGGCCGCCTTATCGCGCAGCGGCTGCAGCCCGTCGACCCGGGTGAAGCCACGCGGCAGGTGGTTGCCGCGGCTGGCGCGGCTGCCGACGTAGTGCTCGAGATCGCCGCGCTTCAGCGTCAGGCTGCGCTTGCCGCTCAGCACCTCCAGCGGCGCGCCAGCCGGCAGCACCGTCGCGGCGACGATGCGGTCCTCGCCCTTCAGCGCGATCAGCTTGTTGCCCTTGCCCTTGGCCATCTCCGGCAGCTCGCTCACCGCGAACACCAGCAGGCGCCCTTCGGCGGTCGCCAGCGCCAGGCGGTCGCCGGCCGCGTCGCGCATCGGCAGCGGCGGGAACGGCGGCAATTCCAGATTGATCGCCGCCTTGCCGGCGCGGTTGCGCGCCTGCAGGTCGTCCAGCTTGGCGATAAAGCCGTAACCGTCGCCGCCGCCCAGCACGTACCTGTCGCCGGCCTCGCCCAGCATCATGCCGATCACCGTACCGCCGTCCTGCAGGTCCAGCTTGGTGGTCACCGGCTCGCCCTGCGAGCGGGCCGAAGGCAGTTCGCGCGGATTCAGTGAATAGGCGCGGCCACGGCTGTCGAGCAGGATCAGCAGCTGGCTGCTGCGCCCCTCCGCCGCGCACAGGAACTCGTCGCCGGCCTTGTAGCTGAGACCGGCGGCGTCGATGCCGTGGCCCTTGGCCGAACGGATCCAGCCAGCCTTGGACAGCACCACCGTGATCGGCTCCGACGGCAGGATCTCGGAAGCCACCAGGGCCTGCGCCACCGGCCGCGCCACGATCGGGCAGCGCCGCGCGTCGCCGTATTTCTTGGCGTCCTCGGCCAGTTCCTGTCCCACCAGCTTCTTCAGCTTGGGCTCGGAGGCGAGCAACTCCTCCAGCGCCTTGCGCTCCGCGGCCAGTTCGGCCTGCTCGCCGCGGATCTTCATTTCCTCCAGCTTCTGCAGATGGCGCAGACGCAGGTCGAGAATCGCGTCGGCCTGGATCTCGGTCAGCCCGAAGCGCCGCATCAGCTCGGCTTTCGGGTCTTCCTCGAAGCGGATGATGCGGATCACCTCGTCGATATTGAGGAAGGCGACCAGCAGGGCGTCGAGGATGTGCAGCCGCTCGTTGACCTTGGCCAGCCGGTGCTCGACGCGGCGGCGCACGGTGGCGGTGCGGAAGGTCAGCCACTCGCTCAGGATCTCGCGCAGGTTCTTGACCCGCGGCCGGCCGTCCAGGCCGATCATGTTGAGATTGACGCGGTGGCTCTTTTCCAGGTCGGTGGTGGCGAACAGGTGCGCCATCAGCGCGTCGGCGTCGACGCGGTTGGAGCGCACGATCAGCACGATGCGCGTCGGGTTCTCGTGATCGGACTCGTCGCGGATGTCGGTCAGCAGCGGCAGCTTCTTCGACGTGATCTGCTCGGCGATGGCCTTCTGCAGGTCGGTCGGCGACACCTGATGCGGCACGTGGGTGACGACGATGTTGCCGTCCTCGTCACGCTCCCAGCGCGCGCGGGCGCGTACCTGGCCGTAACCGGTTTCGTAGATCTTGCGCAGCTCGGCGGGGTCGCTGACGATCTCGCTGCCGGTGGGATAGTCCGGTCCCGGCACCTGCTCCATCAGCTCTTCGACCGTGGCCTTGGGGTGCTTCAGCAGGTGCAGGCAGGCCGACGCCAGTTCGCGCAGGTTGTGCGGCGGAATGTCGGTGGCCATGCCCACGGCGATGCCGGTGGTGCCGTTGACCAGCACATTGGGCGTGCGCGCCGGCAGCAGCCGCGGCTCCTCGCGGCTGCCGTCGAAAGTCGGCACCCAGTCCACCGTTCCCTGGCCGATTTCCGACAGCAGGGCCTGCGCGTAAGGGGTCAGCCGCGATTCGGTGTAGCGGTAGGCGGCGAACGACTTGGGATCGTCGGGAGAGCCCCAGTTGCCCTGCCCGTCCACCAGCGGGTAGCGATAGGCGAACGGCTGCGCCATCGTCACCATCGCCTCGTAACAGGCGGTATCGCCGTGCGGATGGAACTTACCGATCACATCGCCGACGGTCAGGGCCGACTTGCGGTGCTTGGCGGTGGCCAGGATGCCCAGTTCGGACATGGCGTAAACGATGCGGCGCTGCACCGGCTTGAGACCGTCGCCGACGTGCGGCAGGGCGCGATCCAGCACCACGTACATCGAGTAGTCGAGGTAGGCCTTTTCGGCGAAGACGCGCAGCGGCAGGCGTTCGGTTTCGGTAATTTCGTTGCTCATTCGGGAATCTCGGGGCGGGCCAGGCAGGCTCGATCAAACCTCGGCTTTGTCGCCGTTTTCTTCCAACCAGGCCTTGCGGTCGCCGGCGCGCTTCTTCGCCAGCATCATGTCCATGATCACATCGGCCGGATCACCGTCCAGCGTCAGCTGCACCAGCTTGCGCGTGTCGCGCGCCATGGTGGTTTCGCGCAACTGCATCGGGTTCATCTCGCCCAGGCCCTTGAAGCGGGTCACGCTGATCTTGGCGCGGCTGCCCTCGGCGCTGAGGCGATCCTTGATGCCGTCGAGTTCCGCCTGGTCCAGGGCATAGAACACCTGCTTGCCGGCGTCGACGCGGAACAGCGGCGGCATGGCGATATACACGTGCCCCGCCTCGATCAGCGGCCGGAAATGCTTGAGGAACAGGGCGCAGAACAGGGTGGCGATGTGCAGGCCGTCGGAGTCGGCGTCGGCCAGCATGCAGATCTTGCCGTAGCGCAGGCCCGACAGGTCGCTGCTGCCCAGGTCGACACCGATGGCCACGGAAATGTTGTGGATTTCGTCGGAGCGCAGCGCCTCGCCGGATTCGGCCTCCCAGGTATTCAGGATCTTGCCGCGCAGCGGCATCACCGCCTGGGTATCGCGGTCGCGCGCCTGCTTGGCCGAGCCGCCGGCGGAGTCGCCTTCCACCAAAAAGATCTCGGTCAGGGCCGGATCGCTGGAAACGCAGTCGGCCAGCTTGCCGGGCAGCGCCGGGCCGCTGGTGATCTTCTTGCGCACCACCTGCTTGGCCTGCTTCAGGCGCGCATTGGCGTTGGAAATCACCAGGGCGGCAATCTGCTCACCCGTCTCCGGATGCTGGTTCAGCCACAGCCCGAAACTGTCATGCACCACGCCCTGCACGAACGTGGCAGTCTCGCGCGAGGACAGCCGCTCCTTGGTCTGGCCGGCGAACTGCGGGTCGTGCATCTTCACCGACAGCACATAGCAGCAGCCCAGCCACACATCCTCCGGGGTGAGCTTGAGACCGCGCGGCAACAGGTTGCGGAACTCGCAGAACTCGCGGATCGCCTCGGTCAGGCCGGTGCGCAGGCCGTTGACGTGGGTGCCGCCCTGGATGGTGGGGATCAGGTTGACGTAGGACTCGGCAACCCCCTCGCTGCCCTCGGCCAGCCACAGCAGCGCCCACTCGGCTTCCTCGCGCTGGCCTTTCAGCTTGCCGACGAAGGGCTCGGCCGGCACCGTCTCGGCGCCATTGAGCGCGTCCTTGAGGTAATCGACCAGCCCGTTCTCGTATTGCCACACCACCTGCTCGCCGTTGACCTGGTCATCCAGGCTGACGCGCAGGTTCGGACACAGCACCGCCTTGGCGCGCAGCACCTGCTTGAGCCTGGGGACGGAAATCCTGGGCGAGTCGAAATACTTGTCATCCGGCCAGAAGCGCACCGTGGTGCCGCTGCGGGACTTCGCGGCGCTGCCGATCTCCTTCAGCTTGGAAACCTTCTCGCCGCCGGCGAACTCCATGGCGTATTCGGCGCCGCCGCGGAACACATGCACGTCCAGTTTCTTCGACAGTGCATTGACCACCGAAACGCCGACGCCGTGCAGACCGCCGGAGAAACCGTAGGCCTTGTTGGAAAACTTGGCGCCGGAGTGCAGCTTGGTCAGGATCAGTTCCACACCCGACACCTTGTGCTCGGGGTGGATGTCCACCGGCATGCCGCGCCCGTCATCGGCCACCTGGCAGGAGCCGTCGGCGAACAGCGTCACGTCGATGCGCGTGGCGTGGCCGTTCTGGGCCTCGTCAACGCTGTTGTCGATGACTTCCTGGGCCAGATGATTGGGGCGGGTGGTGTCGGTATACATGCCCGGGCGCTTGCGCACCGGGTCCAGCCCGCTGAGGACCTCGATCTGTTCCGCTGAGTAATTGCTGGCTGCCATCGGCCTGGTGTTTCCCGCTCGGTCTGTTGCAAAAGACGCGCGAACTTAGCGAATGCGCCCGAGGGGTGCAAGCGAACCGCGCCATGCCTGGGTGCCGTGCGCCGGGCGGCCCGGGAATCGCGCGGCCCGGGTGGAAAATGCCGCGGTTGGCGCGGGCAAGCGATCGCAGCGGCGCGCACTCCCGCCGCAGTTTACTGTACGTATGTGCAGTTAACAATCTGCCCGGGCGCAGCCGCGGCGGCCGCGCGCCTCAATCCGGATCGGTGGTGGCGAACCAGGCGGCGCCGTAGGTCAGCGCGATCAGGGGCACGAACACCAGCAGGCTCTGCAGTGGCATCAGCTGGCCGTGCAGCACGGCCTTGAACGGCGCCAGCAGCTCGGCCGTCACCGGCGAGAACCCGGCCAGCACCACCACCGCCAGCCCCCCCAGGGTCGGGCCCAGCCAGCTGTAGCTGCGCTGCCGCCGCGGCGCCGGCAGGCCGGCCATGACCCGCGCGGTAAAGCCGCCGTCCTCGATGTAGGGATCGCGAGCGGCATCCTGGCGCAGCAACCGCTCCAGGCGTGCGTCGTCCAGACCGGCGTCGTCCAGACCGGTATAGGGCATTCCTGGGCGGGCTTCGGTATTCATGAGGCGCTCCTCGGCTCCCAGGCCGGCAATAAAACCTGCAGCTTCTTCTTCGCCCGGAAAATGTACGACTTTACCGTGCCCACCGGGCAACCCAGCACGTAGGCAGCCTCTTCATGGCTGCGATCCAGATAGTAGCACTGCACAATGGCGGCACGTTCCTCATCCGACAACTTGGACAGCGCCCGCCGCACATCGAGTTCCCGCACGCTGTCCGCTTCCACGCCGCGCCCCTGCTCCGGCGCAGCCTTGGCGCTGGCCTCCTCGTCTTCGGGCGGCACCGCCTCATCCAGCGACACCTCCTCCTTGCGCGCCCTCACGTGCATCAGGAACACGTTGTAGGCGATGCGGTACAGCCAGGTGCCGAAGGCCGCGTCGGCACGGAACTGCGCCAGCTTGCGGAATGCCTGCAGGAAGGCCTCCTGCGCCAGGTCGTCGGCCAGCGCATGGTCTTCCTTGCACAGCCGGCGCAGCAAGGCGCGCGTCGGCCCCTGGTGCCTGCGCACCAGTTCACCGAAGGCATGACGGTCCTGGCCGGCGAGGACGCGCGCTACCAGCGCTGCGTCCGGCGGGACGGCAGTGGACATCGTCGTCGGAATCCCTTTCCGTCCGCCTCTAGAGTTCGCGCTGTTTCTGCTTGTTCTCCAGCAGCGCGGCGGCGACGAAGCCGATGCCGATCATCATCGGGATGAAGCCGATGCCCATGATGTCGTGGTCGCCGTCGAACACGCCGTACATCAACACACCCAGCCCCACCGTGGCCCAGACGATGCCGCGCCGCAGGTCGGACTTCTGCTTGACCGCGCCGAGAAACAGCTCCGGCGGGATGGCCTGGCCCTTGTCGGCCAGGCGCAGCGCCAGCTCGTTGACCAGGCGCTGCTTGTCGAGGCGATGGCGCAGCACCGCCACCACGATGAACACCGGCATGCCGAGAGCCAGGACGACGGCGACCAGGCCGATCAGCAGCCCCATGAAGGCCTCGCCCGACATGCCGTGCGACGCTTGCCCCAGCTTGTCCAGTCCGTCCACGGCTGAATCGACATCGAGAATCGGCAACATTGCTACGGCTCCTTCGTGAATTCCGCTGCCAACCACAGCTCGCGGAAGGCTTGCACAGCCTTGGATGCGCCCGCACCCGGTTTTGGATTTGTCCCGGCGGCGCCCCCGGCGCCAGCCGGCCGCCCCGAATTGGTAAACTACGCCATTCCGAGCAACCGCCTCCAGTGAGCAAGAAAGCCGCCGCCAGCCCGACCGACGAGGGTGCAGACCCCGTTTCCCGCTTCGAAGCCTCGCTGAAGGAGCTGGAAGACATCGTGGCGCGCATGGAACGTGGCGACCTGCCGCTGGAGGAATCGCTCAAGCTGTTCGAGCGCGGCGTGACCCTGACCCGCGAATGCCGCAACTCCCTGGAAAGCGCCGAACTGCGCGTGCGCAACCTGCTGCAGCCGGACGCGCCGGTGTCCTTCGACGCCAACGAAAGCGACATCTGATCGCCCCTTTTGATCCCCCTTTCAAGCCTTCAGCCCGTCCCACGATGAACCCGCAAAGCACCGATTTCGGCAGCCGCGTCCCGGCTTACCTGGAACGCCTGGCGCAAGCCCTGGACCGCCGCCTGCCGGCCGCCAGCGAAGACCCCGAGCGCCTGCACCAGGCGATGCGCTACGCCTGCGACGGCGGCAAGCGCCTGCGCGCCCTGCTGGTCTATGCCGCCGGCGAAGCACTGGGCGTGCCGGTGGCGAAGCTCGACGCGCCGGCCTGCGCGGTGGAGCTGATCCACGCCTATTCGCTGGTGCATGACGACCTGCCGGCGATGGATGACGACGACCTGCGCCGCGGCCGCCCCACCGTGCACAAGGCCTACGACGAGGCCATCGGCATCCTGGTCGGCGACGGCGTGCAAACCCTGGCCTTCACCGTGCTGGCCGACGAGCCCAGCCTGGGCAGCGAACAGCGCCTGCGCATGGTGTCGATCCTGGCCCGCGCTTCCGGCTCGCTGGGCATGGTCGGCGGACAGGCGGTGGACATCGCCTCCGAAGGGCGGAAAATCCCCCTCGCCGAGCTGCAGTCGCTGCACGCGCGAAAGACCGGCGCGCTGATCCTGGCCTCGCTGCAGATGGCCGCCGCCGCGGCGGACGCCGCGCCGGCTGCGTTGCAGGCGCTGGAAACCTACGGCCGCCACATCGGCCTGGCCTTCCAGATCCAGGACGACGTGCTGGACGAAACCGCCAGCACCGAGACGCTGGGCAAGACCGCCGGCAAGGATCTGGCGCAGCACAAGTCCACCTACCCCTCCCTGCTCGGCCTGGATGGCGCCCGCCAGCGCGCCACCAGCCTGTTCGAGGAAGCCCGTGCCGTGGTGGGCACGCTGCCCGGCGGGGCGGCACCACTGTGCTGGCTGGCGGACTTCATCCAGGGCCGCGCCCACTGAGCCTGCCCGACCCGATGGGCCACCGATTCTGTCAAGGGATTTTGGAAACCTGCCACGGATCTACGAGCCTGACGCCCATCTGAGCGAAATCCGACACATTTCGTGTAACGATGGCCATTCCTCGTACCAGTGCAGTCGCGGCGATGAATGCATCACGTTCGGGTCGCGGATCCGGAACATGCAGTGCTGCGCTTCGTTGCGCGACTTCCATATCGATCGGGAGGATGCGTCCTTCGAAGGCCGGTATCACTCTGTCCATCATCCACGCGCGCAGTAGTTTGCCCTGCGACGCATCACGCCGCTCGATCAGCAGGATTCCAAGCTCCAACTCGAGCAAAGTAACGACCGAAATGAATTGACTATAGGGTTGTTGCCGTTCCGCCCACGCCGCGACATTCGCGTCCGCTTTTCCTGCCCGAATTTTCCGCAATTCCGATACGACGTTTGTGTCTAACAGGTAGATCACGAGAGATTGGCAGGCTTGGGAGACTCACTCATCCGCGGTGGATCGAAATCAATGTCTTCCGTCCCCGGCATGGCAAGAAGTTCGGCGATGGACTGTTGCCGCCCGTTAATGCGTTGGAACTCCGCAAAGGTCAACAGCACATGGGAATACCGGCCTCGGTCGGTAATGAAGACCGGCCCTTGTTCGGCCGCATTCTTGGCTTTACCGGTATCCTGATTGAATTCTCGGCTGGAGATGGTGGTAACCGTCATGGCAGCTCCCAACTTACAAATTAATGTAGGAACATTACTACATTAATCCCCATCCAGCAATGAGGCAGGAAAATACGCACGATTTCATAATGTTCAAATGAGCGATACCTCCGGCTATGCCTTGCTGGGCCGCGTCAATACGCCGGCCGAGTTGCGTGCGCTGTCGCGAGCCGAGCTGCCGCAGCTGGCGGCGGAGATGCGCCGCTGCCTGATCGAAACGCTGGGTCGCGCCGGCGGCCACTTCGCCGCCAACCTTGGCGTGGTGGAGCTGACCCTGGCGCTGCACCGCTGCTTCGACACGCCGCACGACCGCCTGGTATGGGACGTGGGCCACCAGGCCTATCCGCACAAGATGCTCACCGGGCGCCGCGCCGGCCTGGAGACGATCCGCCAGCAGGGCGGCCTGGCGCCGTTCAACAGCCGCGCCGAAAGCGCCTACGACGCCTTCGGCAACGGCCACGCCGGCACCGCCATCTCGGCCGCCGCCGGCATGGCCGCCGCGGCGCGGCTCAAGGGCGAGCGGCGCCGCGTGGTCGCGGTCATCGGCGATGGCGGCATCACCGCCGGCATGGCCTACGAGGCGCTGAACCATGCCGGCGCGCTCGGCCTGGACTTGCTGGTGGTGCTGAACGACAACGACATGTCGATCTCCGAGAACGTCGGCGCGCTGCGCGACCACGCCGCGCGGCTGCTCGCCGCCAGCGGGATCGACGCGCCGCATGCCCGCCGCCCCGCCGGCCAGGGACCGCACGCCCCCGCCGGCGCGCTGTTCGAGACCCTGGGCTTCCGCTATCACGGCCCGGTCGATGGCCACGATCTCGACGCCCTGGGCCGCGCGCTGGATCAGCTCAAGGACGCTGCCGGCCCGCAGTTTCTGCACGTCGTCACCGTCAAGGGCAAAGGCTTCGAGCCGGCCGAGGCCGACCCGATCAGGTACCACGGCGTGACCCGCTTCGACCCGGTCACCGGCACCTTTGCCGCCACCGCGACGGCCCCCAGCTACAGCCGCATCTTCGGCGACTGGCTGTGCCAGGCGGCCGGGCAGGACCCGCGCGTCGTCGCCATCACCCCGGCCATGCGCGAAGGCTCCGGCCTGGTGGAGTTCGCGCGACGCTTCCCGCAACGCTACTACGACGTGGCCATCGCCGAGCAGCACGCCGTGACCCTGGCCGCGGGCCTGGCCTGCGAGGGCCTGCGACCGGTGGTGGCGATCTATTCGACCTTCCTGCAGCGCGGCTATGACCAGCTGATCCACGACGTGGCGATGCAGAAGCTGCCGGTGCTGTTCGCCATCGACCGCGCCGGCCTGGTCGGCGCCGACGGCGCCACCCACCAGGGCGCTTACGACCTCAGCTACTTGCGCTGCGTGCCGGGCCTGGTGGTGATGGCGCCGAGCGACGAGAACGAATGCCGGCGCCTGCTTGCCACCGGCCTTGCGCATGACGGCCCCAGCGCGGTGCGCTACCCGCGCGGCAGCGGCCCCGGCGCCGCCGTCGAACAGCAGGCACTGCCGCTGCCGCTCGGCAAGGGCCGGCTGCTGCGCGAGAGCCACGGCAAGCGCCAGCCGCGCGTCGCCATCCTGGCGTTCGGCGCGGTGCTGCAGGCGGCATTGCAGGCGGCGGAAATCCTCGACGCCAGCGTCGCCGACATGCGCTTCGTCAAGCCGCTGGACGAGGACCTGGTCCTGCGGCTTGCCGCCGGCCACGAACTGCTGGTGACGGTCGAAGACAATGCCCTCGCCGGTGGTGCCGGCAGCGGCGTCAACGAGCTTCTGGCGGCGCGGCAGCAGCCCGCGGCGCTGCTCAACCTGGGACTGCCCGACCACTACATCGAACACGCCAGCCGCGGCGAGCAGCTGGCCGAATGCGGACTGGACAGCGCCGGCATCCTGCGGGCGATCCACAAGCGGCTGCGAGCAAAGGACAGTGAGGAGCGGGCGCAGCAGCGCCAGGGTTCTTAGCCGGCAGCGCCGCATTTCCCGGAACAGACCGGCTGCGGGCCGGATGCACGCCCGTGAAGCGCGCCTACGCTTCGGCCGCGCCGCCTCCATACCACGCCAGCTTTTCGCGCAAGCGCACCACCTCGCCGACGATCACCAGGCTGGCGCCCTGCACGCCGGCCTCCGCCACCCGCCGCGGCAGGTCGCCCAGCGTGCCGCCGATGACGCGTTGCTCAGGCGAGGTACCGGACTCCACCAGCGCGGCCGGCCAGTCCGCCGGCAGGCCGTGGGCGATGAACTGCGCGCACAGCTGCGGCAGGGTGTGCAGGCCCATGTAGATCACCACTGTCTGCCCGCGCTGCGCCAGCTGCTGCCAGTTGAGCCGCAGCTCGCCGTCCTGCCGGGCGTGGCCGGTGACGAAGACACAGGACTGGGCGTAGTCGCGGTGGGTCAACGGAATGCCGGCGTAGGCGGCGCAGCCGCTTGCAGCGGTGATGCCCGGCACCACCTGGAACGGGATGCCGGCGGCGGCCAGGGTTTCGATCTCTTCGCCGCCACGGCCAAAGACGAAGGGATCGCCGCCCTTGAGCCGCAGCACGCGCTTGCCCTGGAGCGCCAGGCGTACCAGCTCGGCGTTGATCTCGTCCTGCGGCACCGTGTGCAGGTTGCGGCGCTTGCCGACGAAAATGCGCTCGGCGTCGCGCCGCACCAGATCGAGGATCGCCTGAGGCAGCAGGCGGTCGTACAGCACCACGTCGGCCTGCTGCATCAAGCGCAGCGCGCGGAAAGTCAGCAGGTCGGGGTCGCCCGGACCGGCGCCGACCAGATAGACCTCGCCGCGCGCCGGCTCGCCGGAGAGCAGGCGCTGCAGCTCGGCCTCGGCCGCGGCCTCGTCGCCGCGCAGCGCGGCTTCGGCGCCCGGGCCATCGAGGAAGCGCTCCCACAGCGCGCGGCGCTGCAGCAGGTCACCGAGCCGCGCCACGCGCGGACGCTGCCGGTGCAGGAAGCCGGCGAGGCTGCCGTAGCCCGCCGGCAGCCAGGCTTCCAGCCGCTCGCGCAGGCGCCGCGCCAGCACCGGTGCGGCGCCGCCGGTGGAGATCGCGACCTGCAGCGGCGCGCGCTCGACGATCGACGGGGTGATGAAAGAGGACCGCTCGCCGTCGTCGACGGCGTTGACCGGCACCTGCGCCGCGTCCGCCGCGGCGGCGACGGCGTTGTTGAGCAGGTGGTTGTCGGTGGCGGCGATGACCAGGCGGCAGCCGGCCACCTGCTGCGGCTCGAACTCCCGCGCCAGGTGCCGGATGCGCTGCGCCTGGACCAGCGCCTCCAGCTCCGGGTTGAGCGCCTGCGCCACCACTTCGATGCGCGGCGACGCGCGCAGCAGCAGGCGCACCTTGCGCGCAGCCACTTCGCCGCCCCCGACCACCAGCACGCGGCAGCCGCGCAGGCGCAGGAAGATCGGGAAGTAGTTCAGTGCGGAATCGGCGGCAGCGCTCATCGGCGCATTGTGAGACCGGCTGGCGGCACAGGCAAAAACGCCAAGCCGGCCTAGCGCGTTTCCACCGCTACGCTGGCGGCGCGCTGCGGCAGCGGGGACTGCACCGCCTTGTACAGGGTCATGCTGCCGACCACCAGCAGCAGGCAGGCCACGGCACGCTTCAGCGCGGCGCCGTCAAGGCGGAAGCCGACGCGGCTGCCGAGCCAGATGCCCGGCAGCGCGCCGAGCAGCAGCCAGCCGAGCAGGGCGTAGTTGACCGAGCCGAGGCGCGCATGGCCCAGTCCGGCGATGGCGGTGATCAGCACCGCGTGCGCCAGGTCGCTGCCGACGATCTTCACCGGTGGATGCTTGGGATAGAGCAGCAGCAGCAGCATCATGCCGATGACGCCGGCGCCGACCGAGGAAATGGTCACCACGCTGCCGATCAGGGCGCCGGCGGCCACCGTCAGCAGGCGCTGCAGGCCGGCGTCGATATCCGGGTGCTCGCCGCTCTGCGCCAGGCGCGAAGCCGGGCGCAGGCGCGCCGCAATGGCGCCCTGGAACAGCGTGAAGGTGGCGGTGACGATGATGGCGATGGACAGCGTCAGCTTGATCAGCCGGTCCAGCGCCGCGACATCGGCCTGATGCTGCAGCCACAGCAGCGTCAGCAGCGCGGCCGGCACGCTGCCCAGCGCCTGCCAGCCGACGATGCGCCAGTCCACCGAGCCGTGATTGCGGTACAGCATCACGCCGAAGGACTTGCTCAACGAGGCATAGAGCAGGTCGGTGCCGACCGCCAGCGTCGGCGAGATGCCGTAGAACAGGATCAGCACCGGCGTCATCAGCGAACCGCCGCCGACGCCGGTGGCACCCACCGCCGCCCCCACCAGCAGGCCCGCCAGTGAATAACCGATGCCGCCGTTGAATCCCGCCGCAGGGTCCATATAACTCTCTGAACTAATAAAAGACTTGTTTAAGTCATTTATGTGATAAAAAAGGAATAATCCGCTATTCTTTCCAGCATCAGATCGAATAACATGGACCGTCACCATGAAGTTGCGTCAGCTTCACTACATCCACGAGGTGGCCAACCGCGGCCTCAACGTCACCGCCGCGGCGGAGGCCCTCTATACCTCGCAGCCCGGCGTCAGCAAGCAGATCCGGCTGCTCGAGGAGGAGCTGGGGGTCGACATCTTCCTGCGCAACGGCAAGCAGCTGTCGGAAGTCACCCCCGCCGGGCTGCGCATCCTCGACTACACCCGGCGCCTGCTGCGCGAATCGGAGAACATCCGCAATGTCGCCGAGGAATTCCGCGACACCAACAAGGGCGACCTCAGCCTGGCCACCACCCACACCCAGGCGCGCTACGCCCTGCCGCCGGTGATCCAGAAGTTCCGCCACAGCTACCCGCTGGTGCGCATGCACCTGCACCAGGGCTCGCCGCCGCAGATCGCCAAGCAGGCCGCTGAAGGCACCGTCGATTTCGCCATCGCCACCGAGGCCATGGAGCATTTCGAGCAGCTGGTGATGCTGCCCTGCTATCACTGGAACCGCAGCGTGCTGGTGCCGCCCAAGCACCCGCTGGCGGTGAAGATGCAGGGCAAGGCCAAGCTGAGCCTGGCCGATATCGCCGAATACCCGATCATCACCTATACCTTCGGCTTCACCGGCCGCTCCAAGCTCGACCAGGCGTTCCACGCCCACGGCCTCAAGCCCGACGTGGTGCTGACCGCGGTGGACGCCGACGTGATCAAGACCTATGTGCGCCTGGGCCTGGGTGTGGGCATCGTCGCCAGCATGTCCTACGACGCCAAGCTGGACGCCGACCTGGTGCGGCTGCCGGCCGACCACCTGTTCGAACCCAGCACCACCCATATCGGCTTCCGCCAGGGCATGTTCCTGCGCACCTATATGTACGACTTCATCGGCCAGTTCGCGCCGCACCTGACACGCGAGCTGATCGACGAGGTCGCCGAAATCCAGGACCCGGCGGCGCGCAGCCAGAGGGTGCATGATCTGATCGCCAAGCTGCATATGATCTGAGCCCGGGGGCTGGCCGCGGGGGTCTTATATCCAAAACTCCTATGGAAACTGGATTGTCTGTCAAAAACAGGCGCGATCCTTGTATCGATTAGTTATTACCTTATGCCTGTTTATGGGAGTAAAGTGCGCGGCCTAGATTCAGGCTTGCGCCCTCCCCGCGCGGCGGCCTGAGCGCAGGAACCCACCCCCGGAATCACCCAGGAACCGACTGTGTACCGTTACGACGAGCTGGATCAACGCCTGGTGGACGAGCGTGTGGCGCAGTTCCGCGACCAGACGCAACGCTTCCTTGCCGGCAAGCTGTCGGAGGAGGAATTCCGCGGCCTGCGGCTGCGCAACGGCCTGTATCTCCAGCGCTTCGCGCCGATGCTGCGCATTTCGGTGCCTTACGGCCTGCTGTCCTCCGCGCAGCTGCGCAAGCTCGGGCACATCGCCCGCACTTACGACAAGGGTTACGGCCACGTCAGCACGCGGCAGAACATCCAGTTCAACTGGCCCAAGCTGGAGCAGGTGCCGGACATCCTGGCCGAGCTGGCGACGGTGCAGATGCACGCCATCCAGACCAGCGGCAACTGCATCCGCAACGTCACCGCCGATCACCTGGCCGGCGTGGCGGCGGACGAGCTGATCGACCCCCGCCCGTACTGCGAGATCACCCGCCAGTGGGCCACCTTCCACCCGGAATTCAACTGGCTGCCGCGCAAGTTCAAGATCGCCTTTTCCTCGTCGACGCTGGACCGCGCCGCCACCCGGACGCATGACATCGGCGTGCACATCGTGCGCAATGCGGCCGGTGAGCTGGGTTACACCGTTTACGTCGGCGGCGGCCTCGGCCGCATGCCGATGATCGCGCACAAGATCCGCGAGTTCCTGCCCGAGCTGGACCTGTTCTCCTACCTGGAAGCGATCCTGCGCGTCTACAACCGCCACGGCCGCCGCGACAACATCCACCGCGCCCGCATCAAGGTGCTGGTGAAGTCGCTGGGTCCGGCCCGCTTCACCGAGCAGGTGGAAGCGGAATGGGCGCTGCTGAAGGATTCCTACCTCAGGCTGCAGCCGCAGGATATCGAGCACATCCGCTCGCGCTTCGACCGGCACGACTACCTGACGCCCGCCGCCGCCGATGACGGCAGCTACGACGCCTGCCTGGCCGCCGACAGCCGCTTCGCCGCCTGGGTCAAGCGCAACACGCGCGCCCATCGCCAGCCCGGCTATGTCGCCGCCTTCGTCTCGCTGAAGGCTTCCGGCTTCGCCCCGGGCGATGTCACCGACCAGCAGTTCGACGCCCTCGCCGACCTGGCCGACCGCTACAGCTTCGGCGAGGTGCGCAACACCCACGACCAGAACATGGTGCTGGCAGAGGTGGCGAAGAAGGATCTCCACGCAGTGTGGCAGCGCCTGTCCGAGTTGGGCCTGGCCACGCCCAACATCGGCCTGCTCACCGACCTGATCTGCTGCCCGGGCCTGGACTTCTGCTCGCTGGCCAATGCCGGTTCGATCGGCGTGGCGCAGGACATCTTCGACCGCTTCGAGAGCCTCGACTACCAGCACGACATCGGCGAGCTGAAGATCAAGATGTCCGGCTGCATGAACGGCTGCGGCCACCACAGCGTCGGCCACATCGGCATCCTCGGCGTCGACAAGCACGGCGAGGAGTGGTACCAGGTGACCCTCGGCGGCTCCTCCGAGAACGACGCCGCCCTGGGCGACCGCACCGGCCCGGCGATCTCGCGCGCCGACATCGCCGGCGCGGTGGAAAAGCTGATCCAGGTGTATCTCGAGCAGCGCGAGGACGCCGAGGAAAGCTTCCTCGCCGCCTATCGCCGCATTGGCATGGCGCCGTTCAAGCAAAGACTCTATGGCGGTGCCGAGGCGGTGGCCGAGGACGAGGAGGCCACGGCATGAGCGCGCCCAGCCCGCAGCAGGTGATTGTCGACGGCCGCATCACCGCCAACGAATGGCTCAGCCTGCCGGATGACGCGCCGCTGCCGGCGGCCGGCAAGGCCATCGTCAGCCTCCAGCGCTTCCGCGCCGAGCGCGCCGCGCTGGACGCCTCCGGCCTGGCGGTCGGCGTGCGCATCGCCAACACCGAGGATGTGGCCGCGCTGGCGCCGGAACTGGCCGGGCAGCCTCTGATCGCGGTGGAAATCCCCAAATTCGGCGACGGCCGCGCCTATTCGCAGGCGCGCCTGCTGCGCGAGCGCCACGGCTACCGGGGCGAAATCCGCGCCCAGGGCGACGTGCTGCACGACCAGCTGTTCCACATGTCACGCTGTGGCATCAACGCCTTCGAGTTGCGCGCCGACCAGGACCCGCAGGACTGCCTGCGCGCCTTCGGCGACTACGACCTGGCCTACCAGCGCGCCGCCGACGGCATGGAAGCGGTCTGGCAGAAGCGCCGCGCGCTGGCGGGAATGGAGAATCGGGAATAGGGAGTCGTAGAACGGGCGATTCCCGCTTCCCGATTCCCGAAATAGCCAGGCCGGCCCCGCTGTCTGCAATGGCCGTACAATGGGGTCGATGGACGACCTCCCCATGACCCTGCTGACCCGCCCCAGCACCGCGGCGATCCCGCTCGCCGAGCTGTTCTCGGGCCCGCTGCGCGATCGTTTCCGGCGGGTCAAGCGCAAGCTGCGGGTGTCGCTCACCGACCGCTGCAATTTCCGCTGCCCGTACTGCATGCCGGACAGCCCCGAATTCCTCGACCGCGCCGAGCGCCTGAGCCGCGCCGAGCTGCGCCGCCTGCTGCGCCTGTTCGTCAGCGAGCTCGGCATCACCAGCCTGCGCCTGACCGGCGGCGAGCCGCTGCTGCGCCGCGATCTCGAAGCGGTGATCGCCGAATGCGGGGAACTGCGCGCGCTGGGCCTGGAGCGCATCTCGCTGACCACCAACGCCGCCCTGCTGGCGCGGCGCGCCGCTGGACTCAAGGCCGCCGGCCTGGACGACCTCAACATCAGCCTCGACGCGCTGACCCCCGAGATCTTCGCCCGGCTGTCCGGCAATCGCGATGTACGGCCGGTGCTCGACGGCATCGCCGCGGCGCGCGACGCCGGGCTGCCGTTGAAACTCAACGCGGTGATCGTGCGCGGCATCAACGAAGACGAAATCCTGCCGCTGGCGCGCTGGGCGGTACAGCAGCAACTGCCGCTGCGCTTCATCGAGTTCATGCCGCTGGACGGCCGCGGCGAGTGGTCGCGCCAGCGCGTGGTCAGCGAGGCCGAGATCCTGCAGCGCCTGCGCGGCGAGTTCGAGGTGGCGCCGCTGCCGCGCGGTCATGATCCCGCCGCCTACTACTCGCTGCACGGCGCCGCCGGCGGCGCCGGCTCGCCGGAGATCGGCGTCATCGCCACCGTCTCCAATCCGTTCTGCGCCAGCTGCGACCGCTTGCGCCTGACCTCGGACGGCAAACTCTACCCCTGCCTGTTCTCGCCCAAGGGCACCTCGCTGCGCGAGCCGCTGCGCGCGGGCGCCCGCGACGGCGAACTGGGCCAGCTGATCCGCGACACGGTGTGGCACAAGGACGCGGGCTATGTCGCGCATCCGGGCTATGCCGAGCGGCCCATCGCCATGAATTCGCTCGGCGGGTGAGAGGTCGCACTCCTGGCGACGACTCCCGGCCGCCGCCGGCCAGCTCGAACGCCCCGCGGGGGATGGCGGGCGGCTGATCAAACTGGACACGGTCAGGCCGGAATGGCGCAAACACCCTGGATAGGAACCATGAGAATCACCGTTGAATGCTACGGCGCTTCGCAGCGCTGGTGCGGGGCCGAACTGCTCAGCCTGGATCTGGCCGAAAGCGCCACGGTGGCCGATGCCATGCGCCGGCTGGCGGAGCGCTACCCGGAACTGGCGGCGCGCCGCGATACCGTGGCGGTGGCCGTCGGCGACGACATCGTGGACAGCGGCCACGCGCTGTCCGAAGGCGAGCGCCTGGCGCTGATTCCGCCGGTCAGCGGGGGGTGAGCGAGGCCATGAGCGAAACTTCCCGTCTGCGCCGGGGCGCCCTCAACCTCGCCGAGTGGCTGGCGCAGCCCATGCCCCCGCACTGCGGCGGACTGGCGGTGTTCGCCGGCACCGTGCGCGACATGCACGAAGGCCGCAGCGTCAGCGGCATCCACTACCATGCGCACACCGCGCTGGCCGAGCGCCGCCTGGCCGAGATCGAGGCCGAGGCGGCGCAGCGTTTCGGCGCCGAGGTCAGCGTGGCGCACGCCGTGGGCGAGTTGAGGGTGGGCGAGGCCAGCGTCATCATCGTGGTCCGCGCCGGCCACCGTGCCGAAGCCTTCGCCGCCTGCCGCTGGGCCATCGACACGCTGAAGCAGAGCGTGCCGATCTGGAAGGAGGAGCGTTACACCGACGGCGCGGCGCGCTTCCTGGAAGGCACCCCGATCAAGAACGTGAAGGAATCATGAGAGACGTCAGCGAAAAAGCCGTGACCCTGCGTGTGGCCGTGGCCCAGGCCATCGTCGAGATGCCCGCGGCGGTTCTGCAGCGCCTGCGGGCCCGCACGCTGGACAAGGGCGATGCGCTGGAGATCGCCCGCGCCGCCGCCATCCTCGGCGCCAAGCGCACCTGGGAACTGCTGCCGCTATGCCATCCGCTGCCGATCGAACGGCACGACCTGAGCTACGAGTTCGGCGAGGACAGCGTCAAGGTCACCGTGGAAGTGGCGACCCACGCGCGCACCGGCGTGGAAATGGAGGCGCTGACCGCCGCCAGCATCTGCGCCCTGACCCTGTACGACATGCTCAAGCCGCACGCCGGCACCGATCTGGTGATCCGCGAGGTGCTGCTGTTGAAGAAGACCGGCGGCAAATCGGATTTCCAGCGCGGGCGCTGAGCTTGCAGCCGGCCGTGCCGGCCAGGACCGTTGCGGCGGGAACGGTTCCGGCAGTCGGGCGCGACGCGACGCCGCGGGCTATCGCGGCTTGTGCTTCGGCTTGCCGTGCTTCGGCGGCACATCGCCATACGGGTTGCCGGCGACGTCCTTGCGGCTGATACGCAGCTGGCGGCCGCTGACCCAGACCTTCTGCAGATCCTTGAAGATCTTCTTCGGCATGCCGGTGGGCAGGTCGATGAAGCTGTGTTCCTCGAGAATCTCGATGCGGCCGATGTACTCGCTGTCGATGCCGGCCTCGTTGGCGATGGCGCCGACGATATTGCCCGGCTTGACGCCGTGCACGCTGCCGACCTCGATGCGGAAGGTCTCCTTCTCCACCTGCTCGTCGGCCTCGCGGCGCCGCTCGCGGGCGGGCCTTTCCTGCGGCCGCACCCCTTCGTCGCGCGGGCGCGGCGGGTGCCCGGCGGCCGGGCGGGACGATTCCTCGCGGCGCGGCGCGGCATGATCGGGGCCCGCCAGCACGGTGTGCACCAGTCGCGACGGCGCGGCCACCGGCACGCCACCGCCGGCGTTGGGCTTGAGCAGCAGCGGGCGGTCGCCCTGCACCAGGCGCGCCAGCGCGGCGGCGATCTCGATCGCCGGGACGTTGTGCTCCTGCTCGTATTGCTCGACCAGTTCGCGGAACGGACCGATGTCGGTGGCTTCCAGCGCGGCGGTGATCTTCTGCTTGAAGCGGACCACGCGCTGGTCGTTGACGGCGTCCGCGCTGGGCAGCTCCATCGGCGTGATCGGCTGGCGCGTGGCGCGCTCGATGGCGCGCAACAGGTGCCGCTCGCGCGGCGAGATGAACAGGATCGCCTCGCCGCTGCGCCCGGCGCGGCCGGTGCGGCCGATGCGGTGGACGTAGGACTCGGTGTCGGTGGGGACGTCGTAGTTGAAGACGTGGCTGATGCGCTCGACGTCGAGGCCGCGCGCGGCGATGTCGGTGGCGACGACGATGTCGATCTGGCCGTCCTTGAGCCGCGCCACGGTGCGTTCGCGCTGCTTCTGCTCCATGTCGCCGTTGAGCGCCGCCACGTTGTAGCCGCGCGCTTCCAGGCGCTCCGCCAGTTCCACCGTGCCGGCCTTGGTGCGGGCGAAGATCAGCATGCCGTCGAACGGCTCGGCTTCGAGGATGCGGGTCAGGGCGTCGAGCTTGTTGGTGCCGCTGACCAGCCAGTAGCGCTGGCGGATGTTGGTCGCGGTGCTGGTCTTGCTCTTGATGGTGACTTCGGCCGGCGACCGCAGATAGGTCTGCGCGATGCGCCGGATGGCCGAGGGCATGGTGGCCGAGAACAGCGCCACCTGGCGCTGCGGCGGGGTTTTCTGCAGGATGCTTTCGACGTCGTCGATGAAGCCCATGCGCAGCATCTCGTCGGCCTCGTCCAGTACCAGGCAGCTGATCTGGTCGAGCTTGAGGGTGCCGCGCTGCATGTGGTCGATGACGCGGCCCGGAGTGCCGACCACCACGTGCACGCCGCGCTTGAGCGCCGACAGCTGCGGGCCGTAGGCCTGGCCGCCGTAGATCGGCAGCACGTGGAAGCCCGGCAGGTGCTTGGCGTAGCGCTGGAAGGCCTCCGCCACCTGGATCGCCAGTTCGCGCGTCGGCGCCAGCACCAGCGCCTGCGGCTGCGTGCTCCTGCGGCTGAGGTCGATCTTCGACAGGATCGGCAGGGCGAAGGCGGCGGTCTTGCCGGTGCCGGTCTGGGCCTGGCCCAGCACGTCGCTGCCTTGGAGCAGGTGCGGAATGGTCGCCGCCTGGATCGGCGAAGGCGATTCGTAGCCGACATCGGCGAGCGCCCTCAGCACCTCCTGGCTCAGGGCCAGATCGGAAAACAGGGGGCCGGCAACGGCAACATCATCGGCTACGTCGGTGGACATCGTGATCTCTGCAGGGAACGGGTGGCTCTGAGCGCCAACGAACCGCGGCGACGAGATTGCGCCGGCATTTTACCTGTTCCGGCGCCAAATCACCGGGAAGCGGCGTTCACCCGGCCTTTTCGATGCGCTTGAGACCGGGCAGATAGGGTTGCAGCGCGCTGGGGATGGCGATCGCCCCGCCCTCGTCCTGGTAGTTCTCCAGGATCGCCACCAGGGTGCGGCCGACCGCCAGGCCGGAGCCGTTGAGGGTGTGCAGCAGTTCCGGCCTCTTGGTCTCGGGATGGCGGTAGCGGGCCATCATGCGCCGCGCCTGGTAGTCCTCGAAATTGGAACAGGAGCTGATCTCGCGGTAGCGGTCCTGCGACGGCAGCCATACTTCCAGGTCGTAAGTCTTGGCCGAGGCGCCGCCCATGTCGCCGGTGCACAGCGCCATCACCCGGTACGGCAGATCCAGCTTCTTCAGGATGGCCTCGGCATGGCCGGTCAGCTCCTCGTGCGCCGCGTAGGATTTTTCCGGCAGCGTGGCCTGCACCAGCTCGACTTTCTCGAACTGGTGCTGGCGGATCATGCCCTTGGTGTCCTTGCCGGCGGCGCCGGCCTCGGCGCGGAAGCAGGGGGTGTGGGCCACCCACCGGCGCGGCAGGTTCTCGGCGGCGAGGATCTCGTCGCGCAGCAGGTTGGTCACCGGCACTTCGGCGGTGGGGATCAGGCGCCAGTCCTGCTCGGTCTTGAGGGCGAACAGGTCGTCGCCGAACTTGGGCAGCTGGCCGGTGCCACGCAGGCTGGCGGCGTTGACGATG
This sequence comes from uncultured Nevskia sp., assembly GCA_964451925.1. Classification (GTDB taxonomy): domain Bacteria; phylum Pseudomonadota; class Gammaproteobacteria; order Nevskiales; family Nevskiaceae; genus Nevskia. Next base: position 9,329 of record CAYVKA010000019.1, on the reverse strand, counting down.
AAGGGCACGTACAGCTCTTCGTAGCCGTGCTCCTGGGTGTGCACGTCGAGCATGAACTGCGTCAGGGCGCGCTGCAGGCGCGCCAGCTGGCCGCGCAGCACGACAAAGCGCGCGCCGGTGAGCTTGGCCGCCGCGGCGAAGTCCATCAGCCCCAGCGCCTCGCCCAGGTCGCCGTGATCCTTGGCACCGGCGGCGGGGCGCGGATCGCCCCAGCGGCGCACTTCGACGTTGTCGTTCTCGTCGCGTCCCTGCGGCACGCTGGCGTGCGGGATGTTGGGCAGGCGCAGGCTGTAGTCCTCGAACTCGGCCTGCAGCGCGGCCAGCGACTGCTCGTTGCTGCTCAGCTGCAGCTTGATGCGGTCCATGTCGGCCAGGATCGGCGAGACATCCTCGCCCTTGGCCTTGGCCTGGCCGATGCGCTTGGAGCCGGCGTTGCGCTCGGCCTGGAGCTTCTCGGTCTCGGTCTGCAGCGACTTGCGCCGCGCTTCCAGGTCCTGGAAGCGGGCCAGGTCGAAATCGAAGCCGCGGCGGGCCAGCTGGGCGGCAACGGCTTCGGGCTGGGTGCGCAGGAGTTTGGGGTCAAGCATGGAGGGGATCGCCTGGTCTGGACGCGCATTGTAACGAGGGGGGGTGAAAGGCCGCCAACCGGGCTTGAGCGGCCAGCCGCGGTCCTCCGGCCCTGATCCGCCGGCGCGGCAGGCCGTCAGCGGACCACCAGCACCGCGCAGTGGGCGTAGCCCATCACCTGCTTGGTGGTGGAGCCGGTGAGCCAGCGCTCGATCAGGGATTTGCCGCGGTGACCGAGGACGATCAGGTCGGCGCCGATCTTCTGCGCCTCGCCCACCACCTGCTCCGCCGGATGGCCGACCAGGGTGCGGAAGTGCAGCGCCTGCTGCCGCCCGCCGGCCTCATCGCGCAGGCGCAGGCCGAGCTTGTCGTAGTGCTGGCGGCCGGCGTCGATCATGGCGGCGGTTTCGACGTCCTCGCCGAACTCGGGCAGGCGCACCACCGACACCGCATGCAGCTCGGCGCCGTAGCGGCAGGCGATGTCCAGGGCCATGCGGAAGGCCTTGTCGGCGGTGGGGGACGAGTCGTGGGCGACGAGTATGCGGGTAATCATGGCGTACCTCCTGACCGGTCAGGCAGCGGCGGCGCGGCGGCCTCGGCGACTGCCTCGTCCTGCGTCAGCGCGTACCGGCGCAGGACGAGGCGCTGGCAGCCAGTGCCGGCACCACCCGATCCGAATATTGCGCCTGATCGATGGCGCCGTGTGAGTGGCAGACCGCCGCACGGGTCTGGTGGCGAAGAAGAACCCTCCGGCCGGCTTGCCGGGCGCCGGAGCGCCGGGCGCTGGATTGCTCGCTAGAACATCGGCGGCATCACCGTGGACCACTCGTCCTTTTCGACGCCGGCCACGCCGTAGCGGGTCGGCGACAGGGCATAGAACAGCGACAGCTCGGCCTCCTCCACCGCGTCGAGCAGGCCGCCTGCCTGTTCCTCGCTGCAGACGAAGCGCACTTCCACCGGCAGCGCCGCGGCCAGCTCGAAGAAATGCTCTTCGTGCAGCACACCATGCCGGCCGTAGCCGCAGATGCCGCGAAAGGCGCAGCCGCCCGGAATGCCCAGCTTGCGCGCTTCGAGCAGCAGCCACTCATAGACCGGCTTGCCCCGGAACAAGCGGTTTTCGTGGACCACGAAGCGCAGGAACACGCCTTCCACGCTGTGCGCCTTCCAGTCGCGTACTGCCGGCCGGCCATTGCTGGGGCTCATGAGGCACCTCCCGCGGACAAACGGAGCAGCTGCACGGAGAGTACACCCAGGGCCGTCGCCACCAGCGAGCCAATGACGTGGATGGCGATTTCGCCCAGGCCCCAGGCCAGCTGGCCGCGCGCCAGCAAGGTATAGGTTTCCGCGGAAAAGGTGGAAAAGGTGGTGAGACCGCCGCAGAAGCCGGTCATGACGAACAGGCGCGCCTGCGGCGACAGGCCCAGGTTGTGCGTCAGCGTGCCCAGGGCGACGCCGATGACATAGCCGCCGATCAGGTTGGCGGCCAGGGTGCCCAGCGGCAGGGTCGGAAACAGGGCGTTGAGGCGCAGGCCCAGCCACCAGCGCAGCCAGGCGCCCAGTACGGAACCGGTACCCACGGCGAACAGTGCGGAAACATTCATCTGTCGATCCTTCCTGCCGATCCTTCTGCGGCGTGCACAGGCGGGGCGGCTCATGCGTGGATCGACGCGACGATGCCGCCGCGCTGGTGCGCGGTCTGTAGGCATCATCAGCCGGCGCAGCCGGCGGTTCGAGGAGGTATGCCATCTCCTGCCCGGCAGCTTAGCGGGGGCGCAGCTTCCGCGGCAAGTTGCGGCGGCGCGGTTCCAGACCCCTTGCCCGATAACTGGCGTGGTATTTGCTACTTTCTGGCTGAGCGGGTCACAGAGCCCGCCGCATCGGCTGGGGCAAAAACGAGGCTTTTCGTGAAAACTATTTATGCGGCAGGGGCGCTGGTGGCCATGGTCATGAGCGCGCATTGCATGGCGGACGATCTCACCGCGGCCAAGGCCGAGGAGTTGCTGCAGCCGTTCATGAAGGACGACTGCGGAACCTACTACACCGAGCAGGGCGAGCCTGACTTTGCCGATATCGACGGCAAGTCGATGTGCATCTACAAGCCCAGGGTCACGCGCATCGTGATGGGCAGCAACAGCGCGACCGTGGACTACAACCACGATCGCCATTTCGACAACGACATGTCGGTGGCCTGGCTCAAGGACTACGCCAAGATGGAGGCGCACGAACCCATCACCCCGCTGTTCAAGGCCTTGAAGACGCACCTGGACAAGTGGAGGGCGGAGAGCGGCGGCGTCGACCGGGTCGAACGGCCGGGCCAGGCCACCTTCAAGCTCGATGCCGGCGGCTGGAAGGTGGACTCCGCGCCGCAGTAGCCGCAAGGCGGGGCGCGGCACCGGGACAAACGCCAGTCGGGATGTTAGAGTTTTGCCTTTAATCCGCCACCAGAGCCGTAATCAACACGTGCGCTCCTCATCGCGTCCGCTTCAAGCAGCCCTGCGGGGCCTGTATGGTCTCATCGGAGCCCTGGCCATCCTGCTGGCGTTCGGCCCGGCCCCGGCGCTGGCTTCCGGCGATCCGTCGCTGAGGTCCCGCGCGGTACTGGTGGTGGACCGGGATACCGGCGAGGCCCTGATTTCGAAGAACGCCGACGTGGTGATGCCGATCGCATCGCTGACCAAGCTGATGACGGCGCTGGTGGTGCTCGATGCGCACCAGCCGATGGACCAGGTACTCGAGATCAGCGATGACGATGTCGACCGGGAGAAGCACACCCGTTCGCGGCTCAGGGTGGGCACTCGCCTGAGCCGGGCCAACATGCTGCTGCTGGCGCTGATGGCTTCCGAAAACCGGGCGGCGATGGCGCTGAGCGAGGGCTATCCCGGCGGACGCCCGGCCTTCGTCGCCGCGATGAACGCCAAGGCGCGCGCGCTGGGCATGACGTCGAGCCACTTCGCCGATCCGGCGGGCCTTTCCAGCGACACCACCTCCACCGCCCACGACCTGCTGCGCCTGGTGAACGCCGCCGACGCGCAGCCGCTGATCCGCCGCGATTCGACCCGGGCGGAGGAGACCGTGCTGGTGCACGGCCATCCGATGAAGTTCGTCAGTACCAATCGCATGGTGCGCAACAGCAGCGACTGGGATATCGAACTGCAGAAAACCGGCTTCACCAACGAAGCCGGGCGCTGCCTGGTGATGCGGGCGAGCACGCTGCACCGCAACCTGTCGCTGGTGTTCCTGAATTCCTTCGGCACGCTGACCCGCTTCGCCGATGCCAGGCGCGTGCGCGAACACCTCGGGCAGCTGGAGAACCGGCCGCACCCGGGCACGGTGGCGGTGGCGGCCAAGGCCGCTTCCTGAGGCCGATCACGCCATCCGGGATCGGGCGACGGGTCTAACCGGGTCTGTCCCCGTCCCAGGCCGCCGCCTTGCGGTTTCCGGCAATCAGCTGCCAACCGCTTCGGCCGCCCGCCTTGACCCGGTACATCTCGGCATCGGCCTTGCCGATCAGCTCGTGCAGGGTGGTCGAGGCGCCGGGAGGCGCGACCTGAATGCCGATGCTCACCGTGGCCTGCGACTGGGGGACACCGGCCGCTCCGAAGTGCATCGCCGAAACACTGCGGCGCAACTGATCGGCAAGCCCCCGCGCGCCGTCTTGCGAGGTGCCGTACAGCACCAGGATGAATTCGTCGCCGCCCAGGCGCGCGGCCATGTCGAACGGCCGGCCGACCAGCGCCGAGATCGCCGCGCCGCAGCGCCGCAGCAGTTCGTCGCCGACCGCATGGCCATGCTGGTCGTTGAACGCCTTGAAGTTGTCGACGTCGACGAACAGGAACGCGATGGAATCCCCCTGGCGCTGCGCCTGCCGCAACAACAGCTCGCTGCGCTCGAAGAACGCGCGGTGATTGAGCAGGCCGGTCAGCGGATCGTGCGAAGACAGGTACTTGAGCTTGCGCGTCTGCAGCCAGGAACAGCGCTGCGTCGTCTCCTGCAGATACGCGACGATGACGCAAACCGCCACGATGCTGCCGAGGAAGAAGGCATGGTAGAAGCGCAACGTCGGATCGGCTCCCGCCAGGCCCTCACCCACCACGCAGATCAGGTAGCTCAGGCCGGCGATTCCGGCCGCCTGCCAATACGGCAGGCCGAACAGGGCGAACAGGTAGATGTAGTGCAGGATCAGCGCCTGATATCCCACCTCGGCACCGGGTGACGAGCCTTCGGCAACCAGCATCGCCAGGGTCGGACCGGTGAGCAGCGCCACCCAGGCATTGATGGTGAGGGTATACCGCTGCAGGCGCGGAACATGGGTCGCCATGGCACCGAGGACGCACGGTGGCAGGAGCACGAAATAGACCACCTGGTGCAGCCAGGAGTCGAGATGCCGCAGCACCAGGGTGTCGAAGAAGATGAAGGAGGCGTAAAGAACGCAGGCCAGCCACAGGTTCACCCGCGACAGCAGCAGATGGTGGGCGGCGCGGTCGAGCAGGAACTGCGCCTCGAGCTCCGGCTCGAAACGCAGCAGCCAGCGGCGCCCCTCCAGCGAACCGGCATCCCCCGCCGGCGCGAACGGCCTCGGCACCCGCTGGGCGCCCGAAGCGTTCTGCTTGATGGGGGGAACCGTGCTCATGTGAATTCTCGCCGTCCGTCCGGGGCAGAGGGCAGGTGAATACCAGTATGACTGCGGCATTTATCACACCAGCGGGGCCCCCACGCATTGATCCATATCAATGGCTTGCGGCCGCGGCGGCGACCGGCGGAGCCCCCTCCACACCGCCGGCAAGCGGGCGCCGGCGAAGGTGAGCCGTCTACCTAGCCGCGCTTGTTGGCGGCCCGCAACTGCGCCAGTTTCTCGGCGATCTTGCCTTCCAGGCCGCGTCCGCTGGGGGTATAGAACTCGCTGCCGACCAGGGCGTCGGGCAGGTACTGCTGGCCCGCGGCATGGGCGTCCGCTTCCTCGTGGTCGTAGCGGTAGCCCTGGCCGTAGCCGAGGCCCTTCATCAGCTTTGTGGGGGCGTTGCGCAGGTGCATCGGCACTTCCAGGGTGCCCTGCCGCTCGACCACCGCGCGCACCTCGCCGTAGGCCTTGTAGACGGCGTTGCTTTTCGCCGCCACGGCGAGGTAGGTGACGGCGACGGCCAGGGCCAGCTCGCCTTCAGGGCTGCCGAGGCGTTCCCAGCTGTCCCAGGCATCCAGGCAGATGCGCTGGGCGCGCGGGTCGGCCAGGCCGATGTCCTCGATGCTCATGCGCAGCACGCGGCGCGCGATGTAGACCGGGTCGACGCCGCCGTCGAGCATGCGCGCGAACCAGTACAGCGCGCCGTCCGGGTCGCTGCCGCGCACCGATTTGTGCAGGGCGGAGATCTGGTCGTAGAAGTTCTCGCCCTGCTTGTCGAAGCGGCGCAGGCCGCGGCCGATCAGCTTCTCCAGCAGCTCGTCGTTCTTTTCACCGGCGGCGCGGGACAGCTCGACGGCGGTCTCCAGCAGGATCAGCGAACGGCGGGCGTCGCCGTCGGCGCTTTCGGCGATGCGCTCGATCCAGCGCGGCGGGACGGCGTCGGCGCTCTCGCCCAGGCCGCGCTGTGGATCGACCAGGGCGCGCAGCAGCAGCTCGCGGATCACCGCCTCGTCCAGCGAGCGCAGCACGAACACGCGCAGCCGCGACAGCAAGGCGCCGTTGAGCTCGAAGCTGGGGTTTTCGGTGGTGGCGCCGACCAGGATGATGGTGCCGTCCTCGACATAGGGCAGCAGCGCATCCTGCTGGCTCTTGTTGAAGCGATGGATTTCGTCGACGAACAGCACCGTGCGCCGCGGCGGCTGCGCCTGCAGCGCGGCGCGCGCCTCGGCGGTGGCCTCGCGGATGTCCTTGACTCCGGCCATCACCGCCGACAGGGTCAGGAACTGCGCCGCGGAATAGCCCGCGATGAGGCGGGCCAGCGTGGTCTTGCCGACGCCGGGCGGACCCCAGAACACCATCGAGGGGATGCGGCCGGCTTCCAGCGCCACCCGCAGCGGCGCGCCGGGGGCGAGCAGGTGCTGCTGGCCGACCACCTCGTCCAGCGTGCGCGGACGCATGCGCTCGGCCAGCGGCTGGGCCGGGTCAGGCCGGTGTCCGGCCGACATCGGCTGCGGCGAATCCCCGGCCGGGGATGGCCGGGCGGCGGGTTCATCCTGCATTGAAGTCTGGCCAGGAATGGCGGCGGACCTTCCGGACCGGGATCAGTCCAGCGACTTGGTGGTGATGCCGCCGTCGTTGACGATCTCCGCGCCCTTGGGCGGGGTGAACTGGAACTGCGCCGGGTCGATCCGGGCGTTGGTGTGCACCTCGGTGAAGCTGACTTCGGAGTGGCCGCCGATCTGGTCGGCGAAGCGCATGCGCAGCGGCGCGCCGTCCTTGTCCAGGGCCAGTTCGATGGTCTTGAAATCGCTGTCCTTCGACTTGGGCACCAGCGTCACCAGGCGCGTGTCGCCCTCGTTGCCGGCATCCTTCACAGTGAAGGCGGTGTTGAGCGCGGCCTTCTGCGACAGCAGCTCGGCCGGGGTACCGGCCAGTGCCGCCTTGGCTTCGCGGACCGTCACTTGGTTGAGATCGGGATCGAAGGCCCACAGCTTGGCACCGTCGCAGATGGTGGCCTGCTGGTAGGGCTTCTCATAGGCCCAGCGGAACCTGCCGGGCGTGCCGGCCACCGCCGGCCGCGACAGCCAGAAATGGCCACTACTACGGCCGGTGATGCGGCCTTTGTCGTCGGTCTGTACCTGATCGAAATGCGCCTCGAAGGTCTGCACGCCATCGGTGAAGCGCTTCAGCGCATCCTGGGCGGAATCGGCGCGGGCGGCCGTCGCGGTCAGTAGGCCGATGCACAGCGCGCCCAGCAGGGCCGACTTGGACGTCTTGGTAATCATCGTTCTTTGTATCCTGTTACGTCAGCGTCGCCCGGCGACGCTGAACATCCACTGAATCCCACATTGCCCACGCGGGCGCGTGCTGTTTACTCGCGCCCCCCGCCGGGCGCGAGGATTTCACGATTGCCGCCCGGCCCGCTCGGCCCGACGATGCCCGCCGCTTCCATCTGCTCGACCATGCGCGCGGCGCGGTTGTAGCCGATGGACAGACGCCGCTGCACCCAGGAGACGCTGGCCTTGCGCGTTTCCAGCACTACCGCCACCGCCTGGTCGTAGAGTGGATCCTTCTCGGCGTCGCCGCCGCCGCTCTCGCCGGTGTCGCGCTGCTCCGGCTCGCCGGCGGTGATCTCCGGCACGTAGTTGGGCTCGCCCACCTGCTTCAGGTAGGCCACCACCTTGTGCACTTCGTGATCATCGACGAAAGCGCCGTGCAGGCGGTTCATGCGCGAGGCGCCGATCGGCCGGTACAGCATGTCGCCGTAGCCGAGCAGGGTTTCCGCGCCCATCTCGTCGAGGATGGTGCGCGAGTCGATGCGCGAAGCGACCTGGAAGGCGATGCGCGAGGGGATGTTGGCCTTGATCAGGCCGGTGATGACGTCGACGCTGGGGCGCTGCGTGGCGACGATCAGGTGGATGCCGGCGGCGCGCGCCTTTTGCGCCAGGCGGGCGATCAGCTCCTCCACCTTCTTGCCGACCACCATCATCATATCGGCCAGTTCGTCGATGATGACGACGATGTGCGGCAGGTTCTCCAGCGTCGGCGGCTCGACCGGATTGTCGGCGAACAGGTCGGGCTCGGCGGCGAGCGGATCGCGCAGCGGCTCGCCGGAGCGCAGCGCATCATCCACCTTGCGGTTGAGGCCGGCCAGGTTGCGCACCCCCAGCGCCGACATCAGGCGATAGCGGCGCTCCATCTCGGCCACGCACCAGCGCAGGGCGTTGCCGGCGTCCTTCATGTCGGTGACCACGGGCGTCAGCAGGTGCGGGATGCCGTCGTAGACCGACAGCTCCAGCATCTTCGGGTCGATCAGGATGAAACGCACCTGTTCGGCGCTGGACTTGTACAGCATCGACAGGATCATGGCGTTGATCGCCACCGACTTGCCGGCGCCGGTGGTGCCGGCCACCAGCAGGTGCGGCATCTTGGCCAGGTCGGCGGCGACCGGGTTGCCGGCGATGTCCTTGCCCATGCCGATGGTCAGCGGCGACGCCGAGTCCTGGTAGGACGGCGACTCGAACACCTCGCGCAGCACCACCATCTCGCGCTTCTGGTTGGGGATTTCCAGGCCGATGACGCTCTTGCCTTCGACCACCTCGACCACGCGCACACTGGCCACCGACAGCGCGCGGGCCAGGTCCCTGGCCAGGTTGGTGACCTGCGAGCCCTTCACGCCCGGCGCCGGCTGCAGCTCGAAGCGCGTGATCACCGGCCCCGGCATGGCATCGACCACCTGGGCCTTGACGCCGAAGTCGGCCAGATGGCGCTCCAGCTCGCGCGACAGGCGCTCGATCTCCTCCGGCGTGTAGCGCTTGCCGCTGGGCCGCGGCAGGTCCAGCAGGTCTAGCGGCGGCAGCGGATTGCTGCCATCGTAGGCCGGCACTTCCGGCTCGTCCCCCTTGGCCGACTTCTTCGGCCGGGGCGGCGCTTTCGGCGGCGGCGGACGGTCGGGGGCGATGCCATTGGCTTCGGCCGGCTCGGCTACCAGCGCCGGCGCCACCGACACCACCCGCTCCGCCACCGCGGTGCGCTCCGCCACCGTGCGCTCCGCCACCATGCGCTCCGGCGCGGGCGGGGCGGCGGCGTGCGGCGCGACGCGCACCGCTTCCGGCCGCGGCGGCTCGATCCGCTCCGCTTCGAT
>CAYVKA010000018.1:0-74086 GCA_964451925.1 uncultured Nevskia sp. | reverse complement strand
GCGTGGGCCGGCGCGGCCGCCGGCGTCGGCCCGGCGGCGGGGCGGGCGCGCAGCGCGCCCCAGCCGATCCACAGCAGCAACAGTGCGCCGACATAACGCAGCCCGGTCAGCAGCGGCGGATAGCGTTCGATGGCCCAGGCCAGGCCGAACAGGGCGTAGGCGATATGCACGCTGATCCCGCTGGCGATGCCCAGCGCGGTGCGCACCCCGGCGGCGCGGCCGTGGGCCAGGGTCTGGCGCGTAACGACGGCCAGGTCCGGCCCCGGGCTCATCACCGCCAGGGCGTGGGCCGCCGCCACCACGGCGAACAGGGAAAGCGCGGGCGCTGCGGCCACTACGCGGACCGCGGCGGTGCGCCGGGCATCGAAGGCCGGTGCATGACCCGGCGTGGTCCGGCCGGGCTAGCCAAGCTCGCGCCGCGCCTGCTCGATCCAGCTGCGCTCGTTGCGCTGGTAGAACGCCGGCGCGGCCTTGTAGCGGGTCAGCATCGTCGACAGCACGGCGCGCGCCTCCTCCAGGCGGCCGCTGCGCTTGAGCAGCATGGCGTAGCGCGCCCGCGCCTCCTCGCCGGAGTAGCTGGGTTCCAGCAGTGCGTACTGCTGCAGCGCCGGCTCGGTTTCACCCAGGGCTTCCAGGGTGCGCGCATGGAGCAGGCGCGCCTCCTGCGATTTGAAGCCGGGGTTGTGCTGCTCCAGCTCCTGCAGGGTCTGCCGCGCCGCGGCATAGTCGGGCTGGGCGAACAGCGCCTGCGCCAGCTCCAGCATGATCGCCGGGTCGTGCGCGTACATGCCCTTGAGACAGGAGCGGAACAGTTCGGCGGCGTTGGCGTAGTCGCCGCGGCGCACGCATTCACGCGCCAGCGCGGTGCGGTTGTCGAGCGTGTCGGACAGGGCCAGGCGCGCCTCGATGCGGCGCTTCTCGCCCTCCGGGTCGAGCAGCTTGCCGGCGGTCTTGCGCGCGCTGCGCACCGTGTTGCTGTGGCGCAGGCCGGGCAGCACCTGGGTGATCAGGTACACGGCGCAGCCGGCCACCGAGAAGAACAGCACGATCCACAGCCAGATGTAATCGCGGCCGGTGCGCACGATGTGCACGGCGCAGGCGATCTGCAGCAGGAAGAACAGCAGCCCGTAGGGCGACAGCAGGAACGACATCATGGCGATCCGGAGACTGGGGGTTGCGCCGATTTTACCGCTGTCAGGCGCCGTACTGCCGTTGCAGGTAGCGGATGATGTCGTCCGACTCGTACAGGGCCGTGCCGGTATTCGGGTCGACCAGATACGGCACCTGCACCCGGCCGGTCAGTTGCAGCAGGCGCGGGCGGTTGCGGCCTTCCACCGGCAGGTCCGGAAACAGCGTGCGGCGCAGCCCGGGCGGGCCCATGTCCTCCCAGCGCGCCTTGGCGGTGTTGCGCAGCAGGTAGGGCAGTTCCAGCTCACACAGCACCTCGCGCACCGGCCGCGAGTAGGGGCTGGACTCGAAGCTGTACAGCTCCAGCGGCGTGGCGGCCGGCTTCGACGGGCGCGCCTTGTAGCCGCGCGGGCCGTGGCGGTCGCTGCGCAGGGCGGAAGCGAGGAAGGAGCCGGCAACGGCGGCCTTGCGGCGCAGGCCGGCGGCGGCATGCAGGTGGCCGCCATAGCTGAGGGCGAGATAGTCGATGATGTCGGCCGACTCGTACAGCGCTTCGCCGTTGTTGGGGTCCACCAGGTAGGGGAACTGCTGCCGGCCGCCCAGCGCCTCGACTTCGGGGCGGAAGCGGCTGCCGCCGCGCGGGCAGGGCAGGATCAGCGCGTCCAGATCCAGTTCGGTCAGGGCCTCGCGCACCAGGCGGCAGTAGGGGCTGGCCTCGAATTCGTACAGGCGCAGCGGCTGCTCCGGCTGGTGCGTGCGCGGGTGGAACGCGGCGGTGCCGCGCCAGGCGCGCAGGCTGCTGGCCGCCAGGGAGGTGGCGAGGGTCAAGGGGCTGGGCACCGGGGCTGCCTCGGGGTGGGCGAAGTGCTTATTATGGTCCGTCTGTGTAAAGGTCCGGTTGCGGGCCCGTGAATGCAGCGGCCTGACGGGCGGGATGGACCGGGGGAGGCGCGGGTGGCGCGGTTCAAACCCTGGCGGTCGCTGGCGTATCAGAAGGACAAATGACTACGGCAAGCTTATGTTCCACCCTGGAGACCGGCCTGACTGCTGCGGCGGCGAGCATGGTTAGCACGGCCGCGCCCGTGGACTCCGAGGAACTGGCGCTGGTGCGGCAGGCTGCCGCCGGGGATTCGCGGGCGTTCGAGCAGCTGTACCGCCTGCATGTCGATCGTATTTACGGCTTGTGCTGCCGCCTGTGCAATGGCGACACGGCCCGCGCCGACCAGTCGACGCAGGACGCTTTCGTGCGTGCCTGGGAGAAGCTCGGCAGCTTTCGTGGCGAGAGCCGCTTCGGCACCTGGCTGCACCGCCTGACGGTCAACGTGGTGCTGGGCGAACACCGCCTGCTCAAGCGCTGGGTCACCTTCGAGGATGGCACCGGCACGGAAGAGGAATCCGCCGCCGACGCGGCGATGCCGTTGCAGCAGGAGGATTCAGGCCTGAAGATGGACCTGGAGCGCGCCCTGTCGCGTCTGCCCAACGGCGCGCGCACGGTATTGGTATTGCATGATATCGAAGGCTATCAACATGAGGAGATCGCCTCGCTGACCGGCATCGCTGTCGGCACTTCGAAAGCGCAGCTGCACCGCGCACGGCGCCTGATGAGAGGGTGGTTGCAATGAACGAGTTTGAAGACCGGCGCCCGAACGTTTCGCCCGGCGACGAGGCCGCGCCGCCGATTCCCGGCCTCGCCGGCCTGAAGCAGGACCGCGCGCCGCAGCGCGACCTGTGGCCCGGCATCGATGCGCGCGTCCGCGCCCAGCGTGTGCGCCGGCAGCGCACGCCCTGGCTGGCGGCGGTGGGCATCGCCGCCTCGCTGCTGATGGTGCTGTCGGCCTCGGTCGGCCTGCAGGGCCTGCGTGCCAGCCGGCAGCCGCTGCACGCGCCGGCCAGCCTGCCGGTGGCGGCCGCGCCCAGCGACAATGGGCTGTTGCCGGCCAGCAACCGCATGCATCCGGAAACGCGTGCGCTGGTCAAGGCCAATCTGAAGATCGTGGACAGCGCCGAAAATGAATTGAAGCGCGCCATCGCCGCCGATCCCGAAGGCGAGTACCTGAAGAGCCTGCTCAATTCCACCCGGCAGCAAAAGGAACAGCTGCACGTCGTGCTGGCGGACGCGCGATGACCCTGTCGCGGAACCAGCGCAAGGCGTCGTCGGCCCTGCTGGGGCTCCTGCTGGCCTGGGCCTGCGCGCTGCCGGCGCAGGCCGCCGGCGACGAGGGTGTCGACTGGCAGCAGCTGGCCGATCAGGCCAGGCAGGCGGCGCAGGATCGCGCCGCGGCGCAGCTGGACCGGCTGCAGACCCTGCGCCAGATCGAGGAAGCCGACCTTCAGGCGCGGCAGCAGCAGCTGCAGGCCCTGAGGGACTATGACGTCAGCCGCATCGAGCGCCAGGCGCAGCTGCTGGCGCTGAACAGCATGCAGCTGGCAGCGGTGTCGCCCGAGCTGCAGGCGCGGCGGCAGCGCGCCGTCAGTGCCGACTCAGCCGACGGCTCCGCCGGTGGCGGCGGCCAGGTGAACGAGCGCCATCCGCTCAATGCCGATGGCCGCGTCTACGTCAACGACGTCGCCGGCACCGTGGTGATCAACGGCTGGAATCGCAACGAGGTGCTGATCACCGGCGAACTGGGCAGCGGCGTCGATCACCTTGAAGTGAGCGGAGACGCCAACGAGCTGCGGGTGATGGTCAAGCTGCCCAAGCATTCGCGCAATGTCGGCGAAAGCGACCTGCGCCTGATGGTGCCGGCCGGCGCCGCTGTGGAACTGGAGACGGTCAGCGCCGACACCTCGGTGCAGGGCGTGGGCGGCGCGGTCAAGGTCACCACGGTCAGCGGCGACGTCGGGCTGGATGTGCAGTCGCAGGAGGTGGCGGTGCAGACCGTCAGCGGCGACATGATCGTGCGGGCGCCGGCGCGCTCCACCCAGGCCAACACCGTCAGCGGCGACATGCACCTGAGCGGCCTGCAGGGCCGGCTCAACGTCGAGTCGGTGTCCGGCAACCTGTCGGTGAAGGGCAGCCGCTTCTCCGATCTGAAGCTCAAGTCGGTGTCCGGCGACATGGGCCTGGACGCCTCGTTCTCGCCGCAGGCGAGGGTGGTCGGCGAGACGCTGTCCGGCAACATCACGCTGCACGTGCCGGCCGACATGTCGGGCACCGCCATGATCAAGAGCTTCAGCGGCGAGACGCAGTGCGATCTGCCGCAAAGCAGCGCCAGCGCATCGCACAATCCGGCCAGCAGGAAACGCGAATTCACCTTCGGCGAAGGCCACGGCGTCAGCCTGCAGCTGTCCAGCTTCAGCGGCGATGTGCGCATCGACCCGATGAACGGGCCGATTGCGGTGCCCGCCCCTCCGCCTCCGCCCGCTCCCCCGGCCCCGCCGGCTCCACCACCGCCGCCACCACCGCCATCGCGCGACTGACCCGCGCCGGCGCCGCAGTGCGTGGCAGCCCTGCGGTCAGTGCCGGGCGGTCAGTGTCGAAAGTGGCGTATGCCGGTGAACACCATCGCCAGGTCGTGCTCGTCGGCGGCGGCGATGACTTCGGCATCGCGCATCGAGCCGCCCGGCTGGATCACGGCGCGGATGCCGGCGGCGGCGGCGGCGTCGATGCCGTCGCGGAACGGGAAGAAGGCGTCGCTGGCCATCACCGAGCCGGCCACCGTCAGCTTCTCGTCGGCGGCCTTGGTGCCGGCAATCTTGGCCGAGTAGACGCGGCTCATCTGGCCGGCGCCGACGCCGATGGTCTGGCGGTTGCGGGCGTAGACGATGGCGTTGGACTTGACGAACTTGGCCACCTTCCAGGCAAACACCAGGTCATGCAGCTCGGCTTCGGTCGGCGCGCGCCGGGTCACCACCTTCAGCTCATCCGGCTTGATGCGGTGGTCGTCGCGGTCCTGCACCAGCAGGCCGCCGCCGACGCGCTTGTAGTCCAGCGCAGCGGCCGGCTCGTCCGGCCAGGGGCCGGTTTCGAGCAGGCGCACGTTCTGCTTGGCGGCGACGACCTTGCGCGCTTCGGCCGACACCAGCGGCGCGATGATCACCTCGACGAACTGGCGCTCGACGATGGCCTGCGCGGTGGCGGCGTCCAGCTCGCGGTTGAAGGCGATGATGCCGCCGAAGGCCGAGGTCGGATCGGTCTGGTAGGCCAGGTCATAGGCTTTGCCGATGCCCTCCAGGCTGACCGCCACGCCGCAGGGATTGGCGTGCTTGACGATGACGCAGGCCGGTTTGACGAAGGACTTGACGCATTCCAGCGCGGCGTCGGCGTCGGCCACGTTGTTATAGGACAGTTCCTTGCCCTGGATCTGCTGCGCCGCGCCGATGCTGCCCAGCGGCGCATGGCGCTCGGTGTAAAAGGCGGCGCGCTGATGCGGGTTCTCGCCGTAACGCATCGCCTGCTTCTTGTCGAACTGCAGGCCGAGCACGCCGGGGAAGAAATCGCGCGTGCCGTCCTCCTGCAGGCTCGACAGGTAGGCGGCCACCGCCGCGTCGTAGCGCGAGGTGTGGGCGAAGGCTTTGGTCGCCAGCTTGCGGCGCATCGCGGCGTCGATGCCGGCGCCGTCCAGCGCGGCCAATACCGCGCCATAGTCGGCCGGGTCGACAACGATGGCGACGTGGTCATGGTTCTTGGCCGAGGCGCGCACCATCGCCGGGCCGCCGATGTCGATGTTCTCGATCGCCTCGTCGATGCCGGCGCCGGACTTGGCCACGGTCTGCTCGAACGGATAGAGGTTGACCACGATCAGGTCGATGGCGCTGATGCCGTGCTCGGCCATCACCGCCTCGTCGGTGCCGCGGCGGGCGAGGATGCCGCCATGAATCTTCGGATGCAGCGTCTTGACGCGGCCGTCCATGATTTCCGGAAAGCCGGTCACGTCCGACACCTCGCGCGCGGCGATGCCGGCCGCGTGCAGCGATTTCCAGGTGCCGCCGGTGGAGATCAGCTCAACGCCATGCGCCACCAGCTGCGCGGCGAACTCGATCAGGCCGTGTTTGTCGGATACCGAGAGCAGGGCGCGGCGCGGCCGCAGCGGGCTCATCGGGCGAACGTCGCGTCGGACGCCCGGTCGGGTGACCGGGCGGCGATCTTGTACTGGCTCAGCTTCTTGCGCAGCGTGGCGCGGTTCAGGCCCAGCAGGTCCGCGGCGCGTGACTGGTTGCCGTCGCAGTAGCGCAGCGTGGCGCGCAGCAGCGGCGGCTCCACCTGGCCGAGGATCGTTTCGTACAGATCCTTGGGCGCATGGCCGTTGAGAGTGCTGAAATACTCGTCGAGGCAGTCGGCCACCGAGTGGCAGAGTGCTTTGCTGTTGTCAGGCTTGGACATACGAGAGAGAGATGCAGCCCTGTTTGTCGTTATTGGTGAGGCCACGCAACATTGGCTTTGCCGGTCCTCTTCAGTCGCATCGCCGGCGGCACCGGCCGCGACGATCGCAAATGGTTCAACGGGCCGGGGCCATCACCGCTACTTCATGGCACCAGCTGATTCACGCACTGAAATTGCCCGAACGATCATCTGACCTTGCTTCCGCCGTGGACAAATTTTGGCCAGATCGAAAAACGGGGAGGCGATAATACTGAAGTCGTGGCGTGGGCGAAAGCACCGTTCGTCACGTTACAGTCATCAAATCACGCAACCGTCACACGCCGCGTGCCGCTGATGCGCGCCCAGTCCTCGCGCTGGCCATCCTCGTCGAAGTCGAACCACGGCGCATAGGCGCTTCGCACCTCGTCCGCCTGCGACTGCAGCACGCCGGCCAGCACGATGCTGCCGCCGTTGCGCAGGCGTTGCGCCAGCATCGGCGCCAGCTGCATCAGCGGCTTGGCCAGAATATTGGCCAACACGATGTCCACAGATTCATCCACAGCTTGTTCAGTGAATTGCGCAACGCCCGCGCAGCGCAAACGACCGTCCACACCGTTGATGCGCGCATTGCCTTGCGTGGCGATCAGCGCCTGTGGATCGATATCGACCGCATCGGCGTGCAACGCGCCCCGTTTCAGAGCGGCGATGGCCAGGATGCCCGAGCCGCAGCCGTAATCCAGCACGCGCTTGCCGGTCACATCGTGCAGTGCCAGCCATTCCAGGCACAGTGCGGTGCTCGGATGCGTGCCGGTGCCGAAGGCCAGGCCCGGATCGAGCTGCACCACCGCGGCGCCGGCCTCGTCGACACGGTGGCCGCTGGGGCAGATCCACAGCCCGGGCGCCTGTTCGGCGCCGAAGCGCATCGGCTTGGCGTGCTGCAGCCAGGCATTGATCCAGTCCTTGTCCTCCACCTTGCGCTGCTCGAACACCAGCTCCGCGCCGTCCGGCAGCAGTTCACGCAGCACGCGGCGCACCTGCTCCAGGTCCACTTCGGGATGGAACAGCCCGCGCGTGATGGTGTGTTGCCACAGCGGCGTGGCGCCCGGCGCGGGCTCCAGCACCGGCTCGTCGGCGGCATCGGTCATGGTGACGGAGACCGCGCCCTGCGCCAGCAGCGCTTCCTCGGCGAAATCGGGATAGCGGCTGTTGACGAGAAGTTCATTCCACATAGAGGCGGTTTCCGACAGCGGCAGTTTGCGGCTTTTCCAGATGCTCCGTGATCGCTTCAGCTTCTCTGCAAACCGGCAGCCGCAAAGCGGAAACGTCTTTTTATTCCGCGGCCCACTCCGGAATGCGTTCGCCCAGGTAGTGGATGTGATGCTCGCCGCGCACGAACACCTCGTCCTCGAGAATCTTGCGCTGCAGCGGGATGTTGGTGTTGATGCCTTCGACGATCATCTCCGCCAGCGCGGTGCGCATGCGGGCGATGGCCGATTCACGCGTCGGGCCGTAGGCGATCAGCTTGCCGATCATCGAGTCATAGTTCGGCGGCACGCGATAGCCGGCGTAGACATGCGAATCCATGCGGATGCCCGGCCCGCCGGGGGCGTGATATTTCTTCACTTCACCGGGCGAGGGGATGAATTTGAACGGGTCCTCGGCATTGATGCGGCACTCGATGGCGTGGCCGCGCAGCTGGATGTCTTCCTGGCGGAACGGCAGCGGCTCGCCCGAAGCCACCATGATCTGCTGGCGGATCAGGTCGATGCCGGTGACCATCTCGGTCACCGGATGCTCCACCTGGATGCGGGTGTTCATCTCGATGAAGTAGAAGCGGCCGTTGTCGTAGAGGAATTCCATGGTGCCGGCGCCGCGGTAGCCGATGCGCTTGCAGGCGTCGGTGCACAGCTTGCCGATCTCCTCGCGCTGCGCCTGGGTGATGTGCGGCGCCAGCGCCTCCTCCACCACCTTCTGGTTGCGGCGCTGCATCGAGCAGTCGCGCTCGCCCAGGTAGACCGAATTGCCGTGCTCGTCGGCCAGCACCTGGATCTCGATGTGGCGCGGCACTTCCAGGTATTTCTCCAGGAAAACCGAGCCGTCCTTGAACGCCTGCAAGGCCTCGGTGCGGGCCAGCTGGATCGAGTGGATCAGGTCCTCTTCCTTGCGCACCACGTGCATGCCGCGGCCGCCGCCGCCGGCGGCGGCCTTGATCAGCACCGGGTAGCCGACGCGCGCCGCGATCTCGCGGCACTTGTTCTCGTCGTCCGGCAGGATGCCGTCGGAGCCCGGCACGCAGGGCACGCCGGCGGCGATCATCTCGGCCTTGGCGGTGGTTTTGCCGCCCATCAGGCGGATGGTCTCCGAGCGCGGCCCGATGAAGACGAAGCCGCTCTTCTCCACGCTTTCGGCGAAGTCGGCGTTTTCCGACAGGAAGCCGTAGCCGGGATGGATGGCGTCGGCCTCGGTCACCTCGGCGGCGCTGATGATCGCCGCCATGTTGAGGTAGCTGCCGGTAGCCGGTGCCGGGCCGATGCACACCGTCTCGTCGGCCAGGCGCACGTGCTTCAGGTCACGGTCGGCGGTGGAGTGCACCGCCACGGTCTTGATGCCCAACTCGCGGCAGCAGCGCAGGATGCGCAGCGCGATCTCGCCGCGGTTGGCGATCAGAATTTTCTGGAACATGGTTTAACGCACCGCCCTGTGCAGATTCGCCAAACAGCTTGTTTCAACGGTCCGGGCCTGGATGCCCGGCATCTTGGACGGGAGGTCCATCACGCCGGATCGATAGCGAACAGGGGCTGATCGAATTCCACCGGCTTTTCGTTGTCCGCCAGCACCTCCACCACCACACCGGCGCGGTCGGCTTCGATCTGGTTGAGCATCTTCATCGCCTCGATGATGCACAGCGTCTGGCCGGCCTTGACCGTCTGGCCGACTTCGACGAAGGGCTTGGCGCCGGGCGAGGGCGAGCGGTAGAAGGTGCCGACCATCGGCGATTTGATGATGTGGCGGTTGTCAGCCGCCTTGGGTGCCGGCGCCGCGGGTGCGGCCGGCGCTGCCGCGGGCGCGGCGGCCACCGGTGCCGGAGCGGCGGGCGCCGCCAGCGGCGGTGGCGGGGCGTAGTAGTGCGCCGGCGGCGGCATGCCGCCGGGCTGGCGGCTGATGCGCACCGATTCCTCGCCCTCCTTGACCTCCAGTTCGGAGATGCCGGATTCCTCGACGAGTTCGATGAGGGTCTTGATCTTGCGCAGGTCCATGGCCTTGCTGTCTCCCTAAGTGCCTGGTGTCGGTTATTGGTGTTGCCGCTCAGCCCGCCTGCAGCCGCTCATGCGCGGCCTGCAATGCCAGGCGGTAACCCAGCGGGCCGAGCCCGAGGATCACGCCGGCGGCGATGTCCGAAAAATACGAGTGATGACGGAAAGTTTCGCGGGCGTGCACGTTCGACAAATGAATCTCGATGAACGGGATCGCCACCCCGAGCAGGGCGTCGCGCAGGGCGATGCTGCTGTGGGTATAGCCCCCTGGATTGAACAGGATGAACGCCACGCCGTCCTGCCGCGCCTGGTGGACGCGGTCGATCAGCTGTCCTTCGTGGTTGCTCTGGAAGCAACCCAGCTGATGGCCCAGACGCTGCGCCTCGGCCTCGAGGCCGGCTTCGATGTCAGCCAGCGTCTGGGTGCCGTAGACCCCGGGCTCGCGGCTGCCGAGCAGGTTCAGGTTGGGGCCATTCAGCAGCAGCAGTCGGCTCACGCGCGGCGCTCATCGGGGTGTCGCCGCATTGTGCATCAAGCGCCGGCGAGAAACAACATTGTGACGAAGTTAAGTCATTTTCGCCGCAAGATGGCTGCGGTTGAGTGCAGATTGAGCTTACTGCGCAGCGACGGCGGGGAGCTGGTCCTCGACCAGCTTGGCCAGCTGTGCCGGTGTGAATTCCCCCAGCTGGCGGTCCAGGATGCGGCCGTCCGGGCTGACCAGGATGGAAAACGGCAGGCCGCCGGGGCCGTTGCCGAGCTTTTCCATGATGTCGATCATGGAATCCGGTGTACCTGTCAGTACCGGGTAGTTGATGTTGAGCGGGCCCAGCATGCTGCGCACCGCGTCCGGATCATCTACCGCCGGACCAATGATCTGCAAGCCCCGTGCCGCATATTGCTTCTGCAGCTTCACCAGTTGCGGGATTTCATGCAGGCAGGGGGTGCACCAGGTGGCCCAGAAGTTGACCAGCAGCAGCTTGCCGCGCCATTCCTCGAAGCTGTGCGGGCGGCCGTCCAGGCCGCTCAGCTGCAGGCCGGTGGGCAGCGGCTCGCTGGCGGCGGTGGCCGCGCCTTCGTGCGAATAGCGGTAGAAGCCATAGCCGGCGGCGGCGGCGATGACGCAGGCGATGACGATGAGGAGGATGGAACGCATCTTGTTCTCGATTTTTTTGGGTGAATCCGGTGAACTGACGTCTAGTGCGACAGGTCGATGACATCGATCAGCCGGGTTTGCGGCGGATAGCACACGCCGGCTTCGGCGCACCCCTGGTAGCTGACCTGCAGGCGCTGTGGCGGCGCCGAACCCCGCGGCCAGTGCAGCGCCGCTTCGAGGCTGCCGTGATAGATCTCGGCATGGCCCTCGTGCTCGTCCTGCACCATCTCGCCCCGCGGCAGTTGCGGCGCCTCCAGCCGGGTCCCGGCCGGTGCCACCGCCTGCACGGCGATGCGCTTGCGATACAGATAATAACCCGGGGCGATGTCCCAGCTGACTTTGAGCACCTCGCCCTCGCGCGCCGCTGCGACCAGGCGGAAGGCCTGGTCGGCGCGCAACAGGTCCCGGCCGGGGCCGCTTGCGGCGGCTTTCTGCGGCCACAGGCTGTCCGCCGCCGCGGCGCCGCAAAGCAGGACAGCGCCGAGCGCCAGCGCCAGGCTGGCGCTCACCGGCGCGGGACATCCCCGGCGCGCAACCCGCGGTTGCCGCCTGTGGCTTGGCGCGACACTGCTCATGCCGTCGAATCGTGGACCCATTGCAGGTATGCGGGGAGCCCGCACGCCAGATTGACCGCAATGACCTCGGGAAGTTCGTAGGGATGGCGGCGCCGCACCTCGGCTTCCAGGGCGGCATAGCGCCCGGCGCCGGTCTTGGCCAGCAGCAGCGTCTCCCCGGCGCTCTCGACCGTGCCCTGCCAGCGGTAGACCGAGCGCCCGGCCGGCAACAGGTGCACGCAGGCGGCCAGCCGCTGCTGCACCAGCGCCTCGGCCAGCGCATCGGCGGCCGCGGCCGGGCAGGCGATGAAAACCAGCAGGGTGTCTTCGGCGGCCGCGGGCATGGCTGCGCAGTCTAAAGACGGCGCGGCGGGCCCGTCCAGGGACCGCGCTGTGCGGCACGGCATGG
Source organism: uncultured Nevskia sp. (assembly GCA_964451925.1). GTDB lineage: Bacteria > Pseudomonadota > Gammaproteobacteria > Nevskiales > Nevskiaceae > Nevskia. The sequence goes on along the minus strand of CAYVKA010000018.1, from coordinate 62,286 downwards.
CGCGGCGCACTGGGCCCCGCTACAGTCGGCGCCATGAGCAGCGTCGCCATCAGCGCCGACAAGGCCAGCACCGTCCATGCCCTGCCGCCCTCGCGGGTGATCGGCTTTGCCGTGGCCCTGTCGCTGGCCACCGTCGTGCTGTGTCTGGAGCTGGCCTGTGCCCGGCCGCACCCCGGCATCGCGCTGCACAGCGCCGGCACCGCCGAGCGGCCGCCGCTGCTGCTCGCCGGCGCCACGCAGCCGCCGCCGTTCGAGCCCGGCACGGTGATCAGCGCCATCGGCGTACCCGGCGGGCCACGCCTGGCGCTGCGCGGCGACGATCTTTCGCAAGAGCCGGACGCGGTGTTTGCCGGCTATGCCGGGTTCAACGCGTTCATGCGCCGCCAGCAGCAGCTGGCCGGCATCCAGGGTGCGCCAGTGGTGGAGCTGCAGGCCGAGGATGGCCGCGTTGCGCAGCTGCGGCCGGCGCCGCACCGGCCGCTGGCCGACCTGCCGTTCATCTTCTGGCTGCAGGTGGTGTGCGCCATCGCCTGCTGGATGACCGGCGCCGCCATCTGGGCCTTCCGGCCGGCGCAGCCGGCGGCGCGCTACAGCTGCATCGCCGGCTTCGGCGTGCTGGTGATGGCGGGCAGCGCCGCGATCTACAGCTCGCGCGAACTGGCCCTGCCGGGCGAGCTGTTCCGCGCGCTGTCCGGCGCCAACCATTTCGGCGCGCTGCTGAGCAGCGGCGCCATGCTCGCCGTGCTGTGGCACTACCCGCAGCCGCTCAGCGCTGCCAGGCCCGGGGTGCCGCTGCTGGCGGCCTTCGTGCTGGCCTGGCTGGCGGACTTCATGCAGTGGCTGCCGTTCGGCAACCTGTTCCAGCAGATGATGATCCTCGGCGGCTACCTGTCCAGCCTGGTTCTGGGCGTGCTGCAATGGCGCGCCGCCCGCGGCGACCCGCTGCGCCGCGCGGCGCTGCAATGGTTCATCCTGTCCTGGTTCGTCGGCAGCGGCGCCTTCGTGGCGCTGGTCTCGGTGCCGGCCATGGCCGGCATGGACAGCGGCAGCCTGCAGGCCTACGCCTTCGGCTTCCTGCTGCTGATCTCGATCGGCCTGGCGCTGGGCATTTCGCGTTACCGCCTGTACGACCTGGAGACCTGGTGGTTCCGCGCGGTGATGCTGGTGGTCGGCGGTTTCTCGGTGATCGTGCTCGACGTGATGTTCGCCGCGCTGTTGCGCTTCGAGGCCCCGGCGGCGCTGGCCGCCTCGCTGATCCTCGCCGGCTGGATCTACTTTCCGGCACGGCAGTGGCTGATGGCGCGCTTCCTCACCGGGGCGCGGCGGCTGCGCGTGGACGATGTGCCGGCGCTGCTGCGCGACGTGCTGGCGCCCAACGCCTATGCCGTCAACGAGCTGCTGCCGGAAGCCCTGCGCCAGCTGTTCAATCCGCTGGTGCTGCATCCGCTGCCGGACAAGCAGGCCGAAGTGGCCATCGCCGAGGACGGGCTGGCGCTGCGCGTGCCGGGCATCGGCGCCGAGCCGGCCTGGGAGGCACGTTTCGCCGGCGACGGCCAGCGCCTGTTCACGCGCCGCGACGCCGAGGTGGCGTCGGCGGTGCGCGCGGTGCTGGACCGCGTCGCCGCCTACCAGGTGGCGGTGGAGCGCAGCATCGAGCAGGAGCGCGCGCGCGTGGCGCAGGACCTGCACGACGACATCGGCGCGCGCCTGCTGACCCTGCTGCACCGCTCCGAGGGCGAGTCGGCGCAGGCCATCCGCGAGGTTCTGGCCAGCCTGCGCCTGACCGTGTACGGCCTCGGCGCGCGGCCGCAGTCCATCGGCAACTGCCTGGCGCACTGGCGCGCCGAGGCCGGCGAGCGCTGCGAGGCCATGGGCGTACACCTGGACTGGAGCGAGCGCGCGCTGCTGTCCACCGTGCTGCTCGACGCGCCGCAGCAGCTGAACCTGGCGCGGGTGCTGCGCGAGGCGCTGAGCAACGCGCTGCGCCACGCCCAGCCCAGCCGCATCGCCATCGACGTGACCATCGCCGGGCAGGCCCTGGAAATCACCCTGCTCAACGACGGCGCCACGCTGCCGCCGGAGCAGTGGCGCAGCGGGCTGGGCCTGCGCGGCATGGACCAGCGCATGCAGCGGCTCGGCGGCAGCCTGACCTTGCAGGGCGATTCCGGTACCACCCAGGTTGCGATCCGGCTGCCGCTGCACACCTGAGAGCCGCGGCATGGCGCGCCGCCCCTTGGTGCTACCATGGGTCCAGCCGGCATTGATGCGTGGCGCGATCCAGCGGGCAGGGTCGGCGCTCAACACTCCTGACCTCCCCGACACTGCACCGCCCGGCAGGTTCCGTGGCGGACCACGGTTTATCCACCCCCTTTAGGGGGGTGCCTAGAATCAAGGATGAGGACGAAACTGTGACGCAGCGCAGACAATTTCTGGGAGTGGCGGAGATGCGGCACGGCTTGGTGGTGGAGGACCTTGCCGCTTCGGCGCAGTGGCTTGCGCGGGTTTTGACGGAGGCCTTCCCGGGCATCGTGGCGGTGACCGCCGAAACCATGCAGGAAGCCCGCGCCGCGGCGCAGAAGACCGAGCCCGACATCGCCCTGGTCGACCTGGACCTGCCCGACGGTTCCGGCGTCGACCTGATCCGCGAATTCACCCGCACCTATCCCGCCTGCCGCAGCATCGTCGCCACCATCTATGCCGACGACCGGCACCTGTTTCCGGCGCTGCGCGCCGGCGCCCAGGGCTACCTGCTCAAGGATCAGCCGGTGGACCGCGTGGTCGCCGCGCTGCAGGCCATCGGCGGCGGCGAGCCGCCGCTGTCGCCGGCCATCGCCCAGCGCCTGCTGCGCGTGTTCAGCGACGAGATGACCCAGAACGCCTCGGAGGAGGCCAAGCTGACTGCGCGCGAACGCGAAACCCTGGTGCTGATCGCCAAGGGCTTCCGCCTGCCGGACGTGGCGCAGCAGCTGGGTGTGACGCGCCACACCGCCGCCGGTTTCATCAAGGCCATCTACCGCAAGCTCAACATCTCCAGCCGGGCGGAAGCCGCGCTGGAGGCGGCGCGCATGGGGCTGGTGCGTACCGATCTGTAGGACGGGAATCGGGAATGGGGAATCGGGAATCGTAGATGCCGGTTTTGACGATTCCCGATTCCCCATTCCCGATTCCCGTTCTGCGCAATCACCGCCGTCAGCCTTGGTGAATCGCTACAGTCTGCATTGTGTGCATTGCCGAAGCCCAACCCCCGGTCCTGCCGCCACCGGTCATGCGAAAATAGCGGCAATTCCATTGCCTGACGCATGCAAATGCCCCATCCGCAACCCACTTTCCTGTTCGCCGACGCGGCACCGGCGCGCCAGCCGCTGCGCAGCGCCATCACCGAGCTGTACCTGGCCGACGAGACCGCCCTGGTCAACCGCCTGCTGGCCATCGCCGAGCTGCCGGCCGTACTGAGCGGCCAGATCATCCAGCAGGCTTCCGACTGGGTGCGGCGCGTGCGCCTGCTGAAGGAATCGCAGAGCGCGCTCGATGCCTTCATGCGCGAATACGACCTGTCGTCCGAGGAAGGCGTGCTGCTGATGTGCCTGGCCGAAGCGCTGCTGCGCATCCCCGACGACGAGACCGCCGAGAAGCTGATCGCCGACAAGCTGTCCGAGGCCGACTGGGACAAGCACCTGGGCGCCAGCGACTCGCTGTTCGTCAACGCCTCCACCTGGGGCCTGATGCTCACCGGCCGCATCGTGCGGCTGCCGATCGAGGCGCCGGGCAACTTCCGCTCGGTGTGGTCGCGCCTGATCAACCGCAGCAGCGAGCCGGTGATCCGCGTCGCGGTGCGCCGCGCCATGCGCATGATGGGCAGCCAGTTCGTCATGGGCCGCACCATCGAGGAGGCGCTGAAGCGCTCGCAGAGCCGCGACCAGCGCGCCTATCTGCATTCCTTCGACATGCTGGGCGAAGCGGCGCTCACCGCCGCCGACGCCGAGCGCTACTTCAAGTCCTACCAGGACGCCATCGCCAGCATCGGCGATTTCGGCGGCGCCCATGCCGACGTGCCGGTGTTCCTGCGGCCGAGCATCTCGGTCAAGCTGTCGGCGCTGCATCCGCGCTACGAGTACGGCAACCGCGCGCGCGTGCTGGCCGAGCTGGCGCCCAAGCTGCTGGCGCTGGCCCAGGCGGCGCGCGCCCACGACATCGGCCTCACCGTCGATGCCGAGGAGGCCGACCGTCTCGACCTGTCGCTGGACGTTCTGGAAGCGGTCTACCGCGACCACTCGCTGCGCGGCTGGGAAGGCCTGGGGTTGGCGGTGCAGGCGTTCCAGAAGCGCGGCATCGCCGTGATCGAATGGCTCGAAGGCCTGGTGCGCGAAGTCGGCCGGCGCATGCCGGTGCGCCTGGTCAAGGGCGCCTACTGGGACACCGAGGTGAAGCGCGCGCAGGAGCAGGGCCTGCCCGGCTATCCGGTGTTCACGCGCAAGGCCAACACCGACGTCGCCTACCTGGCCTGCGCGCGCCGCCTGCTGGCGGCGCGCGAGCTGTTCTATCCGCAGCTGGCCACGCACAACGCCCATACGGTGGCGGCGGTGCGCGCCTATGCCGGCAACGACCAGGGCTACGAGTTCCAGCGCCTGCACGGCATGGGCGAAGCGCTGTACGAGGTGGTGCACGAGGATGCGGCGATTCCCTGCCGCGTCTACGCGCCGGTGGGCAGCCACGAGGACCTGCTGCCCTACCTGGTGCGGCGCCTGCTGGAGAACGGCGCCAACACCTCCTTCGTCAACCGCATCTTCGACGAAGCGGTGGAGCCGGAGCAGCTGGTGGCCGATCCGGTCGCCGCGGTGAAGGCCCTGGCGGTCAAGCCCAATCCCTCGCTGCCGCTGCCGGCCGAGCTGTACGGCGCGACGCGGCGCAACTCCGCCGGCCTCAACCTGCCGGACGAGGCGCTGCAGGCCGGCTTCGCCCGCGACCTCGCAGCGGTGCCGCCGCCGCCGCGCGCCGCCTCGCTGCTGTACGACGGCCCGGTCGGCGTCGGCGACGTGCGCGCCGTCACCAGCCCGGCCGACCGCCAGCAGGTGGTGGGCGAGTGGCTGGCGCTGGAGCCGGGCCGCGTGCCCGACGTGGTGGCCGCCGCCGCCGGTGCCTACGCGCGCTGGAACGCCACGCCGGTGGAGAGCCGCGCCGCCATCCTCGAGCGCGCCGCCGACCGCCTGGAGGCGCGCCGCGCCGAGTTCATGCGCCTGCTGATCCTGGAGGCCGGCAAGACCGTGCCCGACGCCCTGGCCGAAGTGCGCGAGGCGGTCGACTTCCTGCGCTACTACGCCGCGCAGGGGCGGCGCCTGCTGGCCCACGCCGAGACGCTGCCGGGCCCCACCGGCGAGCACAACGAGCTGCAGCTGCACGGCCGCGGCGTGTTCGTCTGCATCAGCCCGTGGAATTTTCCGCTGGCCATCTACACCGGCCAGATCGCCGCCGCGCTGGTGGCCGGCAACCCGGTCATCGCCAAGCCGGCCGAGCAGACCAACCTGGTGGCGGCGCAGATGGCGCAGCTGCTGCGCGATGCCGGCGTGCCGAGCTACGTATTCCAGAACGTGCTGGGCGAGGGCGACGTCGGCGCCGAGCTGGTGGCCGATCCGCGCATCGCCGGCGTCGCCTTCACCGGCTCGGTGGAAGTGGCGCAGGCGATCAACCGCAAGCTGGCCGCGCGCAGCGGCCCCATCGCCACCCTGATCGCCGAGACCGGCGGCCAGAACGCGATGATCGTCGATTCCTCGGCGCTGCCCGAGCAGGTGGTGAAGGACGCTCTGTACTCCGGCTTCTACTCCGCCGGCCAGCGCTGCTCGGCGCTGCGCGTGCTGTTCCTGCAGGAGGAGATCGCCGACAAGACCATCCACATGCTCAAGGGCGCGATGCAGGAATTGCGCGTCGGCGACCCGGCGCTGCTGTCCACCGACGTCGGCCCGGTGATCGACGAGGCGGCGCGCGCGCGCTTGGCCGCGCACGGCGAGGCGGTGCAGAAGATCGGCAAGGTCATCGCCCGGCTGGAGCTGCCGCAAGCCTGCGCCCGCGGCACCTACTTCGCGCCGCTGGCGGTGGAGATCGAGCGGCTGGAGCAGCTCGAGCAGGAGCACTTCGGGCCGATCCTGCACATCGCGCGCTTCCCCGGGCGGCGGCTGGAAGGCGTGATCGAGTCGATCAACAGGTCGCAGTACGGCCTGACGCTCGGCGTGCACAGCCGCATCGAGTCCACCTGGCGCAAAGTGCAGGCGCTGGCGCATGTCGGCAATTGCTATATCAATCGCGGCATGACCGGCGCCGTCGTCGGCGTGCAGCCGTTCGGCGGCGAAGGACTGTCCGGTACCGGACCGAAGGCGGGCGGGCCGCACTACCTGCTGCGCTTTGTCAGCGAGCGGACCTTGACTGTGAACACGGCGGCGGTGGGCGGGAACGCGCGCTTGCTGGCGGCGTCGGGCTGAGCCCTTCGCCCCAACAGAACCTAGTCCTGCTTCGGCGCCTCCACCAGATAGAGCGGCCACTTGCTCGGCACGCCCTTCAACTCATGGATGCCGCGTTCCTTGAAGCGGTAGCGCGAGCCGATCAGCACGTCGCGCACGGTGCGCGACACCAGAACGTCGCCGCCGCGCGCCAGCCCCAGCACGCGCGCGCCGATATGCACGGCGGTGCCGCCGACGCGGCCGTCCTCGCGCAGTTCCAGTTCGCCGATATGGAGGCCGGCGCGGATCTTGATCTTGAGCTTCAGCGCTTTCAGTTCGGCGTGCAGCGCGTGGGCGCAGTCGATGGCGTTGCCGGGCGAGGCGAAGATCGACAGGGCGCCGTCGCCGGCGGAGTCCACCAGGCGGCCGCCATAGCGCTCGACCTGGCCGCGCACCGCCTGGTCGTGGCGGTCGAGCAGCTGGCGCCAGGCGGCGTCGCCGATCTTGGCGGCGAGGCGGGTGGAGTCGACCATGTCGGTGAACAGCACGGTGGCCAGCATGCGTTCCGGCTGGCTGCCGCGGCGCTGGCCGGTGACGAACTCCTCCAGCAGGCCCAGGTACTCGTCGGCGCCGTCCCAGGCGAAGTCGCCGTCGCCGCCGGGCAGTTCGGCATAGCGCGCACCGGGGATGTGCTCGGCGATATAGCGCGATTGCGCGGCGGTGAACAGCCTGGCGTCGCGCCGGCCCAGCACCAGCGCCGGCACGCGCACGCCGGGCAGCACCTGGCGCGCGTCGATGCCCTGGCTTTCGCGCAGGTTCTCCACCACCTTGCGCGGTGAGGCCATGGCCCGCTGCAACTTGGCGAACCAGCGCATCACGGCCGGGTTTTGCGCCTGGCTCGGCACCCACAGCGCGGCGAATTCCTCGCTGCCCCATTTCTCCGCCACCAGTTCCAGCAGGCGCTGCGCGGCTTTCGGCGAATGGCCCTGCGGGTAGTCCCCGGCCTGCAGCAGGCTGGCGGTGGTCGCGCCCAGAATCAGCCCGGAGCAGCGCTGCGGGTGCTTTTCCAGGAATTTCAGGATCAGCGGCCCGGCGTCCACCGTTCCGGCCAGTACCGGGGCCTGCGAGCCGGTGGCTTCGAGCACCGCGAGCAGGTCCTGCGCCCAGTGCTGGTCGATCGAGCCGCCATCGTCGGGGCGCGGGTCGGACACGCCGGAGTCGCGGCGGTCGAAGCGGATCAGGCGGCAGAACGAAGCGATGCGGCGGTTGATGCGCGCATAGCTGGGCTCCTCCAGCTGCAGGTCGAGGTGGCTCCACAGGCCGCTGGAGAAGACCATGTCGCGCGGGCCGTGGCCGAACACCTGATAGGCGACGCGGTCGTTGCCGACCCGGGTGAATTTCGTTTCTGGCTGATTCAACGGCGTTTTCTGCCTGTTCTGTTTGTAAGCTATCGTAGCTGTACGGGGCGGTGCTTGTCCCGCTGCCTTATCATTGCGCCCCGGCACGGGGCCCCATCGCAGTGCGGGGCCGGTGCGCAGAGCCTTTTTCCACTCATGTCCGAGTCATTCACAGTCCCCCTCGGCGCCGCGGTGCGCGCCGAGATCCGCGCCAACCTGAAGCTGGCGCTGCCGCTGATCGCGGCGCAGCTGGCCGGTGTAGGCATGGGCACCATCGACACCATCTTTGCCGGCCGCCTCGGCGCGCAGGCGCTGGCGGCGGTGGCGGTGGGCGTCAATTTCAACGTCATCTGCTTCGTCGTGTTCATGGGCCTGTTCATGGCCTGTTCGCCGGTGGTGGCGCACATGGTGGGGGCGGGCCGTCCACAGGCCGATATCGGCGCCTTCATCCGCAAGTCGCGCCGCTTCGCCTGGCTGGCCGGCGCCCTCTGGGTGGTGCTGCTCAACCTCGGCGCCCGGCCGGTGCTGCGCCTGCTCAAGCTCGACCCGCAGACCACCGACCTGGCGGTGGATTTCGTGCGCGCCCTGTCCGGCAGCGGCTTCGGCATGAGCCTGTGGTTCACACTGCGCTTCTCCGCCGAGGGCCTGGGCCAGGCGCGGCCGATCCTCTACGCCGGCCTGGTCGGCCTGCTGTGCAACGCGCTGCTCGACTGGCTGCTGTTGTTCGGCCATCTCGGCCTGCCGCGGCTCGGCGCGCCCGGCTGCGGCGTCGCCACCACCATTTCCAGCCTGGCCATGGCCGGCGTGCTGCAATGGCAGTTCGGGCACCGTCCCGGTCTGCGCGAGGTGATGCAGGCCAGCGCCGGCGGCGCTGGTTGCAGCGAGGGTGTGCGCGACATCCTGCGCATCGGCCTGCCCATCGGCCTGATCCTGCTGGCCGAGGCCGGCCTGTTCGTGCTGGCGGCGATGCTGATGGCGCAGTTCGGCGACACCACCGTGGCCGCCTACCAGGTGGCGATCAATTTCGCCGCCATGGTGTTCATGATCCCGGTGGGCGTGGCGCTGGCCACCACGGTGCGCGTCGGCCACGCCTCCGGCGCCGGCGAGCATCGCGCGGCGCGCTTCCGCGGTTTCGTCGGAATGGGCCTGGGGCTGGGCAACGCCGCCTCCAATGCGGCCATCATGGCGCTGTTCGGCGGCCTCATCGCCGGTTTCTACACCGAGGACGCCGGCATCGCCGCCGAAGCCGCCTACTTCCTGCTGCTGGCTGCCGCCTTCCAGTTCTTCGACGGCCTGCAAGCCACCGCCAACGGCGCGCTGCGCGGCGTCAAGGACACGCGCCTGCCGCTGCTGATCACCCTGGTGTCCTACTGGCTGATCGGCATGCCGGTGGCCTGGTGGCTGGCGTTCCGCGACGGCATGGGCCCCGCCGGGCTATGGTGGGGCCTCACCGCCGGCCTCGGCGCCGCCTCCATCGGCCTGTCGCTGCGCTACTGGCGGCAGACGCACCAGGCCATTCTGGCCAACGGTTCTGAGCTTATGGCTTGATAAGTTGTAACAAGCGGGCATGATAGAGGGCGTCCTGCCCAGGCCGCCCGGCCTTGCATCGGCCGGATGGTGCAAGACAAACGGGCATCCTGCCCTGGCCACCGGCCATCCGCGGCCGGGCTGTTCAAACAAGCGGGCAACCTGCCCACCGGAGGAACCATGGCACTGCAACTCGGCGACATCGCCCCCGATTTCGAAGCGGAAACCACCCAAGGCAAGATCAGATTCCACGACTGGCTGGGCGGTTCCTGGGGCGTGCTGTTCTCGCATCCCCGCGACTACACCCCGGTGTGCACCACCGAGCTGGGCTACACCGCCAAGCTCAAGCCGGAGTTCGACAAGCGCGGCGTCAAGGTGATCGGCCTGTCGGTCGATCCGCTCGGCTCGCATGAAGGCTGGTCCAGGGACATCGCCGAAACCCAGGGCCACGCGGTCAATTTCCCGATGATCGCCGATCCTGACCGCAAGGTCTCCACGCTGTACGGCATGATCCACCCCAATGCCAGCGACACCTTCACCGTGCGCTCGGTGTTCGTCATCGACCCGAACAAGAAGGTGCGCCTGACCATCACCTATCCGGCGTCCACCGGCCGCAACTTCGACGAGGTGCTGCGCGTCATCGACTCGCTGCAGCTCACCGATAAGCACAAGGTGGCCACCCCGGTGAACTGGAAGCAGGGCGAGGACGTGATCATCGTCCCCTCGGTCAAGGACGAGGACGCGCAAAAGCTCTTTCCGCAGGGCTGGAAAGCGCTGAAGCCGTACCTGCGGCTGGTGCCGCAGCCCAAATAGCGTCAATTGGCGGTTGTTTGCAGGTTCCTCCGCTTGCACGGGGGCAACGGCAGCAACGATTGTCTTTAGGGCCTAAAATACGGGCCCCGCACCTAGCGGGGCCTTTTTATTTGCAAGGACCAGTGACGATGAGCGACAACCGCCGCAGCCGGACGATCACCGAAGGCGTGTCCCGTTCCCCCAACCGCGCCATGCTGCGCGCGGTCGGCTTCACCGACGCCGACTTCGACAAGCCCATCGTCGGCGTCGCCAACGGCCACTCCACCATGAATCCGTGCAACGCCGGCATCGGCCCGCTTGCAGCGCGCGCCGAGGCCGGGCTGCGCGAGGCCGGGGCCATGCCGCAGACCTTCGGCTTCCCCACGGTCACCGACGGCATTGCCATGGGCACCGAGGGCATGAAGTTCTCGCTGGTGTCGCGCGAGGTCATCGCCGACGCCATCGAGACCGCGGTGCAATCGCAGTTCATGGACGGCGTGCTGGTCATCGGCGGCTGCGACAAGAACATGCCCGGCGCCATGCTGGCCATGCTGCGCATGAACATCCCCGCCATCTTCTGCTACGGCGGCACCATCAAGCCCGGCAACTGGAAGGGCCAGGCCCTGACCATCGTCTCGCCGTTCGAGGCGGTGGGGGCCTTCACCGCCGGCAAGATGAGCAAGGAAGACTTCGACGGCATCGAGAAGAACGCCTGCCCCAGCTTCGGCGCCTGCGGCGGCATGTACACCGCCAACACCATGTCCAGCGCCATCGAGGCACTGGGCCTGTCGCTGCCCTCGTCCTCCACCATGGCCAACCCGGACCCGGAGAAGGGCGATTCCGTGGCCGCTTCGGCCCAGGCCCTGGTCGGCGCCATCCACAAGCAGATCCTGCCGCGTGACATCGTCACCCGCAACAGCCTGGAGAACGCGGTGGCGGTGGTGATGGCCACCGGCGGCTCCACCAACGCCGTGCTGCACCTGCTGGCCATCGCCCACGCCGCCGGCGTGCCCTGGACCATCGACGACTTCGAGCGCATCCGCCAGAAGGTGCCGGTGCTGTGCGACCTCAAGCCCTCCGGCAAGTACGTCGCCACCGATCTGCACCGCGCCGGCGGCATTCCGCAGGTGATGAAGATCCTGCTCGAGGCCGGCCTGCTGCACGGCGACTGCCTGACCATCACCGGCGAGACCATCGCCGAGGTGCTGCGCGATGTGCCGGCGCAGCCGCGCGCCGACCAGGACGTGATCCGTCCCATCGACAAGCCGCTGTATGCCCACGGCCACCTGGCCATCCTCAAGGGCAACCTGGCCCCCGAGGGCTGCGTCGCCAAGATCACCGGTCTGAAGAACCCGGCCATCACCGGCCCGGCGCGCGTGTTCGACTCCGAGGACGCGGCGATGAAGGCCATCCTCGCCGACCAGATCCGCCACGGCGATGTGCTGGTGATCCGCTATGAAGGCCCGCGCGGCGGCCCCGGCATGCGCGAAATGCTGGCGCCGACCTCGGCCCTGATCGGCAAGGGCTTCGGCGACAGCGTCGGCCTGATCACCGACGGCCGTTTCTCCGGCGGCACCTGGGGCATGGTGGTCGGCCACGTCGCCCCGGAAGCGTTCGACGGCGGCAATCTGGCGCTGGTCCACGAGGGCGACTCCGTCACCATCGACGCGCACAAGCTGCTGATCCAGGTCAACGTTTCCGACGAGGAACTGGCCCGGCGCCGCGCGCAGTGGAAGCAGCCCGCGCCGCGCTACACCAGCGGCGTGCTGGCCAAGTACTCGCGCCTGGTGAGCAGCGCCAGCAAGGGCGCGGTCACCGACGGCGCGTAATACCCCGGCGGCAAGGCCGGCGGCCGGTGACTGCGGCCACCGGCCGCCTCCTGCCAGGCTGTGGGCAGGCCGCGGGCAGGCTGCGCGTCCACGCGGGCGCCCGTGGCGGCCGTTCGTCGCGCCGTGCTTTTCCATCGGCTGTCTCTGGGTTATTCATCAGGGTGTGTGACGTGAAGCCGGGTCGGACCTCAAGCTCGACATCAGCCGAACTCCGTTAAGATCGACCCAACTCCGCTGTTGCAGACGCGCCATGTCCAACCGCTTCGACCGGTACCCCCTACTGCGGCCGTCGCGCCGTGCCTTCCTGAAGCAGCTGGCGGGCTGTGCCGGCGCCGCCGCGGTGCCGGCCGGCATCGCCCGGGCCCTGCCGCCGGATGTGCGCTCGCTATCCCTGGTGCACACGCACACCGGCGAAAGCCTGGCCGTCAGCTATTGCTGCGGCGGCGTTTACCAGGCCGACGCGCTGGCGCAGGTGAACCATTTCCTGCGCGATTTCCGCAGCGGCGATGTCCATCCGATCGATCCGAAGCTCCTCGACATCCTGTACGCCCTGCAGCTGCAGGCCGATCATGAAGGGCGGTTCGAGGTGATTTCCGGCTACCGCTCGCCGGCGACCAACGCGGCGCTGCACGAGCGCTCGTCCGGAGTCGCCACCCATAGCCTGCACCTGGAGGGCCGCGCCATCGACATCCGCATGACCGGCTTTCCCACCGCCAGGCTGCATCAGCTGGCGATGGACCTGCAGGGCGGCGGCGTCGGTTTCTATCCCGCCTCCGACTTCGTGCACGTCGACACCGGCCGCGTCAGGTTCTGGCAGGGCTGAGCGGCATGGAGCGGCGCCGGCCGCTCAGCGCGCGGCGGCGATCGGCGCCAGACCCAGCAACTGTTCCAGATTGCGGTCGTGGCCGTAGAGGTCGTCGAGGAAGTAGACGCGGCCGGATTCCGTCGCCATCACCGTGCCATACAGGATCATCACCTGCACCGGCTGCTTGAGCGTCACCCGTTGATTGGGGGCGCCGTTCATCGCCGCCGCGATGGTCTCCGCGGTCCACTCCCCCGGAGCGTTGCGCAGCACGAACGCGGCCAGGCCCTGCGGGTCGCTGACACGGATGCAGCCATGGCTGAAGGCGCGTTTCGCCCTGGTGAACAGCTCCTGCGCCGGGGTCGAGTGCAGATAGACGTTATAGCGGTTGGGCAGCATGAACTTGATCTCGCCCAGCGCGTTGTCCGGCCCCGGCTGCTGCCGCAGGCGCACCTTGCCGCTGCCGAGCAGCGCGATGTTCTGGGGTGTTGCCGGCACCACCGGTGAGTCGTCGCTTGGCCCCTGCACCAGTTCCATGTGGGTGCGTTTCAGGTAGCCGGGCTCGCTGCGGATCATCGGCAGGATTTCGCGCTGGGTGATGCTGTAGGGCACGTCCCAGTAAGGGCGGAACACTACGTACTGCACCTTGCCCAGAAACACCGGGGTGCGCTTTTCGGGAAAGTCCTGCCCGACCACCACTTCCATGTTCAGCATGCCCTGCTCCTGGTCGCTGTCTGAGGTGAAGGCGAACAGGCGGTACTGCGGAATGTTGACGGCGATCCACGGCGGCGCGAGGTCCGGCAGCCAGCGCCAGCGTTCGAGCGTTAGCTCGATCTGCCGCACGCGGAATGCCAGCGGCATGTTCAGCGCTTGCAGCGTGGCTTTGCCGAGCACGCCGTCAGCCTGCAGTCCGTGTCGTTGCTGAAAGCTCGTCAGGCCCTGCACCAGCGACTGATCGAGGAGTGCGTCGTCCGTGGCGGCGGCCGCGGCAGCCGGGTCCGGCAGGTCGCCCAGCAGCGCCAGCCGCCGGCGCAAGTCCGCCGCGCCGGCGTAGGCCTCTCCCGGTTTCACCGACCTGCCGGCGAAATCCGGCAGCGCCGTCAAGCCGGGATCGGCGGCGAGTTGCCGGTACCTGGCCAAAGCGGCCTTCAGCAGCTGGTAATGGTGGAAGCGCGGCTCGATCGCCGCCAGGGATGCCGCCGGATCGTCCGCAGCGGCAAGCTGCGTCAGCGTCGCCGGCAGGTCGAGCGCCGCGCGCGGCTGGTCCAGGTCGAATCCCGCCTGATGCGGATCGATGCGGCCGTAGTGCAGTTGCCTGACGAACCTGAGCGCGGCGGTGGACAGCGCGACATCCCAGTCCGCCCAGGAGGCGGCCGTCGCGGTGGAGTCCGATTGCAGCTCGGCCAGCTTGTGCGCCAGCAGGTCCGGCTCGTAGTCAGCCGGCTCCAGCCCGTAGTCGGCGGCGTTCTGCAGCACCCGCAGCAGGCGCTGTGCCGGCGCACTGGCTGCGCCGGACTGCTGCCACAGCGGAGCGTCCCCGCGCTGCGCATACAGCGCGCGCAACACATCCTGCTCCGGGTGCAGGTCATGGTTGTGCAGATCGGGATGATCCGCCGCGCCAAGCACCTCATCGATACGCGCGGAAAAGCCGTCATCGCCCGCCCAGGCCGGAACGGCCGCGGTCAATGCCGCAAGGAGCAGTGTCCTGATCAGGGGAGGCCAATTCATGCGCCACAATCTAACCCATCCGGAGCGCGGCACCTTGATGCAGCGCAAGGCCGAAGGGCGCGGTGATCGTTGACGCCTGACGCCGGGCGGTCATCTCCGATGGGCTAAGCTGAAGCGGCATCGCAACCACCACAAGGAGATCGTGCCATGGGTCTGTTCAGTTTCATCAAATCGACCGGGGAAGCGTTGGCGGGCGGCAAGCCGGTGACCGCGGAAAGCCTGATCGAGCACATCAAGGCGCTGAACCTGAAGATCGACAAGCTGTTCATTTCCTGGGACGGCAAGACCTGCATCCTGTTCGGCAACGTGCCGGACCAGGCGGAGAAGGAGAAGGCGATCCTCGCCGTCGGCAACCTCAGCGGCGTCGACCAGGTGGTGGACAAGTTGAACATCAGCGAGGGTGCCGGCGCCGGTGGCACCAGCACCGCGGCGGCCGCGCCGGAGGTGGTGGACCCGGCCAAGGAGCCGCCGGGCCAGACCGAGGCGGTGTTCTATACCGTGGTGGCGGGCGACAACCTGTCGAAGATCGCCAAGCAGCATTACGGCGACGCCAACAAGTATCCGCAAATTTTCGAGGCCAACAAGCCGATGCTGAAGAGCCCGGACAAGATCTACCCCGGCCAGGTGCTGCGCATCCCCAGGTAACTCCCAGCCCGGGCGCCGTGCGCCGTGCGCCGCGCGCCCGGCGCAACTTTGCCGCGCGCGGCGGGTCTATGCGCCGGGGTCCATGGACAAGGAGAGCCGTATGAGCCAGAACGCCAGGAAGGCTGTCGCCGGCAGCGAGCGGCTGCCGCCGCAGGGCGCGCACCACATCGGCCCGGTGGACGGGCATGAGCATCTGCAGGTCACGCTGGTGCTGCGCCGCCGCACCACGCCAGAACCGGTGCCGCGCGCCGGGGCGCCGCTATCGCGCCACGAGCACGCGCTGCACCATGGCGCGGCGCCGCACGACCTGCAGGCGGTGGCCGCCTTCGCCGCCGGCCACGGCCTGCAGTTGGCGGCGCATGATGCCGCCGCGCGCACCGTGCGCCTCAGCGGCACTGCCGCCGCGATGCAGCGCGCCTTCGGCGTGGAACTCGCGCACTACGAGCAGCACGGCCGCCGCCTGCGCTGCCGCAGCGGCCCGGTGAGCCTGCCGGAAGACGTGCACCCCTGCGTCATGGCCGTGCTGGGCCTGGACGACCGGCCCGCCGCCAAGCCGCAGTTCCGGCGCCTGCCGCGCGCCACCGGCGCCGACGGCAGCTTCACGCCGCTGCAGGTGGCGGACCTGTACGTGTTCCCCGACGGTGGCATCAACGGCGCCGGGCAGACCATCGCCCTGATCGAGCTGGGCGGCGGCTACAGCAGCGGCGATCTGGACACCTATTTCCAGGGCCTGGGCCTGGCCGGCGCACCGGCCGTGAGCGTGGTATCGGTCGATGGCGGCACCAACCAGCCGGGCGGCGATGCCGACGGCGAGGTGATGCTGGACCTCGAAGTGGCCGGGGCCATCGCCCCCGGCGCGAGGCTGGTGCTGTATTTCGCGCCCAACACCGATCAGGGCTTCCACGATGCCATCGCCCAGGCGGTGCACGACAGCGCCAACCAGCCCGGCATCCTCTCGATCAGCTGGGGCGGCCCCGAGGACAGCTGGACCGCGCAGGCGCGCGACGCGATGAACGCGGCGCTGCAGGATGCGGCTTCGCTGGGCGTCACCGTCACGGTGGCCTGCGGCGACAACGGCGCCGACGACGGTGTCGGCGACCGCAAGCTGCATGTCGACTTCCCCGCTTCCAGCCCCTGGGTGCTGAGCTGCGGCGGCACGCGCCTGCAGGCCGGCGGCGGCGCCATCACCTCGGAACGGGTGTGGAACGATCTGCCCGGCAACGCCGGCGCCACCGGCGGCGGCGTCAGCAAGTACTTCGCGCTGCCGGATTACCAGAAGCAGGCCGGCGTGCCGCCGCAGCCGGAAATGCAGTTCGCCGGCCGCGGCGTGCCGGACGTGGCGGGCGATGCCGACCCCGCCACCGGCTACCAGGTGCGCGTCGACGGCCAGGACAGCGTCATCGGCGGCACCAGCGCGGTGGCGCCGCTGTGGGCCGCCCTGGTGGCGCGTCTCAACCAGATGCGCGGCAAGCCGCTGGGCTTCGCCAATCCGCTGCTGTACCCGCTCGGCGCCACCGCCTTCCGCGACATCGTCATCGGCAACAACGGCCACTACGACGCCGGGCCGGGCTGGGACGCCTGCACCGGCCTGGGCTCGCCCAACGGCGCCGCGCTGGCGCAGGCGCTGGGGAAAAGCGGCTAGGGCCGGGGCGGCGGGCTGCCGGAACGCCGTGCCGGGCGACGGTTCGGCGGCCTTGCTTCCCATCCGCTCATCACTGGGCGGAACGAAGAATCCAGTCATGGCAGCTGGGCGGTCCGCCGCAGCCGCAGGCCCCCGCGACGCCAAGACCCGATAGACTGGCGGCGGCATCTTCGCAACCGCACACTCCAGTCATGCCTTTGCTCGCCGCCTTTCTGGACCTGCTCAGCTCCGCCGGCTTCCTGCTGGTGTGGCTGCGCCCCGATGTGACCGGCGTCGAGTGGGTGGAGCGCTGCGCCATGACGCTGCTGCTGGAGTTTTTCATGATCCATGCGGGCGGCTTCTATGCGGAAGTGCTGTTCAGCGAGGGCTCGCGCGCCATCCGCAGCCTGATCCTGGTGATGCTGGTGGCGGTGTATCTCGGGCTGATCAGCATCATGGCCTACGAGGAGCACGCCTGGTGGATGCTCAAGCCCTTCGCCTGGCTGAGCGCGGGCAAGCTGCTGGCGATCTGGACCATGGCGCGTTCACCGACGGCGCAGAGGCTCAAGACGGCGCGCATCGCCTGGATGGTGAACGCCGCCTGCTACGTCGTGACCATCGGGCTTTCCGTGCAGGTGCTCCGCTTCCCGCCGCTGGGCGTGACGGCGGACGTGATCGCCGCGGCCGGCTTCAGGGGCAGCGGCCTGTTTGCCGAGCAGCCGCAGATCGCGCTCGGCGCCGGCGCGTTGTATTTCGCCTTGCTGCCGCTGGCGCGCGCCTGCGTCGGCTATGCCGTGCGCCGTATCGGGCCGCCGCAGAAGGGTTGACCGTTGATTGATACCGGAGCGGCGCCGCCAGGTGGTGCCAGGCGCGGATTCTGGCTGCCTCTGCTGCTCTACCCCAGCCACACTCTGCCCACAGCCACGGTCCCTGTTGCCATCGCGGCCGGCCTGGCATGTCGTGAGCAGGTGTTCCGGCCTGGTGTGCTCGCCCTGGCGTTCGCCGGCAGCTGGTTGGTTCACACCGCCGGAGTACTGGTCGATAACCATGAGCTGCTGCGCCGGCATCCGCATGTCGCGGAGCATCCGGAGTTGCTGCAGGCCCTGGCCGATGGGCGCCTGACGCTTGCCCAGGTGCGCGCGGCCGCCACCGTCTGCTTGGCTGGAGCGCTCGCATGCGGGCTGCCGCTGGTGACGCTCTGCGGATGGCCGGCCGTGGTGCTGGGCTTGCTGGGCGTGGCGGCGAGCCTGCTTTATTCGGCGAGTCCCTGGCGATACTGCCGCACCGGGCTGGCCGAACCCGTATTTTTTGTCATGTTCGGTTTTGTCGCGGTGGCCGGGGCCTACTACGCCCAGGCGGTTGCGGCGCAAGCCGTGACCGGCAGCTGGGAGGGATTCCTGCGGCTGCCCTATGCGGATCTGGCGGCGTGGGGCCTGCCGGCAGGGGCGCTGGTGACCAACGTGCTGCTCATCGACGACCTGCGCGACGATACTTTCGACGCACTGAAAGGCTGGCGCACGGGGACGGTGCGTTTCGGTCCGTTTTGGACCCGGGTGCGCTTCACGCTGCTCAGCGCACTGGCTTATGCGGCACCGGTCGGGCTTTGGCTTCACACGGCACGACCGGCTTCGCTCCTGCCGCTGCTGACCCTGCCGTTTGCCCTTGCGATCGGTCATGCGGTGCTGCTGGGCGACGATCCCCGCCGGCTCAAGCCGATGAGCGCGCGTGCTTCGCTGCTGTCATGCGGCTATGCGGTGCTGTGGGCGTTGGGGGCCGCTTGGCGGTGAGGCCGGCGCCGGCTCAGCCCTGCTGCGCCGCCCGGTGCTCGTTCAGCGGCGGCCAGGTCGAGGCATCAATCGCGTCGCGGTAGGCGTGCCACGTGGCATAGCCGAGCAGGGGCAGCAGCACCAGGAAGGCGATAAAGGCGGTCAACAGACCCAGCACCACGCAACCCGCAATGATCGACGCCCAGACCAGCATGGCTTTCTTGTTGGACAGGACGGCGTTGACGCTGCTGACCACGGCCGAGATCGAATCGACCTTGCGGTCCATCAGCATCGGCAGCGAAAAGGCGCTGGCCGCGAAGACGATCGAGCAGAACACGGCGCCGACGGAACTGCCGATGCCGAGGAACAGCAGAAGGTCTGCCGGCGTCCTGCCGCTTCCTCCCGGGAAAAATACGTACAGGACCATGGCGGCGCGCGCCCACAGCAGAAAGACCACGGTCAGGGTCAGCGCGAATACCATCGCGTTTCCGATCTGCCCGCGCGCGGCCAGCAGGCTGCCGGCCACGCCGGATGCCTGGCCCCGTTCGAGTTGAATGCTGATGGCGTACAGCCCCATGGCCAGGCAGGGGCCGACAAACACGAAGCCGGACAGCATGCCCAGGTACAGCCCGATGTTGCCCCACCACCAGGTCACTGCGGCGATCCCGTAGGTGAGCGCCAGCATCATCAGGCCGTATCCCAGGCTCTGCGCCGGCGCGCGGCGCAAGTCGTTCCAGCCCAGCCTGATCCAGCGCAGCGGCGCATCGGCCGGCAGGGCACGGCAGGGCGCGGCGAACGGGCGCGGTTCGGGACCGCCTGCCGCGGGGCTTCCATCCTTGGAAATCTCGGACGGCTCAAGGTTCAAGCGGGGTCGCCTCCGCGATTGCACATTGACGGGTGTTTCACTATGGCATCGTCGAGTCGTTAAATGGAAGGGCGCCGGCCGGGGCGCCAGCCCCGGGTATAAGATTGGCCGGGCACCCGCACGAAACTCCGCGCGGCCCGCAACTTTCCCGCTGGCGAACTCAACCGGTCAAACGTGCATGCTCCGTCAGCGCCGCCTGGGACCACAATTCGGCTGGCTCTGGGCCGCGTATGCGGCCAGCACCTTCGGCACCTGGGTCGCGTTTGACGCTTTTCCACTGATCGCGATCCTGGTTTTGCATACCGGCGCCGCCGGCGTGTCGATGCTGAAGGCGGCGGGCCTGGCGGCCGGCACCCTGCTGGCCGTGCCGCTCGGCCCCTGGGTGGAGTTGCGCCGCAAGCGCCCGGTGATGATCGCGATGGACCTGATCCGCTTCTCCGCCCTGATCAGCATTCCGCTTTCGTTTGCGCTGGGCTGGCTCGGTTTCACGCAGCTCCTTCTGGTGGCCGTGATCGGCGCCGCCGCCGACATCGCTTTCAGGGCGGCCAGCGGCGCCTACCTCAAAGCCATCGTGCAGCCCGGCGACCTGCTCATCGCAAACGCGCGGCTGGAATCGACGCTGTGGACGGCCACGGCGATCGGGCCGCCACTCGGCGGGGCGGCGGTCGGGCTGTTGGGTCCGGTGATCACCGTGGTCATCGACGCGGCAAGCGACCTGCTCTCGGCGCTGGGAATCCTCGCCATCCGCGGGGCCGGGGAGACGCCCGCCGCGCGCGGGCCCGCGCCACGCCTGCGGGCGGCTGACCTGCTCGAAGGCTGGCGCTGCATCCTGACCCACCCGGTGCTGCGGCCGTTGTTCTTCAACACCATTCTGGTCAATGGCCTGATCATGGCCACCGCGCCGCTGGTCGCCGTGCTCATGCTGGGCCAGCTCGGCTTCCGCCCCTGGCAATACGGCCTGGCTTTCGGAGCGCCCTGCGTCGGCGGCCTGCTGGGGGCGCGATTGGCCCAGCCGCTGTCTGGACGTTTCGGTCAGCCCAGGGTGATGCTGGCCGCTGGCGCGTTGCGCGCGTGCTGGTCGCTGGGACTGGCTTTCATCCAGCCGGGCGTTGCGGGGCTCGCGCTGGTCATTGTCGTGCAGTTTGGACTGGTGGCCTGTTGCGGACTGTTCAATCCGCTGCTCGCCTCTTACCGGCTCGAACAGATCGACAGCAGCCGGGTTGCGCGCACCCTGTCGGCCTGGTCGATTTCCAGCAACTTGGTCATTGCGGCGATGACCGCGCTATGGGGCTTGCTTGCCGGCGCCATCGGCCCGCGCTGGGCGATCGCCATGGCGGGCGGCCTGATGTTGGCGACCCCGTTGCTCCTGTTCCGTAAGGGCAGCCTTGATGGTTCGGTACTCCGCAGTCCGGCTGCGGCGCGCGAATGACAAGGTGGCGGCGCGGTGACCCGGTTGCAGACGCCAGCTCCGGGGATGTCCCACCCAGGTCTGCGGACAATCTCCAGGCGGACGCCGACGCCAGCGAGCCGCCGCCTTCAGCCGACCCCGATCGGGCCCACCGGTCTCACGGAAAGAATTTCCAATGTCCCTCGGAGACCACCTGGGCGGCACCGCCGACGACCTTGATGGCGGACTGATCGTCGATGGCGTAAGCCGGATTGCCGATGCCCGCCGCCCATCGCTGCGCGTTGGTCAGGTTGTTTTCCGGCATGCCTTCGTTGTCCAGGTGGGGATAGATTGAAAAGTCTACGATCCCCAGGGCGCTGTCGTTGCCGGCCGGCGCGGTCCAGTTCACGAAGTCCCGTCCAATCCGAGGGGTCATCACCATGCTGCCGGCGCTGACCCCCACCCAGACCTTGTCGGGCAGCGTTGGCAGCAGAGTGGCGAATCCGGACTGTCTCATCCAATGGCATAGGTAGGCTGCGTCGCCACCGTCCACGAGGAAAACATCTGCCTGCCGGATCCATGAAACCCAGCGCCCTTGGTCAATGCTGGGCAGCGCAGTCAGCTCCAACAGGCCCAGCGACTTCCAACCCAGGTCGCACATCGGCGAGGGGGACTTTCCCGCAACGAAGCGCCACGCGGACGCGGGAGTGCACATTGGGTGTCCGTACTCTGCCGTGGGAATGCACAAGGCGTTGCACGCCGCAATCGGCTTGCCCAGAAGTTCAACCAGAGCGCCGCGAATGCTGGCATTCGTGACACCCCCGGAAGTTAGAAGAAGCTTCATGGTTGCTTGTGCGTGGATTGCGGGACCTGGCGCCGAATGAACCACATGGAATGCCCGCCCCATCTGCCCTGGGAGCGGCCATCATTGCCCCGCTCCAGGCCGTGAACCCTCATTTCCAAGCCGCGTACCCCCGCTCGATTTCGGCAACGATGGCGCTGCCCGCATGATATGCAAACACTTCGCGCAACCGCTCAAATTCCGAGCGCGAAAACCAGCGCGGTATATCCTTTCGGATGGCTTCGTCCTCAGGCAGATGTTCGAAGAACGCGCACAAGACGGCGGAAACGGTGTCGTCGCTATCTGCCGTCCAACACCAGCGAGCATACTTCATGATGCGTCCAACCCGATCTGAATCTTCGGCTCGATAAGCCCTTTCAAATTCACGGCGCAGCTCGATCCACAGCGACATAGGCGACCAGGCCGCAGAAATCACTTTCTGCAGCTCCGGGAGGCCTTCACTCGCGGTTCGTCGCCACTTGCTCATATTCGGCCATCACCGGACAGGGGCTAGGGATCAAGTCTGGGCAAGGAAGAAAACCAGCGTCGGTAGGCGTCGTCCTCACCGCTCACCCGATCGATGCGCAGGTTTTTGCCCATCGTGTCATTAGGGACAAGAACCAGCGCGCCGACGCGGCTTTCATCCCCCCGCATTTTGCAGCCGGCAATTTGGTCGCGCCTCAAATATTGAGTTGCGCCGAGGTCGTGCAACTCGATTCCCCCGGCATGCAGAATCACCCGGCGTGCGATCCGCCGCAATATTATCGCGGCTCCCAGCAACGCCACGGCAATGCAGACCAGGAAGACTTGCAGGACCTCGGCACGATTCGGCCAGGGCACAGTCCAGAACAGGAAGGCCACGGTACTCCCCAGAACCAGCATGCGCACGGCCATTCTGGTGCCGATCCAGCGCGATCCGGACCGAAAACGGTAGGTGCGCGGATAAAGCGAGGGATCGAACCCAGCCGCGCCGGCCACTGCCGGCCGTGAGTTCTCGCGCCTGCCCGACATGTTTCTCCCTGCAATCGCCAGCGCCAGTTCAAGAATGCCGGTCACCACGACAATGGTCAGGCCCACAGCGCGCCAAACCCCGGTCCCAAAGCCTTGCAGGAAACTGGAATAGTGCTGCAGCCGCTCGGACGCAGGTTGCTCGAAGGTCTTCCCTTCAAAAAAGCCCTGGTCGCAGTCGCGTCGCCACTCCGGGGTATCCCACCAGGCCACCGGCGGCGTATTCAAGGATGTGCGGCGACCCAGGGATTTGTAGTACTCCGCCTGGCCGGCCCAGCAAGCCATTGCGCGCGCGCCGTCGCGGTTGAAGGAGTCGGGGTAGGCGCGCAGGATCTCGTCCAGACTTTGCTGCATGGGCTGCCATTTCGCCCCCAGAGTGTTCAGATCGTCCAGCGGGGTTTGCGCATTGCGCGCGACGAAATGGTAAATGCGTGCATAGGCTTGTGTTCCCTCACGCGCCGCGGACCGGTCCAGGGCCATTTGCACGTATTGCTTGAGCAGTTCTTCGGAGCCACCCCATTTAGGCATCAGCGACATCACGGCCGAGTTGTGAATAGGGTAGTAGTACGGTTGCCGGCCGAGCGCCTCGGCCGCTGCATTCAAAACGGCTTGGGAATCCCCGCCCTGCTGACGGATGAGGTCGATGCGGATCGCGTCCCACTCCGGATCACTGGCGGCGACCGCCTTGTGGCTGTCGAGCACGTCGCGAGCCTGCTCCATCAGGTCGTGGTAACGCGCCGATCCGCTCTCCGTTACTTCGGAGGCATAGCCCCCTCCCCGATAGGCCCAGGCGTGCGCAAGCAGAACCTTGGCGCGGACCACCACGGCCGTCGGGGAGTCGGGATGCGCCCGCAGCCATTGGCTGGAGACGCTGTCCAGCAGCTGCCACTGCGGGTCGTCAGGATTATCCGGGCCGGCATTCTTCACGCCGATATACAACTGGGCCAGTTTCCAGTCTCCAGCGGGAGTGCGCTCGCCGGACTGGCGGAACTGTGTGGCGATCTGATCGAAAGCCACGAAATCACCGGCTTTCAATAAATCCGCCGCCTGACCCTTGATCGAATCCCGTATCTGCAGTTCGTCCGGCTGGGCAACGTCCAGGATGTCGAACTCCTGCGAGTCGAACAACGCGTTGTCCACGTACAACTCGACCTTGTGATGCCCGGGCCCGAGGTGCCCGCCGGAGATCCAGGCCGACCAGAAATTCGGTAGTGCAGGAAAGTCCCGGGCGTCGGCGAAGGAGAAAGCGATCCGATTCCCCGTGTACCATTTGTAGGACAGCTGGTGCTTGCCGGCGGCCCTCTGGGTGTCATCCCAGGAAACCTCGGTGAAGTAGTAAATGTGGTCCTTGACGGCGAAGGACGACGCCTGCGTCGGCTTGCCGTCGGTTCCTTCCACCCTGCTGATCGCGCTGCGCACCAGCTTCAACGGCTGGGATTCCGATGAGTCCGCAAAGGCACAGGACATGACGGCGCTCAGCACCAGCACCATCAGCTTGGTCCACGGCAAGGCCCAAAAAGCGCAACCGGCAGCCCTGTTCATTGCTGGCACTCGCGGTGCTTCATCGCAACGCCGCGCCCCGCGCCATCCGTTCAATGACACTCGTCCCATTTTTTCCCCTTTGGACCGCCTTCCTTGCTTGTGGACGTCCTTACCCTGGCTGTCCACAGGTAACGCAACGTATCTCGCCGACGGCGGCGCGCGCAGTTGGCCGCCGAGCGCGTTCAGCCAGTGTGATTCTTGCGACGGAATCAGTGTCCGTGCTCGTAGGCAGTCTATTCGACAGACGCCGGCCGGCTCGCTCCGGGCGATGGCGCGGCACAGAGTATCACCTGGTATGGAAATGGCGGAAGAATGTGATGCAGCTCACATTTTGGCCGGACCTGCGATCAGAAGGGTCGCAGGCCGGCACTCGGGCCCTGGCTGCCCCAGCACGGTCTTGTTTGGTGGTGACGACTGCCGCGCAAACCTGATAGGGGGCGGCAGCAATCAGGTGGCGGTGGCCGTGAAGACGCATTGCAGTGACGCTTGGCCAACCGAAAGCAGGCCGCACCGTTCAAGTCCAAGCCGCCTTGTTCCGGTCACTTGCTATTTGCAATGCTGTCTGGGCCATTGTTCAAACCATCCATCACCCAAATCGACAGCGACTCGGCTTCCAGGGCCGGCTTGCAGGCGCGCTCTATTTCGGCGACCACCCGGGTCCGCAGTAATACACGCACCGGCGATATGTCCGTGATGTTGATCAGCGTGGTGCGCGCGCGAATGCGTGAATTGACGCGCACCGGCTCGATGAATCGCAGGCGATCGAGTCCGCAAAAGAGCTCCATTGCGCCGCCGCCCGGCCGCAACTGAATCGGCGCCAGTAACGCGGGCATCAAGGACAGGGTCAGCAGGCCGTGGGCAACGGTGGCGCCCAGGGGGCTGCTTTTCGCCCGCTCCGTGTCCACGTGAATGTATTGCCGGTCCCGGGTAAGGTGTGCATAGGCGTCGATCATCCGTTGATCCACCAGCAGCCATTCCGAAGCCTGGCTTCGCTGATTGAGAAAATCGCGCAAACGTTCTTTGTTGACGTGAATGGGCATGGTTGTCCGCTCGCCGGGGCAATCAAGCTCGCCAGATCGGTTTCATTGAAACGATGCGAAGGCCGGGCCGGCCCACCCGCCGCCGGAGTTCGGCGGTGCGGGCGGCAGCGGCGCACCACCATAGAGGACCGCTGCGCCATTTCCCTCGTAAGTCTGCCAGGCAATCGTCGGCTGCCGACTCACCCCGGGCTTGCTGAAATCGCAAACCCCATCGGCGAACAATGCCTGCAGCTGCGCCCACTGCGCGTCGGTGAACGTCGCCGCGCCATAGTCCCTGGCGCGGTCAAGCGGCTTGAGCTGGCATTTGTTGGTGTCGGTGGTGATGGCGTCGCCGGCGACAATACGTGGTGTGGCGAAGATCGGCACGACCAGCTCGCCGCATAGCCCGTCGCCGAGCTTGACCCCGATGCCGCTCCAGCACTCGTCCGTGATGTTCCCGGGCTTGTCGGCGACCAGCTTGCGGGCAATCGGGATGTCGTCCAAATCGCTCTCCACCGCCGCCAGCCAGCGGTCCATGGCATCGAGGCCGTTCACGTTGCAAGCGCTGTCGCCGACAATCAGGAACGGCCCTTCCCAGATCACCTGGTTGGCGTGCGAGCCGTGCGCGGCATCCAGCCTGGCGCGGATGGCGAAAGCGCGGTAAGCATCATGGAACAGGCCGGGGTCCGGGCCGCGGCAGTCGATGATGGCGGTCCGGTCGTAGTGGGTGGTCTCGTTGATCATGCCGGCGCGATAGGCATTGGCCAGCGCGGGCTCGACCGCGGCGGTGCGGGAGGCCATGTGGTTGGTGTCGGCATCCAGGCCGCCGATCTTGAGGTTCAGGTCCACGAACTGGGCGGCGCTGATCTGGCCCGACTTGAGGGCGGAGAGGCCGTATTGCACACCGACGTTGTCGACCGGAAAGCCGGCGAAGCCGTGGCCGGCGGCCTTTTCGCTGTCGGTCCACAGTTCCGGCGGGCGCGGGCCGAGCAGGTTGATCGCCGCGTCGGTGATGGTGCAGCGGATCCCGCCCGGGTTGGTCTTCGCATCATAGCGGTTTTGCGCGGTGGTGCCGGCGCAGGGGTCGGTGGGCACCGCGACGTGGAATTGCGCCGACTCGCTGACCTTGGCGTTCAGGGTGGAGATATGCCCCATCACCGCCGCCTGCTGCGGTTCCGGCCATGAGACGCCCGCGGCCCAAGTCGAGCGGTCGCTGAAGTAGTTCAGCAGCAGGTGGTAGTCAGCGAACTGCGTGGCGGTGCTCCAGGCATCGGGGAACGAGCAGGTGATGACCACCCCTTGATAGATGCCCGGGTAGGCATTGGCGATCTGCTGCTGGGCGAGCGAGCCGCCCGAGCAGCCGCTGCCGATGGTGTAGCGCAGGGTGCCATAGGCTTCGATCAGGTGCTCCTTGGCCATCGTCAGCGACTCGGCCTGCAGCGCGACATTGCAGTTGTGGTCGCTGTTGTCCAGGGCGGTGGACAGCACGGCGTAGCCCCTGCCGAGGGCATGGATGGCGCTGTCCGGGACGATCTGCGTCGGCAGGGTGAGGTTGATGCCGGCCAGGCCCAGCACGTTGGCCGGGGCGTAGCTCAGCACGCTGGGCGCAGCGGCGCTCTCGTAGGCCACGCCGCAGCCATGGCCGTGCATGATCAGCAGCTTGTGGTTGAACTGCCGCTGCGGCTGCACCGCGCTCCAGTCCCGGCCCGGCTGGTAGAGCACGGCGATGGCGTACTGGTCCCGGTCCAGGTAGCCGGTCTCCAGACGCACGATGAAGGGCAAGGTCACGCCCTGGTCGGTGGTGGTTTGCGCCACGTCGCTGGCGGGGTGCGCCGGGTCGTACGCCTGCATCCCGGCCTTGAGCGGATCGGAGGAGAGGTAGAAGTACTGGTAGGTGGGCGCCTGGCCGCACTGCGCGTCCACCGCGGTGGACTGGCAGGTCCACGGCTGGAGCTGCGGTCCGGAGAAGACCGGCCCGCCGCTGGGGTGATTGACGATGGTGGCGCTGCCGCTGTCGCCGCCGACGGTGGCGCTGATGGTGTTGGCGCCGACGCTCATGCCCTGAACCAGGCCCAGGAAGCGGCCCTGCGGATCCAGGGAAAAATGCCGGGTGACGTCGCCGCCGTTCAGGAAGACCCTGACTTCCGACGGCGCGTGCCCCGAGAGCGCCACCTCGATGAGCGCATCGCCGCCGCTGATCAGGTCCGCCCGGTTCGACAGCACCCGGATCAGCGTGGAGCCGCCGGAGCCGCTGCCGGCAACGGAACTGCTCTGGCCGCAGGCCGCCAGGACAACAGCGCCCGACAGCAGCAACAGCAGCCGCACAACAGTCTTGTGCACTGGATTCTCTCCCGCTTGAGCAAGATGGCGCGGCGCTTGTAGTTGTTCTGGCGCCCGCGACAGGAAGCCCGCATTGTGCGTCGGGGCAGAGCGGGAATCCGGACCGCAGTTGCGATTTCCGGACCAGCCGATGGCGCAATGCGGAGCCAGCGAGGCGGACCATCCGTTACCGGCCGGCGGAATTTGCCGAAAATCCCAAGTCGGCGTCCGGAATAGGCGTGACGCTCGCGCCGCCTGTGCTTACTATCGGCCGGGCAGGCCTGCCGATGCGCATGACGAAAACACCAGGATGCAGGCCGCCGGGGGAGGAGATGGTGATCGGGATGCAGCGCTGTCGGCGCGGTACCGCGCCCGCTTTGTGCGGGCTGGCCTTGCTGCTCGCCGGCTGCGGCGACTCGAGCGAGGTGGCGCAGGATACGAACGCCGTGATCCACTATGCCAATGCCTTCGGCACCTATACCGGCCTGGTCTACATTCCCGGCTCGGTGCGCCCGGATACGCCGGCGCCGCTGGTGGTGCTGCTGCACGGGGCCAATACCACGGCGGAGCAGATGCGCGCGGCGGCGCGGTTCGATCCGGTCGCGGCGCGCGAGGGCTTCATCATGCTGTATCCGGACACCGAGACCGACGGCGCGATCGGCGAGCACCTGCTGCAGTCCTGGCATTTCTATGACCCGCTGGAGATGGTCCGCGGCGTGGGCGATCCGCAGGCGATCGCGGACCTGACGCAACAGGTGATCACCGGCTGGAACGTGGACCCGGAGCGCGTTTACGTGGTGGGCATGTCGGCCGGCGGCTGGGAGACGAGCATCATGGGCGCGACCTATCCGGACCTGTACGCCGCCATCGGCATCGCCGAGGGCGGCGCCTACGGCATCGGCATCGCCGGCGTGGGCCAGCCGCTGGGCCCGGACCTGACACCACCGCAGGTGCTGGCGCTCGCGGCGCGTGCGGCGATGGGCTCTCACGCGCGCGTACTCCCGGTGATCAGCTTCCAGGGCGAAAAGGATCCGGCAGCCACGCCGGCGAGCGGGCAGAACGCGATCCAGCAGTGGCTGATGACGAACAACCTGGTGGTGTCCGGGAAAGAGACTGCGCCGTTTCCGCTTGCGCCAACGAAGACCGTCGACGTGACGCCGGCGGACGGCGGCTATCCCTATCACGTCGATACCTATCAGGACGGCAATTGCCTGATCCTCGAGCAGGTGCGCATCGAGAACATGCAGCACTACTGGCCCGGCGGCACCACCGATGCCAAGCTGCGGGGCTTCACCGACCCGAAGGCGCCAAGCGGAGCGGAGATGTCCTGGGCCTTCTTCAAGCGGTTGCGCAAGTCCGACACCGCGCCTCCCTGCGCGGCGTCGCGGCCCTGAGCGCCCGCATTTCCTGAACGACCTGTTGCGTCACCCCAACGGCAGGTCCGGAAATCGCAACTGCCGTCCGGAATCCGTGCCGGGGGCGCAGCACAATGCAAGCGTCGGGGGAATCAAAACAACAAGGCTCGCGGCTCCATGCGGTGCTGTGCCCAGGCGGGCCCCATCAAGGCTGCGAAAGAAAAATCAGTCATCGCTTTCACCCCACGCGGACGCGGCTGAGCTTCGTCCGGGGTGACCAATGCGGAGGAGTTTTGCATGGGCAGGAATCTCGGGGTGCTGGCGGCGATGCTCGCCCTGGCGGGGGCGGCGCTGCTGTTCGCGGCGCCGGCCTTTGCCGCCAACACGGCGTACTACGTCGATGCCGTCAACGGCTCGGACAGCAACAACGGCACCAGCCAGGCCACGCCGTGGAAGACGCTGGCCAAGGTCAACGCGACGACCTTCTCGCCGGGCGACAGCATCCTGCTGCACGCCGGCCGGCAGTGGATCGAGCAGCTCAACCCCAAGGGCTCGGGCCTGAGCGGCAAGCCGATCACCATCGGCGCCTACGGCGACGGCCCGCGGCCGTACATCGACGGCCGCAACGTGGGCGGCGGCGGCTCGGGCGGCGCGGCGGTGCTGCTGCTGAACGTGTCGTACTGGACCATCAGCGGGCTGGAAGTGGTGAACGACAACGGCAGGAACAACGTCGGGACCATCAATTCCCCCGGCGCCAACCGCAGCGGCATCCTGGTCAACAACACCAACGGCGTGAGCCAGTTCGGCATCACCATCATCAACAACTACGTGCATGACGTGAACGGCTGCTTCGTCTGCTCCGGCGCCAATCCGCAGACCAACGGCGGCATCGCGGTGCTGGCCGACGCCATGAACGGCTTCAACAACGGCTCCAGCAGCTACAACGGCGTGCAGATCCTCGACAACGTCGTCGAGAATGTCGGCCGCACCGGCATCGTCTTCAACGACTACTCGACCGGCTTCCTCTATGCCGTATCGCAGAACGCGCTGAGCAGGAACGTCACCATCTCCGGTAACCAGCTCCAGAACATCGACAGCGACGGCATCATCCTCTCGGGCTCGATCGACAACCTGATCGAGCACAACGTCATCGACAAGGCCGGCCTGGTCACCGTGTCCGGCTCCACCGAGCCCGGCACCGTCGGCATGTTCGTGGCCAAGACCACCAACAGCACGATGCAGTACAACGAGGTCTCCGGTGTGCACACCAACGTCGCCGACGGTGAGGCCTACGATATCGACCTGCTGACCGGCAATACGGTCGTGCAGTACAACTACAGCCACGACAACCAGGGCGGCGCGTTCCTGCTGATGGGCGGACTGTTCTCCGGCACGGGCGGGGTGGTGCGCTACAACCTCAGCGTCAACGACGCTTTCGCCGCCAACGGCGTCGTCACGCTCGCCAGCGGCCTGATGTCCGGCGTCAACATCTACAACAACACGATTTATATCGCGCCCGGCCTGAAAGCGCACCCGACCTACCAGGAAGGCTGGAGCGGTGACAACAACAACAGCTGGTATTTCCGCAACAACGTGATCGTCAACCTCGGCACCGGCACCTGGGTGCAGCCCAAGGGCACGGGCACGGTGATCAGCAACAACCTGATCTACGGCAACCACACCGCGGGCGAGCCGGCAGACGCCGCCAAGATCGTGGCGGACCCGCAGATGACCGCGCCCGCCACGCAGGCCCCGGCCGGCCTGGCCGCGGTCGGCGGCTACGGGCTGGCGGCGACCTCGCCGGCCAGAGCCAGCGGCGTGGTGATCCCCAACAACGGCGGCGTGGACTACTTCGGCAACCCGGTTCCGGCGATGACCGCGCCGACGCGCGGCTTCGACGAAGTGCCGTGAATTGGTTTCCGCCGCGCTGCGTTTGCGTCGGTGCGGCGGGATGCCGCTAGTCCTGGTCCGGCGGGATCGCGCCCGGCTGCGGCTGCCCGGAGCGCCAGTCGCGCGGCGCGCGGCCGGTCCAGCGTTTGAAGGCATTGGTGAAGCTGGAGACCTCGCCGTAGCCGAGCCGCGCGGCGATGTCCTTGACGCTGGATTTACCCAGGCCCAGCAGTTCTTCCGCCACGGTCTGGCGCACTTCGTCGGCCAGGCTGCGGAAGGACGTGTTCTCCGCCTCCAGCACGCGGCGCAGGTTGCGCGAGGTCATGCGCAGCTTGGCCGCCACCTCCTCCATATCCGCGCCCATCGCCGGACGGCGCAACAGCATCTCGCGCACCTTGCCGGCGGTGCCGCGCCAGACCTTGTGCTGCGCCACGATGGCCTGCAGCTGCGCCTGGCAGTGGCGCAAGGTGGCGGCGTTGGCCTGCGGCATCGGCATCTTGCGGAACGCGGCATTGACCGCGATCTGATGCGCCGGCGCATTGAACTCGGGCTCGAAGCCGAGCAGCTCGGCGTAGCGCTTCGCATGCGCGGGCCGGGCATAGGCGAAGCGCACCGCGCGCTTGGGCATCTGGCGGCCCAGCACCTCGTCCATCACCCGCGGCAGCGCAAACATGTCGCGCTCGACGATGATCTGGCGCAGCGGCGCGGGGATATGCCGGTCCTCGAAGGTGAAGACCAGTTCGTCGCCGATCACCTGCTGGTGCTTTTCCACCAGAGTGAAGCTCAGCTCGTGGTAGCTCAGGCCCAGGTCGATGGCGTCGCCGGCGGTGGCGCAGCTGCACATGGCGAAGGTCAGCACGCCGTAAACCGGCATGTGGAAGCGCGCCGCCATGCGCAGACCCAGCTCCGGCACGTGCGGCAGCTCGCGCACGATGTTGGCGATGACCGCGAACTCCTGCTGCGGCGAGACCTGGAACTCCAGCTGCAGCAGCTGCTCCGGCGCAAGGCCCGAGTCCGCAAGGCAGGCCCGCGCGCTCATGCCGTACTCGGCCGCGGTGTCCACCATCTGCACGATGCTGTAGATGCTGCGGGAAATCTGCATGTCTATGTCACCGATCCTGCGGCCAGCTCATTGCCCAGCGGCTGAATGTAGCGGCTGTACAGATCGACAATTATGGCGCAAACGTCCGTGGGCATGGAGAATTCTCGTGAAGCGGTACCTTGACAGAGTCTTGCTGTTGCCACTGTTCTGCTGGCTGGTGAGCTGCGGCAGCAGTTCGCCCGTAACCGGTACCGGGCCCGCTGCGGACGGCTCCGGCCCCCTATCCGGCAGTGCCATCCAGATCCTGTCCAATCGTGCGGATCTGATCAGCGGCGGCGATGCGCTGGTGCAGGTGGTGTTGCCTGCGAGCACTCCCGCCTCGGCGGTCACGGTGAGCCTCAACGGCAGTGACGTGAGCGCGCAATTCTCCTTCGGCGCCGGCGGCGCCTACATGGGCCTGGTCGGCGGCATGGCGCCGGGCCGCAATACGATTACCGCCAACTATCCAGGCGGCAGCAGCAGCTACGCCCTGATCAATCACCCCAGCGGCGGCCCGCTCATCGCTGGCCCGCAGCAGATGCCGTGGAGCTGCCAGCAGGGTTCGGTGGATGCGCAATGCAACCAGCCGCCGGCCTATGCCTACGTGTACATCTCCTCCAACCCGCTGAAGCGGGGCTTCCAGACCTACGATCCCGCCAACCCGGCAAGTGACGTCGCCGGTACCACCACGGACGGCGGCATCACGGTGCCCTTCATCGTCCGCGTGGAGACCGGCTACCTGGATCGTGATCAATACAAGATCGCCGCGCTGTACCAGCCAGGCAAGCCCTGGACGGCGGTGGAGCCGCAGCCCCAGTTCAACCACAAGCTCCTGATCTCCCACGGCGCCCTGTGCGGCGCCTCGTTCGAGCCGGTCGCGGCCCCCAGCGTGACCGACTACGCGGCGCCGTTCGGCTTGCTCGCGGGGCTGCCGGTCACGGCCGGGCCGAACAGCCTGCAGTACGCGCTCGGCGCCGGCTTCGTGGTGATGTCGACAGCGCTCGACAACAGCGGCCACGACTGCGATGTGGCGATCCAGGCCGAGTCGCTGATCATGGCCAAGGAGCGCGTGATCGAGCAGTACGGCACCTTGCGCTACACCATGGGCTCCGGCTGTTCCGGCGGCTCGCTGGCGATGCAGTGGATTGCGAACGCCTATCCGGGCATCTACCAGGGCATCCTGCCGACCTGCTCGTTCCCGGACGCCTGGAGCACGGTGACGCAGGTCGCCGACTACCACCTCCTCGTGAGCTACTTCGGCGAGTTGGCCCTGGGTGCCGGCGGGACATCCGGTGTGCCGTGGACGCCCGTGCAGGCGGCGGCGGTCGAGGGCAGCGATCTGCCGCTCAACGCCGTGCTCGACAACATCGGGCTGTTCCCGGCCTTCGTGCCCGGCAACGTCTGCCCCGGCACCACCGCCGCCACGGTCTACAACGCCCGGACCAATCCCGGCGGCGACCGCTGCGGCCCGACCGACCTCGGAATCAATGTGTTCGCACCGCGCGCGCCGGCGGTGTGGAGTGCAGTGGAAAAGCAGCTTGGTCATGGCTTCGCGGGCATTGCGGCGGACAATGTCGGCGTGCAGTACGGCTTGTCCGCGCTGCAGAAAGGCCTGATCACGCCGCACATGTTCCTGGACCTCAACGCGAAGATCGGCGGCCTGAACATCGATCTTCAAGCGAGCCCGGATCGGCTGGTCGCGGACCAGCCCGCGCTCGCCAACGCCTATCGCAGCGGCATGATCAA
Organism: uncultured Nevskia sp.; assembly: GCA_964451925.1. Taxonomy (GTDB): domain Bacteria; phylum Pseudomonadota; class Gammaproteobacteria; order Nevskiales; family Nevskiaceae; genus Nevskia. Next base: position 28,698 of record CAYVKA010000018.1, on the reverse strand, counting down.
CGAAGCCAACAACCTCGGCCAGACAGCGATCATCGATTGCCGCGGCCCCGATCCCGGCTTGGTCCACGACGCCTACCGCGCCTTCGCGATTCGCGCCCGGCTGGATCGTGAAACCGGCGGTCACGCCAATCAGCTGATCTGGGAGGGGCCCGCCCTGATCTTCGGCGACACGGCCTGCAACCAGAACAGCCTCATCGCCATGGATCGCTGGCTGGCTGCGGTGGAAAAGGACCAAAGCCCGGCCCCGCTCGCCCAGAAGATCATCGCCGACAAGCCATCCGACCTGGGGGACGCCTGCTTTGACGGCGTGGGCAACCAGCTCTCCGCCAGTCTTTGCGGCAAGCTGATCGTGCCGGTCTATGGCACGGCGCGGACGGCGGCCGGGGAGTCGATCACCACCGACGCCAACAAGTGCCAGCTCAAGCCACTCAACCGCGGCGACGACTATGGCCCAAGCCCGTTTACCGATGCGCAATGGGCGCAGATGCAGGCCCTGTTTCCGGATGGGGTGTGCGACTTCAACAAACCCGGGGTGAGTCAGCAGCCGACGATTCCCTGGCAGACCTATCAGGATGCCCGGGGCCAGGTGATCTATGGCGGCATCCCGCTGCCCGCGGCGCCCGTCAACTCGGGAAGCGGCTGGGCCGGCCCGGCGTTCAGGAGCTTTGCGGCAGGTTTGTAATACGCAGCGCAGGATCGCGTAGGGCCTTGCCTGTTTGCCGGCGCCCAGCCTTTCGGCTGCTGCCGATGCAGAGTCCGATTGCCGGCGCTGGCGATCACCAACCCCGCCGTAGCCGGCGAGTGATGTGGACGTACCGGCCAGGCGCGGCGATTTGGGTGTTGGAATACTGCTGTGACTGGATGCTTTGGCGCCCAGGGGATGAGTTGCGGGATGATCGGGCCGCTGATCACTTTGATAACAAAGTTTCATGGCGGTCGCGGTCGCGTAGCTTGCCTTCGACGCGGCAAGCCAATCTGGTTACGTCCTCGAAATCACAAACGTACGATCAGCTTTTTGGGCCTGGGCCGGGGGCGCTGAGCGGACTGCGCTTGGCTACAAAATTTTCGTGGAGACGGTGCAACGGGATGCTCATCCGCGCGGCCGATGCAGGCGGCGTGCGGAGAAAAAATTTAGACTGCGGCACGGAGCTCGGGTGCTGCCGATCGGGCGGGTGCGTCATTTCCCCGCTGCCGCCGTGCCGCAGCCTGGACCGCTCAGTAGTTCACGGCTTCGTAGAATCCGCGCGTCGGTGATGCCGTTGGTGACACGGCGCGGCCGAAATAGTCGCGGCCGCCATTGCCGGAAATCACCGCTCCGCTCGCGGCCGCCGGCGACCCATTCGACACCTGGTAGCCCGATACCGATGCAATGCCGTAGGGCGCAGTCGCAGACGCCGCGATGAACTGCGGGTCGCTGACCAGCTTGCGTGCATCGCCGGGCTCGCCGGACGGGTGGTTGCCGAAGAACAGGTTGCTGGAGAAGGCGACGTTCCATCCCGCCGGATTGGCGTAATTGCCGCTGCCGAAGTTGGCGATGACGTTGTTGTTGAAATTCCAGATATTGAAATTCACAAAGGGCGCGTTGCAGCTGTTGCAAAGAATCGGGTTGGAGGGCAATCCCGCGGCAATGTAGATGGTGTTGTTGTAGATGTTGACGGTGCCAAGGGGCCCGTATTCCGAGGTGATGACACCTTTAACGCCGCCATAGCTGTCGTTGACGCTGAGGTTATAGCGCACCGTGAGGTTGGTTCCGCTCAGGAACATCTGGCCCTCCATCAGCAGAAAGCCGCCCTGATTGTCGTGGCTGTAGTTGTACTGGATGATGGTGTTGGAGGCGAAAAGGTCGTTGTCAAAGGCCTGTCCATCGACTCCGCCCGCACTCAGGACACCATAAACCTCGTTGTACTGCATGGTGACGCCGCTCGTTTTCTCGGCCCAGATGCCGCCAGAGGTGGCTTCGCCCCCGGCCACGGTCTTCAAGCCGGCCTTGCCCACGATATTGTGGTCGATCAAGCCGTTCTGCACCCCCGACAGGGTGATGCCATCGCCGTCGACGCTGTACACCCCATTGCCCTGGATGGTGACGTTGTTGCTCATCGCGGCGGGGTCGATGATGAAGTAGCTCAGTCCGACGGAGTTGTCCCAGAAGACGATGCCTTCGCGCCCGGCGCCGCTCACCGTGTTGTTGAGGATCTGCACGTTGTTGTAGCTTTCGTAGCCTGCAGCCACCGCGCTGGCCCAGGGCACGTTCGATACATCGGCCGCAACCACAATGCCGCCGTTGACGTGTCCATCGTCACTCGAAGTGTTGCAGGCGAAGCAGCCGTTGACGTCGTGTACGTAGTTGTTCTGGATGGTGATGCCAGACAGCACCCCGGCGTTTTCGTTGTCGACCAGGATGCCGCTGCGGTTGACGCCGGCGCTTGTGGCGCCGACGTTGTCGGTGCCGGAGTCGTTGATGACCTCGAGGCCATCGATGGTCCAGCCGCCCTGGTTGATCAGATAAACCGCGGCTCCGCTGCTGAGCGAACTGCCGTCGATGATCGGCTTTGCACCGCCGCCGTAGCTCGAAATCACGATGGGCGACGCGGATGTGCCCGATCCCAGCGGATGCAGCTGGCCGGCCCAGTGCTGCCCGGTCTGGAACAGGATCGAATCACCGGCACTGAACGTTGTCGAATTCACCTTCGCCAGCGTCTGCCAGGCTGTGGTGGCGCTGGTTCCCGCTGCGCTGTCGGAACCCGCGGCCGCATCGACGTAATACGTCGCGGCCAGGGCAAGGCCCGGCGCTCCCGCGAACACCGCGGCCATGATCGCCGCTGCACTGCGCCACAGCGCCGGCCTGTGTGAGCGCCGATCCGGCACATACGTGTTGTCCGATTTCCCAAGCATGGCTTTCCTCCTGATGTCGTTGTGTTGCGGCAGGCTCCGAATCCTTCGGACTTGCGTGGCAGCCCAATAATGAACTCGGCAGTCCATGAAAACATCCGATTCATGAACTGTCAAGTCCATTAAGGTATAGTGGGGTTGATGCAGAACTTGAAATCACTGCCGAAGGGGCGCCACCACCTCAGTCGCGAGCAGGTTGAGGCCTCGCAACGCACCCGCTTGCTGAAAGCGGCGGTCGAACTGGGGACCGAGCGCGGCTTCGCGCCGCTGATCCTGACCGACATCGTCCGGCGCGCCGGCGTCGCGCGCTCCACCTTCTATGAGTATTTCGCGGACAAGGAAGAATGCTTCATGGAAGCGTTCGACTACGCCGCCGGACGGGTGCTCGAACGCGTGCTCGCGCTCGAACCGCCCCCCGTCGACGCCGCCTCCCCGGTCCATGCCTACATCGCCAAACTGCTGCAACTCTGCGTGCAGGAGCCGGGCTTGGTGCGGCTGGTCGCCGCCGACGCAGAGGCACTCGGCCCCGCGGCCGCCGAGCGCCAGCGCGCTGTCCGTGACCGGATCGCGGACGGGCTGGTCAAGCTGCGTGAATTCCTGCGCCGCGACGAGCCGAAATTCGCGCCGATCAGCCACATCCGTGCGCTCGCCGTGGTCGGTGCCATCACGGAAGTGCTCCGGCACACCTTCTACACCTCCGGAATCGACGCACTTCCCACGCTGCAAGCGGAACTCGCCGCGGTCGTACTGGCCCTGCTGGAGGCGCCGCCGGCCTGATCCGCTTGGCTCACCCCTTCATTGCGTCACGGCGCGATCCTGCGCTTGATCGTCCGGGCGACGGGCCGCGGCAGGTCGTCCAGGGAGCTGAGCACGTATGGCAACAGCTTGAGCCTCAGACCGGATAGCGAATTAGGCACCACCGCCTCGATCAGATGCGGCCCCGGTGTGCGCAGTGCATGCTCCAGCGCCGACAGCAGCTCCTTCGTCGTCGCAGCTCGGACAGCGTGAACACCCATACCCTTGCTCAGCGCGACGAAATCCAGGTGCGGACGGCTGAGATTGAGCTGTGATTGAGCCTTGTCGCCCTTGCCCGTGGCGCCCACACGCTGCAGCTCGACGTTCAGGATTGCGTACGACCTGTTGCTGAACACGATGGTGGTGACGTTGAGCTTCTCGCGCGCCATGGTCCACAAGGACTGGATCGTGTACATGGCCGAGCCGTCACCCACCAGAGCCAGCACCGGACGGTCGGGACAGGCGATGGCGGCGCCCACGGCATTGGTCAGGCCCTGGCCGATCGCGCCGCCGGTGAGTGTCAAAACGTCGTGGCGAGGAGCGCCCGCGGTATATAGCGGTAGCATGACGCCGCAGGTCTGCGATTCATCCACGATGATGGCGCGGTCGGGGAGCAAATGACCGATGGCCTTGCACACTTTTTCGGCGGTCAGCCTGCCGCGCGGACGTGGGGGGCGCACTGCCGTCTGCAGGTGCGGCTTCATGGGCTGCGCACCAAGCTCAGTGCATAGGCGCTCCAGGCTGCCGACGGCGTCCTGACTGGAGCACGCCAGCTCGTGCAGCTGACACCCTTCGGGAACCAGGTAGCTTTTCTTGCCGGGATAGGCGAAAAACGACACCGGCGCCTTGGCGTCGACGAGGATCAGGTGATCGAATGTGGCCAGCTGTACCGATGCAAATTCGGCCAGGTAGGCGATTCGTTCAACTGCCGGCAACCCCGCTCCGCGTTCGATGCGTGTGGGAAATACCTCGGCGAACAATTTGGCGCCAGTCTTTCCGGCGATCCGGGCCGCCGCCAGCAAGCCTGGCTCGCGCAGCGCCCGGTTGCCGAGCAGTAACGCGGTTCTGCCGCCGCCGCCCCGCAACACGCTGGCAATGGTCGAGATGACTTTCTCGTCGGCACCAGGTGGGGTCCGGATGGCCGGTGGCGCCATTGGAATGCCGCCTTCACCCCAGGACACGTCAGCCGGCAGGATCAGCGTCGCAACCTGGCCCGGTGGCCCCATCGAGGCGGCAAGAGCTTCAACTGCGTCGCGACACAGCTCCCCTGTAGTCGCCGACGTACGGACCCACTGCGAGACGTTACGCGCCACGGTTTCGATGTCGGACTGGAGCTGCGCGTCGAACTTGACGTGGTGTGTCGCGTGGTCGCCGACGATGTTGAGGACCGGAACCTTGCCTTTGCGGGCGTTGTGCAGATTGGCCAAGCCATTGCCCAATCCGCAGCCCAGGTGCAGCAGCGTGGCGGCCGGCCGGTCAGCCATGCGCGCGTAACCATCGGCCGCGCCGGTAGCCACGCCTTCGAACAGGGCCAGAACCACCCGCATGCGTGGCTCGCGGTCGAGTGCAGCCACGAAGTGCATCTCGGACGTGCCCGGATTGGAGAAGCAAACATTCACCCCGGCGTCAGCCAGGGTGCGGATCAGCGCCTGAGCGCCATTCGGTTGGTTGGACACGGCTCTCCTCGCTGCGGTCTCTTGTCGCGTCATCGCATTCATGCAACCCGCTGTCCCCGCGCGTCAGTGAGAACCCGATGTGTCGCGCACCCACGTCCGGGTCTGCCCAAACAAGCTGATGCCCACGTATCCGCGCAAATGAAGTTCCTGACCGCCGTTCGCCAATTCAGCTTCCACGCTGTAGGTCTTACCGGTTGTAGGGTCGACAATCGAGCCGCCATCCCAGCCGTCACCGTGCTTTCGGAGATGACGGAGTAGGGTCATACCCAGGATCGGCTGATCTTTGAGTTCGCCTGAGCAAGCGCCGCAGATTCCATGAGTCGGGTCGCCCGGAGGTGGAAAGCGTTCAACAACCTTGCCCTGAAGCTCGTCTCCGACAGCGGCGATGACGACAATGCTTCGCAGCTCATGACCGTCCGGGTCAAAGGTCCGCCAGCGCCCCAAGGGAGATAGGCTCGGTCGCGCCTCCGTCGCCGTTTGCGCGAAAGCTGACACCGTGGCCGCGACCATCGTCAGGCCAACGAAAAGCGCACCGATGCGTCTCACGGCGATCCCCACGTTCTCCCTAGCCACCGGTTTCCTCGATGTAGGCGGTGATCCAGTTGGAGAACTCGCAGGCCAGGTGCCATTGATGCTCCGCCGGGATCCAGAACGGCAACGTCGAGGGAAAGAACACGCCCAGGCGGGACTGGAAGCCCTGATCGAGATTCTTGAAGCGATGATTGAATCCGCCGGCGACGTCGTGGGCGGAGTCAAGCCCGGCGCCCGTAAAGCGGATCGGGAAATCCGGTTCGGTGACGATCGGCAGCCGGGCGGTATCGCTGCCTAACTCGAGGACAAAGCTGGCGACCAACAGGGCCCCGCCCATCTCCTCTGACGCGTTCACCACGTTCGGTGTGACCGTATTGAATACATAGTGGTCCGGGCAGGCGACCAGAATCGAGCGCTCATTGCCCGGGTTGAAGAAGTTATCCGCGAACCAGCTCGCGAAGCCTTCCGCAGTTCCCTGATTGCTGATGATGTCGATCTGGCTGGTCGAATAACCCGGAAGGGCGGCGGACGCGCTCATCAGCGGGCCACTGATCAGCAAGTCGTTCGCGATCAGCTGCCTCATCGCGGCGTCACCAGCCTTTATCTTGGCGTCGGCGAGAAGGTTGCGCTCCTGAACGATGTCCGAAGTGTCCTCCGGCTGCCGCACGATCAGGGCCGACAGGTCTTCAATCAACGATGCCGCCATGTTACCGCTCATGCGGGAGGCCACCACTTGCAGGCGCCGCGCCTCCCACACCAGGACCTGCTGCCGGCTGACGTAGTTTCCGCCGATGTTTGCCGTGAGGTCCAGGTTGGAGCTTCCCGAGCCAGCAGCCGAGGAGTTGCCACCGGAGCCGCCGGTCGATGCGGGGCTGGAGGAGTTGCTGCATCCGGTGAGTACAACCGGGCTCAATGACACCGCGCCAGCGAGGGCCGAGCGGCGCAAAAAAGTCCTGCGAGTCATCGATGACATCGATTCTGTTCCTTCGAAAAATTGTTTGGTGGCGGAGCCCCGCTCCGCGTTGACTGAAAGCCTCAGCGCGTGAGCGGGGCGCCCGAGAAGGCGAATTCGATCCAGTTGGCGAATTCGGCGGCGAGGTGCAGACGGTGCTGGGCGCGCATGTGCGCCGGAAATGTGGCGGGAAACTCGACGAGCAGGCGGGCGCGGAAGCCGCCTGTAATGTCGTGGAACTCATGCCGTACTCCTCCAATGATCGTTCCGCCATCGGTTTGCGCAATGCCGGAGATGTTCGCGGAGCATGTCGGGTCCGGCGGCGTGAGCACCGTGGACGTATCCCGCAGGTCGACGAAGAACCTCGCCGTCAGCGGACTGCCGCCAGTCGTCTCGACGATTTCGTGGCGTCCGTCGGCGTCCACCCCGAGGAAAAAATGGTCGGGATGGGCGGCGATCATGCTGCGCGTGTAGTCCGGCCGGTTATGCGCCTTCCACCAGGCGACAAAGGAGGCCGCATCGCCTCCGCTGGAGTACAGGTCGCAGATACACAATGCGCGCCGTCCAAAGGACAGTCGGGTTGCCGTCAGGCTGATCAGTTTGGATGTCCGCAACTGGCTTGCGAGCCGCCGGCGGATCTCCTCCGGCCCGAGGGCGATCTTGGCGTCGGCAAACGCCAGCCGTTGCGTGGCAAGGTCGCCAGATGGCGCCGGCAAGCCGATCCGCATGGCCGCCTTTGGAATCCGGCTGGCTTCCCAGGCGAGGATCTCGTCCCGAGGGAAATCCCTGCCCTCAATCACCGCTCGAACGGTCGGCACCTTCATCAGAACTCCACTGCCTTGAATTGCGGAACTCGTGGGCCGATGCCCGGCAGGCTCAGCATCTGGTCGAGCATGGCCATCCCCGCCTGGGCATCGTCAACCAACGCTGACCGGGGAGCGGGGCGCCCACTGAAATCCAGGTAATGACCTCCGACGGTTTCGGCGGACAACTCGCCCAGCAGGACTTTGGCGACGACCGCCGCGGAGTCCTTCGGAGTACTGGCGCCGGGAATCAAGGGGGTGAGCGCCCGCAACACGCTCCAGCGCAGGCGGTTGAGCCAGCTGTGGTCGCGCGCCAGGCCGGTACCCGGCATCAGCCCGGGATCCACCGCGTAGAATTCCATGCGTTCAGGGGCCACGCGGCGGGTCAGCTCCAGCGCCGTCACGATGTTGGCCAGCTTGGAGTTGGCATAGCGGTCAAGACCCTGCTGGGCCAGAGTCCGCTGCGGGTCGCCTTGACCATCGAGCCACTGCGCCACCGACGTGAAAGACGCTCCACGGAAGCCGGACCGTCGAGCCAATTTGTTGTCGGGGTTGTGCGTGCTGCTGCCGACAAAGACCACGCGACCTTGCGGTTTGATCCTGTTCCACAAACGGAACAGCAGTCGCAGGTGGCCGATCTGATTGACCGCCATGGTCAACTCGTAGCCTGCATCGTTCCGCTTCAGCCCATTGACGAGCTGGATTCCCGCATTGAGGAATATCGCGCTGAACTGCGCGTCGCCCGTCCGCTTGTCGAGTTCGGCGAGGAACGATTCCATGGACCCTTCGGAGCCCAGATCCAGCGCCAGTCCGCAGACCGGACATCCGGTTTCACGGCTCAGTTGCGCCGCCGCCGCGGCGGCCGTGGTCGCCAAGGTGGCGGTGATGAATATCCTCGGGGAATCCTGCGTCGGCTGGCTTCTGAGCCGCGCGCACAAAGCCTGGACCGTTGCGTAGCCGAGACCGGAGCTGGCGCCGGTGATCAGTATGTTATGCGCCGACATGGCGTTGGAACCCCGGCGCTGGACTTGCGGAAGCGGTTAAGAGAAAGCTTGACATGCTAGTCGCCCGTTTCCTCGATGTAATTGATGATCCAGTTGGAAAACTCGCAGGCGAGTTGCCAGCGCTGCTGCGAGATCATCCACGGCGGCAATGCGGCCGGGAAAAGGAGCGCAAGGTGGCCCTGAAAGCCCGTGGCCAGTGTGCGGAACCGGTGGTTCGCGCCGCCAACCAGGATCCCTCGTTCGTCGAAGACGCCGCCGGAATACCGAACGGGAAAGTCTGGATCGGTGACCAAGGGCAATTTGCCCACATCGGCTGGATCGAAGATGAAATGGCTCGCGAGCGGCGAGCCGCCGGTGATATCGAGGATGTCCATGCCGTTATTGGGGGCCCGGTGCATGACCATGTGATCCGGGCACGTCACCAGCAGGGCGCGTTCATCGTCGCGATTGATCATGTCGATGAACCAATCCATGAAACCCTCCGCGGTGCCGCGGCTGCTCGTCAGTTCGAGTTCACTGACGACCCAGCCGAGGGGCGCGGCAACGGCAACTTCCGTTATGGCCGTCGTCAGCAGCACATCGTTGGCGAACAATTTGCGCATCGCCTCGTCCCCCGCGCGGATCTTGGCGTCGGCCAGACGCTCGCGATCCGCGGCCACATTCTCGATGGAGAAATCGGGGCGCAGCGTCAAAATCACCAGTTCCTCAACCAGCGCCAATGGCAGGTTGTTCAGCATGCGCTGGGCAACGACTTTCAATCGGCCCGCTTCATATTCCAGCACCTGGTTTCGGCTGACCGACTGTCCTTGGATCGTCGCGGTCAGCACCGGGCCGCTTTGGGAGACTGCGCCAGAAACCGCGCCAGAAACGGCGCCGCTGCCGCTTGCGTTACCCCGGCTCAGCGGCACAAGGGCGCCAGCTCCGACCAGCAGCGATTGAGTGAGAAGGGACCTGCGGCTCAGCATGATCATGGCGCTGCCTCCCGGAAATAGTATAGATCTGTATCTAGATCATGATCTAGATTAGAATCAGATGCCGTCGGAAGTCAATAGGGATCGGAACTCGGGTCATGGGTCGTCAGGAACACACCGGAGAAGTGCGCAAGAAAGTCGTGGCGACTGCGCTGCGACTGTTCCTGGAAAAGGGCTACGCGCAAACGACACTGCGTGAGATATCCAACGCCGCCGGCGTGTCCTACGGAAGCCTCTACCATCACTTCGATGACAAGGACGGGATCTTCCGCGAGCTGATCCTCGAAAGCTTTGAAGAGACGCAGCAGCTTGCCGATCGCCCGCTGTCCGGCGATGCGAATGCGTACTTGCGCCTGGGTCTGAAATTGGCCAGCCATATCCAGGCAATGTCATCTGACGCCCGGGTGGCGGAGCTGTTCTCGGTGGCCTATCGCTCCTGGAAAATATCCGAAGTCCTCATCAAGGCCGCTGCGTCGACGTATCGCGACTGGTTGGGAAAAGAATTGCCGGACTGGAGCGAGAGCCGATTTTTTGCGGCCACGCTCGTTCTGAAGGGAGCGATGTCCAGCGTCGTCGATGAGAAGTTGAATCTTGACCGGCTCACGGCTGCAGAACGGGTGCAGGCGGTCTTGTCCAGTGCGCTACCCAGCTTCGGTGCGGACCCCGTCGTCACTCGACGGACCATCAAGCGGGTCCTCGAGCTTGTGCCTTCAATGACCGAATCCGCGCTTGCCAAGGCAAAGCGGGGCGAAGTCGGGTTTTGAAATCCCGGCTTCGCGGCAACTCTTGCTTGATGCAAACGCTGTTGGGGACTCCGCACAATACCCGCGAGGAAGGGCCGATATCCGCTCGGCCCTTCCTTGCCTGATCGAGCCCTGTTACTTGCGGACTGCGGCCGCGGCCTGCCCGATCAGCTCCGCCACCGCTTCCGGCTGGGAGACGTAGACCGCGTGGCTGGCCCTGACCTCCCGCACGGTGGCACCGGCGCGCTGCGCCATCTGGCGCTGCGCCGGGGGCGGGATCATGTGGTCGTCGCTGGCGACCAGATACCAGCTCGGCTTGGTCTTCCACGCCGGGGTGGTCACCGCGCCCTCGAGGGCGGCCACGCCCCAGGGCACCTGCGAGTCGGCCATGAAGCGCGCTTCCTCGGCCTCCACGTCGCCGGCGAAGCCGTCGTGGAAGCGGGCCTTGTCCAGCATCAGGAAGCCGTCCTGCGGCGGCAGGATCGGCGGCACGGAGGCGCCGGGGGGCGGGTTGGCGATGAGCGAGGAGACCGACTCGCCCTGGTCGGGGGCGAAGGCGGCGATGTAGACCACGGCGGCGACCTTCGGGTCGTTGCCGGCCTCCGACACCACCACGCCGCCATAGGAGTGGCCGACCAGGATCACCGGGTGCTTCTGTTCGGCGATGGCGCGCTTGGTGAAGGCGACGTCGTCGGCCAGGGAGGTGGTCGGGTTCTGCACGATGGTCACGTCGTGGCCCTGCTTGCGCAGGCGGCGGTAGACCTCGCGCCAGCCGGAGCCGTCGACGAAGCCGCCGTGGACGAGGACGATGGAAGCCTGGGTGTTCGTGGTGCTGTTCATGTCGATTCTCCTACCCTTGGTGGCCCGTTCGGTTGATGAGCCTGTGGGGATAGAGTGCGCGGCGGGCGGCGTTTGAAATATCCGCTTTTCGCAGTACCATCCAATTTCCGCAACGAGATGAGATTGGCGTGGGGGACCAACCCAAGACGCGGTTGCAGACCCGTGATCTGGACGAGCTCGTCTCGGCCGTCGCCAAGGTCTATTGTTCCCACTCCATCAAGGCTTTAGGCGGCACCCAGGGCGCCGCGGGCGGCTTCGAGCTGGTCCGCGCCGGAACCCAGCCCATCGTCCAGCTGCGCTACGGCCGCCGCGTCCAGGTCGATGCCGGCAGCTTCCCGCGCCTGCTGCTGATGCAGACCTGCCTGGACGGCGCCGGCGCCGTCGAACAGGGCGCGCTGGCCGCCCAGTTGCGCCGCGGCCAGACCGTGCCGCTGTCCCCCATGCTCGACACCCGCCTGGAGTTCGACAGCCAGTTTTCCCAGCAGTCGGTGCGTCTGGACCTGGACCGGGTCGAGGCCCTGTGCAGCCGCTGGCTGAACCGCCCGGCGCTGGACCGCCCGCTGCGCTTCGAGCTGCGCCCGTTCTCGGCCGCGCTGGAGCAGGCCTGGGCGCAGGCGGTGAAGCTGCTCACCGACTACGCCGCCAGCGGCATCGTGCTGCCGCCGTCGGCGGTGGAGAACCTGGACGATTTCCTCGTTTCGCTGGTGCTGTCGCAGCATCCGCACAACTACAGCGAGGATCTGAACCGCCCGCAGAAGGCCCCGGCGCCGCGGCTGATCCGCGAGGCGGAGCGGCTGATGCGCGAGGGCGGCGCGGAGCAGACCACCAGCCGGATCGCGGCGGAGCTGAAAGTCAGCCTGCGCACCCTGCAGATGGGCTTCCGCGATGAGCACGGCTGCACGCCGAACGAGTTCCTGCGCCGGGTGCGGATCCACAAGGCGCGCGAGGCGCTGCTTGCGCCGGAGCCGGGTACTTCGGTGACGGAGGTGGCGGTGGCCAACGGCTTCCTCCACCTGGCCCGGTTCAGCGCCTACTACCGCGAGACATTCGGCGAATCGCCGGTGCAGACGCTGCGCCGCAACCAGCCGGCGCCCAACGGCCACCAGGATCGCCTCATGATCCTCGGTGCCGCCAAGCTCTGAGATCCCCGACCCGGGCACCGCAGGCACCCGAAGAACGACGATACGCGCCGCGCTGAAGGGCGCGGATCAGACAGCGAAGCGGACTTAAGCCCTCGTCGGCCCTCGTCCGGTAACAGATTCCCAGGCCGGCCATCTCCAGCCCGCTGACGGCTTGCATCGACGCCCGCGGGGCTTGCTCATCGGAGGCGTTTCTTTCCCTCGGCCAGGAGCTCCACCGCTTTGGCGGCTCTGGCATCCCTGGTCGCTGGCTGCTTTGCCGATGCAACCCAGTCGGCGTATTCCTTTTTCTGCGAGTGCGTGAGTCCTGAGAACAGTTCCGCCGCCGCTTTGCTGGTGTCGAGCGCCTTTTGCAGTTCGGGGGGAACCGTCACGGTGCGCTCGCTTCGATCCGGCTCAAGTACGACCTTCACCCGGTCCCCCGCCTTGGCCGCTGCACCCGCTTGCAGTTCTTTGCTGAACATCATCGAATGCGTTCCGTCGCCTTCGGGCATCAGGGAGTTTTGGAACGCGAAGCCGTTGACGGTCCCTGCGACGGCGATCCTTCCCTTTGTGCCGAATGCTTCCTTCACGTCGAAGGGAATGGGCAAGAAGGTCCAGGCGCCACCCGGTCCTTTGGCCTGCAGGACCGCCTCGAATTTCATCTTCATGCTTCATCCGCCTCCCAGATTCGACCGATAAGTCCCCCCGAGCATGGGAAACATATCACCCGGACTCGGTCCGTCACTACCGGCGGAATGAACCTCGAAGCCGTCACCCCGCAGCGCTCTGCGGGGCGCCCGGCATCACCTCAGCCATCTTCTTCGCCAGGAATTCAGCGAACGCCGCCACCGCGGGCGGCACCGGTGGGCGGCTGGTATAGACGAGCTGCAAGCCGAGTCCGCTGCTGTCGCGGCGGTAGGCCGGCAGTACACGCACCAGCTTCCCCTGCGCGATGAGCGGATCGACGATCAGTTCCGGGAGCAGCGCGATACCCAGGCCCGCGGCGCAGGCCTGTGCCAGCACCCGCATGTCATTGACCGCGAAGCGGCTGTTGACCGGCACTTCCTGGCTGCCGCGAGGGCCGCGCAGGCGCCAGGCGTAGCGGCCATGGCGATTGGAGACGGTCAGGCAATCGTGCTCGGCCAGTTCGCGTAGCGTGCGCGGCTCAGCGCGGCGCGCCAGGTAAGCCGGACTCGCCGCGAGGATCATCGCCGTCGGCGCCACCTTGCGCACCCTGAAGCCGGTACCGGTCTCCAGGCCCACCCGCAGGGCCAGGTCGATACGCTCGGCGACCAGGTCGGTTGCCGTGTCGTCGAGCAGGAAGTCGACACGGACATTCGGATTCCGGCTGTAGAACTCGGCCATCCACTCCATGCGGAAGAATTCGAACAGGCCCGCCATGGCGGCGACCCGCACCGAGCCGGACGGCGCCTGCGCGTCCGCATGCAGCCGCTCGATTTCGAACACCCGGTCCAACGCCACCGCGTAGCGCTCGAACAGCGCCTGGCCTTCCGCGCTCGGCGCGAGCTTGCGCGTCGAGCGGTGCAGCAGGCGCGTGCCGAGCTGGCCCTCGAATTGGTCAATGCGCCGGCTCAGCGTGTTCGCCGGCATGCGCAGGCGCCGCGCCGCCTCGGAGAAGCTGCCGGCGCGGACCACCTGGACGAACATCGCCAGGTCGTTCAGATCGAGCATGGCAATTGATCCATAAATGGATTGATCAAATCCTATTTTGCTGTCTGGTGATAGGCCGGCGCAATCCCCACTGTGCCGTTGTCACCACCACCGCGCCCGGCGCGGCCTCAACGTTCCAAGGAGATTGCTTTGAAGAAGATTCTGATCACCGCGGCCATCGCCGCCACGTCGTTTTCCGCGTTGGCCGACGCGCCGGCCTATCAACTCGATCCCGATCACACGTTTCCGAGCTTCGAGGCCGATCATATCGGCGGCCTGTCGGTGTGGCGTGGCAAGTTCGACCGCTCGCAGGGCACGGTAACGCTGGACCGCGCGGCGCGGACCGGCACCGTCGAGGTGGCGACCGAGATCGCCTCGGTCCACACCGGTAGCGCGGCGCTGGACCAGAAGCTGCAGACCGGGGAGTTCTTCGATTCGTCCAAATTCCCGCTGGCCACCTACAAGGGCGTGATCCGCTTCGACGGCGACAAGCCGGCCGCCGTGGTCGGCAACCTGACGCTGCACGGCGTGACGCGCCCGCTGACGCTGGCCATCGACTCTTTCAAGTGCATGCCGCACCCGATGCTCAAGCGCGAAGTCTGTGGCGTCGACGCGGTGGGCGATTTCGATCGCAGCGACTTCGGCGTCGACTTCGGCAAGACCTACGGCTTCAACATGAAGACCAAGCTGCTCATTTCGGCCGAAGCGATCAAACAGTAATACCCGACCCTCAGGAGAATAGTCATGTCCAATACCCCACAACTCATCGCCGTCGTCGGCGCAAGCGGTCAGCAAGGCGGCGCGGTGGTGCGCGCGTTGCAGGCGAGCGGCCGCTTCCGGGTGCGTGCTCTCACACGCAACCCGGCCAACCATCCGCAACTGGGCGACGAAGTCGTCCTGGCCGACTTCAATCGCCCGGAGACGCTACAGGCTGCCTTTGCCGGCGCGCACGGCGCGTTCGTGGTGACCAACGCCTGGGAAGCCGGCGCCGACGAAGCCAAACAGGCGCTCGCCGCCATCGACGCGGCGAAGCGCGCCGGCGTGCGGCATTTCATCTGGTCGACGCTGCCGGACGTGGAGGCGATCAGCGGCGGCCGCATCCAGGTGCCGCACTTCACTGATAAGGCGAAGGTCGAGCGGCAGGTGCGTGAAGCCGGATTCGCGTACCACAGCTTCGTCATCGCGCCGTTCTATTACCAGAACCTGATCGGTGCGATGGCGCCGCAGAAGCTGCCGGACGGCAGCACCGGCTGGGCGCTGCCGCTCGATCCGCAGCGGCGCGTCATCCACATGGGTGACATCACCGAGCTTGGCCGCATCGTCGCCGGCGCCTTTGCGCAGCCGCAACTGGCCGGGCACGGCGAGCACTTGGCCCTGGCCGGCGACTTCCTCAGCTTCAACGAGATCATCGGCACCCTGAACAGCCTGGGCCACAAGCTCTCCTACCAGCAGGTGCCGCGCGAAGTGTTTGCCGGCTGGTTCCCGGGCGCCGAGGGCATCGCGGCGATGCTGGCCTACTTCGAGGCGCATACCTACCTCGGGCCGAATCCGGATCGGGCGATCGCGCTCGCCAACCGGGTCGCCGGGCAGCAGCCGACGGCGTTTGCCGCATGGGCCAAGGCGAATTTCACCATTCCGCCAGCCGCCTGAACGCCCTTTCTTTCCGGAGAACATCATGAGCCGAATCCCTGCCCACACGGTCGAAGATGCACCCCAGGCCTCGCGGCCACTGCTGCAGAAGATCGCCGAGTCTTCTCCAACCGGGCGTCCACTGAACGTGCACGCCCAGATGGCGCATGCTCCGGCGGTACTGACGGCTTACGCATCGCTGCGTGCCGTGACCGCCGAGCACGGCACCCTCGAACCGAAGGCGAGTTGGGCGATCAACCTCGCCGTAGCCGGCGCAATCGGCAACAATTACATGATCGGCATCGCCAGCCGCTTCGCCGGCGTCAGCGGTTGGGGCGAGGCGCAGATCGCCGCCCTGCGCGCCGGCACGGCAAGCGGCGACGCGCGGATTGACGCGCTGACCCGGGTGGCCAGGGAGGCGGCAGCGGCCTCGGGCAAGGTTACCGATGCCACATGGAATGCCGCGCAACAGGCCGGCTGGAGCGACACGCAGCTGACGGAGGCCTTCGCCTACCTGGGACTGACGCTGTTCACGGCTTACTTCCTCAACTATGCGCAAACCGATCAGGAGACTTGACCGGAAAACAGAAGGGTCCGATCAGCGCCTTGCGGGCGGCAAATCGCCGGTCGATGCAGACGGGCGCTCGAATGAGGGCGCGCCGGTGCAAATACGTCACAGCATCACCGACTCATCTGTTCACGATTCGTAGCGTAGTGCGTCCCTGAGCAGGGTAAACGCCGGCGACGGATGCCGCCGGCTTGGATAGTAAAGATGGTACCCGGGAAACGGCGGGCACCAGTCCTCCAGCACGCGCTTGAGGCGCCCCGCCGCTAGGTACTCCGGCATCATGTCTTGCGGCAGGTAAGCGATGCCGTAGCCGGCCAGCGCGGCGTTGAGGATCTGGTACGAGCCGTTGAACGCCAGCTGCCCGTCGACGCGCAGCCTCAGTTCGCGCCCGTCCTTCTCGAACTCCCAGATGTAGAAGCCGCCATAGGTCGGCATGCGCATGTTGATGCAGTTGTGCTCGCTCAACTCGTGCGGTGTTTTCGGCGGAGCATGCCTGGCGAAATACTCCGGCGAGGCCACCGCCGCCATGCGCATTTCGGGGCCGATGGGAATGGCGATCATGTCCTCCTCGATCGCCTCGCGGAAGCGGATGCCGGCGTCATAGCGCTGCGCCACGATGTCGACGAAGCCGTAGTCCACCGTCACCTCGACCTTGATGTCCGGGTACTGCGGCAGGAACTTGCACAGCGCCGGCCACAGGATCGAGTCGGCGGCATGCTCGCCGCAGGTGATGCGCAGATTGCCGGCGGGCTTGTGACGCAGTTCGGTCAGGGCAGCCAGTTCGGCCTCGATTTCCTCGAACCGCGGCCCCACGCTCAGCAGCAGGCGCTCGCCGGCCTCGGTGGGCGAGACGCTGCGGGTGGTCCGGTTCAGCAGGCGCAGGCCCAGTTTCGCTTCCAGGCTGCGGACGGTGTGGCTCAGCGCGGACTGGGAGACGCCCAGCTTGGCCGCGGCCCTGGTGAAGCTGCGCTCCCGCGCCACGGCCAGGAAGGCGAGCAGGTCGGCGATGCGATCGTGCGGATTCATGAATCCTTCTCATAGACCTCAGCGAAGTCTGCCACTTAATCGGCACGGCGGGCACGGCCTAAGCTTGGGGGTGGCCAGAAGGCCGTCGGACCGCGGCGGCCATAGCCCAGTAGTGAGGTGCTTCCATGCGCGCAACCGTGATGCACGCCGCCGGCGACGTCCGCGTCGAAACCGTCCCCGATGCGGCGATCGTTCAGCCCACCGACGCCCTGGTCCGTGTCACCAACGCCTGCATCTGCGGCAGCGACCTGTGGCCCTACCAGGCGATGCAGCCGGTGGAAGGCGGCCGCCGCATGGGCCATGAGGCGATCGGCGTGATCGAGGCCGTCGGCAGGGAAGTCCGCACCCTCAAGGCCGGCGACGTGGTGGTGATGCCGTTCGCCTTTTCCGACGGCACCTGCGTGTTCTGTCATGAGGGCCTGCACACGGCTTGCGTGCACGGCGGCTTCTTCGGCTACGCCGACATGGGCGGCGCCCAGGCCGAGGCCATCCGCATCCCCTACGCCGACGGCACGCTGTTTCCCCTGCCGGTGGGCGAGGACCACGCCCTGATGCCCTCGCTGCTGACGCTGTCGGACGTGCTCGGCACCGGGCACCACGCCGCGGTCGTCGCGCGCGTGGCGCCGGGCAAGAAAGTCGCGGTGGTCGGCGACGGCGCGGTCGGCCTGTGCGGCGTCATCGCCGCCAAGCGCCTCGGCGCGGAGCAGATCATCCTGCTCGGCCGGCACCCGGACCGTATCGCCCTGGCGCGCGAGTTCGGCGCCACCGATGTGGTGAGCGAGCGTGGCGCCGAGGCGGCGGAGCGGGTGCGCGCTTTGACCGGCGGCCACGGCGTCCATGCGGTGCTCGAGTGCGTCGGCCTGGGCCAGTCGATGCAGACAGCGGTGGAGATCACCCGCCCGGGCGGCGCCATCGGCCGCGTCGGCGTGCCGCAGGAGGAGACCATGCCGGCCTCGCAGCCGGCCTTCTACCACAACGTCACTGTCGGCGGCGGCCCGGCGCCGGTGCGCGCCTACATCGAGGAGTTGCTGCCCGACATCCTCGAAGGGCGCATCCAGCCCGGCCGCGTCTTCGACCGCGTGGTCGGCCTCGACGGCGTGCCGCAGGGCTACCGCGATATGAACGACAGAAAGGCGATCAAGGTGATGGTCCGGCCTTAGTTCCCGGGAGCTGCCATGGAATTCAGCGCAACGGCCCGGCCGCGCCGGCCGACAATGTCGCCGCGATAGCCGACGCACGATTTGCAGGCATGCTCCACCCGCCCGGCCGGCAGCCAGCGGCAGCACGCCGCCGGCCCTGTCAATGCGGGGCTCAGACCAGCTTTTCGAGCAGCGCCGCCAGCTGCGCCTGCTCGGCCGAGCTGAGCCGCGCCAGCCGCTCGCCGTAGGCCTCCGACAGCAGCGCCAGCCCGCGCACCAGCAGCTTGCGTCCCGCAGGGGTCACGCTGAGGCGGTGGCGGCGCAAATCGCCGGCGTCGATCTCGCGGCGCACGAAACCCACCGACTCCAGCCGTTTCAGATACACCGTCACGGTCGGTCTGGGCATGCACAGGGCCTGCGCCAGCGCCGCCGGGTGCGGGTTCGCGTCGATGGCTTCCAGGATGAACAGCTCCTTCACCTCCAGGCCCATCGCCTCGAGCTGCGGCGCCACCCCGGTGATGATGGTGGTGAGCTGCCGGTAGTTGAGGGACCACACTTTCGCCGCGTCGATCTTGGCCATGGGACTTGCGTTGGGCTGGAATATAGTTTAAAAATAAACCATGTTGTTTTGGAACAACACTGTTTTTGTACACAAACCCATTGTAAAGGATTCCGCCATGTCCCTGGATCACTATCTCACTCTCGGCCGCTCCGGCCTGCGCGTCAGTCCCCTGTGCCTGGGCGCCATGACCTTCGGTGAAGACCTCGGCTGGGGCTCCAGCGTCGAGGAATCGCAGCAGATCATCGACCGTTACCTCGAACTCGGCGGCAACTTCATCGACACCGCCAATATCTACACCAGGGGCCATTCCGAAAAGATCATCGGCGATCACATCGGCCGCCATCCGTCGCGCCGCGAGCGCCTGGTCCTGGCCACCAAGTTCAGCGGCAGCCTCTACCCCGGCGATCCCAACGGTGGCGGTTCCGGCCGCAAGTCCATCATTGCCGCCTGCGAGAACTCCCTGCGCCGCCTGCAGACCGACTACATCGACCTGTACTGGCTGCACAACTGGGACACGCACACGCCGATCGAGGAGACCATGGCGGCGCTGGAGGACCTGGTGCGTGCCGGCAAGGTGCGCTACCTGGGCGTGTCCGACACTCCGGCCTGGAAGATCGTCGAGGCCAATATGCTGGCGCGCTTCCGCGGCTGGTCCGCCTTCATCGGCCTGCAGATCGAGTACTCGTTGCTGGAGCGCTCGGTGGAGCAGGAGCTGGTGCCGATGGCGCTGGAATTCGGCCTGGGCATCACGCCCTGGTCGCCGCTGAAGAGCGGCGTGCTCAGCGGCAAGTACACGCGCCGCAACGCCGGCCAGGTCGAGAACGGCCGTGCCTTTGCCGGCTCCTTCCTCAACGACAAGGCCTATGCCGTCATCGACGAGCTCGAGGCCATCGCCACGGCCCACGGCAGCACGCCGGCGCGCGTGGCGCTGGCCTGGGTGCAGAGCCGCCCGGGCGTGACCTCGACCATCATCGGCGCGCGCCGCCTGGCGCAGCTGGAGGACAACGTGCAGGCGCTGCAACTGGCACTGGGCGCGGACGAGCGCAGCCGTCTCGACAGCCTGACCCAGCCGCTGTTCGGCTTCCCGCAGAACATGCAGCCGATGTTCCCCTCGATCCACCACGGCGGCACCCGGGTCAACGGCGTCTACGCCGAGCCCTCGCCGTTCGTCATTGACAAAGGCGGCAAGCCGTATTGAGCGGCGCGCGGAACTGAAGCACCACGCTGCAGACCGGTGTCTTTCAGCCGGCCGGGAAGCATGGCGTTTGCTTCCGGCCAGGCGGGGCTCAGATTGAGCCCCGCTTGGCCGTTAGCCGATGCCGAACAGCCGCCGCGCGTTGGCGCTGGTCTGGGCGGCGAGTTGTGCCGCGTCCTCGCCGCGCGCCGCGGCGATCACCTGCAGCACCCAGGGCAGGAATGCCGGCTCGTTGCGGCGGTCCTTCGGTGACGGCTTGATGTTGCGCGGCAGCAGGTAGGGCGCGTCGGTTTCGATCAGCAGGCGCTCGGCGGGAATGCGTTTGACCAGCTGGCGCAGGCCCAGGCCGCGGCGCTCGTCGCAGATCCAGCCGGTGATGCCGATGTGGCAATCCAGCGCCAGGTAAGCGTCGAGGGCTTCCTGGTTGTCGGTGAAGCAGTGCACCACGCAGCCGGGCAGGGCGCGGCGGTAGTCGCGCAGTATGGCGTGGAAATCGGCATGGGCGTCGCGCTGGTGCAGAAACACCGCCTTGTCCGCCTGCACCGCCAGGCTCAGCTGCGCGATGAAGGCGCGGCGCTGGTCGGCGTGCGGCGCGAGGTCGCGGAAGTAGTCGAGCCCGCATTCGCCCAGCGCCACCACCTGCGGCTCGCGCGCCAGCTCGGCGATGCGCGCCGCCAGCATCTCCTCCCACTCGGCGGCGTGGTGCGGGTGCAGGCCGGCGGTGCAGTACAGGCGGCCGGGATGGGCGCGCGCCAGGTCCAGCGCCTGCTGATTGCTGGCGCCGCTGCTGCCGGTGACGATGATGGCTTCCAGGCCAGCCTGCCAGGCGCGCTGCAGCAGCGCGTCGCGGTCGGCGTCGAAGCTGTCGTGCGCCAGGTTCGCGCCGATGTCGATCAAGGTTCGGTCCTCGTGTGGAGGTGATGCGGTCAGTTGTTCACCGGCAGCGGCAGCGGCGCGCCGGCATCGCCAGGCAGCGCGGCGCTACAGTCATGGCGCCACAGGATGCGCTGTTCCACCGCGGCGGCGGCCTGTCCCGGCGCCGGCGTGGGTTGCAGCATGTAGATCATCTTGAAACCCTTGAGGGCCTGCGACGACGGGTGGGCGTGATTCCACTGCCGACACAGGTAGCGGCCGTAATAAGGGCGGTTGTCGGCGTACTGTGCCGACCACAGGTTTTGCCGGAACTGCTGCCAGCGGCTGTTGCGGTACTGGCCGGCGATCGACGCCGGCTTGTCGTAGCTGACGCCGGATTGGCGCGGCCGCAGCACGTCGATCTGCGTGCCGTCGGCCAGCTCGCCAGGGAAGACGAACCAGCCGTCGTCGCGCGGCGGCGCCGGTGCGAACAGGTCCCAGCGCTGATCGATGCGCAGCAGGCGCAGCGGCGGCTTCAGCGCGCCGGCCAAGGCCTGCGGCAGCCAGCCGGCGCCGCACAGGTTCCAGGCCAGCACCGCGAACAGCAGCGCGGCGGCGAGCCGCTGCGCCAGGGGACCGGTTTCGAACGGTGCGTCGCGGTACGGCAGCAGCGCCGCGCTGATCCTGCCGAATGCCGCGCGGTGGCGGCCGACGAAGTCATACACCGCGTTGCCCGGAGTCACCGCCCAGCTTCCCGACAGCAGCCAGCCCTTCCATCCGAACAGCGGCGAGCGCCGCAGCAGCAGTACCAGCGCCGGCCACTTCAGGTAGGCGTGGTCGTCGTGGTCGATGACGACCCAGGAGAAATTCGCTTCCAGCAGCGCCTTGGCGCGCGGGTAGTCCTGCGCCGGCGCGATCTGCGCCCGCGGCAGGATCAGGAACGTGCGCAGCAGCAGGCACATCTTGAGGCAGAAGCCGCAGTCGCGGTCGTAGTAGATGCGCAGCGGCAGCGCGCCGAGCGCCTGGGCGCGGCGCTGCGCGCGGCGGTCCAGCGCGTCCCACAGCCAGCCGCCGGCCAGCACGGTGAGGCCGGCCAGGGCCGCGAAGGGCGACAGCCCGAGGCGCAGGCACAGCAGCGCGCCCAGCTGCAGCCCGGCGAACAGCAGCAGCGCCAGCAGGCGCAGCGGCCGGTTGAACAGCGGCGAAAACACCAGCCAGGGGCCGAGCAGTTCCAGCCACCAGATCAGGCCGCTGAGCGCGCTCAGCGCGTCCGGGTACTGGCGCAGCCACACCCCCAGCGGCGTGGCGTAGCGGTCGAGCTGCAGGGCGTAGTGCAGGGCCGTGCCTTCGGGCCACCAGACCGGCCCGCTCTTCAGCAGGGCGTTGAAGAAATACACCGACACCACTTGCAGCAGCAGCGCCGCCGAGGCCCAGGACAGGTGCTGTGGTTCCTGCGGCGGCGGCCGGCTGCCGAGGCTGGCGTCTACGCTCCAGCGCGCGCCCAGAGGCAGGAACAGGCTCCAGAACAACAGGCAGACCAGCAGCGTGTCGCCCTGGGTCAGCACCAGTTCGTTGCGGTTGAGCAGCGAGGCTTCCAGTACAAAGGCCAGCACCGCGGCGGGGCGCGTGCGCCAGCCGAAGAACAGGGCGAGCGCGGCCAGCCCCTGCAGCGTCAGCAGCAGCACGGCGAACCAGGTCTGGCCGCTGGCCAGGTAGGCGCTGACGCGCCAGTGGTCGCCGAACTGGGCCAGCCAGCTGCGCGGCAGCACCCCGGCGTCGCTGTAGAAGGCGGCGGCGTCGCCGAGGCGCTGGCCGATATCGACCGCCAGCACCGCGCCGAGCGTGGCGCGGAACAGTGCCAGGGTGCGCAGATCGATGCCGAACAGCTGTCGCAGGAGTCGGGATGGAGGCTTCACAGGCTGGGGGCGGTTGCGCACAATCCCGTGAATTGTGGGGCAAACCCGTCGCGGCGCGCCAGCGCCGCGCGGCCGCTTTCAATTGGGCCCGGAAGACAGGCTGTCGGTGTCGGCGCCTTCCTTCGCCGCGGGGTCCGGCGGCACGCACTGGTGCCGCCACAGCACCACCTGTTCCAGGTGGGTGGTTTGCCCGGGCGGCGGCGTGCGCATCAACATGTAGACGATGTTGAAGCTGAGCAGGTGCTTGCCCGGCGCGGCGTCGCGGTTCCATTCGCGGCACAGGTAGCGCGCCCAGTAGCCGCGATGCTGGCGAAAGCGGTGGTCGTACATGCGGTTCTCGTACACCTGCCAGCGCATGTTGGGGAAATCCAGGGCGATCGACGGCGGCTTGTCGTAGCTCAGCGCCGTGCCCGGCCGCAGCACATCGACTTCGCTGCCGTCGTCGAGCTTGCCCGGCAGCACGTACCAGCCGTTGTCCTTGAACGGGAACGGCGCGAACATCTGCCAGAACTGCTCCAGCCGCAGCGGGTAGATCACCGGCGACAGCGCCGCAAAGGTGCCGAAGGGCATGCGGCCGACGGTCGCCAGGTTCCAGGCCAGCGCCGCGAGCATCATCGCCGCGGCGAAGCCCTGCGCGGCGCCCGATACCTCGAAGCGCCGGCGGTGGAACGGCAGCAGCTTCCCGCTCAGCCGCTCGAGCAGGGCCCGCCTGCGCCGCAAGAACCGGTGCAGCGCATTGCCGGGCTTCTCGCTCCAATGGCCCAGCAGGCGGCCGAGACCGCCGAACAGGGGCGAACGCCTGAGCAGCGCCAGCAGGGCGGCCCATTGCAGGTAGGCGCGGTCATCACGGTCGATCACCACCCAGGAGCGGTTGGCCTGCATCAGCGTTTCCGCGCGCGGCGAATCCTGCGCCGGGGTGACCGCGGCGCGCGGCAGGATCAGGAAGGTGCGCAGCAGCAGCGCCAGCTTGAGGCAGGCGCCACAGTCGCGGTCGTAGTAGATCCTGATGCCGCTGCCCAGCTGCAGGCGCCGCTGCAGCAAGTCCCAGGTCCAGCCGCCCAGCAGCACGGTCAGCGAGGCCAGGCTGACGAAGGGGAAAAAGCCGATTGCCAGCAACAGCAGGAAGCCGGTGTGCATCGCCATCAGCAGCAGCATCACCAGGAAGCGCAGCGGCCGCGTGAAGACCGGCGCCAGTGCCACCAGCGGGCCGAGCATTTCCAGCCAGTAGACGAAATAGGTCAGGCCGCGCAGCAGTTCCGGATAGTTCAGCAGCCAGTGCGACCACGGCCAGCTGTAGCCGTCCAGGCTCAGCGTGTAGTACACCGCGGTGCCGTCCGGCCACCATTCCTGGCCGGTCTTCATCAGCGCGCCGAAGAAGTACACCGACAGCACCTGCAGGATCAGCGCGGTGGAGGCCCAGGACCAGTGGCGGTTGTCCGCCGGCACGGCTTGCGACAGCGCCGCGTCCACGCTCCAGCGGGCGCCCAGCGGCAGGAACAGGCCCCAGAACAGCAGGCAGCCCAGCAGGTAGTCGCCGCCGAGCAGGATCAGCGGGTTGCGCGTGCACAGCGAAGTGAGCAGCAGCCAGCTGACGAAGGTCGCCAGGCGCGTGCGCCAGCCGAGGGTCAGGGCCAGCGCCGCCAGCGCCGCGATGCCCAGCAGCAGCGCCTGGTACCAGGCATCGCCGCTGGCGAAGTGCAGCGAAAAACGCCAGGGACCGGTGAGGTCGGCGAGCCAGCTGCGCGGCAATACGCCGGCGTCGGTATAGAAGGCGCGCAGGTCGGTGAAGCGCCGGATCATGTCGACGAACAGCACGCCGCCGACGCAGGCGCGGAACAGGGCCAGCGTGCGCAGGTCGATGCTGAAAACGTCGCGCAGGCGCGCCCGCGGAGCGCGCGTCCACTGTGCCAGCCGCCTCAGAAACGACAAGGGGAGCGACTGCGCTCCCCTGTCATTCACCGGTGGAGCGGGGTCAGCCGCCAAGGTCGCCCATCTGGCCGGTGCCGCCGTCGAGCCATTTCTGGTACTGCGGATCGGTGCGGTCGACCGGGTCGAACGGCAATACGCCTTCCACCGTGCGCGGACCGGCGTAGCCGGTGACCGCGTTCACCACGCCGGTGACCACCCCGGTGACCGTGTTGACCACGCCCGTAACGGTATTGACTACGCCGGTGACGACGCCGGTGACGGTGTTGACCACCCCGGTGGTGGTGCCGGTGGTGCTGCCGCTGGTGGGTTTCGCATCCGGGCTGTTGTGGCCCTTGGTGGCGTCGTAGATCAGGTAGCCGGTGCCGCCGATGCCCACCGCCAGCAGGCCCCAGTCGAAGTAGCTCCAGCCGGAGCTGCTGCCGGTGGAAGCGCCGGAACCGGCGTCCTCATTGAGGCGCAGGTTGCGCGCGGCGAACGGCACGCCGTTGGCGAAGGCCATGCTCTCGCCGCGGTTGTCGTGGTCGAGCTGCAGCAGGGGCGTGGTCACCACGCTGCTGCCCTGGCGCAGGCGGCTGTCATAGTCGAGGCGCAGGCCGTAGTGCAGCGGGGCGGCCAGGCCGCGGCGGCGGTTGTCGCCGCCGAAGTTGTAACTCAGGTAGGCGCGCGCCTGCGGCTGGTCGCGGAACTGCTGCTGATACTGCTCCTGGCCCGGACCCTCGGCCCAGGCCAAGCCCACTGTAGCGGCCGCAACGCTGGCAATGACGAACTTGCGCATCCTGATCTCCCCGCGCTGGCGATGTTATTTAGTCGCGCCCTGTACCCGGCGGCGCTTTGCTTCCGCACTATACGGGGGGCTGCGCGGGCCTGACAAGCCCGCCGCCATCGCTGGCGGCGCGCCCGCCGCGGCGCCCCGGGTGCGCGCCCGGCATGGAAATTGAACCCGCGAGGGAGCGGCCGGTCATAGCCGGTGTGCATTCCCTCCGTCGTATCATGGCAGGCGTTCCTTTCACCGCATCAAATCGTTCCCCCAGGATGCTCCCCAACAGTATCGAGCGGCCCGCCCCGGGCCAGAGCCTGCAATTGTTCGTCGACGGCCCCGCCGGCCGGCTGGAAACCCTGCTGGCCGCGCCGCGCCAGCCGGACCCGCTTGGCGTCTGCGTGGTGTGCCACCCGCACCCGCAGTTCGGCGGCGCCATGAGCAACAAGGTGGTTTATGCCCTGGCCAGCAGCGCGCTGCAGGCCGGGCTGCTGACCGCCCGCTTCAACTTCCGCGGCGTCGGCCAGAGCGCCGGCGCCTACGACCACGCGCGCGGCGAGACCGACGATGTGCTGGCGCTGGCCGCCTGGCTGCGCCAGCTGCTGCCGCAGGCGCCGCTGGTGCTGGCCGGGTTCTCCTTCGGCGCCTATGTCAGTCTCAAGGCCGCGGCGCAGGCCCGCCCAGCGATGCTGGTCAGCGCCAGCATCCCCTTCGGCGGCTACATCGAGGATGCCGCCACGCCGCCGCCGCATCCCGGCTGTCCCTGGCTGGCCGTGCACAGCGTCGACGACGACGTGGTCAACTACGAGCAGACCCGCGCCACCCTGCTGGCCTACCAGCCGCCGCCGCAGCTGGTGCGCTTCGAGGGGGCGGGGCACTTCTACCACGGCCGCCTGACCGAACTGCAGCAGGCGGTGCTGCCGTTCCTGCAGCAGCACCTGCCGCCATGAAGGCCCGCCGATGGCTGGCGCTGTGCTTGTGCAGCGCCGCGGCGACGGCGGCCGA
Organism: uncultured Nevskia sp.; assembly: GCA_964451925.1. Classification (GTDB taxonomy): domain Bacteria; phylum Pseudomonadota; class Gammaproteobacteria; order Nevskiales; family Nevskiaceae; genus Nevskia. The sequence goes on along the minus strand of CAYVKA010000018.1, from coordinate 2,124 downwards.
CAGCCCGCCGCTGTTCTCGGCCGGCGGCATGGACGGCTGGACCCCCGAGAGCATCCTCAATATCAAGGCCACCAGCTATTCGGTGGTGGAGGACGGCGGCGTCAAGGTGCTGCAGGCGCAGTGCAGCGACAGCGCCTCGATGGTCGGCTGGGCCGGCCCGGTGGACCTGCGGCAGACACCGCTGCTGAGCTGGCGCTGGAAGATCGCGCAGGTGTACCCGGGGCTGGACGAGCGCTACAAGGGCGGCTCCGACTTCGCCGCGCGAGTTTACGTGGTGGCCGGCAAGCGCTGGCTGCCGTGGAGCCTGCACACCCTGGAGTACGCCTGGTCCAACGGCGTCTACAAGGCGCCGTCCTGGCCCAGCCCCTATTCCGGGCCGATGGGCCAGGCGATCATCGTGCCGGTGCGCGTCGGTGCCGACGGCGTCGGCGAGTGGCAGCAGGAGCAGCGCGACGTGCGCGCCGATTTCCAGCAGTTCTTCGGCCTGGACATCGACAAGATCGGCGCGGTGGCGGTGATGAGCGACTGCGACGACGCCCATGGCAAGGGCCAGGCCTGGTTCGGCGACCTGCGCTTCAGCGCCCCTTCCGCCAAGTGAGCGCGGACGCATTTGTTAAGCTGCCGGCGCGCCCTTTGAAACCCATGCCCGACCGGTTCCCCTCATGCTCGACCGCTTGCTAAGCCTGCTCAGCGCCCCCGGCACGCCGGCGCGCGAGGCTCCCAGCGAGGAGCTGGCGGTGGCGTTGCTGCTGCTGGAACTGGCGCGCTCGGATTTCGATTTTCCCGAGGTCGAGCGGCTCAAGATCCGCGACCTGCTGGCGCAGCGCTACCAGCTGGAACCGGCCCAGGCCGAGGCGCTGATGCAGCAGGCGCAGGCCACCGAGCAGAAGGCGGTGTCGCTGTACGACTACGTGCAGGCGCTGAACGCGCGGCTCGACGCCACCGCCAAGCGCGAGCTGATGCAGATGCTGTGGCAGGTGGCCTATGCCGACGGCCGCCTCGACAAGTACGAGGAAAGCCTGCTGCGCAAGCTCGCCGGGTTGCTTTACGTGCCCGACGCCGACTACATCCGTGCCAAGCTGAGCGTCACCGGTTAGTCGCCGGGCGGCTCACCCCACCGGCACGATGCTGTCCGGCTTGCGCAGCCGGTACAGCGCGATCTCGCAGAACAGCTCCGGCAGCAGGCTGATGGCCGCGCCGCGGCGGTGCGCGCGGTCGAGTAGGATGCGCTCCAGCACATGCCAGCCGCTCTTGCGGCACAGATCCTCGAAGTCCGCCACCGTGCACAGGTGGATGTTCTCGGTGTTGAACCACTGCGCCGGCAGCGCCGGCGTCAGCGGCATGTGGCCGCGCAGGATGGCCCAGCGCGCCCGCCAGTGGCCGAAGTTGGGGAAGGTGACGATGGCCTCGCGGCCGACGCGCAGCATTTCGGCCACCGCCAGGTCAGGGCGTACCAGCGCCTGCAGCGCCTGGGTCATCACCACATAGTCGAACGAGCCGTCGGCGAAGTCGGCCAGGCCCTCGTCCAGGTCGGCCTGGATCACGTTGACGCCGGCGCTGACGCAGGCGGCGACGTTGGCCGGGTCGATTTCCAGGCCGTAGCCGCGCACGCCGCGGGTCTGCGCCAGCTGCGACAGCAGCGCGCCGTTGCCGCAGCCCAGGTCGAGGATGCGGGTGCCGGGTTTGATCAGGTCGCCGATGACGGCGAGGTCGGGGCGCAGGGCGGGAGGGTTCGGCGTCATGGGTCAGACGGTATAGGGCGCTGCTGATGATTCCCCCTCTCCCCACAATGTGGGGAGAGGGTAGGGGTGAGGGGCGCTTTTCGCATCAATCCACACCAGGCTCCGTTCGCCCCGAGTGCCCGCGTAGCGGGCGTATCGAGGGGGGCAGCACCGCGGTTTGAGTTGCGACCTTGGCGAGCGCGCCTGCGCGCGGATCAGCGGGGTTTCAGTGGAAACCGATGTTCCGCCTGAGGGCGGGTTACTTTCTTGTCTACAGCGACAAGAAAGTAACCAAAGAAGCGCCGCCCCGGAGTCTGCGCCGTCCAATCGCGAGGCGATTGGACGGTACCCTGCGCTTCTCACTCGCGGCGGGGTATTTAGACAGGCCATCCCTGGCCTGTCT
>CAYVKA010000017.1:0-80276 GCA_964451925.1 uncultured Nevskia sp. | reverse complement strand
TTATAAAAGGCGGGGAGCAGCAACGCAGCGATCCAATGATTGTCAACAGACCCTAGTGCGCGGTGGACGTGGTGGTCGTGGTGGTGGTGCTGCTGTTGCCGGACGAGCCGACCACCACGCCGATCACCGCGGCCGCCGCGGCCGCCGCCGCGGCGGTGGTCAGCACACTGCCGCTGGCCACGGCCGAGGCCGTGGTGGCACCGCCGGCGGCTGTGCCGCCTGTCGCGGCCGCAGAATCGGAACTGAGGAACGCCGGCAGGGCATTGAGCAGATACTGGCTGCCGTCGGCCAGCGTGATGGCGCACTGCCCGGCGCTGAGGGTCAGTGAATTGCCGGTGAAGGAGGTCACCACGATCTGCCCCTGGTTGACGCCGCTGACCACCGCGCCACTCAGGTCCTTGCCCGCCGGCACGGCGTTAAGCACGGTAGTGTCGCTCTGGCAGCTGGCCTCGCACAACGCGATGTCGTAATCGGTGCCGCGGATGCCCATGGTCGCCACCGGGGTACTCATCAGGTAGTGGCTGTAGTCGGCATGGGCCACCAGTCCGCTGACCGCGCGCAACCCGCCCTTGAGCAGGCGGAAGAAGCTGGAATCAGTCTGGCTGGCGCCCGCGGCCTGCAGCGGCGCCAACGGTTCGCGCGGCGCCGCTGCCGCCGCCGGAGCCGGAGCCGGAGCCGGTTGTGGCGCGGCGCCGCTGTACTGGTATTTTTCCACCAGGAATTTGCTGTTCGGCCGTAGCAGCACCGAGCCCTGGTCGGTGAAGCGGATCAGGGCATAGCTGGCGGCGCGGGTCTCGACGATATCGCCGCTATAGACCGCGTCACCCTTGGCCAGGGCGTGCGGCGCGGCGCCGGCATTGCTGACCTGGGCCTCGCCATTGAGCAGGCCGATGGTGCCGGCCGGTGCGGCGCCCTGCGCGAAAGCGGCCAGCGGCGCCAGCGCAGCGAGCAGCAAGGTTGATATGAACACAGAAAAACGCGCCACGCGCATGATGAACCCCCTTCCCCTGTAGTAACCACATCCCGGTTGCGATGATCCCAACATCGCCACTTTGCGGCAACATTTGCCGTGCAGCAGTTCACAATAGAGGCGAGCCGCGTATCGAACGCCAAGCACTCCAAACAGTCAACCCCATGAAAATCACCACCTGGAACGTCAACTCCCTCAAGGTCCGCCTGCCGCAGCTGCTCGACTGGCTGCGCGACAACCCGGTGGACGTGATCGGCATCCAGGAGACCAAGCTGACCGACGAGGCTTTTCCCGCCGCCGAGATCGAAGCGGCGGGCTGGCACTGCGCGCACAGCGGGCAGAAGACCTACAACGGCGTGGCGCTGCTGGCGCGCCACCCGCTCGAAGCGGTCAGCCGCGACCTGCCGGGCTTCGCCGACGAGCAGAAGCGGGTCATCGCCGCCACCGTGGCCGGCGTGCGGGTGGTGAACGTCTATGTGCCCAACGGCCAGGCCGTCGGCTCGGACAAATACGCCTACAAGCTGCGCTGGCTTGCTGCACTGCAGCAATACCTGCGCGACGAACTGTCCGCCCATGCGCAACTGGCGGTGACCGGCGACTACAACATTGCACCGTCCGACGAGGATGTGCATGATCCCGCCGCCTGGGCCGGCCAGGTGCTGTGCAGCGAGCCGGAGCGCGCCGCCTTTCGCGGCCTGCTGCAGCTGGGTCTGCACGACAGCTTCCGCCTGTTCCCGCAGCCGCCGCAAAGCTTTTCCTGGTGGGACTACCGCCAGGCGGGCTTCCGCCGCAACCTGGGGCTGCGTATCGACCACGTGCTGGCCTCCGCAGCGCTGGCGCAGAACTGCCGCAGCTGCACCATCGATGTTGCACCGCGGCGTAACGACCGCCCATCGGACCATACACCCGTTACAGCGGAGTTCACCCCGAAAGTGTGATCTGTCTCACAAATTTCGGCTTGCAGCCCAAAATCCACCCCCTAATATGTGGGGCATGTCTCACCGTACAGCCAGTTCTTCCCTGCCCCATCGCCGTAATCACTACGATGTGACGGATCGCGTCTGCATTTCCAATCCGGCGGCGGTGCGCGACGCCGTGGCCGCGATCTTCCGCGGCCGCTATCCCGGTATCGAGCTGCAGGCCCTGGATCACGCCTTCGCCACGTTCGGCGAGCTGTACGCCGGCTGGCTGCCGGGCTATTTCGGCTGCGACACCTGGTATCACGACGCCCAGCACAGCCTGGACTGCGCCCTGGCGATGGCGCGGCTGCTCGACGGCCACGACCGCAGCGTTGCCGAACACCGGCGCCTGGGGCCGCGGCGCGCCGTGCTCGGCGTGGTCATCGCGCTGTTCCATGACGCCGGCTACATCCGCCACGCCGGCGACGCCGCCAGCAACGGCGCCGAATTCACGCTGACCCACGTCAAGCGCAGCGGTGAATTCCTCAAGCACTACCTGCCGCAGATCGGCTATGCCGCGGAAGCCGGGCTGGCCAGCCGCGTGGTGCATTTCACCGGCTACGAAATCGCGCTCGACCGTATCGACGTTTCGCACCCGCTGGACCGCATGCTGGGCTTCCTGCTCGGCACCGCCGATGTGCTGGCGCAGACCGCGGACCGCTGTTATCTGGAGAAATGCCGCGACTACCTGTACCGCGAGTTCGAGTTCTGCGGCCTGGCCGGCGAGCAGCGGGAAGGTACGGTGGCGCCGGTGTACCACTCGGTGGACGAGCTGTTGAAGCGCACGCCGGAATACAACCAGAAGCTATGGCAAGAGCGGCTGGACGGTTATTTCGGCGGCGCCCACCACTATCTGGAAGCGCATTTCGGCGGGCGCAATCCCTACCGTGAAAGCGTCCTCGCCAACCTGCAACGCATCGGCGCGATGATCGAGGGCGGCTCCTTCGCCGGGCTGACGCTTCGCCCGCACGCCGTCGGCGCCGGCGAGTTGCGCGCCATCCTCAGCGCGATGCCGCGGCCGACCCGGCCGCACGGCCCCGCCGGCGCGCCCCGGCACAACCGCGCACCGGCGCGCGCCAAGGCCAGAGCGGCCTGATAGCCCGCCCGGCTGCGGGCGGCGGCGCGTTCAGCGGCCCTTGTCTTTCAGCACCACCCGCGCCGTGCCGACGCCGCGCGGGTCCGCCGCCGCCTGCAATGTATCGGCCGACGGACGCCACAGCACCGCCTGCATGTTGCCGTAGCGGTTGCTCAAGGCGTCCAGCTTGTAGCCCATCCGCGTCAACGCCGCCTGCGCATCGGCGTCGAAAGCGCCGGGTTCGAACTGCACCTGATCGGGCAGATACTGCATGTGGTAACGCGGCGTGCCGACGATGGCCGGGGCGTCGGCGCCCTGGAAGAAGTCGAGCATGCCGAGCAGCACCATGGTCAGAATGCGGCTGCCGCCCGGCGTGCCGATGACCAGCACGCCCTTGGGCCCTTCGACAAAGCTCGGCGTCATGGTCGACAACGGCCTCTTGCCCGGCGCGATGGCATTGGCCGAGGACCCGATCAGGCCGAAAGCGTTGGAATCGGTGGTGCTGGCGGCGAAGTCGTCCATTTCGTCATTGACGAACACACCGGTACCCGGCGCCAGGTAGGCCGAACCGAAGATCAGGTTGACGGTGACGGTGGCGGCGACGCGGTTGCCCTCGCTGTCGATGATCGAATAGTGCGTGGTATCCACACCCTCCTTCGCCGGCCGCTTCGGCTGGCCCGGCTGCGGCAGCTCGGCGCTGGGCGTGGCGTGATCGGGCCTGATGCTGGCCGCCAGCTCGCGGCCGTATTGTGCCGACAGCAGGTGCCCGAGCGGGATGTCGATGTAGTCGGGATCGCCCAGGTAAGCGGCGCGGTCGCGGTAGGCGCGGCGCATCGCCTCGATCACCTGCTGCTGCGAATGCACGCCGTTGTGACCGTTCCAGTGCAGCGCCGCCAGCTGGTCGAGCATTTCCGCCAGGCCGACGCCGCCGGCCGACGGCGGCGGCGCCGTGACGATGCGATAGCCCTGGAATCGCAGCACGATCGGCTTGCGCTCCGGCGCGCGGTAGCCGGCCAGGTCCTGCAGGGTCCAGAGACCGCCCCCGGCGCGCACGTCATCAACCAGCCGCTGCGCAGTGACGCCCTTATAGAAGCCGTCGCGGCCCTGCTCGGCCAGGCGCTGCAAGGTCTCCGCCAGGTCCGGCTGGCGCAGGACAGCGCCTTCCGGCAGCGGCTTGCCGTCCGGAATCAGCAAGGCTCGCGCCGCCGGCGACAGGCGCTTGGACTCGGTGACGATGAATTTGGCGAAGCGCGCATCCAGCGCAAAGCCCTCGCGCGCCAGGCGGATCGCCGGCGCCAGGTCGCGCGCCAGACCGAGCTTGCCGTAGCGCGAAGCGATGTGGTCCAGCGCCGCCGGCGTGCCGGGGATGCCGCCGGCGATCGGGCCGTCGCGCGACAGGTCGGCGATGGCGTGGCCCTGCGCATCCTGGTACATCTCGCGGCTGGCCGCCTGCGGCGCCATCTCGCGGCCATCAACCATGGTCTCGAAGCGGTCGCGCTGGCGGTGCAGCAGCCAGAAGCCGCCGCCGCCGATGCCGGAACTGTAAGGCTCCACCACGCCCAGCGCCGCGCTGACCGCCACCGCCGCGTCGAAGGCATTGCCGCCCTGCTGCAGAATCTCGATGCCGGCATCGGTGGCCAGCGGGTGCGCGCTGGCCACGGCGTAGCCCGGCGGCCTGGCACCGGCCTGCGCCGTGCCGGCCGCGACGGCGATCAGCAGCACGAACAGCAGGCGGCCGTGCGGGGCAAAGCGGGATTTCAGGGGCGTATCCATGCGAGTCCTTGTCTGCGGTCCAGGCCTGTCCAGCATCAACGGACCAGGCCGGGTAAACGGCAATGCCCGGCGCCCGGGATCAGCGCGTCAGCCGGGTCAGGCGGCGGTATTTCTCGAGCAGCTGCTCGCGTGTTTCGACGTGCTCCGCATCGAGCGGAATGCAATCCACCGGGCAGATCGCAACGCATTGCGGCTTGTCGAAATGGCCGACGCATTCGGTGCACAGGTCCGGATCGATCTGGTAGATCTCGATACCCTGCGAGATGGCCTCGTTCGGGCATTCGGGCTCGCAGACGTCACAGTTGATGCACTCGTGGGTGATCTTGAGAGCCATGGCGCATTTTGCCACTTATGGGCGGAGGCGGGTTTTGCAAGGGTCTGCATGCCGCCAGCGCCGCGAATCCGATCGGCTCCTGCTCCATTCAGGCCCCGCCGGAGCCAGTGGCGCGCCAAAGGCTCAAGGCGTCAGGCCGACAGTCAACCGCGCTCCTTCACCCAGTTACGCGCATTCACAAACATCTGGAACCACGGCGTCTTGTCCTCCCAGCGCTGCGGCCACCAGGAACCGGCGGTACCGGCGACGGTGCGCTCCGGATGCGGCATCAGGATGGTGACGCGCCCGTCCTCGTTGCAGATGCCGGTGACACCCTCGGCGGCGCCATTCGGATTCTGCGGGTAGCGCGTGGCCACCTGGCCGTGGTTGTCGATGAAACGCAGCGCCAGCTGGCCGCCCTCGCGCAGCGCGCCGAGATCGGCGGCGGCGGCGAAGTCCGGGCGGCCTTCGCCGTGCGCCACGGCCACCGGCAGCTTCGACCCGGCCATGCCGGCGAAGAACAGCGAGCGGCTGCCGGTGACCTCGACCATGGTCCAGCGCGCCTCGAACTGCTCCGAGCGATTGCGCCGGAACGCCGGCCAGTGCGCGGCACCGGGCACGATATCCTTCAGCGCGGCGAACATCTGGCAGCCGTTGCACACGCCCAGGGCGAAGCGGTCCGGCCGCGCCAGGAAGGTCTGGAACTGCTCGCGCGCCCGCGCATTGAACAGGATCGACTTGGCCCAGCCCTGGCCGGCGCCGAGCACGTCGCCGTAGGAGAAGCCGCCGCAGGCCACCAGGCCGGCGAAACCGTCCAGCGTGACGCGGCCTTCGAGAATGTCGCTCATGTGCACATCGACGCTGTCGAAGCCGGCAGCGTGGAAAGCGTAGGCCATCTCGATGTGGCCATTGACGCCCTGCTCGCGCAGCACCGCAACACGCGGGCGGCGGGCGGCGATCAGATTGGGCGCACCCACCGGCTGGAAGGCGAGCTGCACGCTCAGGCCCGGATCGGCGGCGGAACCGACACTGTCGAATTCCTCGCGGGCGCAATCCGGATCGTCGCGCAGCTCGGCCATGCGGTGGCTGGTCTCGGCCCAGATGCGGTGCAGCCGCTCGCGCGGGGCGGCATACAGCTCGCGGCCACCATGGCGGAAGACCACGCGGTCGTCACCGGCCGGCGCGCCGATTTCGGCCACAGTGAGGCCGCCGCCGGCCAGTTGCGCAGATACCGTCGCGGCGTCCGCGGCGCGCACCTGCAGCACCATGCCCAGCTCCTCGCTGAACAGCGCGGCATGCGCATCGGCGCCGAGGCCGTCGAGCGCGATGTCGAGACCGCAGTGCCCCGCGAAGGCCATCTCGCACAGGGTGGCGAACAGGCCGCCGTCGCTGCGGTCGTGATAGGCCAGCAGCTTGCCGGCGGCATTGAGACGCTGGACCTGGATGAAGGCATGCTTGAGCTGCTGCGGATCGTCCAGGTCCGGCGCCTGGTCGCCCACCGCGTTGTGGACCTGGGCCAGCGCCGAGCCTCCGAGACGGTTCTTGCCGTTGCCGAGGTCGATCAGCAGCAGGCGCGTCTCGCCGCCATCGGTGCGCAGCTGCGGCGTCAGCGAGGCGCGCACGTCGGCGACCGGGGCGAAGGCGGAGACGATCAGGGTCAGCGGCGCGGTCTGGGTGCGCGGCGCCCCGTCCTGCTGCCACACGGCGCGCATCGACAGCGAATCCTTGCCCACCGGGATGGCCAGGCCAAGCTGCGGGCACAGCTGCTCGCCGACGGCGCGTACCGTATCGTACAGGCGCGCGTCCTCGTCGCCGTGGCCGGCGGCGGCCATCCAGTTGGCGGACAGGCGCACGTCGCTGAGCTTGCCGATGCGCGCGGCGGCGATGTTGGTGATGGCCTCGCCGACCGCCATGCGGCCGGAAGCCGCGGCGTCGAGCAGGGCCAGCAGCGGCCGCTCGCCCATCGCCATGGCCTCGCCGGTAGCGGCTTCAAAGCCGGTGGCGGTAACAGCGCAATCGGCCACCGGCACCTGCCAGGGACCGACCATCTGGTCGCGCACGGTGAGGCCGCCGACCGTGCGGTCGCCGATGCTGATCAGGAAGGTCTTGGCGGCGACGGCGGGCAGGCGCAGCACGCGCCCGGCGGCCTCGGCCAGGTCGATGCCGCGGTGATCGAAGGCGGCGAAGCGCGCCGGCGCGCGGCGCGCGTTGCGCTCCAGGCGCGGCGACTTGCCCAGCAGCACCGGCATCGGCATGTCCACCGGGGCGGCGGCGGCGCCGTCGTCGACCAGCAGGCGTTGTTCGGTTTTCGCTTCGCCCACCACGGCATAGGGACAGCGCTCGCGGGCGCAGATTTTCTCGATCACGCCGAGCTGGTCGGCATTGACCGCCAGCACGTAGCGCTCCTGCGCCTCGTTGCACCAGATCTCCATCGGCGACAGCGCCGGATCGGCGCACTGGATGTCGCGCAGGTGGATGGTGCCGCCGCGGTCGTCGGCGTGGATCAACTCCGGCAGCGCGTTGGAGATGCCGCCGGCGCCCACGTCGTGGATCGACAGGATGGGGTTGGCCTCGCCCAGTGCCCAGCAGGCGTCGACCACTTCCTGGCAGCGCCGCTCCAGTTCCGGGTTGGCACGCTGCACCGAGGCGAAGTCCAGGTCGGCGGAACTGCTGCCGGTGGCCATGCTCGATGCCGCGCCGCCGCCCAGGCCGATCAGCATGGCCGGACCGCCGAGCACGATCAGCCTGGCGCCGACCGGCACCGGCAGCTTCTGCACATGCCCTTCGCGGATGTTGCCGTAGCCGCCGGCGATCATCACCGGCTTGTGGTAGCCGCGCAGACTGCCGTCCGGCAGGCGCGCCTCGTAGGTGCGGAAATAGCCGTTGAGGTTGGGGCGGCCGAATTCGTTGTTGTAGGCGGCGGCGCCGATCGGGCCGTCGAGCATGATGCTCAGGGCCGAGGCCATGTTGGCCGGCTTGCCCTGATCGTCCTCCCAGGGCTGCTCGAAGCCGGGGATGCGCAGGTTGGACACGGTGAAACCGCACAGGCCGGCCTTGGGCCGCGCGCCGCGGCCGGTGGCGGCCTCGTCGCGGATCTCGCCGCCGGCGCCGGTGGCGGCGCCCGGGTGCGGCGAAATGCCGGTCGGGTGGTTGTGCGTCTCCACCTTCATCAGGATGTGCACCGGCTCGGTGTGCAGGGCGTACTGGTGATCGCTGCCGGCGAACAGGCGCGCCGCCGTATTGCCCGCCACCACGGCGGCATTGTCCTTGTAGGCGGACAGCACCCCTTCCGGCGTGGCGGCGTGGGTGACCTTGATCATCTCGAACAGGGAGCGCGCCTGCGCTTCGCCGTCGATGGTGAAATGGCCGTTGAAGATCTTGTGGCGGCAGTGCTCGGAATTGATCTGCGCGAACATCATCAGCTCGGCGTCGGTCGGGTTGCGACCGGCCTTGCTGAAGTGCGCCACCAGGTAATCGATCTCCTGCGCCGACAGGGCCAGGCCCCAGTCGCGGTTGGCGGCTTCCAGCGCGCCCTTGCCACCAGCCAGCAGGTCCACCGTGCGCAACCGGCGCGCCGGCTGGTGCGCGAACACGCCGGACAGGTCCTCGGCGTCCGGCATCACGCTTTCGGTCATCGGATCGTGCAACTCCGCCCACAGCGCCTGCGGCAGCTGCCTGACACCGCTGAACAGGTAGGCGCGGCCGCGCTCGATGCGCGCCACGCCGGCCAGGCCGCAGACCCGGGCGATGTCGGTGGCCTTGCTCGACCAGGGCGACAGCGTGCCCAGGCGCGGCACGACGTAGGCGGCGCAGTCGGCCGCCGGCAGCGGCTTGGCCTCGGCGTCCAGCAGCCGCGCCAGCGCGGCGCAGTCGGCCTGCTCGCCCTCGACCAGGAAGAAATCCAGCGCCTGCACGCCGGACAGCCCGGGCGCCTGCGGCGCCAGCTGTTGCAGCAGACGCTCGATGCGGAACTTGGAAAGGCTTGCGCCGCCGACAAACAGGTAAACGCTCATGGGATCACTTCAATTCACGCCACGCCAGGCCATCGCGCTGGTGCGCGCAGACGATCCAGTCCGGCTCGCAGTGCAGCGCTTCGGCGGCGGCACGCAGCGCGTGCCCGGGCGTATTGTTGGTTTCGGAAATGTGGGTCAGCACCAGGTGCTTCAGGCGGCTGCAGTCCAGCGAGCCGAGCAGCTGCGCCGCCTGCGCATTGCTCAGGTGACCGCGGTCCCCGACCACGCGCCGCTTCAGCGGCGGCGGATAGGGGCCGTTCAGCAGCATCTCGACGTCGTGGTTGAACTCCAGCAGCAGCGCGTCGCAGCCGGACAGCGCCCGCCGCATGTGGTTGGTCACCGAGCCGGCGTCGGTCAGCACGCCGATGCGGAACTCGCCGTCGCTGAACACGTGCTGGCACGGCTCGCGCGCATCGTGCGGCACCGGATAGGGGCGGATCTGCAATTCGCCAATCTCGAACGGATCGTGCGGGTTCATGCGCCGCACCAGTTCCCGCGGCGCGTCCTTCCAGCCGGCCAGCGAGCCGGCGGTGAGCCACACCGGCAGGCGGTAGCGCTGCGCCAGCGGCCCCACCCCGCTGATATGGTCGGCGTGCTCATGCGTCACCACGATGGCGGCCAGATCCTCCGGGCTCACCCCGAAGCGCTCCAGCCGCTGCTCCGCCTCGCGCAGGCCGAGGCCGCAGTCGAGCAGGATGGTGGTGGCGCCGGCGCCGATCAGGGCGGCGTTGCCCTTGCTGCCGCTGCCCAGGTAGGCAAAGCGCATCATTGCGCGCCGCTTCCACGGGCAGGCGGTCGCGACGGGCCTGCTGCCGGACCGGGCTTGGGCGTCCCGGGCAGCCGGGCATGGGCGCGCACGGCTGGCGCCTTACTTCTTATGCTCGCCTCCACCGGTGAACACCGGAAACGGCATCACCTTGGCCGCATTACCGTCGGCCGCGTGAATGCGGGCCTGGCCTTGCTTGCTGACCTCGTCGATACGCACGATGGCGTGCACCGGCACATAGGTGCGCTCGACGTTGGAGAACTCGGTTTTGAGCTTTTCCTCGGAAGGATCGACCAGCAGCGTGGTCTTTTCGCCGAACACCAGCTTCTCGATTTCGACGAAGCCGAGCATGCCACCGTGGCTGACCTTGCGGGCATAGACCTCGTAGACCTGGCCCTGGTTGAGGAAGGTCACTCGATAAAGGCGCTGGGTGCTGCTCATACGGGTAGCCAAGGGCGGGGCGGCCGTATTTTAACGGAGTTGACGCTTTTGCGGGCGCCGCGGGGCCAGAACGCCACCATTTGGCTGATTTTGACGCCTGAAGCCCGGTTACAGGCGAAGCGCCGCTGGCGCCCCTCATCAGCGGAAATGCCGCTCCGCCCCATGATGGGGCGGCGCCGCTCAGACCGCCGCCAGATCCGCTTCCGACATGTCGCCGCGCGGCCGTGCGCCCTGCGGCAGCTCGCCCTTGATCATGAAATAGACCGTCTCGGCGATATTGGTGGCGTGGTCGCCGATGCGCTCGACGTACTTGGCGCAAAACAGCAGGTGGGTCGAGAAGGTGATGTTGCGCGGATCTTCCATCATGTAGGTCAGCAACTCGCGGAACAGCGAGGTGTAGATCGCGTCGATGGCATCGTCGTGGCGCCACACCGCGATGGCCTCGGCAGCGTCGCGCCGCACGTAACTGTCCAGCACCTTGCGCACCTGCTCCAGCGCCAGCTCGGCCATCTGTTCGACGCGCCGCATCAGATGATTCGGGTCGCGCTCGCTGCGCAGCGCGGCGAAACGCCGGCTGATGTTCTTGGCGAAATCGCCGACCCGTTCCAGGTCGATCGAAATGCGCAGCGCCGCGACGATCTCGCGCAGGTCGCCGGCCAGCGGCGCGCGCTTGGCGATCAGTTGGATGGCGAGGTCCTCGATGCGCCGTTCCAGCGCGTCGACTTCCTCGTCGGCGGCGACGACGCTGTGCGCCAGGTGCTCGTCGCGCCGCACCAGCGCCTGCATGGCGCCGTGGATCTGCTTCTCGGTCAGGCCGCCCATCTGCACCACCAGCCCGGTCAGCTCGTGGAGCTCCTGGTCGAAGGCCTTCAACGTGTGATCAGTCATGTCAGCCCACCTCGATGCCGATGCTTGCAGCCCCTGCGCCGCCGCCGGCGGATTGGCCGCGCCTCAGCCGAAGCGGCCGGTGATGTAGTCTTCGGTGCGCGACTTGGTCGGCTTGGTGAACACTTGGCGCGTCTCGCCGAACTCCACCAGCTCGCCCAGGTACATGAAGGCGGTGTAGTCGGCGACGCGCGCCGCCTGCTGCATGTTGTGAGTGACGATGACGATGGTGTAGTCGTTCTTGAGCTGATAGATCAGCTCCTCCACCTTGGCGGTGGCGATGGGGTCCAGCGCCGAGGTCGGTTCGTCGAGCAGCACCACTTCCGGGCGCACGGCGATGGTGCGCGCGATGCACAGGCGCTGCTGCTGGCCGCCGGACAGGCCCAGGCCGCTGGTGCCGAGCTTGCTCTTGACCTCGTCCCACAGCGCGGCGCGCTTCAATGCGGATTCGACGCGGTCGTCCATCTCCGATTTGGGCAGGCGCTCGTACAGGCGGATGCCGAAGGCGATGTTGTCGTAGATCGACATCGGGAACGGCGTCGGCTTCTGGAACACCATGCCGATGCGCGCGCGCAGCAGGTTGAGATCCTGCTTGGGATCGAGCACGTTGGCGCCGTCGAACTTGATCTCGCCGTCGGCGCGCTGCTTCGGGTACAGGTCGTACATGCGGTTGAAGATGCGCAGCAGCGTCGACTTGCCGCAGCCGGACGGCCCGATCAGCGCAGTGACCTTGCGCTCGTAGATCGGCAGCGAGACGTGCTTCAGCGCCATGTAGTCGCCGTAATAGAAGCACACATCCTTGACCGAAACCTTCTCGCTCAGGGACTGCTTCGCGGCCTCGCCGTCACGCGGGGCGAGAGCCGGCTTCTGTATCGAGACGCCGGCGCTGGGGAGGCTTTGCTCGTTCATGATTGCTTGGATCGCGGGGTCGAAAGCGTGCGCGCACTGATGTTGAGCGCCAGCACGGTGATGGTGATCAGCAGGGCGCCGGTCCAGGCCAGTTTCTGCCAGTCGACGTAGGGGCTCAGCGCGAACTGGAAGATGACCACCGGCAGATTGGCCATCGGCGCGTTCATGTTGGTGCTCATGAACTGGTTGTTGAGCGCGGTGAACAGCAGCGGCGCGGTTTCGCCGGTGATGCGCGCCACCGCCAGCAGCACGCCGGTCAGCATGCCGGCGCGGGCGGCACGGTAGGCGACCTTGAGAATCACCACCCAGCGCGGCGAACCGAGCGCGGAGGAGGCCTCGCGCATACTGTCCGGCACCAGCAGCAGCATATCCTCGGTAGTGCGCACCACCACCGGCAGCACCAGCAGCGCCAGGGCCACGCCGCCGGCCCAGGCCGAGAAGTGGCCCATGCCGACGACCAGGATCTCGTAGACGAACAAGCCGATGACGATGGACGGCGCCGACAGCAGGATGTCGTTGATGAAGCGCACCACCATGGTCAGCTTGGTGCTGCGGCCGTACTCCGCCATGTAGGTGCCGGCGAGCATGCCGATCGGCGTGCCGATGATGGTGCCGAGCGCCGTCATCACGACGCTGCCGTAGATCGCGTTGAGCAGGCCGCCATCGCTGCCCGGAGGCGGCGTGGTCTGCGAGAACACCCGCCACGACAGGCCGCCGAGGCCCTTGTACAGCAGCGTGCCGAGAATCAGGGCCAGCACGAACAGGCCGGACACCGCGGCGAACCAGGACAGCGACATGATCACCGAGTTGAAGGCCCGGCGGCGGCGGTAGATGGCGGCGTTCATACCTTCTTGCCCCCCTGCATCTCCAGGCGCAGCAGCAGCAGGCGCGCGCAGGCCAGCACGATGAAGGTGATGAGGAACAGGATCAGGCCCTGGGCGATCAGCGAGGAGGTGTAAAGGACGCCGTCGGCCTCGGTGAACTCGTTGGCGATGTTGGCCGAGATGGTGGTGCCCGGCGCCAGGATCGAGCTGGAAATCTTGTGCGCGTTGCCGATGACGAAAGTCACCGCCATGGTTTCGCCCAGAGCGCGGCCCAGGCCGAGCATGATGCCACCGATGACGCCGGTCTTGGTGTACGGCAGCACCACGCGGCTGACCACTTCCCAGGTGGTGCAGCCCAGGCCGTAGGCCGACTCCTTGAGCACCGCCGGCACGGTTTCGAACACGTCGCGGGTGACCGAGGTGATGTACGGCAGCACCATGATGCTGAGGATGATGCCGGCGGTGAGGATGCCGATGCCGTAAGGCGGCCCGGCGAACAGCGACGACAGCACCGGTACGCCCTGGAACAGCCCGATCAGCAGGGGCTGGATGTATTTCTGCAGGAACGGCGCCAGCACGAACAGGCCCCAGATGCCATAGATGATGCTGGGGATGCCGGCGAGCAGCTCGATCGCGGTGCTGATCGGGCGCTTCAGCCAGCGCGGGCACAGCTCGGTGATGAAGATGGCGACGCCCATGCTGACCGGGATGCCGATCAGCATGGCGATGAAAGAGGTGACCAGGGTGCCGTAGATCGGCGACAGCGCGCCGAATTTCTCGGTGACCGGGTTCCAGGTTTCAGTGACGAAAAAGCCCAGGCCGAAGGCCTTGAAGGCCGGCACCGAGCCCTGGATCAGCGAGGCAATGACGCCGCCCAGCAGCAGCAGCACGGTGATGGCGGCCGAACGGGTGGCGTTGCGTAGCACCGCGTCCCGAATGCCATGCCGGCGCAGCGCGGCGGCGGGAATCTCGGCGGAAGAGGTGAAAGAGGCCACTTGGGCGTTGGAGTTCACGGGACAGGCCTGAGTGTGACACTAAATGGAAGGGACCGGCATGGGGCCGGTCCCTTCCCTTGCATCGTAATGCCTTTACTTCCAGGAGGCCTGCACGTTGGCCTTCCAGGAGGCTTCGACCAGTTCCACCACCTTGGCGGGCAGCGGCACGTAGTCCAGCTCTTCCGCGGCCTTCTGACCGTTCTTGAACGCCCAGTCGTAGAACTTCAGGGCTTCGCCCAGGGCGGCGGCATCGTCCGGCTTCTTGTAGACGATGATGAAGCTGGCGCCGGTGATGGGCCAGCTGGTGGCACCCGGCTGGTTGGTGAGGATCAGGTAGAACGCCGGCGCATTGGCCCAGTCGGCATTGGCGGCAGCGGCCTGGAAGGACGCGGCATCCGGCTCGACCGCCTTGCCGTCCTTGTTGATCATCTTGGTGTACGCCATCTTGTTCTGCTTGGCGTAGGCGTATTCGACGTAGCCGATGGCGCCGTCGGTCTGGCCGGCGATGCCGGCGACACCTTCATTGCCCTTGGCGCCGATACCGGCGGGCCACTCCACCGCGGTGGCGGCGCCGACCTTGTCCTTCCACTCGGCGCTGTTCTGCGACAGGTAGTTGGTGAACAGGAAGCTGGTGCCGGAACCGTCGGAACGGTGCACCACGGCGACCAGGGTGGCCGGCAGCTTGACCTTGGGGTTGAGCTTGGCGATGGCCGGATCGTTCCAGGACTTGATCTTGCCCAGGAAGATGTCCGCCAGCGTGGCGCCGTCGAGGGTCAGTTCGCCGGGGGCGATGCCCTTGATGTTGACCACCGGCACCACGCCGCCGACGATGGCGGGGAACTGGGTCAGGCCGGCCTCGTCGAGTTCCTTGGCTTCCAGCGGCTTGTCGGAGGCGCCGAAGGTCACGGTCTTGGCCTTGATCTGCTTGATGCCGCCGCCGGAACCGATCGACTGGTAGTTGAGGCCGGTGCCGGTCTTTTCCTTGTAGGTGGCAGCCCACTTGGAATAGATCGGGTACGGGAAGGTGGCGCCGGCGCCGGAGATGTCGGCGGCGAGCGTGGCGGGGACTGTGAGGACCGCAGCGGCACCCAGCACCAGGCTGCGCACAACGCGTTTGTTGATGAGGCTCACGTAAATCTCCTGTGTAGATCCAGGGGTTAGAAGTCAGATAGGGAGCGAATAGGCGTTGATCTCCCAGACTTAGAGCTTACGGGGCAAAAATGACAGTTTTGTTGCAGGGCAGACGCAGTTCTATTGCACTGCAAGCCACTGTTAAATATTCCGAAATTTCCAGTGTGGCAGCGCACGCAGGCGCTGGAGGCCACGACCGGCCGTGCCGCGCACCAAAAAAGTGCGCCCTGGGCGGCCCGTTCTGCTCGGGCCGGCCAGGGCGCTTTGACCGGCTGCGCCGGTGCCGGGCCTACTCGAAGATGAAGCTGTCCAGCGGCATCTTCATCAGCGACTTGGACGGCTTGATCATGGACGTGGCATGGCCGTCGGCGCGCGGCAGCAGGTGGTCGAAGTAGAAGCGCGCGGTGTACAGCTTGGCCTTGTAGAACTCCGGCTTGTCCGCCCCGCCCTCGGCCAGCTTCTTGCTCGCCACCGCCGCCTGCAGGGCCCAGAAGTAGGCCATGGTGACGTAGCCCGAATACATCAGGAAGTGATAGCTGGCGGCGCCGACCACGTCGCGGTCCTTGCGCGCTCCGAGCATGATGCGCGTGGTCAGCACGTTCCACTCCGCCGCCAGGCGCCCCAGCTTGATGGCATAGGGGCGGACCTTGGAGTCGCCGACGTGCTCCAGCGCGAACTTGGCGATATGGCCGGTGAACTCGCGCACCGCCTTGCCGCGGGTCATCACCAGCACCTTGCGGCCCAGCAGGTCCAGCGACTGGATGCCGGTGGTGCCTTCGTACAGCGTGGCGATGCGCGCGTCGCGCGCGATCTGCTCCATGCCGTGCTCCTTGATGTAGCCGTGGCCGCCGAACACCTGGATGCCCAGGTTGGCGGACTCCAGCCCCAGCTCGGTGAGGAAGCCCTTGAGGATCGGGGTGAGGAAACCGAGCTTGTCGTCCCAGTATTTGTACTGCTTGTCGTCGCCCGCGAGCACCGCATTGGTCATGTGGTCGGCGTACTGCGCGGAGAAGTAGATCATGGCGCGGCCGCCTTCGGCCACCGCCTTCTGCGTCAGCAGCATGCGGCGCACATCGGCGTGGTGGATGATGGCGTCCGCCACCTTGTCCGGCTCCTTCTTGCCGGACAGCGCGCGCATCGAGCGGCGCTCCTTGGCATAGGCCAGCGCGCCCTGGTAGGACAGTTCGGCATGGGCGATGCCCTGCACCGCGGTGCCGATGCGGGCGGTATTCATGAAGGTGAACATCGCCTCCAGGCCGCGGTTCGGCTCGGCGATCATGTAGCCGGTCGACTGCTCGAAGTTGATCACCGCCGTGGCCGAGGCGCGGATGCCCATCTTGTGCTCGATGGCGCTGCACACCACGCGGTTGCTGTCGCCGACCCCGCCGTCGGCCTTGACCTGCATCTTCGGCACGATGAACAACGAGATGCCCTTGGTGCCCGGCGGCGCGTCCGGCAGGCGCGCCAGCACGATGTGGATGATGTTTTCGGCGAAATCGTGCTCGCCGGCGGAAATGAAGATCTTGGTGCCGGTGATGCTGTAGCTGCCGTCGGCCTGCGGCTCGGCCTTGGTCTTGACCTGGCCCAGGTCGGTGCCGCACTGCGGCTCGGTCAGGCACATGGTGCCGGTCCAGCGGCCCTCGGTCAGCGGCGGCATATAGATCGCCTTGAGCTCGGGCGAGGCGTGCTGCATGACGGTGTTCATCGCACCCAGCGACAGGCCGGGATACATGGTGAACGACCAGTTGGCCGCGCCCATCATTTCCGACTTGATCAGGCCCATCGAGGCCGGCAGGCCCTGGCCGCCGAACTCGGTCGGATGCGACAGCCCTTGCCAGCCGCCGGCGACGTACTGCTGGTAGGCTTCCTTGAAGCCTTTCGGCGTCGTCACCTGGCCGTTGCTGAAATGGCAGCCTTCCTCGTCGCCCGGCAGGTTCAGCGGCGACAGCACCTCCTGGCAGAACCTGGCGCACTCCTCGAGGATCGCGCTGATGGTGTCCGCATCGGCGTCCTTGCCGTTGGGCAGCCCGGCATAGTGGCCGGGATAGTCGAGCACCTCGTTCATCAGGAAGCGCATGTCGCGCAGCGGGGCTTTGTAGGCAGGCATCGGAATTCGCAACCGGGGGAAAGTGGACCGGGCGATTCTCCGGCAAAGCGGCGACTTCTGCCATTGGCCGAAAATCGGCGCCGGCGCTGGCGCGCCGGTGACTGCGCCCCGGTGGCCGGCGCGACACGCCGCTACGGCGCCCGGCGGCAATCCCCGCTACGCTCCGTCACTCCGCCACAAGGCACTGATTCTTTCCGGTTTTCTTGGCACGATACATCACCGCGTCGGCGGCGCGGATGAGGGCGTCCAGCGCGCCGGCATGCTGCGGATAGAGCGCCACGCCGATGCTGGCGCCGACCTGCACCTGCAACGGCTCGGCCAGCCCGCTCAGCTGCAGCCGATACGGCTGGCGCACGCTTTCCGCCAGGCGCTGCGCCGCCCGCAGCGCATCCGCAGAGTCGGCCGGCTCCTCGATGATGGCCGCGAACTCGTCGCCGCCGAGGCGCGCCACGGTGTCGATCTTGCGCACCGAATCCAGCATGCGCTGCGCCACCGCCTTGAGCAGCTCGTCGCCGGCATGGTGGCCGTAGCGGTCGTTGACCGGCTTGAAGTCGTCGATGTCGATGTAGAGCAGCGCACAGGAGCTGCCGTGCCGCTCGGCGCGGGCGACGGACTTGGTCAGTCGGTCGAGGAACAGCATGCGATTGGGCAGAGCGGTCAGCGGATCGTGCGAGGCCTGGTGGCGCGCCAGCTCCTCCAGCCGCTGCCGCTCGGCGATCTCCTGTTGCAGTTGCTGGTTGCGCTGGTCCAGCTCGCCCAGCAGGCGGCGCAACTCCAGCTTGCCGCGATACAGTTCGAGGAACACGCGCACCTTGGACAGCAGGATGGCGTCGTTGATCGGCTTGACGATGTAATCCACCGCGCCGCTGCCGTAGCCCTTGATGCGATTCATGTCGTCGGCGTAGGCGGCGGTGACGAAAATGATCGGCGTGTCGCGCGTGCGCTCTTCCTGCGACAGGAATTCCGCCACCTCGAACCCGTCCATATCCGGCATCTGCACGTCCAGCAGGATCAGCGCGAACTCGTGATCGAGGCTGGCCGCCAGCGCGGCGTTGCCGCTGGCGGCCTCGACCAGGTCGGCGTCGACCTTGGCCAGCAGCTTGCGCATCACCAGCAGGTTGGCGGGCGTGTCGTCCACCACCAGGATCTTCGACCGCGGCAGCGCGCTCATGCCGGCTCCTGCGGCAGCGGCTCCTGCGGCAGCGCCGCCAGCCGCGCGCCGATGCCGGCCAGGTCCAGCACCTGGTCGGCGCCGGCCAGCTGCAGCGCCGCCCGGGGCATCTGCGGCGCCTGCGCCTGGGCCGGGTCCTGCACCAGGGCAAGGCCGCCGCGGGCACGGATCGCAGCCAGGCCGGCGGCGCCGTCCTCGTTGGCGCCGGTCAGGATCACGCCGACGGCGCGCGCGCCGACCGCCTCGGCCAGGCTTTCGAACAGCACATCAGCGGAAGGCCGCACGTAGGACACCTTTTCATCAACCGACAGGGAGAGCCGCAAGTCTTGTTCCACCAGCAGATGGTAGCCCGCGGGCGCCAGGTGCACGACCCCGGCCTGCAAGGCCATGCGCGGTTCGGCTTCGCGGACCGGCAGCGCGCAATGCAGCGCCAGCAGCTGGTCGAGCCGCGACTCGCGGTAGCCGGCGCTGGTGTGCAGCAGCACCAGCACCGGCCAGGGATAGTGGCGGGGCAGCGCTCCCAGCACCTGCTTGAGCGCCTCCAGGCCGCCCACCGAGGCGCCGATGGCGATCACCCGCTGGCTTCGCTTAGCGGCGCGCACGGCGGCGGTACAAGCGGGCGGTGGCGGCGAAGGGCTCAAAGTCGCCTTCCACCGCGGTGTGGGCCAGCGTCTCCTTGCTGCCCAGGCACAGGAAGCCCTTGTGCACCAGGCTGTCCCGGAACAGTTGCAGCACCCGGTCCTGCAGGGCGTCGTTGAAATAGATCAGCACGTTGCGGCACAGGATCAGCTGCACCTCGGCAAACACGCCATCGGTCGACAGGTTGTGGCTGGCAAAGGTGACATTGCGCTTCAGCGACTCGTCGAACTTGATGCGTTCGTAGCGCGCACGGAAATAGTGCGACAGCGAAGCGCGCCCGCCGGCGCGCAGGTAGTTCTCGGCGTACAGGCGCGCATTGGCGGCCGGATAGATGCCTTCCGCGGCCTCCTCCAGCGCCACGTCGTTGAGGTCGGTGGCGAAAATCTGGCTTTTTTCGTAGAGGCCCTCCTCCTGCAGCAGGATGGCCAGCGAGTACACCTCCTCGCCACGGGCGCAGCCGGCCTGCCAGATGTGGATACGCGGATAGGAGGCGAGGATCGGCAGCACTTCGCGGCGCAGGATTTCGAACACCCAGGGATCACGGAACATCTCCGACACCGGCACCGACAGGCCGGCCAGCACCTGGCGCAGGAAGGACGGCTCGTCGCGCACGCGCCGGCTCAGCGCAGCGATCGATTCCGCGCCGCAACGCGTGCACAGGGCGCGCAGGCGCCGCTTGAACGAGGCCGGGGCATACTGGCCGAAGTCGTAGCCATGACGCTGCTTGAGCGTCAGGATGAACTCCCGGATCTGCCGTTCCTCCTCGGCGCCCTGATGGCTCATGACCGGGCTCAGGCCGGAGCCTTGGGCACCCAGGTGCGCAGCTGCGACAGCAGCTTATCGACGTCGATCGGTTTGGTCAGGTAGTCATTGGCCCCGGCTTCCAGGCATTTCTCGCGATCTCCCGGCATGGCCTTGGCGGTGACGGCGATGATCGGGATGCCGGCCCAGGCCGGATTGCCACGGATACGTCGCGTCGCCTCGTAGCCGTCCATGCCCGGCATCATCACGTCCATCAGCACCGCGTCGACGCGGCCGTCGCGCTGCTCCAGCTGGGCCAAGGCCTTGGGCCCGTCCTGGGCCATCAGCACGTTGAGCCCGCGCGCGCGCAGCACCTTGGACAGGGCGAAGATGTTGCGCATGTCGTCGTCCACCACCAGCACGGTGCGACCGGCCAGGTCGGCGGCCTCGGTCTGCACGTGCACCACCGCGGCGCGGCCGGCGGGGGTGCGCAGGCTGTGCAGGAACAGGCTCACCTCGTCGAGCAGGCGCTCATCGGAACGGGCGCCACGCACCACGATGCTGTCGGTGTGCGCGCGCAGCCGCATGACCTCGTCCTGGCTCAACTCGCGCTCGGCATAGACCACCACCGGCGGCAGCGGCCCCTGCTGCGCCGCCGCGTCCAGCAGGTCTACCGCGCTCATGTCCGGCAGGCTGAAGCCCAGCACCAGGCAGTCGCAGCGGTTCTGCGCCAGCCAGGCCAGCGCCTCGGCGCCGGTCGCGGCCACCTGCAGGGTGGCGTCCTTGGCGCCGAGCTGTTCCAGCATGGTGGCGCTGAGGGACTCGTCGCCGCCGGCCATCAGCAGGTGCCGCGCCGGCCGCGCCGCCGCGCGCTGCACCTGGTCCAGCGCGTGGTTGATCGACTCCTTGCTGACCGGCTTGACCAGGTAGCCCACTGCGCCCAGCTGCAGGCCGCGCGCGCTCTCATCGACGCCGGAAACGATGTGCACCGGGATATGGCGGGTGGCGGCATCCGCCTTGAGCTTCTGCAGCACCGACCACCCGTCCAGGTCCGGCAGGTGGATATCGAGCAGGATCGCCGTGGGCAGCTGCCGCGCCAGCTGCAGGCCGCTGGCGGCATCGTGCGCCAGCATCGCGCGGAAGCCGCGCTTCTGCACCATGGCGGCCAGCACTTTGGCGAACGCCACGTCATCCTCGACCACCAGGATGGCGGCTTCTCCCGGCGCCTGCGCCGCCGGCGCGGCCGTGGCGTCCGCAGCGGGCGCGGGCGCGGCCGGGGACACGGCGGTGCGGACCTCGGGCACCGCCCCGGCATAACGCTCGGGCAGGTACAGCTGGAATACCGAGCCTTCACCCACGCGGCTGGTCACCTGCAGGTCGCCGCCCAGCAGTCGCGCCATGCGCCGGCTGATGGCCAGCCCCAGGCCGGTGCCGCCGTATTTGCGTGAGGTGGAGGCGTCGGCCTGCTCGAACGGGGCGAACAGCCGCTCCAGCTTGTCGGCGCCGATGCCGATGCCGGTGTCCTGCACCTCGAACAGCAGGGCCTGCTGCGGCAGCAGCTCCGGCGCGCCGGGCGGCGCACCGTCCGGCCGGCGCAGGCGCAGCGTGATCTGGCCGCGCTCGGTGAACTTGAAGGCATTGGACAGCAGGTTGGTCAGCACCTGCTGCAGCTTGGCGCTGTCGCTGCGCATGGCCTGCGGCAGACCCTCGGCCTGCTCCACCCGCAGCGCCAGGCCGCGTTGCTTGGCCACCGGGCGGAAGCGGCGCTCGCTGACCGCCAGGACGTCGGCGATGGCCAGCTCTTCCGCCAGCACCTCCATCTTGCCAGCCTCGACTTTGGACAGGTCGAGGATGTCGTTGATCAGCTGCAGCAGGTGGGTGCCGCTGTCGTGGATGACGCGCGCCGACTCGATCTCGTCGGCGCTCAGATGGCCTTCCTCGTTGTCGGCCAGGGTCTTGGCCAGGATCAGCACACTGTTCAACGGTGTGCGCAGCTCGTGCGACATGTTGGCGAGGAACTCGGACTTGTACTGGCTGGAGCGAGCCAGCTCCGCGGCCTTGCGCTCCAGCTCCTGCCGGGTCTGTTGCAGCTGCGCGTTGGACTCGTTGAGGATGCGCCCGGTCTCCTCCAGTTCCTCGTTGGTGGCCCGCAGCTCCTCGGCCTGCGCGGTCAGCGCCGCTTCCGACTCCTGCAGCTGCGTGCGTTGCTGCTCGAGCAGCCGGTTCTTGTCCTGCAGCGCGTCGTTGGTGGCCCGCAGCTCCTCGTCCGAAGCCTGCAGCTCCTCGGTCTGGGCCTGTGCCTGCACCAGCAGCGCACGCGTCTTCTCGGCGGCGACAATGGCCTCCAGCTGCAGGCCGGCAGCGTGCAGCAGCTCGGTCAGCAGGCGTTCGTGATCGCCTCCCGGCGGATTGAATCCGGCCAGCTCGATCACCCCCAGGATGCTGCGCCCGCGCAGCGGATACACCATCAGGGTGCGCGGCGATGCCTCGCCCAGCGCCGAGCCGATGCGCAGGTAATTGGCCGGCACCGGGCTCAGCACCACCGGCAGGCCGTCGCGGGCGCACTGCCCGACCAGGCCCTGGCCGAGCTTGAATTGCTGCGGCAGATTGGCATGCCCGGAATAGCCGTAGCCGGCGCGCAGGAACAGCTGTCGCTGCGCCTCGTCCCAGGCGAAGAAGGCGCCATAGCCGGCGCGCAGCAGGCGGCACAGGTTGGCCAGCAGGATCTCGGCGAACTGCTCCACGCCGGCCGCCGGGAGCAGGGCGGCGTTGACCTCCAGCAGCTGGCTGCGCACCCAGCCGTCACGGTCAGCGGCCTGGCGCACGTCGCGGAAACTCTCCAGGCCGCGCGCCAGCGCGCCGATTTCATCGCGCTGGGCGGTGTTCGGCACCTCGACGGCGGTGTCGCCATCGGCCAGGCGCTCGATCAGGCGCGTCAGGTCGACGATCGGCTCGGTCACCTGCCGCCGCGTGTAAAGGACCGTCACGGCGCCGATGAGCAGTCCGGCGACCAGCATGAACAGCACCGACAGGCGCAGCCGGTTACTGTCCTGATCGGACGTGCCGGTACGCTCGCGCAACAGCCTCAGCTCTTCCTCCACCCCTTCCTGCAGCAGCGCGCCGATGCGCCCGATCTGGGCGTAGCCGTACTGGGATGCGCCCGGCGCGGGCGGCGCACTGCCGCTACGGATGCTGCTGATGATCGGCTCCGCCACGGCGGCGTTCCAGGCGCTCATGGCGTCGCCGATCTCGTCCAGGCGCCGCTGCTGCGATGGATTGTCCAGGGTCAGCTGCTTCAGTTCCTGCAGCTGGCTGTCGAAGCCCTTGCGCGCCGTTTCGTAGTTGTCCAGATAGCGCGGTTCGTGCGAGGCGGTGACCAGGTCGATGCGCTGCTGCAGCATGGCGGCCTTGAGCTGCTGCAGCTCGGCGATGACCTGGTAGGTATGGCGCACCCAGCCACGCGAATCGCTCAGCTGCTGATTGGTCACGAACACCAGCAGGCAGGTGATGGTGAACATCACCAGCACCAGCCCGTAGGCCAGGGCCAGCTTGGTCTGGATACTGAGATTGGCCAGCCGGGACGCGCCGGCGCCAGAGGTCCCTGTAGAGCTCATGAAACTCCGCATCGAATGCTTCGGGTTCGCCGCAACCGGTCCGGAACCCCGACGCGCGGCGCCGGTCCCGGTCCGGATCCCGCGCCAATATAGCGCGCCGCGGCGGGGCGCCGCATGTCGCCGGCACGGCACCACAGCCAGCACCTATAATCCCGGCACCAGCCGCCGCGCACGCGGCCGCCCACAGGAGAACGCATTGAACATCGCGCCACCCGCACCGCCCCTCCGGGCAGGCCGGCGCTGCCGGTCATGAGCGGCGGCGCGGAGCGGGCGGCGACGCCGGAGGGAGACGGCGGACCGCCCGAGGTCAGCCTGGTCATCCCGATGCACAACGAGAGCAGCGGCCTGGACTTCCTGTTCCGCACCCTGCTGCCGATCATCAGCGGCGCCTGCGCCAGCTACGAGATCGTGGTGGTCAACGACGGCAGCGCCGACGACACGCTGCCGCGCCTGCTGCAGCTGCAGCACTCGATGCCGCAATTGCGGGTCATCGACCTGTCGCGCAACTTCGGCAAGGAAGCGGCGCTGACCGCCGGGCTGTGGCACTGCCGCGGCGCCTGCGCCATCACCCTGGACGCCGACCTGCAGGACCCGCCCGAGCTGATTCCGCAGATGCTGGCCAGGTGGCGCGAAGGGTTCGAAACCGTGGTGGCGGTACACGCCGAGCGCAACACCGACACCCTGCTGCGCCGCGGCGCTGCGCAGGCCTTCTATTACCTGCTCAACGCCGTGTCGGAGATGCGCTTCGTGCCCAACGCCGGCGATTTCCGGCTGCTGGACCGGGCGGTGATCGAAGCCTTCCTGGCCTTGCCCGAGCGCACCCGCTACAACAAGGGCCTGTTTGCTTGGCTCGGCTTCCGCCAGCACCTGATCGAACATCAGCGGCCGCCGCGCTCGGCCGGCCACAGCAAGTTCAACTACCGCCGGCTGCTGCACCTGGCGATCGAGGGCATCACCTCGTTCAGCTCGTTTCCGCTGCGGCTGTGGACCTATGTCGGCATGGCCATCGCCGGCATCTCGTTCTTCTACGGCAGCTACATCCTGCTGCGCACGCTGATCCTCGGCATCGACGTGCCGGGCTACGCCTCGCTGATCGTCGCCGTGATGTTTTTCGGTGGCATCAACCTGCTCAGCATCGGCGTGCTGGGAGAATACGTCGGGCGCATTTTCATGGAGTCGAAGCAGCGGCCGCTGTATGTGGTGCGCCGGCTGCACGAGCCGGACGCGGCCGCGCCGCACCACCGGCCCTGATCCCGGCCGCACACGGAAAGGCGCGGCGGACGCGCCGCCCGCCGCCGGCGTTGCGGATCAGATGTGCAGGGCGTGCCCCAGGGCACCCAGCGCCGCTTCCGGCAAGGCTTCGCCCAGCGTCGGATGCGCGTGGATGGTCCCGGCGATGTCCTCGAGCCGCGCTCCCATCTCCAGCGCGTGCGCGCATTCGCCGGACAGCTCCGACACATGGGCGCCGACCGCCTGGATGCCCAGTACCAGATGATTGTCGGCGCGCGCCACGACGCGCACGAAGCCGCCGTCGGCGCCCGCTTCCATGCTCAGGGCGCGGCCATTGGCGCTGAATGGAAACAGGCCGACCCTGATTTCGTGGCCCGCGGCCCTGGCCTGTTCGGGGCTGAGGCCGACGCTGACGATCTCCGGCTCGGTGAAGCACACCGCCGGAATGCACACCGGGTCGAAAGCGCGCTTTTCGCCGGCGATGATCTCCGCCACCATCTCGCCCTGCTTCGACGCCTTGTGCGCCAGCATCGGCTCGCCCACCAGGTCGCCGATGGCCCAGACGTTGCGCATCGAGGTGCGGCACTGCGGGTCGACCTTGATGAACGCCCCATCCAGGTCCACGCCCATCTGCTCCAGGCCCCAGCCCCGGGTGTTGGGCCTGCGGCCAACGGTGACCAGGATCTTGTCGCAGGGGATCGCCTCGGCCTTGCCGTCCGCCGTCTGGTAGTCCAGCGCCAGCCGGGCGCCCTTGCCGGAGGCGCCGGTCACCTGGCATCGCAGATGCACGGCTACGCCGTGCTTCTTCAGCCAGCGCTCCACCGGGCGGGTCAGTTCGGCGTCGTACAGCGGCAGGATGCGCTCCTGCGCCTCGACCACGGTGACCTGGCTGCCCAGCTTGGCGAACGCGATGCCCAGTTCCAGGCCGATGTAACCGGCGCCGACCACGGCCAGGCGCTTGGGCAGGTCGGCCAGGGACAGGGCCTCGGTGGAGGACAGGACGTCCCCGCCGAACGGCAGGATCTTCAACTCCACCGGCACGGAGCCGGCGGCCAGGATGACGTGCTCGGCGCTGAGCGTGACCGGGCCCTCGGCGCCGTTGACGGTGCAGGTCTTGGCGTCCGTGAACACGGCGCGGCCCTTGACCACCCTGACCTTGGCCTTGGCCAGCAGCGAGCTGACGCCACCGTTGAGCCTGGCGGTGATGCCGTCCTTCCAGGTCACCGCCTTGGCCAGATCGAAAGCCGGCGGCTGCGGCAACTGGATACCGATGTCGCCAGCGTGGGCCAGTTCGTGGAACCGGCCGGCGGCGTGGATCAGGGCCTTGGAAGGGATGCAGCCGCGCAGCAGGCAAGTGCCGCCGACGCGGTCTTCTTCCACCAGCACGGTGTCGAGGCCGAGCTGGCCGGCGCGGATGGCGGCGACGTAGCCGCCGGGACCGCCGCCGACGACCAGCACCTTGGTGTTGAGAACCTTCGCCATGGTCTTTGCCTCAAGCGATGAACAGCGTGGCGGGATGCTCCAGCAGCCGCTTGATGTGCTGGATGAATTCGGCCGCGTTCCAGCCGTCGACGATGCGGTGGTCGAACGAGGACGACAGGTTCATCATCAGCCGCGGCACCACCGCGCCGTCGACGATCATCGGCCGCTGCACCATCTTGTTGACACCGACGATGGCCACTTCCGGCGCGTTGATCACCGGGGTGGAGACGATGCCTCCCATCGGCCCGAGACTGCTGATGGTGATGCTCGATCCGCTCAGCTCCTCGCGGCTGGCCTTGCCGCTGCGCGCGGCGTCGGCCAGGCGCTTGATCTCGCCGGCGATCTGCCACAGGTCCAGCGCCTCGGCGTGACGGATCACCGGCACCACTAGGCCGTTCGGCGTCTGCGCGGCGATGCCGATGTGGATCGCCGCCGGGCGGCGCACGATGCCGGCCTCGTCGTCGAAGGTGCCGTTGACTTCCGGGTGCTCCGGCACCGCGCGCAGCAGCGCCTGCGCCAGGAACGGCAGCAGCGTCAGCTTGGGCTGGTCGGGCCGGCGCTGCTGGTTGAGGTGGTTGCGCAGGGCCTCCAGTTCGGTGACGTCGACCTCCTCGACATAGGCGAAGTGCGGGATGCGCTGCTTGGAGCGCTGCATCGCCTCGGCGATCTTGCGGCGCAGGCCGATGACCTTGATCTCCTCCACCGCCTCGCGCCGGTGCGCGCCGCGCGCCGGCGCCGCGCCGGTGGTGGGCTGGCGCGCGATGAAGGCGTCGAGATCGGCATGGGTGATCTGCCCGGCGGCGCCGCTGCCCGGCACGTACTGCAGCTGGATGCCGAGATCGCGTGCGCGCTGGCGCACCGCGGGCGAGGCCAACGGCCGCTCGCCCGCCTCGCGCGGAACCAGAGGCGCGATGGAGGTGGCGGGAGGCGCAACGGCCGGCGCGCTTGCGGCGGCTGCCGGAGCTGCCTTGGCGGGAGCGGGTGCGGGTTTTGCCACTGGGGCGGCGGGCGCGGAAGCCGCGGGCGCAGGTGCGGCTTCCGCCTCCTCTGCCTCGCTCCCTGCGTCGCCGGCCACTTCCAGCACCACCAGGGCCGAGCCGACCGGCGCAAAGTCGCCCGGGTTGCCGCGCAGCTCCAGCACCCTGCCGGGCTTCGGCGAGGGGATTTCCACCGCCGCCTTCTCGGTCAGCACATCGACCAGCGGCTGGTCTTCCTTGACCGTTTCGCCGACAGCGACCCGCCAGGTGGCGATCTCGGCCTCGGTGATGCCTTCGCCGATATCCGGCAGCTTGAAGATGAATTGAGCCACGGCCTCAGCCCTCCATCACTTTGTCGAGCGCCGCGCGCACGCGGTCGGGCCCCGGGAAATACTGCCATTCGAAGGCGTGCGGATACGGCGTATCCCAGCCGGTGACGCGCTGGATCGGCGCTTCGAGGTGATGGAAGCAATGCTCCTGCACCAGCGACATGAACTCGGCGGCAAGGCCGGAGGTGCGGCTGGCCTCGTGCACGATGACGCAGCGGCCGGTCTTCTTCACCGAGGCCTCGATGGTCTCGACGTCCACCGGGAACAGCGTGCGCAGGTCGATCACTTCCACATCCAGGCCGGACTCGGCCACCGCGGCCAGGGAGACGTGGACCATGGTGCCGTAGGTGAGGATGGTGGCGGCGCTGCCCGCGCGCACCACCGCCGCCTGGCTCAGCGGGATCTTGTAGTAACCCTCCGGCACCTCGCTCTGCGGATACTTGGACCAGGAGGTCAGCGGACGGTCGTGATGGCCGTCGAAGGGGCCGTTGTAGATGCGCTTGGGCTCGAGGAAGATCACCGGGTCATCCTCCTCGATGGCGCTGATCAGCAGACCCTTGGCGTCATAGGGGTTGGATGGCATCACCGTCTTCAGGCCGGAGACGTGGGTGAAGATCGCTTCCGGGCTCTGGCTGTGGGTCTGGCCGCCGAAGATGCCGCCGCCGCAGGGGGTGCGCACGGTGATCGGCGCCCAGAACTCGCCGCCGGAGCGATAGCGCAGGCGCGAGGCTTCCGACACCAGCTGGTCGAAGGCCGGCAGGATGTAGTCGGCGAACTGGATCTCCGCCACCGGCCGCAGGCCGTACACGCCCATGCCGATGGCGGTGGCGATGATGCCGGCCTCGCAGATCGGCGTGTCGAACACGCGCGTCAGTCCGTGCTTCTGCTGCAGGCCGGCGGTGGCGCGGAACACGCCGCCGAAATAGCCGACGTCCTCGCCGAACACCACCACGTCGGGGTCGCGGCCGAGCATCACATCCATGGCCGAGTTGATGGCCTGGATCATGTTCATGGTGGCCATCAGCTCGCGGCCTCCATGAAGGGAACGGGGAAATGAATTGATGTTCTGTTCATACCGAACAAACCTCACAAATCAGGATCTGTGGACCAAAGCCGCGGATTCTCCGGCGGCCGCAAGGGAGCTGCGCGCTCAGTAACCGGCCTCCTGCCGCTGCTTCTGCAGATGCCAGGGCATTTCCTTGAACACGTCCTCGAACATGGTCTTGGGGCTGGCCGGCTGCGTGCCCAGCGTGCCCAGCGCCTCGGCCTCTTTCTGCGCGGCCTTGACCTGCTCGTCCACTTCGCCGGCGAGCGCCTGGTGCTGCGCCTCGCTCCACTGGCCGAGCCGGATCAGGTGCTGCTTGAGGCGCTGGACCGGGTCGCCCAGCGGCCACTTCTCGGCTTCGTTCTCGGGGCGGTACTTGGCCGGGTCGTCGCTGGTGGAATGCGGCGCGACACGATAGGTGAACAGCTCCAGCAGGGTGGCGCCGTGATTCTCCCGCGCGCGCTGCGCCGCCCAGCGGGTGGCGGCGTAAACCGCGAGGAAGTCGTTGCCGTCGATGCGCAGCCCGGGCAGGCCATAGCCGACGGCGCGTGCGGCGAAGGTGGTCTCATCGCCGCCGGCGATGGCCTGGTAGGAGGAGATGGCCCACTGGTTGTTGACCACGTTAAGCACCACCGGTGCGCGGTACACCGCGGCGAAGGTGAGCGCATGATGGAAATCACCTTCGGCGGTGGTGCCGTCGCCGACCCAGGCGGCGGCGATGCGCGTATCGTGCTTGTAGGCCGAAGCCATGGCCCAGCCGACTGCCTGCGGGAACTGCGTGCCGAGGTTGCCGGAGATGGAGAAGAAGCCGACGTCGCGCACCGAGTACATGATCGGCAGCTGGCGGCCCTTGAGACGGTCGCCGGTGTTGTTGTAGATCTGGCACATCAGGTCGACCATTGGCCAGTCGCGCGCCATCAGCAAGCCTTGCTGGCGGTAGCTCGGGAACAGCATGTCCTTGGGATCGAGCGCGTAGGCCTGGGCCACCGACACGGCTTCCTCGCCGGTGCTCTTGATGTAGAACGAGGTCTTGCCCTGACGCTGCGCGCGCAGCATGCGCTCGTCGAAAGCGCGGGTCAGCATCATGTGGCGCAGGCCACGGCGCAGGGTGTCGGCGTCGAGCTGCGGATTCCATTCACCCACCGCGTCACCGGCGTCGTCGAGCACGCGCACCAGGTCATAGGCGCAGTCGCGCAGTTGCGCGGCGGGAGCGTCCACCGGGGGGCGGCGCTGGCTGCCGGCCGCCGGGATCACCAGCCGGCTGAAATCCGGTGCCTGGCCCGGCCGGGCCGGAGGCTCCGGAATATGCAGGCTCAATGTGGTGTTGCTGCTTGGCTTCATCATGCTCCTCCAAATGATGATCCCGCGCCGCGCTTGGCGGCGGCTTGCGGGCTGGCCCCGCTGCGCAGGCGGCGCGCGCACAGGATCGACGTTTGCATCAGCATATACCTTTCTGCGGGTATTTCTTCCTTGATTTTCCCGGCGCGCACAGCATTATTGGGATAATATTCCGCGCAAGTTTCATATTGAGGAATAAATGACCGAAAGGCTCGACGCCCTGGATCTGCGCATCCTGGAACTGCTGCAACAGGACGTGACGATGCCGGTCAACGACATCGCCGAACGCGTGGCCTCCTCCAAGTCGGTAGTGTGGCGCCGGGTGCAGCGCTTTCTCGACAGCGGCATCATCCGCCAGCGGGTGGCGGTGCTCGACCCGAAGAAAGTGGGCCTGGGCGTGACGGTGTTTGCCCACGTGAAGATGGCGCGGCACGGCAGGAACGCGCTGCACAAGTTCGTGCAGGCGATCAACCGTCATCCGGAAGTGGTGGAGTGCCACACGCTGATGGGCGACGTGGACTTCCTGCTGAAGATCGTGGTGCGCGACGTGGAGCGCTACCAGCAGTTCGTGTGGAACGAACTGTCGCAGATCGAGGGCGTGCGCGAGGTCAGTTCCTCGATCTCCCTGACCCAGCTGATCGATTCCAACCGGCTGCCGCTGGAAGCGTCGGACTGAACCGGCCGGCCGGCGCGCGCCGGCCCGGGACTGTCAGGGAACCCCGGTTTAGGGCCTGTTAAAAGGCCCTAACCGCGCCGGCTGGCGTTCTGCGAAGCGGAATGCGTCGCCAGGCGCTCGTCGCGGTCCTTGACGTCGATGCACACGGTGGCCGTGGGGCGCACCAGCAGGCGCGGAATGCCGATCGGTTCACCGGTCTTGGCGCAATAGCCGTAATCCTTGGAATGGATCAGGCGCAGCGAGTCGTTGATCTTGCGCAGCAGCAGCGCCTCGCGCTCGCGCAGGCGCAGGTCGAGGAAGTGCTCCTCCTCGGCCGTGGCGCGATCCGCCGGGTCGGCATGGGACTCGTTCTGGTGCAGGCGTTCCTTGGAGTTCTGCTCGCGGCTGAGCACTTCCTCGCGCATTTCGATCAGACGGCGGCGGAAGAAATCGAGTTGCGCCTCATTCATGTAGTCGGAAGCCGGCATGCTGCGGATTTCCGCTTCGGTCAGCACCCGTTGCGGCGCCGCCGGCGCGGGCTTTCTGGAGGAATTGGGCAAGGTGGCTTTTTTCATGAATGAGGGAAAGTGAAGATCACGGAACGTTCAGCTACCGCTGCACGGATTCAAAGGCCCTGCCGGCGGGTTGTGAGGATATCCATCGCAGCGAATGAAGATGATAGGCATCTGGCGCAATGCTTCAAGACCGTCCGACTGCAGGCTGGTTCCCCAGCCACCGCTTCCTCTGGCCAAAACCGATGCGGATTCGCTCGTCGGCGACCGCGGCATGGCCATGCTCAAGCGCTGGCCAGCATACTCTGACGGTGCCGGCCGCGAGGTGGCACCTGACAAGCGGTGCGGAAATGCCCGCCACACCATCAGCTGTGTGCTGGATATGGCGCAGAGGAAAGGCTTGGAACCCTTGCAGGGACTTTCATCCCCCATCCGATTTCAAGGCCGATCTCCGTCTCGGGGAGCCCTGCTTAACTATTTGCTTTTCCGGTCAAAACGGTCACGTCACTTTACGCATCGCACGCGTCGCACCGCTGTTGCTTCATTATACCCAAGCTGCCCTGCCGGAGCGCAGCGGTCCGCATGAAACTACCGCGATCGGTGAATTGTCGCCCCCTGGTGCCGGTGGCGTGACTTTGCTTCAGCGTATCGATCGCAATATGGGAAGCGGATGGCATCAAGCGGTTGAACAGATCTAGCCGCCGCCAAGCTCCACGCTCCAGGTGGATTCCATCGCGCCGGCGCTTTCCCCACTCACCACGATACGCCGCGCGCCGCGGCCCAGTTGCTGCGGCGCAAGCCGGGTTTCGACGTAAGCGTGGCGGCCGGCGTGCAATAACGACAGATGCGGTGCCGTCAGCAGTACCGCGCCGTCCAGCCCCGTCACCAACACCCTGTAGTGCTCCCCCTCCACCGGATCGGCGATTTCCACTTGCAAGCGCAACTGCGCGGTGCCGGCGGGAATGTTCACCGTGCGCGGCGGGACGCCGCGTGTCACCTCGGCGAGCAGGCTCACTGTGTATTCCGGTCCGGCCTGCGGCGCCGCGGCCGGTGGCGTGACACCGCCGGTAGACGGCGCATGGTCCCAGTACAGCACAGCGAGCAGCAGCGTCGCGACAGCGCCACTCAGCCCCGCCGCGGCCAGCGGCCGCCACGCGCCGCGACGCGGCAGCGGGCCGGCGGCGCGCCCTGGCGAGCGCTGCGCCTGCAGCCGCGCCAGGCCGCGTGCAATGCGCAAGCGCAGCCGCTCGTCAGGGGTGCGCTGCAGATGGCGCATCACTGCCTCGCGATCTTGCGCCGGCAGCGTGCCGCGGGCGCAGGCATCAAGCAGCTCGTATTCGAGCGCCTCCACGCGCCCGGCGAGGCCGTCCTCCTCAATCAGGCGCCGGCCGAGATCCTCGGCCTCGGCTTCGGGCAGGCGATGCAGCAGCAGCGCGCGCAGCGCCTGGTCGGTAACCGGCTGGCTCATCGCTGCACCAGCAGAGAGTGGATCGACATCATGGGGCTCCATTCCCTATGTGTGCTTTTGGGGCATTTCATCACGCATCGCCCAGCCCCTGCAGGCGGCGGCGCACGCATTGTTCCAGGGCCTGGCGGATGCGCAGGGCCTTGTTGCGCAGGGCGTTGATGGAGATATTCCATTCCTGCGCCAAGCCCTGGCGAGCGCGCTGGCCGGCCGCGCCCTGGCCGGCGTAGTAGCGCAGGATCAGTTCGCTGCTGCGCACACCGAGCTGCCCCAGGCAGGTGTTGAGGGCGGCCAGCAGCGCCGCCTCGTCCGCCGCCTCGTCCGCCGCGCCCAGGCCCGAGTGCAGCGCCAGCGTGGGGTCAAGCACGGCCTGGTGCATCTTCTGCTCGCGGGCGCGCGCTTCCAGGCAGACCAGACGCGCAACGCCGTAGACGTAGCGCTGCAGCTGCTGCACGCCGGTGCCCTGTTCGAGCTTGCGTGCGACGCGGTCCAGGGTCTCATCGGCCAGGGCCTCGGCCTCGGCGGGTAGCTGCAGGCGGAAATAGACGATGAGCCGGCGGCGCAGCTGCTCGTACATCACCGCCGGCGGCGGGCCTTCGGCGCCGAGGCGCTGCAGCAGCGCAGCGAACGCAGCTTGTGGAGCGGGCAACGGCGCGGCCAGCGACGCTGTTTCCTCAGCCGAATCGTCCATGCCGGCGGACATGCCCTCCCTCCCGGTAGTAGTAGCAGATGACAGGGGCCGCGCTAGCGCCAATCGCCCTGCAACACATAGCCGGCCCAATAGTAAGGCAGGTGCCAGCGCGGATCATCGGCCAGTTTCCGTTGCGCGCTGCGCAGCGCCTGACCCGGCGTCTGTTTCTGGTGCAGCAGGGCTTCGTAGTAGCTTTTGACGAACTGCGCCGAAGCGCGGTCGTCCACCGGCCACAGATTGGCCAGCACGCGGCGCGCACCGGCGTAGAAGAAGGCCCGCGACAGGCTATAGACGCCCTCCTCCCCCTCGTCGCTGCCGCCGGCCGCCTCGCAGGCGCTGAGAAACACCAGCTGCACCGGGAAACGCAGGTTGTAGATGTCGTTCATGCGCAAGTAGCCGTCCTGTGGCCGGCCGGCTGCGTCGAACAGCGAGAGCACGATACCGGACAGCTCGGGATGACGCAGGTCGAGCAATGTATGGGTGGCGAAATGCACCAGCGGGTATGCCGCCCACTGCGCCGTCATCGCGTCCCGGCGGTTGGCTGCGAAGTCCAGCGCCACCCAGGACGATTGCGGCGGCATCAGCGCGGCGATGTCCTGCGCTTCGACGCGCGTGTGCGGCAGGCGCGGCAGCCCGGCGCCCGCGGCGGCATTCAGCGGCAGCTCCCCCGCCGCAGCGCCGAGGCGCGGGTCAGCGGCGCTGAACACCGGGTCGGCCATGACCGCCACCGCCGACGGCGGCCCTGCCGGAGTGTCGCGCAGCCAGCGCACGGTGGCGATCGACGGCAGGTAGACGAAGGCGGGCGAGTCTGGCGCGGAATCGGGCAGAAGCCGCTCGAAAGGGATGCGTTGCAGCGCCCCGTCTGCAACGACCACGACGTTGCCATAACCGCCCAGCGCTTCAGGCAGCAGCTGTTGTCCGAGGCGGGCGCCGAGTTCGCGCGCCGACTCGGCGGCCCGCAGCTCCAACGCGGGCAGCGCCTCGATCGGCGTCCCGGCAGCGCCGGCCGGGCCGCTCAGCGTTTCGCGCAGGCGCACAGCGTCGGCCTCGATCGCGGCGCGCGGCGGCAGCTCCCGGCTGCTCAGGCCGCCGCGGTTCAGCGTCCACAGGTAGCTGTGCGCCTCACCGAGCCAGTATTCGAGCAGCACCGTGTCGTCGCCAAGCAGCTGCCGCATCTCATCGGCACCCAGATTCTGCGGGTCGCTGATCTCGGCATAGCGCGGATTGTCGCGGCGGATGCGACCGCGCAGCTCGTCCAGCTCACGGCTGGCCTCGTCGATACGCTGTTGCAGCGGCGCACGTCCGCCGCCGGGCTGGCGGTCGCCCTGGTAGGCCAGCAGATGCAGACGGTCCTCGGCCGCGCGTTCCTGCGCCAGAAGTGTGGCCTCGACCGGCGCCGGCACTGACAGGCGCCGCTCCAGCAGCATGTCCTGCAGCGTGCGGGCGCGGGCGCGCTCGCTCGCCTGCAACGCCGCGGCGGCAAAGCCGCGGCCGGGCCGCAGCACGTCCAGCTGCATCAGGATGTCGATGTACAGACCGTAATACGCACGGCGCGAACTGAAGTAGCTGGTGCGCAGGCGCGGATCGTTGATGCGCAACCGCTGCGTTTCGATCAGCTGCAGCGCGCGGCCACTATGGTCGGCGGCCGGCTGCAGCCGGCCCAGTGCCTGCTCGCTGCGCGCCAGGCTGGCCAGCGCCACCGGCGCCAGGTTGCCTGCATGCGTGCGCGCGGCGCCGGCCGCGGCCCGGGCGAAGCGTGCGTGCGCGCTGGCCCAGCGCTGACGGCGGCTGTCCAGCTCGCCCAGTGCTAGGTTCAGCTCGACACGCAATGCCTGATCGCCGCCATGGCGTGCGCTGGCGGCGGCCAGCTGCGTCTGCGCCTCCGGCCAGTCGCCGGCGGCGGTGGCGCATCGGCCCAAACCGAGCAGGGCCTCCGCTTCCAGACCGGCGTAGCCCCCCTGGCGCGCCAGTTCCAGCACGCGACCGAACAGCTGTTGCGCCTGCGTCACGGCGCCGGCGGCGAGCGCCGCCTTGCCCTGGTTGCGCAGCGCCTCGGCTTCCGCCGCGCGGTCGTCGTTGGCGATCGCGGCTGCCTGCGCCCGGGCGTAAGCCTCGCGCGACTGCTCCGCGTCGCCCAGCTCGGAGTAGAGCAGACCCAGGTCGTCCCAGGCCATGTTCTCGACCATCGGGTACGGTTTGTCCTCCAGCTGCTGCAAGGTCTGCCGGTACAGCTCCAAAGCCGGGCTCAGCTCGCCACGGGTCAACAGCATGGCTGCCACCCGCTCGCGGCTGAACTCGATGCCGGGAATGTCGTCGCTGGATTCGGCCAGACGCAGGGCGGCTTGAGCGGAATCCAGGGCCTTGCCCGACTGCCCGGTGGCGGCGTAGTTGGCGGTGAGGTTGCCTTGAACAACGCCCTGGAAGCGGCTATCGCCGGTGCGCAGGTACAGGGCCAGCGCACGCTCCTGGGCGGCGATGGCGCCGACGTAGTCACCGGCGTAGTTGAGGGCCGCGCCGAGGGTCCGCTGCAGCTCGGCGGCGTCGGCCATGTGGCCGGGATCGTCGGCCGGCGCGCAGTTCAGTGCCAGTGCGTCGCGGTCCGCCGCAGCGGCGCCGCGATAATCGCCATGGGCGAAACGCAGGCGCGCCAGACCTGACAGCGACTGCCTCAGGCCGCAGGCATCGGCCGCTGCGCGCCAGGCGCCGGCTGCCCGCGCGTAGGCGGCAGCGGCGCGCTGCTGTGCCGACGTGCCACCCTTGCTGCCGTTCTCGGTGCTGCCCGATGCGCCACGAAGCTCATCGGCGCGCGCCAGCGCTGCTTCAGCCACGGCACGCCGCTGGGCGGCGGCGGTCGCCGCGCGCGTCGGCCCCAGCGTGAGCTCGAAGCTGGACGCATACCCCTTGGTCTTGGCGCCGACGCTGAAGTCCCAGACGCGCGATGTGCCGGCGATCAGTGTCAGGTCACGATAGGCTTGGCGGCCTGCGGAAACCGCCAGCGGCGGCAGCGCGGCGGCGTCTGACCATTGCAGGAAGGGCGCGCGATCGTTGAGCTGGCGCAATCGCAGGCTGAGGGTTTGCCCGGCGGGCAATTCGATGCGGTATTTCAGGAATTGACCCGCATCCGCGGATTGCCGCAGCGTCGACCCTGGTTGCAGTACGGTCACGGGTACCGGGTTGTCTGCGACGGCGCGACTGCTGGCGAGCAGCACAACGGCACATATGCTTCGTAACGAGCGCATCTCGAACTGCCCTTCCCCGCCCCTGACCAGCCTGCACACCGCAGTATAGTCAGGCGCGCAAAGGAAGACGTGAGGCGTGTCGCGTTGCCAGCCCACACGGAGCGCTTCGCCGCACGCAGACTGGCATCGGCTTTTTGTCGATTTAATGAGGATGCGATCGAATTACCTGCAATCCGGCGCTCAAGGACAGCGTATTCAGTCTCAGTGCTTCAACCTATGAACGACTGCGTCTACCGGTATTGCCCGCTGGAAGTGAACGACGTCGCGACCAAACGGCCCGCGCGCCGTTCGGTACGCGGGCACCTGGTGTCGCCTGCAGCCGGCTCAACGACTATTGGCCGCGCGCTTGCGGCGGCGACGCAAACAGAAGGCCAGTGCGCCAAACGCCAGGCCCTCGGTGGTCATGGCACCGCCGCCACCGGAGCCGGACCCTCCTGAGCTGGACCCTCCCGAGCCGGAGCCGCCGGAACTGGAACCGCCACCGGAACTGGAAGATCCGCTTGAAGGCGCCGTCAGCGTGTTGAAGCCAACGACCGCCGTGGAGGCGGCAAACTGGCTGGTGCCGGCAAAGGTCGCTGTGAGTGTGGCCGCTCCGGCCAGCGGATCAGGCGTCAGCGCGCAACGGGCCAGTCCGGTGCTGTCGGTGGAGCCGCGGCAAGTCGCACTCCCCAGGGCAAAGTCCACCACCTGGTTCGCCAACACCGCAATGGGATCGGCCGAAACGTCCGTCAGCGCCGCCACCACAGTCACCATCTGGCCGGGCGTACCGCTGGTCGGACTCGGATTGAGAGTCAGGAGCGTTGCATGCGGACCCGCCGCCCAACTGATTTGCGCCGGGTTGGAAAGCAGTTCGATGGTAGCCGCCGCGGCAGCGCTGCCGCGGACTACAGGCTTCGCTCGGGTCTGCTCCATGGAGCGCACGGTCGGATGCACCGCGGGGAAACGGGTGCCTGCCGGCGGCGCATCGCTTTCGAATCCTGCAAACGCGGGATTGCTGCCCTCCACTGGAGGACGCATCGCAAACGGCCGGCTGTGCAGCATGGTTTTCTGCTGGGCCGCAGGGTTCGCCACGCTGGTGGTCGCAACGATCGTGTCGTTGCCCGGATTGACTGCGGCATAGGTGAACGCGGCATGACCGGTCGTGTCAGTACGCACCAACCTGATCTGCGGATTGGCGCCGCTGACCTGGAAATAGACCGGCACGCCGGACAGGGGCGTTGCATTGCTCAACGTCGCAGTCAGGGTCAGCGGGCTGCCCTGCAGAGGGTTTGTCGCTACAGCCGATGGGGACAATGCCAGTGCGGGCCCAGGGCTCGTAGGCGTAAGTCCGCAATTGCCACTGCTGGGCGCCAGCTTGTAGACGAGGTGATGCGTCCCGACGTAGTAACAGCCATCCGGCCCAATGCTGCCGGCGCCGATGTCGCCGGTGGCCAGGACAATATCGACAGCCGGCGTGCTGGCGGAGATATCGAATGTCTCCAGCGTGCCCCCATTGCTGCCGCCCACGTGAAGCAGCAGTGTCTTCGCGCTGCCGTCGGCGTTGGTCTTGCCAATGGCGATCGAGCCATTGTCCGGCACAAGCCCCTGCACCACCTTGACGGTGGCCGGTGCCGGCTTGTTGGTGCCGCCGACCTGCACAACCGATTGAGGATTGCCGCCGCCGCCCGAAACGACGTAGAGCGTGCCGTCGGGCGAGAAGGCGATCTGCTGCTGACCGCCGCTTCCGGGCAGGGTGGCGTACACGGAAACCGTGGGATTGGTGCCGGAAGGATTCGATAGGCGCCACAGTGACGGGTTGTCCGATCCGCCGCCAAAGCACTGGTCATCGAAGAACAGGTCGCCGCTCAAAGGATCGACAGACAGGCCGT
This sequence comes from uncultured Nevskia sp., assembly GCA_964451925.1. Taxonomy (GTDB): domain Bacteria; phylum Pseudomonadota; class Gammaproteobacteria; order Nevskiales; family Nevskiaceae; genus Nevskia. The sequence continues at coordinate 42,119 of CAYVKA010000017.1, read as the reverse complement.
TGGGGCAGGTCAATCCGGTTGCCAGTTCGCGCACGATTGCGCCGCTGGCGGGGTTGAGCTGGACAATGTCGCCGGTGGTAAAGCCGCCACCGGTGGCAAAGCGCGCGGCATAGAGGCTGCCGTCCTTGCCATAGACCGGTGTCCCGATGGATGGTCCGAGATTGGCGAGCACGTTGCCGCTGGTGACTGCTCCGCCGCCGGCGCCGAGCTGGTAAATGTCGCCCGTCTTGAAGTCGGGGACCAGGACCACGCCGGAGCCGTCGAAATACGGGTTCACGGCCCCGGGACAGCCGCCGAAATTGATGTTGGAGTAGAAGAAGTCCGACCCGGGAAAGCCGCTGGCAAAGGTTGTCAGGGCATAGCCGCTGGCGGCCGTGGCCGGGTTGGCGGTGCAGTCGGAAGCGCCGGCATTGCTGAACGTGACCGGGGTCCCCGATCCCGGAATGGGCAGATTGCCGTCGGTCGCGTCCACCGCCGTGTAGGTTACGGTTTCATTGATGTCGTCCGTCGCGTTGAACTGGATTTGGCCGTTGCCGTCGGTGAGCGAGGGGCTCGGGCCGTTGACAACCGAGTGTCCGCCGCCCTGCGAGACGTTGATCTGCTTGCCCGGGGTCGGTCGGCCCAGAGCATCCTTCAGCACCACGGTGAGCGTGGTGCTGCTGCTGCCGTCTGCGGCGACACTGGTCGGGAAGACGTTCAGACTCGCGCCGCTGGCCGGTGGCACACCGAAGGTAACCGCCGCGGTCTGCGTCAGCGACACCCCGTCTGTGGCATCGGCGGCCGTGAATGTCACCGTTTCCGGCGTCAGGTCGGTAACGGTGAAGATGGCGGCGCCATCGGTAACGGTGGTCACCGCACTGGACGGCGTCACTGTCGCGCTGCCGCCGCTGGGGCTCAAGGTCACGGATTTCCCGCTCACGGTGTTTCCGTTGGCGTCGAACAGAGTGACGCGGACGCCGCCCTGCGACGTTCCGTCGGCCGGAACGGAAACCGACAGGTCGGCATGGACCACGGCGGTGCCGGATTGGGCCAGCGGGATGACTTGCGATACACCCGCGTCGGGGGTCCCCGCCGTTTGATTGTTCAACCGGCGGTGCAGGACATTCGGATTGGGCGAGCCCAAACCGACGTGTGCAAAGTCACTGCCCATGGAGGCCGCGCTGTTGAACGCATCCGTAGCCGCCAGTGGATAGAGCAATTTATTCAGGAAGCCCAGATTCTTACCCTGTGCCTGGTTCAATAGTGCGGCGATCGCCGCCCATTCCGGTGCTGCCAGGCTGGTTCCGCCATTGAGCAGGCCATCGGGGCAACCACCGTTGTCGGCCTGGCAGATGATCGTGCCCAGGGCGGGATCGGCGCCGGTCACGACATCCGGGATTGAACGCATGGTGGCGCCGCTGATGCCGTCCTGATAGCCGGGACGAGTGAAATATCGGCTGACGCCATAGCCGCCCTGTCCGGTTACCGGGGTCGAGCCCGCCCCATCCCACCAGACCTCGCCGTTGTAGGTCAGCGCCGGCCCAAGCCCATTCGGCAGCGAACTGCCGCCGACCGCAGTGGCATTGGGTGAATCGGCCGGAACGGTGATCGTGCTAGCCGCCCCGTCGAGGCAGGTGCCGCCACTGTCGCCGCTGCCGTTAAACACGCTGATGCCGGATGCAGCCGCAGTCTGCAGCACGGTATCGATGCTTTGTGCATCCGCCTGGGACACTTGATCCTCGCAGGAGGCCCAACTGTTGCTGATGACGGTCACGCCATCATTGATCATGGCGTTGAAGGCGGCCGTGTAATTCGAGGCCTGGCCTGTGAAGGGGATTTCGTAGGCGACGACTTTGGCGCCTGGCGCCAGCGCCATAACGGTGTCGATGTCGAGCAATACTTCGCTTTCGCCGCTGCCTACGGCCGCTACGCCGCCGTTGACGGCCTTGACCGACAGATTCCCGATCTGCGTCGAGGACGCCCCGATCAGGGTCAGAAAGTCGCTGACATCGCCGCTGTTGAAGCTGTCGAATTCCAGCAGCCCGATCGTTTGCCCGGTTCCGCCGGCAGAACTGGTGGAGCCAGCAGCGGCGGATCCTTCCAGCAGTGCGGACTTTGGCTTGATGCCGTTCAGCTGATCAAGCAGGTTTAGCGCACCGAACAGCGCGCAGAGTACGCCGAAAAATGCGGTTGCCGGAATGGTGAAAGGACCCGCCAGTCCGGCAAACCCTGCCAGACCACAAAATCCATAGTTGTACACGGCCAGCATCACCTTGGCCCGGCACACGTCGATCTGCTGTTTCTTCTTGGGGTCGCCGTAGTTCTTGGTGCCGCAGACGTTGTTCGCGATGATGGCCGCTTGAGGGGGCGCAGCTGCGGAAAGCCCGCCGATAACGGCGACGTGCTGCGCGATCGGCAGCGGAACGGCCGGGTCGCGGTCGTTGGCAAAGAACTGGGCGCCGCCGAAGCTGTAGTCGGAAATGCGGGTCGAGAAGGCCTGTTCGACCTGCGCGCGCGTACCGCTTACGGTTAGCGTCAAGCGATTTTTTGAGCCCTCGATCAGCTTGAAGCCTTGTCCGTGCAGCCAGCCTAGTACCTGCCGGTAGCTGGTGCGCGCAGGTCCGTACCGATTGGCAAGCTGCGCCTGCGTCAAGAAGTGACGGTAGCGCTTCGCATGCGGATCATAAACCTCCGCGTAGTAGCGATCGAACCCAGCCTGGTCCTCACGCTGAAGCACGACGGTCAGCGTCATCCGCTCCTGCGCGGCCAAAGCGTAGGGTGACAGCGGCACACCCTCGAACGGCGCTGGCGCGGCGTTCTCCAGACCCGGCAGCACATGCCCAGGCAACCTCACATAGCCCTGGCCGGGATCGGGGCCGATCGGGATGGAAGCCTGATCGCCGGGGACTGTCGCCGGCGGAGTGACGTTCGCAACAGCCTGGTGAGTGCCCTCTGCGCCAGTCATGTATCTGGCAAGGCCCGAGCCACTCCATTGTTCGAAGACGTGAGCGCCTTTCCCGGATGGCGTCAGCCCGAACGCAGGGCTCTCCTGCGCCGCGAGGGGAGTTTGTTGCAGGCGTGGGAGATCGCTGCCAGCCCATGCGGCCTGTTCGAATGCCATGATCAGGGCCAGCCCTGACAAAGCGCCTCCGAAGAAGCTCCGCACCAATTCCGTCCGGATATCAATCCAGGTGCGGCTTGAAGTCCCTTGTCTCATGCTTCGCTCCCTAGGCTACGGCAACCGATCACTGCCGCTTGGCGACCGGACGAACCACACCTGGACGCAAATTGGCCGCTTGTTCCCTAGTGAGCGGAATCAACGAAACATCACGCCGAACCGACGACCGTTCGTCGGGGAACGGCGCGGGCAGTTACTTCACGAGTTTCTCCCGGCGCACACAGGTCTTGAGCGCAAACTGGAGCATCTCGGCAATGCGCGCGTGTGCAGGTCGGGTTGTGCTGATAGGTCGCGGCCTGCCGCTTGAGGTGGCGCTTCGGACAGCATGATGGCTTGCGCGCGGATTGATCCGGCAGCCGGTTCTGCCGCCCGGCGTCGATGGACGCCTGCACCCAGGCCAAACCACCCGGTTTCCGAAGAAACCGGGGGTGGATCTCAGCAAGGAGCTCGGCAGTTTTGCCAAGAAAAACAGAAAAATGGCGGAGAGGAGGAGATTCGAACTCCTGTGGGGACTTTCATCCCCCATCCGATTTCGAGTCGGCGCCGTTATGACCGCTTCGGTACCTCTCCGGGTTGGTGAAACGCAGCGCGGAGCGTTGATGCTTCTTTACGCTGCAGCGGGCGCCCCTCCCGGGAGGGACCGCGCCCGAAGTGTTATTTTAGCAGCTTGGAGCCGATCCGTGGACAACCCTGGAGCACGGATGGACGGCCCGATTGCCGACAATTTGGCCGCCCGGCCGAGCCGTTCGGGCGGGGCAGCACGGAATTGCAGCCGGAAAATGCGGTCCAATGCGGCAATGATGCCTGGCCCTGCGCCTTTCAGACGCAGCCGGGTCTCTCCCGCCGCTGCTTTTGGACGCTGCCGGGAGCCAGAGAGAAATCCCGCAAGACCCGATGATAGCCTTGTTGCGCCAGACGAACGCGTTGTCGCGGTGGCTGCTGCTGCTGAGCCTGCTGCCGCTGTCGACCTGCTCGCCCAAGCCTACGGCGCTGGAGCGGGTGCAGATGCTGGGCAAGCTGGTGGTGGCCACCACCAACAGCCCCACCACCTGCTACGACGGCCCGCAGGGCCTGACCGGCTATGAGTGCGACCTGTTGCAGGGCCTGGCCAGCAAGCTCGGGGTGCGGCTCGAACTGCAGTTCTTCGACAGCACCCCGGAAACGGTGGACGCGGTGGCGGCCGGCAACGCCGACCTGGCGGCCGCCAGCATCAACATCACGCCGGCTCGCCAGGCCCGGGTGCGCTTCTCGCGCCCGCTGCAGCAGGTGGTATTGCAGCTGGTCTACAACAGCGACGACGGCGCGCCGCAGAACCTCGGCGAGTTGCACGGTGATCTGGACGTGGTGCCCGGTAGCAGTGGCGAGGAGATCCTGAACGCGCTCAAGCCGCGATACCCCGCGCTGAAATGGAATGCGGCGGACGCCGAAAACGACGTGGACGACCTGTTGTATCAGGTGGCCAACGGCGAGCTCGACTACACCATTGCCAACTCCGACCTGGTGGCGATCAATCAGCGCTACTACCCCAACCTGCGCGTGGCGTTCGCGGTGTCGGACAAGCAGGAGCTGGCCTGGGCGCTGCCGCAGACCGAGGACAACTCGCTGTACAACGCGGTGCAGGAATACCTGCACCGCATGGGCGAGGGCGAGATGGCGCGCCTGCGCGACCGCTATTTCGGCCATATCGGCGAGACCGACTATCTGGGCGTGGTGCGCTTCACTGCCGACGTGCAGGAGCGCCTGCCGCGTTTCCGCGCCTTCTTCGAGGAGGCGGCCCGGCGCTACGGTCTGGACTGGCGGGTGGTGGCGGCGATCGGCTACCAGGAATCGCACTGGGACCCGGCAGCGGTGAGCCCGACCGGGGTGCGCGGCATCATGATGCTGACGTCGCAGACCGCGGCGCAGCTGGAGATTGCCGATCGCGGCAACGCGGCGCAAAGCATCCGCGGCGGCGCACGTTATTTCCAGCAGATCCTGGCGCAGCTGCCGCCGCAGATCGGCGAACCGGATCGCACTTGGATGGCGCTGGCGGCGTACAACCAGGGCGTCGGCCACCTGCTCGACGCGCGCGCGCTGGCGGCGCAGCTGGGCGGCGATCCCAACCGCTGGCTGGACGTGCGCAACGCCCTGCCGCTGCTCAGCCGTGAACGCTGGTTCAAGAAGACGCGCCATGGCTACGCCCGCGGGCGCGAGGCGGTGGGCTTCGTCGGCAATGTGCGCAACTACTACGATATGCTGTCGTGGATGACACAAAGCGAAGCAGCGGGCAGCCCACCGGCCGCGCCCAATCCAGCGCCCGAGGGCCTGCGCCCGACTTCCGCGCGGGAGCGCCTGACTAGATCCGCAGGCGCTCCACTACACGCCCATTGAGCAGGTGGCTGTCGATGATCTCGTCGACATCCTGCTCGTTGGCATAGCGGTACCACACGCCTTCCGGGTATACCACCACGGTGGGCCCCTCCTCGCAGCGGTCCAGGCAGCCGGCCATGTTGACCCGCACGCGGCCCTGGCCGGCGAGGCCGAGTTGCTTGACGCGGCTCTTGCAGTAGTCGCGCAGCCGCGTGGCACCCTTGTCGTTGCAGCAGGTGCGCCCGCCGTCACGCTGGTTGCAGCAGAAGAAGACGTGGTGTTGGTAGTAGCTCACAGGGCTTCGTTCGCTCAGGCGGGTTTCTTGCCGAAACTGTAACCGAAGTTGACGGTGGTGATGGTGTCGGTGTGCACACTGCCGGACGGCACCGAGGTGTTGTGGCGCCAGTCGTAGCCGATGGTGGCGGAGACGTTGCCGATGATGTTGAGCTTCAGCTCGGCAACCGGATTGATGAAGGTGTTTTCCACGCCCGATTCGACGTGCAGGGTCTGCTTGTACTGCGCTGTCGGCGTGATCTTCAGCAGGTAGGCCAGGTTGAAGACGCCGATCAGCTGGTCGTTGTAATCGGTCTCGCCCTCGTTGCGCGACTGGCTGGCGCCGACGCCGGCGTCGATGTCCAGGGTCTGGCGGTCGGTCTTGAGCACGTGGCGGCCATAGCCCACCGACTCGGAAAAGCGCGATACGACACCGGCAAAGCGGTCGTTGCTGTAGCCGAGACCGCCGAAGACGTAGGCCTTGGGGCTGAGGTCGTAGCTGAGCTTGTCGCCCATCAGGTAGCTTTCAGTGGTGGAGGTGCCCTTGCTGCTGCCGTAGGTGCCGAGGGCGTTGAACTGGTTCTCCCAGGGAGAGGATTTCCAGTCGAGAGCGCCCTTGAAATTGAGAGCGGTGCTGTTGGTGTTGCCGGTGGTGCGGATGTAGCCGGCGGAGGCATCGCCGCTCCACGGCGAATCGGCCAGGCACAACGAGGGGGTCAGCGCCGCGGCCGCGGCGAGCAGTTTCCATGGCTTCACGATGGTCTTCCTTGCTGGGGGATTGGTACGGCCGCCGCGACATCCTTGTGCGGGGGCCGTGTGCAGTATAAAAAAGCCGCCTTACACCCGGCCAGAACCGCCGGGCCATACCGGCGCGGCGCAGGTGCAAGGTGCCCGGGCCGCGCCGCCATCGCTGTGACGCAGCTGGCCGGCAGGCCAGACCTCCGCTCAGGACTGCGGCGGCGCGGGAGCCGGTGGCAGCGGCGGCACCACGCTCGGCGTTACCGGTGTCTCCACCGGCGGACCGGGTGGCGGCGGTTCGGGTGCCGGCTGCGGCGGCACGGTGTGCGCCAGCGCGGCGTCGATGCGCAGCAGGATCAGCTGGGCCAGCTCGTCCTGCATGTAATTGCGCAGGCGCGACTCCTCCGCCTCCTTGCCGAGTATCTCGTCGACGCTGAAGCTGTAGGTGCGCGACACGCCCTGCGGCTGGGGCGGCACCAGTTCCTGTTCGCCGCTATGCAGTTCAAAAGTGACCTGGGTGACCAGGCGGTATTCGTTGGCCAGGCCATCAGCGCCGATCGACAGCACCTCGCGGGTTTCGCTAAGGTCGGACAGGCGCAGCACCGCGCTGGCATCGCCGATGTGGCTCTTGACCAGCCCGCCACGGGCGGCGATGCGGGATTGAAGGGCGGTTTCCAGCGGCGGCGTGCCGACGCGGTAAGGCTGCACCATGTCGATGTAAACCGAGCTCAGCGCCGGCGGCACCGGCCGCTCGCCGGCCAGGTGGAAGCCGCAGCCGGCGAGCGCCGCGGCCAGCAGCAGGCCGGCCAGCGCCGTGGCGCCGGTCCACAGCCGGGAGGATTGAGTCGCGCGGATGTTCACACCACGAAATTTACCAGCTTCCCGGGAACGACGATGGTCTTCTTGACCGGCTGGCCGGCCAGGAATTTCCGCACATTGTCGTCGGCCAGCGCAGCTTCGACGATCTGCTCCCTGCCCGCATCCGTGGGCACGATGATCTCGCTGCGGCGCTTGCCGTTGATCTGCACCACCAGCAGCACGCTGTCGGCCACGCGGGCGGAGGCGTCGGCCTGCGGCCAGGGCGCATCGATCACCGGCCGGTCGTGGCCCAGCGCGAACCACAGCTGGTGGGCGATGTGCGGCACGATCGGCGACAGCACGCGCACCAGTGCGTCGAGCACCTCCTGCGTCACGGCGCGGCCGTTGGCGCTGACATCCTCGAAACGCGACAGGCTGTTGACCAGCTCCATGCAGGCGGCAATGGCGGTGTTGAAGCTGAAGCGCCGCTCGAAGTCGTTGCCGATGCGGGCCAGGGCATCGTGCAGCTTGCGGCGCAGGTCTTTCTGCTCGGCGCTGAGGGCGGCCACGTCCAGCGCGGCGGCGGGCCCGGCCTGGATGTGCTCATAGACCAGCTTCCACACGCGGCGCAGGAAACGCGCGGCGCCGTCGATGCCGGCGTCGCTCCACTCCAGGGTCTGCTCCGGCGGGGCGGTGAACATCATGAACAGGCGCACGGCATCGGCACCGTGGGAGTCGATGATTTCCTGCGGGTCGACGCCGTTGTTCTTGGACTTGGACATGGTGCCCAGGCCGGCGGCGACCACCGGCTCGCGCGTGCTTTTCAGCACGGCGCGCAGGGCGGCGCCCTTGGCGTCGCGCTCGACCTCCACGTCCTTGGGCGCGATCCACTCGCGGCCGCCGGCGGCGTCGGTGCGGTAGTAGGCTTCGGCCAGCACCATGCCCTGGGTCAGCAGGCGCTTGAACGGCTCGCCCACCGGGGACAGGCCGACATCGCGCATCAGCTTCTGGAAGAAGCGGGCGTAGAGCAGATGCAGGATGGCGTGCTCGATGCCGCCGATGTACTGGTCCACCGGCAGCCAGTAGGCGGCGCGGCCGTCGAGCATGGCCTGCTTCTGAGTGGCGCTGGCGAAGCGGGCGAAGTACCAGGAGGAGTCGACGAAGGTGTCGCAGGTGTCGGTCTCGCGCCGCGCCGGCTTGCCGCATTGCGGGCAGGGGACGTTGACGAAATCCGGCAGGCGCAGCAGCGGGTTGCCGCGGCCGTCCGGCACCAGGTCTTCGGGCAGGCGCACCGGCAACTGTTCCTCCGGCACTGGCACCGCATCGCAGCTTTCGCAGTAGATGACGGGGATGGGACAGCCCCAGTAGCGCTGGCGCGAGACACCCCAGTCGCGTAGGCGGTAGTTGATGCGGCGGCGGCCCTGGCCCAGGGCTTCCAGGCGGCTGGCGATGGCGTCGAAGGCCGGCTTGAATTCGAGGTCGTCGAACTCCCCGGAGTTGATCAGCCAGCCCTTGTCCTCGTATGAGGCAGCGGAGACATCCGAAGCCTGGCCCGGCGCGGAACCGATTACGACCCTGATCGGCAGGCCATAGGCGCGGGCGAATTCCCAGTCGCGCTGGTCGTGGCCGGGCACGGCCATGACGGCGCCGCTGCCGTAACCCATCAGCACGAAGTTGGCGGCCCACACCGGCACGCGCGCGCCGGTGAGCGGGTGGATCACGTCGATCCCCAGCGGCACGCCCTTCTTTTCCATGGTCTCCAGCGTGGCCTCGGTGACATCGCCTTTCTTCGCCTCTTCGACGAAGGCGGCGACCTTGGGGTCGCGCTGTGCCGCTTCCAGCGCCAGCGGGTGCTGGGCAGCGACGGCCAGGTAGGTGACGCCGTAGAGGGTATCCGGCCGGGTGGTGAAGACAGTGAGATGATCGGCACCGGTGGCGCTGCCCTGGCCCAGCTTGAAGTCGATCTCCAGACCCTCGCTGCGGCCGATCCAGTTGGCCTGCATGGTCTTGACCGCTTCGGGCCAGTGCTCGAGGTTCTTCAGCTCGTCCAGCAGTTCGTCGGCGTAGGCGGTGATCTTGAGGAACCACTGCGGGATCTCGCGCTGCTCCACCACCGCGCCGGAACGCCAGCCGCGGCCGTCGATGACCTGCTCGTTGGCCAGCACGGTCTGGTCCACCGGATCCCAGTTGACGATGGAATTCTTGCGGTAGATCAGACCCTTGCGGAACAGCTGCACGAAGAACCACTGCTGCCAGCGATAGTAGTCCGGCTCGCAGGTGGCGAGCTTGCGCTCCCAGTCGTAGGCGAAGCCGAGCTGGCGCAGCTGGCCGCACATGTAGTCGATGTTGGAGTAAGTCCAGGCGGCCGGGGGCACGCCGTTCTTGATCGCCGCGTTCTCCGCCGGCAGGCCGAAAGCGTCGAAGCCGATGGGCTGCAGGACATTCTTGCCACACATACGCTGGTAACGCGAAACCACGTCGCCGATGGTGTAGTTGCGCACGTGGCCCATGTGCAGGCGCCCGCTCGGGTAGGGGAACATCGACAGGCAATAGAACTTGTCCCGCGCCGGGTCTTCCACGGCGCGGAAAACCTGATGTTCGCTCCAGTAAGCCTGCGCTTCACTTTCGACGTGGCGCGGCGAATAGTCTTGCTGCATGATGGGAAATTACGGTGGCGACGCGGACTTGTTAGAACGCGGATTGTAGCAACCACGGGGGTCTCCTGCCGCCGGCAGAGCCCGCCACAGCCCGGAAATCCTGGAAAACTCGAACTCAATGAACAGCTACGCCCAGACATTGCTGGAGGGCTTCCGCTCGCGGCAGGCCACGGTGGGGGTGCTCGGCCTGGGGTATGTCGGCCTGCCGCTGGCGCTGCGCTTCGCCGAGGCCGGCATCAAGGTGATCGGCTTCGACATCGACCCGGAAAAGCCGCGCAAGCTGGCGGCGGGCCGCAGCTACATCAACTACATCCCCGACGCCGCCATCAGCGCGGCCCACGCCACCGGCTTCAGCGCCACCACTGACTTCAGCCGCTGCGCCGAAGCCGACGCGCTGATCATCTGCGTGCCCACCCCGCTGAACCGCCACCGCGAACCGGACCTGAGCTATGTGCTCGACACCGCCAGCGAGCTGAGCCGCCACCTGCGCCCCGGCCAGGTCGTTTCACTGGAAAGCACCACCTACCCCGGCACCACCGAGGAGGAGTTGCGGCCGGTGCTGGAAAGCACCGGGCTGAAGGTGGGCGAAAACCTGTTCCTGGTGTATTCGCCGGAACGCCAGGATCCCGGCAACAAAAAATACGACACACGCAACATCCCCAAGCTGGTCGGCGGCAGCACCGCGGCCTGCCGCGACGTGGGCGAGGCGCTCTACGCCGTGGCGGTGGACCGGGTGGTGCCGGTCAGCTCGACCCAGGTGGCCGAACTGGCCAAGCTGCTGGAGAACATCCACCGCGCGGTGAACATCGGCCTGGTCAACGAGCTGAAGATGGTGGCCGACCGCATGGGGATCGACATCTTCGAGGTGATCGACGCCGCCGCCACCAAGCCCTTCGGCTTCGTCCCCTACTACCCCGGCCCCGGACTGGGCGGGCATTGCATCCCCATCGACCCGTTTTATCTCACCTGGAAAGCGCGCGAGTACGGCGTGCACACGCGCTTCATCGAACTGGCCGGCGAAATCAACCACGCCATGCCGGAATGGGTGGTGCGCAAGACCATCGACGCGCTCAACCAGCGCGGCAAGGCGGTGCGCGGCTCGCGCATCCTGATCCTCGGCATCGCCTACAAGAAAAATGTGGATGACCTGCGCGAATCGCCGGCGCTGGAGCTGCTGGAGCAGCTACAGCAGCTTGGGGCGGAAGTGGAATACAGCGACCCGCACATTCCGGTGATTCCGCCGCTGCGGCGGGGGCGGATTGCGCTGAGCAGCGTGGCCGTCACGCCGGAGCACCTGGCGTCGTGCGATGCGGTCATTGTCGCAGCGGATCATGATGCGTTCGACTACGCGGCCATCGCCCACCATGCGTTGATCGTCATCGATACCCGCGGCGTTTTTCGCAAACCCGCCGATAACATCGTCCGCGCCTGAACAGCAAACGCGTAGCGAATACCTTGATCACCAGACAATGAGCGAAGCTTTGCGGCCCATCAGGGGAATTTCACCGGCGTGCAGATGATCCGCCCATCGCCGGGCGCGGATGCCGGATAAATCGGCGCAACGAAAATCAGCACTGCTACGATTGGCCAGTGACGTCGCAGCATGGCTTGGAGGCAAGCAAGCGAGACACTCGTGGCCATGAGCTTCCGGCGGCTGCATTAACTGGCATCTCCGGAACCGTCGCCGACCCGACCGGATGCTGTTCGCCTCTTTTGTATGAATGAAACGATCCACGTCATGGCCGTCGCCGCGAGCATGATTTCCAACGGCCTGAACGGTATGGAATAACGAGGCTCCGCTTGCAGCAGGCTATAGACCAGCGTTTCGTAAGCGATCAACGCGGACATGGCGTATAGAGCGATCGTCGCGGCGCTCTTTGCAGGTCTGGTCAGGACGATCCATACACCCCCGACCATCAACGCAAACAGCAAAGGATTGAGCGCTGCGCAAATTGATTCGAACAACCGCATGACGAGATAGGTCCGATAAATCGGGTGCGCAACGGGATACGGGTATACATCACCGGCGCCAACACGAATATTCCAGGCCCAAAGCAGATAGGGTTTCCAGGCATACCAGGCGATGTAGTGCACAGGATCCTGCCGGATCCGGGTGGCAAGAACTGAAAGCCAATCTTCCGGAGACTTGACCGCAAGCGCGATGTCCGAGTCCATGTCCGACATGACCGCCTTTGCCGGCACATCGCCGAAGAGTGCCTTGATGTAGGCCGAGTGATAGTCGGCCCAACTGCCCTGAACCAGGTTGGTCATGACGCGACTCCCGGCGGAGGGCCCGTCCGGCAGGATCCTGGTGCGGGCCGACCAGGCCAGGGGCATGACGAGCGATGCGATCATCAACGTCAACAACAGCGGCCTTGGAGCGGCCCGCCTTGCCATCAAAACAACAGCCAGCAGCGGACAGAAGGGGGTCAGAGTCGCGTTCACCAGGCTGGCCGCGCCAAAGCTCAACCCGGCGATGGCCCATGGCACCTTGGACGCCGACCTCGAAGCCATTGCAAGAAAACCAATCGAAACAAGGACGACAAACCCGAACAAGGTTTCAGACAGCAGGAACCCGGAAATCGACACGCTGTGCGGCCACAGGGCGACCGCCATACCCACGAAAAACGCAATGCGCAGACCAAGCCACTGCATTGCCGTGAGCATTGCCACACCCGCACTCAGGGCACCCAACACGGCCTGCACGAACAGCACCGCGTGATACCACGGATCACCAGACCCCCACAGCACCAACCACGCCGCAAGGAAAAGCGGATATCCCGGATCGCGGTAGTTGTCCGGCACGACGTTCTCAGAGCCAGGCGGCGACAGAGAAAAAACATGGGACTGCACCAGATTCCAGGCGTAGTCGCAATACTGTACGGCGTCACCAATCATCGGGTTGACGACCAAGCCCGCGCGGATGAACCAGAGCCGTTGCACAAACGCCAACACCACGACCAGCAACACACACCCATACACTTTAAGACGGGCAGATGACCCGTGGGCATGGGCCCGGCGCGCTAGGAGCATTTTTTATCCTGAAACGGCGTTATTTTGCGAAGTTCGAACGATAGCTGCGATAGAGCGCTGCGAGATTCTGCCGCTTTCCTGCCGTTGCGCATAGGCGCACCAAGCCGTTAAAGAGCTTCCTTCATGGTCCATCAGCCCCCACAACGTGGCGAGGCGCATCGACCTGAGCAAACTCGGCTTCGCGTTGAAGGCGACTTGCCGCACACACATCCGGGCATTCCGGGCCGCCACTGACAAATTGTGTCAGTTTTTTACTGCCAGAAGCCCTAAACAGCAGAGCTACGACAGCAAGATCATTCTGTAATATATTGATTTTGAATAATTATACTGCCGGCACAAAGCCTGCTTGCCAGAGCATAGCGGCGACGGCCGTATGTGAAAATTTAACTAACCGTTAACGGAGTGAAGGACCATGAAGAAGATGCAACAGGGCTTTACCCTGATCGAACTGATGATTGTGGTGGCGATCATCGGCATTCTGGCGGCCATCGCCATCCCCGCTTACCAGGACTACACCATCCGTTCGCAGGTGTCTGAAGCCGCCGTGCTGGCCGACGGCCAGAAGACCGCCCTCGCCGAGTTCTACAACAACAAGGGCTATTTCCCCACCAACCCGTCCAGCGCCGGTCTGGAAAGCGCCGTTTCGATTATCGGCAAATATGTGACTTCGGTCGATTCCACCACCAAGCCTGGCGTGATTGTCGCGACCATGGGCGGCCAGGCGAACATCAAGGTCAGCGGCGGCTTACTGGCTTACTCGGCCTACGCTTCCAGCACTCAGGGCAGCATCATCTGGAACTGCAAGTCGACCTCTGGCGCTGCCGCTGGCGGCAAGACCACGATTGCGAACAAGTATCTGCCGCAGGTTTGCCGCAGCTAATTTAGATTTTTAGCTAGAATTTCTGGGAGGGCCGCGTCCGCGGCCCTCCTTTTTTTATGCTCCGGCCAATTCTTCTCCTCTGCTTGCTGGCCCTGCCCCTCTTGGCGTGGTGGGCCTATTTGCCCGGGCTTAGCGGCGCATTCCTGTTCGACGATTTCAACAATCTTGGGCAACTCGGCGCCTACGGCAAGATCGACAATCTTCGTTCACTCCTTCTGTATCTGAGTTCAGGCAACGCCGATCCGACCGGCCGGCCGCTGTCCCTGCTGACATTCCTGATCGATGCCAATGACTGGCCGGCCGATACCGAGCCATTCAAGCGCACCAATATCCTGCTGCATCTGCTCAATGGCCTGCTATTGACCTGGGTTTTGTTGAAGCTGGGTCGCAAGCTCGGTGTGACGGAAATTCAGGCTCAGGCTTCAGCATTGCTCGGCGCCACCATCTGGACAGTTCACCCCTTCTTTGTCTCCACCACGTTGTACGTGGTTCAGCGCGAGGCCATGCTGCCGGCGACCTTTACGCTGCTGGCCGCACTGCTCTGGATTGCCGGACGCGAGAGAACCTTGCAGCGCCGTCGCGGTGGACTGCCGCTTCTACTGGCATCGGCCGTAGGTTGCACCCTGCTTGCCGTTCTGTGCAAAGCCAATGGTGCATTGCTGCCGCTGCTGCTACTGGTGATGGACTGGACCTTACTGCAGCGCAACAATGGTATCGGGAGCAATCCTCCCGGGGTTCAACTTTTCGGTCGCACCCGCCTTCTGTTGCTCGGCCTCCCCAGCGGCTTCATCGCCACCTGGCTGCTGAGTCAAGTGCCAGCGCTGTTCGCTTCCGGGAATGTGGGCACTCGCCCGTGGTCCACGGCTCAAAGGCTGACCACTGAGCCGCGCGTGCTGTGCGATTACCTCAGGCAGCTTTGGATCCCACGGGCCAGCGGCGTCAGCGTTTTCAACGACGGATTCCATGCATCGCAAAATCTCCTTCACCCCTGGACCACGCTGCCGGCGCTGATTGCGGTCCTTGCGCTGGTAGCGGCCGGATTCCTGCTGCGCCGGCGTCACCCAGCAAGCTCGTTCGCCATTCTGTTCTACTGTGCCGGACAGTTGCTCGAGAGCACGCTGATCCCGCTCGAACTGTATTTCGAACACCGCAACTATGTTCCTGCGCTGCCGATGTTCTGGCCCCTGGCTCTATGGCTGACCGACACGGGACCGTTGCGGGTATTGCGTCCTGCCCTGAGCGGGGTTCTGCCACTGTTGTTGCTGGCGCTGTGTCACGCGCGCGCCAGCATCTGGGGCAAGCCTTTTGAACAAGCGCTCCTGTTGGCGCAGACCGGCATGGATTCTCCCAGAGCCCAGGCCAACGCGGCCAGTTATGAAGCCGCCGTAGGGCGGCCACGCCAAGCCGCGGCCAGACTGATAAGGGCTCTGGACAGAATGCCCGACGAAGCGCAACTCGCGATCAACCTCGTCGACGTGGAATGCGTCGCCGGGCGGGTTGACGCCAAAGCCATCGATTTGGCCGACTATGCGCTGGCCCACAATCATGAGCAGACAGAACTGGTGCAATATTGGCTGAACGGAGCAGTCGACAGTGCGGCGCAATCGCGCTGCATCGGCCTGGACTACACAGCCGTTGCGCGATTGATCAACGCCGTGCGCCGCAATCCATACTATTCGCGCGGCGCCGGTCATCAGCACGATATGCTGGACCTGGACGGCCGCCTGGCTCTGGCGCAAGGCAAAGGCGGCGACGCGTTGCGTGCTTTCGACTCCAGCCTGGCGGTCTATGCAACTCCCGACAGCGCCTTGATGCAGGCCGCTCAACTGGGAGCCGCCGGCTTCCAGAACCTCGGCGTGCAGCACCTGGAGTACTACAGAACCCTGCAACCCTCCGATCGCGGCCTCCGCGGCATGGCGGCAATTCATGCCTGGTTGCTCGACCGCGACGGCTACTGGGCATCGGAGCTGGACCGGCTGGAACGGCAGTTGCGGTCGGAAGCATCGGCTGCCGCGCCGCCCACTACCAGAGATCCCAAAAGCAGCAATAACTCGCACTCGCCGTGATAAACACACCCACCCGAATAGCCACAGCCGGCGTTCTGGCCATGCTCCTGCTGACCACAGCACTCTACTGGCCCGGGCTGGGGGGAAACTACCTGTTCGACGACTTCCCGAACATCGTCGAAAACAACGCAGTACATGTCACGAGCCTGGACTGGCAGGACTGGAAGCGCGCAGCAAATGCCTCTCCCGCCCGCGACCTTCCGCGCCCCCTGGCCATGATCAGCTATGCGGGGAACTACTACTTCACCGGCGCTGACCCGTGGCCGATGAAACTCACCAATCTGATCATTCACCTTGTCAACGGCGTATTGCTGTATGGTGTACTGCAGTTGCTGTTGGGTCTATGGAACCACCAGTACGGCAGGTGCTTCCAGGAAAGCGACGCCACTATCGCAGCCCTGGGATTGAGCTGCGCATGGCTGGTATGCCCGATCAACCTCAGCTCGGTGCTCTACCTGGTCCAGCGCATGGAAGGCCTGGCCCAGTTCTTCGTACTCGGCGGCCTGCTGGCCTACCTGCAGGGACGCCGCAGAATACTGGCCGGACAAAGCGACGTCCGATTGTGCGCAATCGGACTTGTGCTGGGCAGCGGGCTGGGAATCCTGTGCAAGGAAACTGCAGCGCTGCTGCCGCTCTACGCATTTCTGGTCGAATTGACCGTCCTACGCTTTAAGGCGCCGAACCGAACTGGGCAACGCCATCTTTGGACGATCTACGCTGTCCTGCTTCTTGTTCCTGGGCTCACAGTATTGGCGTGGCTGCTACCGCACTACCTCGCAGCAGGGGCGTACGCTGGCAGGCCATTCACACTGTCGGAACGGCTTCTTACCGAGCTGCGTATTGTCGTCGACTACCTGCGCTGGACACTGCTTCCTCATCCCGGCAGCCTCGGCTTCTATCACGACGACATCGTCCTCTCTCATAGCTGGTTCGACCCGCCGGCAACGCTAGGCAGCGCCGTACTTCTGGCCAGCCTGCTGACTTCCGCGTTGGCCCTGCGGCGCAAGATACCGCTTTATGCGCTGGGCATCGCCTGGTACTTTGCCGCACACCTGCTCACCGCCACGGTCATCCCTCTCGAGCTGGTATTCGAGCACCGCAACTATTTTGCTTCAATCGGCCTGCTATTGGCTGTGGCCGCCCTGATTCTCGAAATCCAGCCAAGATACCGCGCACTGGGTGGAGCGTTGGTGATGGTTGTACTGTCCCTGTTCTGCTATGTCACGACGCAGCGTGCTTATGACTGGGGCAACCCCATCCGCTTCGCATTTGCCGAAGCCACTGAACATCCCGATTCTCCGCGCGCAAATTATGAATTGGGCCGGACACTGGCTATTGCTTCTGGCTACAGGGCCGATTCCAAATTGATCGAACCCGCGATGCAAGCATTCGAAAAGGCAGCTGCGCTCCCGGGCTCCGATGCCGCAGCCCCGGCCGGACTGATCATCGTGGCGGGCCATATGCACCAGGCGATCAAAGCCCAGTGGTGGCAAACCTTGTCCGCAAAGCTCGCAAGCCAACCGCCGGCCCAGGAGGATATCAGCGCCTTGCAATCGCTGGCTGACTGCCAGCGCAAGGGAGAGTGCCCCAATGACACGCCGCAGTTGCTCGATGCATTTCTTGCCGCGCTCAGTCATCCGGGGCCCAGCGCCAGGCTGCTGGCCGCCTATGGAGCGTTCGCGGCAAATCAGCTTCACGACTATGCCTTGGCAGAAAGCGCCTTTTCAGACGCGGCCAGTGCTTCCCCCGGTAATTCTGCATTCAAACTCGATCTCGTCGAGGTCCTAATCCTGCAAGAAAAACTGGCAGCAGCGTCTGAACTGCTTGATCAATTGGAAGCAAGCGAATTGAACAAGCCGGAAGCCACCCACGCAGCGGAATTGAGAGAACAGATAAGGCGTCACTTCCCGCAGAGCCGTACCATACCGCCCGGCGCCCGATAGCATCCGTGTTCCAATCAATCCGGCATATTCTTGAGGATCGTACAATTCCGGGACTTGCAGATTACTTGGGACATGCTGCAGATGCGCAATAAGCCGAAAGATACCGCCGCCATAGTCGTCACCTACCGGCCGGCGATCTCGACGATCAGGAACATCCGCGCGCTGGCAAGCCAGGTGAATGCCATATTTGTGATTGACAACACGCCGGGAAGCGGCTTCAGGAGAGTTCTGGGGAGAATTGCCAAATTTCCACAGGTGCGAATTGTCCGGCTCGGGGTAAACACAGGCGTCGGAGCGGCACTAAATATCGGCATGCAATTGGCTCGCGGCGAGGGATTCGATTTTGCCTTCACTTTCGATCAAGACAGCTTTCTGACGCATGGCGCCGCACGGAAGCTCCGCCAGCTGGCGCGAATCGAAAATGTGGCGATAGCCGCTCCAGCAATCAGAGACACGTTCACCCATTCTCCAATCCTGCGCAGAAGCGACGTATTCTTTCCTCAGGACAAGGAAATCGTCATCACTTCGGGAAACCTCGTAAACATCAAGGCCTGGGAATCCATCCGGGGATTCGACTGGCAGCTGTTTCTGGACGCGGTGGACTTTGATTTTTGTCTGCGCCTGGCCAAGCGCGGTTGGCTCATTTTGCGCAGCGACAATGCCTACGTACTGCATCGCCTCGGACGCCTGCGCAAAATTGAATTCCTGAATCTGATTTCGAAACATGTGCGCACCTATCCACCGTTCCGGCGCTATTTCCAGGCCCGCAACGCAGTGACAATGCTAAAACGCCACTCCGGTTTCGCACGCATCTGGAGTCTGGAATACTTGATACGAACGATCATGCTTTGGCTGAAGATCACCTTGGTAGAACCGGAGTGCGCCACAGCGTGGAAGCAGGGTCTATTGGCCGGACTGCGCAAACGCGACTATCCGATCTTCAAGCTCGAGCCATTTGAGGCGTCGGATCGCCCAACGCATATACGACTGTCCAGCTTCACTTTGCTTCGACTTGGCAGAAGCTACAAGAGGCGGCTTGATGAATTGTCCACTTTTCCTTCACGCTGAAAGCCGGCCCAAATACCACGTGTCATGCTGCGCAACTGCCGCCATCGCTGGGGATCGAGCACCAAGTGTACGCACACCGTCAGTGCCAGTTTTGGGATCGCCCAGAATTTCCATACGATAGGGACGTAGTCCCGTCGCATCAATCTCACCGCATTGCGGAACAGAAAAAAATGTCGTGCCGGTGATCGGTATGGCCAAATGCGCCACCCGCCCATCCAGATGCGCCAGCTGGTTTGCCCCATCTGATGGCGAAAGCTGACCGTTGGGATGCCGTATAAGCGGTAACCTGCCGCTTGCACCCGAAATGCCCACTCGGTATCGAGATGATCGATGAACAGATCCTCTTCCATTCCTCCCAGGCGCATGAATATTTCAGCACTCAACAGCGTGCCGCTGCAATTCAGGTTATGGCATTCAAGCGGCGGATCGTCGGGACCGGGATAACGGCGCACCCAACGCCAACCCTCCATTCGATGGAAGCCGTGCTTAAGCCCAGTCACGGCATCCGCCAACATTGGCCCAACGCACCCGGGGTTACTTCCGAGGTGCCGAAGACGTTCGTACCATTCCAGCAGTTGCAAGACCCCTTTGTCGCATGGTTGAGTGTC
The DNA here is from genome assembly GCA_964451925.1 of uncultured Nevskia sp. Taxonomy (GTDB): domain Bacteria; phylum Pseudomonadota; class Gammaproteobacteria; order Nevskiales; family Nevskiaceae; genus Nevskia. Next base: position 22,549 of record CAYVKA010000017.1, on the reverse strand, counting down.
CTGATCCAGCAACAGCAAGTAGCTGCAATCCGGAAGAAGCTGCAAGGCGAGCCGAACGCCCCGATTTATGGCCGCCGGGAGCCCTTGATTGGCCTCGTTCTCGACTAGGACGATACGGGACTTGGCGTCGCATATCTCCCTCAGCATTGCCCGCGCATCGTTGCCGGAATGATTGTCGACTACGATCTTGAGCGCGGATTCAGGCAGGGACGACAACTGAGCCTTTAGCAGCGCACAATCCGGTTGATAGGTCACCGTCACCACGGCCAGGCGCGAAACGTCGAAATTTCCCTGCGGCGATGAGCCTGGCTCACGTATCGACAGGGATGAAGCCATGACGTAAATCCGCCCTGCTTGAATAGCTATGGTTGCAATATAAGGCCGTTCATCTGGCGCAGGTAGGCCTGAGTTCCCGCGACGCTTGTGAAACGATTCGGAATAGCAATTCTTTTTATACAGGGAACACGATTGAGAATGCCCTCGGCGTACGCATCGCTGACCACCTCAACAATTGCCGAGCCCATCCCACAATTGAGCTGATGTTCTTCAATTGTAATGATGCGCTCGAATTGTCGGGCAAGTTGCACCACGCGAAGCGCATCGATCGGTGAAATAACAGGCATACTGTAAAGTGCCGCTCCGGGAAGGAGCGTGTCGATCGCGCCTTCGCTGTATTCCAGGATTGCGCCGGACGCGATCACCGCCAGGTCTCTACCCGCCCTGACTTCACGTGGGGCACCAGGCACCAATATCGTTCCCATTTCACCAATTACGCGGTCACCCCCTTTATTTAGCCGAAGATATCCCGGGCCGGGGACGTTGCACATCCACCTGACGATTGCAGATGTTTCAAGCGGGTCGCCGGGGGCAGAAACCACCATGTTTGGAATCGTTCTCAATATGCCAATGTCTTCGGTGCAATGATGAGAGGCACCGAGCGGACCGTAAGCAAATCCACCGCCTACCGACACGATCTTGACGCTTGCGTTGTGATAGCAGACATCGTAGCGAATCTGCTCAAGACATCGTAACGTCGGGAAATTGCCAATGGAATAAGTAAAGACGTTATAGCCTTCCTTGGCCAAACCGACTGCAACGCCCGTCATGTTCTGTTCGGCGATGCCAATATTGAGAAATCGATCAGGAAACTGCTCCGCAAAAGGCTCGACCACGGAATAGCCGACATCACCGGATATGAAGAAGATGCTGTCATTGACGCGCGCGCACTCCACAAGCGTCTTGATGAACGCGTTTCTCATACACCCTCTAGTTCCGCTAGCGCTGCCCGGTACTCATCGGCATTCGGAGACTTGTAGTGCCATGCCAGCTTGTTTTCCATGAAGCTGACGCCTTTACCTTTTATAGTATGAGCCACTATGGCCGTGGGAATGCCGTCAGACGCCGATGCCGCCCGAGCCAAGGCGGCGCTGATCGCGGCGTGATCATGACCATCGATTTCAATTGCCCGCCAGCGGAACGCCTCGAATTTCTTTGCCAGCGGCTCAAGTGCCAGTACTTCCGCCACCGTACCGAAGCTTTGAATTTTGTTGAAATCGACAATCACGACAAGATTGTCCAGCGCGTGATGCGGCGCAAACAGGATTGTCTCCCAATTGGATCCCTCATCGAGTTCGCCATCACTGAGGATGGTATAGATTTTCCAGCGCTCGCCTTTGCGCTTCGCAGCGAGCGCCGTCCCCGCAGCAATTGGTAACGCATGTCCCAAACTGCCTGTTGAAAGCTCGATTCCCGGCACCATGTGGCTGACGTGCGAGGTAAAAATTGAGCCATTTTGCGCAAATTTATCTTCTACTCCGCTGTAAAATCCCAGTTCCTGCAGCACCGCGTACATCGCGCTACAAGCATGCCCCTTGCTAAAAAAAATTCGATCGCGAGACGCGTCCGACGGATTCTTTGGGTTGACGTTCGCGACCTCGCCATAGAGAACTGCCAGCACATCAGCCACAGATAAAGCCCCCCCCAGATGTGAGGCACCCTTTTCGTGGCAAAGCTGCAAAGCCTTCTTTCGAATCCTTAATGATAGGTCGATCGGCCTCATACTCATAAGAGATGCTCACTAGCAGAATTCATGGCTGATGAATACGGGTGCGATGCCAGTTCACCGTTCGTTCGATGCCGACTGGCAGTGGAACCTTCTGCATCAGTCCTAATTCCTCCCTCGCCTTTCTCGCGGACGGTACGTATCGCCCAGGCGGTCCGTTCTTGTTGACCCCCTTGATCTCGCATTTAAGTAGAGGATTGACTGCTTTGACGACCGCTTCTGCGACCTCGAGAATGGTGTGAGGTTCTTCAGAGCCGACGTTATAGGGCGTGTTCGCCTTGCCCTGAAAAAAAATAGTGACCAGCCATTCCACCAGGTCCGAGGCGTACAGATAAGAGCGGAAAGGGCGGCCATCGCCAAGGATATCCAGATTCCGCCCTGCCAGTGCCGCCCCAATAAAGTTACCAATTGCGAAAGGGCCATCCAGTTCCATGTAGGGACCTAAAAAGGCATAGCATCTGGCTATCTTGGACTCCATGCCAGTGGCAGCGGCCTCAGCACAGATCAGCCATTCTGCCACCCGTTTTCCTTCTCCATACGCGGAATTCAGCTGGGTAGGATCCGGCGCTCCCAGATATGTTTCCGGCGTATGTTCCAGTGATGGAGGCTGAACTCCATAGACAGCTCCGGAACTGGTGAAGAGTAGGCGCGCCACAGATCTTTCACGGCAAAATTCCAGAAGCCGCTGTGTGCCTCTGACGCTCACGTCGAAAATATTCCTGTGATCAGCCGCGGCAGCCACACTGCCGACATCCGTTGCCGCATGCACGACATGCGAAAAGGTACCTTTTGGAAACTCAAAGCTACGGATATCTCCGCGCAGCAACCGCAAGCATGCATCGACGCCAAACCGAGGGTGGCTGCGCAAAAAAATATCGGGGTTCCTACTCAGCGCAGTGATCGAAAGATTCAGGGCAAGCTTCTGATTTGACCAGAGCAAAGTTTCAAGCAGCCATTTTCCGATAAAGCCAGTGGCGCCCGATATAAAAATCCGCTCTCCACGAAGCTCCAAAAAAGAATTCTCGTTTGCCTCCAGAATTGAATCGAGGTCGCGCTTTAGCGGATGCTCGAGCATGTCACCATTCTCGTAAATTCAATGCACGCAGCAATGATACTTGTGGCATTTTCCCGCTGCAGGCCTGCAACATTCAGAATCCGATGCCCATGAATTGCTCGATCTGCTGGGCAACATACTCCAGCCTTTCCTCATTAAGAGCGGGGTAGACGCCAATCCAAAACGTACTGTTCATAATGCGTTCTGTATTTTCAAGATTTCCTACCACTCGATAAGTTCGTCCGGCCATATAAGGTTGGCGAATCAGGTTGCCTCCAAACAAGAGCCTGGTTCCTATTTTTTGCTGATCCAGGTAGGTCAATAAATCGACCCGATCAAAGTTCACCCCTGACTTGAGGGTAATAGGAAAGCCAAACCACGATGGATCACTGTTCGGTGTAGCTTCGGGCAGAACAAGGAATTCGTCGCAGGTCTTCAGGCGCTCTTTCAGGAAGTCAAAGTTCCGGCGGCGAGCAGCGATAAACTCTTCCGCACGGTCCATCTGTGCGAGCGCACAGGCGGCCTGCATATCGGTGATCTTGAGGTTGTAGCCCAGGTGCGAATAGATATATTTATGGTCGTAGCCTCGCGGCAAATCACCGAGCTTCCAGCAGAAACGCTTTCCGCAGGTGTTGTCCTTCCCTGGGGCACAGTAGCAGTCGCGGCCCCAGTCGCGGAATGAATCCATGATCAACTTCAACTCGGGGTTGTTCGTAAAAACGGCCCCTCCCTCGCCCATTGTGATGTGATGAGCCGGATAGAAACTGAGGGTTCCAATGTCCCCGAATGTACCCACCAGTCGTCCTTGATAAGTGGCGCCTAGCGCGTCACAGCAATCCTCGATCAACCAAAGCTTGTACTTCTTGCATATGCCGGTAATGACGTCGAGGTTATAGGGATTGCCCAGAGTATGGGCGAGCATGATGCCCTTTGTTTTGTCTGAAATCGCCGCCTCGACCTTGTCGGGATCGATGTTGTATGTGGGAATGTCGACATCTACAAAGACCGGCACGGCACCGAATTGCAATATGGGATTTACAGTAGTCGGAAACCCCGCGGCCACGCCGATTATTTCGTCACCCGGCTTGATGGCGCGCTCGCCCAGCCTTGGTGAGGTCAGGGCTGAGAATGCCAGCAAGTTGGCCGAAGAGCCTGAATTGACGGTAGAAACATATTTCACCCCCAGAAACGCCGCCAGGCGCGCTTCGAATGCATCATTGAACCTGCCAGTGGTCAGCCATCCGTCGAGACAGGCATCCACCATATACTGAAGCTCTTTCGCACCAATCACCTTGCCGGACGGTGGTATTGCCGTCGATCCGGCAGTGAAGGCCTTATCAGAGAATCTGAGATCTGCATATTCCACAACTAACTTGGCGATCTCCGAACGAAGATCTTGTAAACGATCCAATTTTCAATTCCCCGTGTTCTCGTAAGCCTTGATTTGCTCGAGGCATATCTTGTGCATATCCAAACCGGCTTCATGTGCACGATGCCAATCGACAACTCTGCTCAGCGCTTCGACAAGCGGCCAGCGGCCCTCCCAGTGCAGATGCATGCGTGCTTTGGAGCTATCGAGCTTCAGGTAATGCGCTTCGTGCGAATTAGGCGTTTGGTCCACATGCCAACGAAAGCCATCGCCCCAAAGCGTCGCGAACTTCTCTACCAGCCACAAAACGGATTTGGCTTCGTTGTCAGGGGGACCGAAGTTCCATTCTTCAGCAAAGGCCGGGCCCTCCGTCATCAATCGCTGAGCAAGTGTCATATAACCCGAAAGGGGTTCGAGCACATGCTGCCACGGCCGGATCGCATGAGGAAAGCGGATGGAGAGCGCTTCACCTTTGGCAATGGCGCGCACACAATCCGGAATGAGGCGGTCTTCCGCCCAGTCTCCACCGCCGATTACGTTTCCCGCCCGCGCGCTGGCGATTGCGACGCGATGCTCCTGGTATTGCCGGGGGTGGAAGTAGGATTGACGATAGGCGGATGTCACCAACTCAGCACAGCCCTTGCTGCTGCTATACGGATCCCGCCCCCCCATCGGTTCATTCTCACGATAACCCCAAAGCCACTCGCGATTCTCGTAGCACTTGTCACTCGTAATAACAACCACAGCACGGACTGATTTGCACATCCGCACCGCTTCAAGCAGGTGGACGGTGCCCATGACATTGGATGCGTACGTGTCAACCGGACTTCTGTACGCTTGGCGCACGAGGGACTGTGCGGCCAGGTGGAAAACAATCTCGGGCTCAGCCTGTTGCATGACATCGACGAGATGGTTCAAATCCCGTACATCACCAGATATGGTGTGAACAAACTCGTTAATTCCAGCCGCCCTGAAAAGGCTCGGATCGGTTGGTGGCGGTAGGGAGTATCCGGTGACGCCTGCGCCCAGCTGGTTGAGCCAAATTGCAAGCCAGCCCCCCTTGAAGCCGGTATGGCCTGTCAGAAATACTCGCTTGCCTTGCCAAAAGGCGGGAGTCACCAGACTTTCCAAGGCGCTTTGCCGGACTGCCACAAGGCTTCCAGGTAGTTCTTGTCTCGCAGCGTGTCCATGGGCTGCCAAAAGCCCGAATGTTTGTACGCCAGGACCTCTCCGAGGCCGGACAACTTCTCCAGGGGATCGCGCTCCCATACAGTGCTGTCATCGGCAATAAAGTCAATGACTTTGGGGGAAAGCACGAAGAAGCCACCATTGATCCAGCCTTCTGCGCCGCTCGGCTTCTCTTTGAAAGACACTACCCGATCATCGTCCATCGCAAGTACGCCGAAGCGGGTAGGCGGAAGCGCGCCAGTAAGCGTGACGAGCTTGCCGTGAGTTTTGTGGAATTTGAGAACATCGGCAATATTCGCGTCGCTTAGCCCATCGCCATAGGTAAAGTAGAAATCTTCTTCGTCTCCAAGATGCTCCCGTACACGCAGCAAACGGCCACCGGTCATAGTATCGGCACCAGTATCAACCAGGGTCACACGCCATGGCTCTGCATTGTTGTTGTGCATCTCTATCTTATTGCAGGCCAGATCGATGGTGACATCGGACATGTGAAGAAAGTAATTGGCGAAGTACTCTTTTATGATGTAGCCCTTATATCCAAGGCAGATAATAAAATCTCGTACCCCATAAGCAGAATAGATCTTCATGATATGCCAGAGGATCGGCTTGCCGCCGATTTCCACCATCGGCTTGGGCCTGATGGTGGTTTCTTCGCTAAGGCGGGTGCCGAGCCCCCCGGCCAGGATCACTGCTTTCAAAACATCACCTCAATATCGAAAGATGGGAAAATTCGGGCGTGGCAGCGCCTGTCCCATCGCCATTTATTATCAGGAAGCTGTAAACGGGTCCGCATGGAAATTCCCTGCTGGCAGCCCCAATGCTGCTGCCTGCTTGCATGTGGTTTCCACCATTGCCGGATTTCCGGAAGCATAAATTCGCGCATCTTTTAAATCGGCATGCTCAGCCGCGACCAAATCTTGCACATAGGACAACTGTACCGCTGAGCCGGAACTGGCTTCGCGCGAGAATACAGGGACATACCGCACCCCAAGACGTTGTGCCAGATCTCCCAGCCGATCATGCCAATAAGCATCCTTTCGGCATCGATTGCCCCAGTACAAAAACAGCGCTCCACATCGGCTCAACTGTTGAACAGTCAGCGCACTCAAAATAGCATGAGCCGGCGCAATTCCAGTGCCAGTTGCAAGAAAGATCGTTTTAGACACGGATCCGCGGTCAGGCATAACAAAGCGGCCCAGCGGCCCTTCCAGATGAAGGACGTCTTCCTGGCGGGCACGCAGAAATAAGTAATCGCTAAATAGACCCCCGTCGATCCGCTTAACGTGAATACAAAGGTGACGGTCCGAGGCTGGTGGTGCCGCAAGAGAGTAACTTCGGGTCACTCGTTCTTTGTTGGTGAGGTGAATATATTGCCCGGGGACAAATTCGAATTGCGATGCCTGGGGCATGCGCAATCTGACTTCCATTACATTTTCGGACAGCGGCCTCAGTTCATGGATCTTGCAGGGGCTCCGCAGCACCTTTATATGTTCAGTTTCCGGAGAATAGGGCAGCCTGACCGTCAAATCTGAGCGGGCCAGAGCATTGCAGAGATATAATTTTTCCTTCTGAAGCAAAGGCTTATTGACATCCAACGGCTCGACTTTCCCATCTAGCAACTCACCAAGGCATTGACCGCAATCTCCTCGTCTGCATGAGTAGCTGATCGACAGATTCTGGGAGAGCGCCTGCTCCAACAGACTCGACTGCGTCTCAACCTGGATCAATGAGACTTTATCTCCTACTAGAAATCGTATTTTTGTCACGAATCTCTATGCCTATAAACTAAACGCCACTCCGAAAATGGGCTGTAACTTGGTCGCAGAAGAAAAGCTCGTCATTTTTTCAACTTGAAGCTCACAACATTCGTTCCTGTAGCTGGACATTCGTTGATTCAAGCGTATGAAATTTATACCACAGACGAGCCATGCATCGGCATTTAGTGTGAATACAAAATCACCTGGAAAAATGAAATTAACTCTTGCGATCCCCACCTACAACCGCGCCCGGTATCTTGATGTTCTATTGCGATCAATCGCCAACCAGGCGATGCCATCCCTATCCGATGTAGAGATAGTCATTTCAGACAACGCTTCAACAGATGACACGTTGCAGGTCGTCGAAAAGTACCTCGGCTTGTTGCCAATACGCTACTGGAGAAATGAGGAAAATACTGGAGCAGACCGTAATATTGCCAAGACCTATCAGGAAGCAAGCGGAAGGTATGTATGGATCATCGGAGATGACGACTTCCTGCTTCCCAATGCACTACGTGCGGTGATGGACACAATTGACCTCGTAACGCCCGGCCTGATCTTTGCCAAACCCGTCGGCTTTACCGACCAATTGGACATCAGCGCGTATCCAAATCACTCAGTTGACGTCCGCATTTTGAGCAGAGCCCTATTTGTCAAACGACTGGAATTGCATCTCGCATCCGTCTTTGCTTTGATTGTCCACAAGGCAGCATTCCACACATCCGCGAAAAGCATCGAGAACCTAGCTGGAACAAATCTCGTTCAATACGCCTGGGTCCTGCCATTGGTATTGGCAGACAGGCCGCTGGCCTATATTTCAACCACATTGGTAGCGTCCAAAAGCGGGAATGGTGCGGGCTATGCACTGTTCAAGGTGTTTGTGGAAAACAACAATCGGATACTTTCGGATTATTTTTATAAATATCCGGCATTAGTCAAAAAAATAAATAACCGCGCGCTAATCAGTCATTTCCCCAGATACATTACCAACGGCGCGCCAGGCGATCAGATGATAGGAGAAAACAAAAAAGACATAACTTCAATTTTTTCAAAACACTATAGTACGAATTTCAGATATTGGTTATTTATTTGGCCACTATTTAAATCGTCGCCGCATCTACAGAAAATTTCGGCGCTCGCCCGCTGGATGATTTATGTCCTGGACGAGCAAATCATACGCGCAAGCATTTCACTCGCACGCCCCAGATACCGATTCAGCTACCCCGCCCAAGACGACAAAAGCGCCTAGGACGGTCCGATCGGACGAAGCTGATGTCCGCTGTCAGGACACTTCCCGATATCGCTTCATAAATATGATCGCCGCCCATGGAAGGGATACGAAAACGATCACTGCGGAATACCCAGCTGCAACTGCAAAAGTCGATATATAAGACGTCATAAGAACCGTCAGCGCCATCAGTAAACCTACCGTGATGGCTTGCGCGACAAAAGGTTCCTCCTTGAACGCTCTTAGAAATACAGCGACAGAAGTAATAATGTGATTTGCCAGCGAAGCGCCGGCAAGAACAATCAGAGATTTATTGCTCAGTATCCTCTCGGATATCTCCAGACTGACTCCCCGTAAGATCATCAGCCCTCCTACCAGGGTGCACAGCCCCAGAACCGAAATCAATGTGGATGTTAAAGCAGCTCGACGAAAGGCCGCTCTCAGTTCTTGGCTTCGCCCCAGGGCGACCAATTGACAAAAATACGGCGACTTTGTAATCACCCAGGAGCTCATTAAGGCGTTGAACCCGGTGAATATCGCAATGGTCATTCCGGCCTGCCCCGCGGCTTTCGGCCCTTGAGCCGAAAATAACGCGGGGCTGATCAATTGAAAAATCAGATAGCCGCTCAACCAACTAAGTCCGATCTTCCATTGGAACGGGAATATTTCCTTTCTCCATGAAATTGCCTCGGACGTGTTTACATCAGCACGCAGTATTGAGAGCAAGAATGGGCCCTGCCCGGTCAATATTAACCCTGAGATTCCTGCCAATACCTTTGCCAGGTACAGCGCTGGAACGGCATAGAGGCCGGCGCCAAGCAAGAACATCCCCCATAGGGCGCAATATGCGACAACATCTTGAATCGTCCGGGCTTTCGCTACCGCCGACACGCGGTTGCAGCCTTCAAGAAATGAGTACACCGGAATCAGCGGTATAGATAGAGCAAATGTCATCACCGCCAGAAGCCATGGAATATTCCAGACTCGGGGGGAATCTGATGAAGTGGCATGAAAGAAAATTTCCCCGCTCATGGAACAGAACACGGCAAAAAAAATGGCGAGAATCCCATACCACTTCAAACTTAGCCAAAATACAGAGATCAACCTGGAAAATGCTCGCTTTCGAACAGACGTAGATTCATGCTGTTCACTGAGCGCAAACTCATGCGCCGTAACTTGGGCGATCACGTAAGAAAAGCCGAGTTCGAGCACAACCTGCAGTGCAAGAAGACTCGAAAATGTGTAGTAAAAACCTTGCTCAACTGGCGACAAAGTTTTTGCGATCAGCACAACGGAAACCATTCCCACCAAACCACCCCATGCCTTGTTGACGATGGAGAAGAATGTTGCACCGTCAATATGAGCAACCCGGGCGGCACGCCCAAGCAAGGTCACTTTAGCCAAGGTCATGTTAGAAATGTGTGGCGAATCTGCAGCCGACGGACTACGGTCATCGCGCAGAATCTGAAGGGAAAGTTTGCCCGAGTACTCATCGCAAATTCAGGCTACCGAAGCACATAAATCAGTGTCGGAATGATGCTCTTTGTTCTGTTCAAAATGGGTATTGGCATTCGGAGCAGGAAGGAAATGATTGCAGAATCGGGGCGCTCAAGCGCGAATGTTAGGCGCGCGGCATCTACGCAGACATTGTCAAATTCGAAGCCGGCTTTGCACAGCAGAGATTCCAGCTCAACCACTGTCAACGGTTCGCAATCGTAGAACCATCCCTTATTCATGAGCCTTAGATAAGGTGTCCGCAAGGCATGCGGCAACCAGCTCAGAAATGCCAGCCCATAATGGGGCTCGACCAGTTGCCAGCGATTCGGCACCGCCAGATAGCCACGGCCGCCACGTTTCATGACGCGCCGGACTTCGCTCAGGTGATGTGCCTGACTGCTACGATCGCCGACATGTTCGATCACGTGATTGCTGATAACGACGTCGAAGCTGGCATCCGGAAACGGCAACTCGGTTCCTGACACACGAGTGAAGCGGTAGCCCTCTTTCAGTTGCCGGAGATCAACGACATCGACGGCGTCCACGTCACACTCGAGCCCGGTGTGGGTACCAAAATAGTGTGATATTCCACCTATTCCGCAACCGATTTCCAGCATTCGAATAGGCTTGGTACCAGGCGTCAGATCCAGCAACCTTTCGATCTTCAGAGCTTTCAATCGGCGCGACGCAGCATCAAGCACGGCATGTGGCTTGCGCTGGAATTTGTCCGGGTGACTGCTCACACGAAATTCACGGTATCTGGGTTTTCGATGAGCGCCCCGCACAGCTTCCGGACCCGCTCACCGAACTGGCTCCATTCGAATCTTGCGGCAAAGTCACGCCTCCTCCGCCTGACTTCCTCCGGCTCAGAACCACTGCACATCTCGATCAGCTTTTCGGTCATCCGGGAATAGTCGCCGGACGGTATCAGGCTACCGGTTTCTGGATCCGCCACCGCATCCACTACGCCCCCCACTGCAAATGCAACGGTGGGCACTCCGTGAGCAGCCGCTTCCACCGCAACCATCCCAAAACCTTCGCTATCCCCCGGCTGATCAAGCACGGGAAATATGAGGGCACGGGAAGCAAAAAAAGCAGCGCGCACCATCGCGTCTTCCTGCTCTCCCATGAGTTGCACATGTTCGTGCAAGCCCAGCCTCCCGATGGCCTCACGAATGCGTTGCCGCTGACTTCGTGAGTCGGCATTGATGGAATGAACCGCCTCACCACCGATCACGGCGAGAAATACCCCGGGCACCGCCCGCACCAGCGCGGGCATCACCCGTTCAAGAAACTCCACAATGCCTTTCCTCGATGTCAGACGGCCGAGGGACAAGAGCACAGGGCGATCCCCCAATGCGAAATGTTGCCGGAACTCGATCGCCATTGCAGGCTTCCATGCCGGCAAACTGACGCCGGGGTGCACAACGTTGATGCGCGATGCTGGGACGCCCGCACGCTCCGCCAGGGCCGCAGTATTGCGGCTGTTAACCAAGACCAAGTCAAGAGCGGAAAACTGCCGAACCCATAATTTCTGGTAAATCCAGTGCTCGGCAACGATATCCAGACCATGCAGATAGGCAACGAACCTGGCATTCACGGATATCGCAGCCACTCGCGCGAGTGGCGCGGTCAGGCCGCTGCCGGCAAGCACCAGATGTGGGCGAAATCGCCGCGCGAGTGCGATGGAATGCACGGCTCCTTCGAGGATAAATCGTGAAAGCGGACGTAGCGGCACTCCAGTCGCCTGCGCCGCGGGAGGAACAGCGGATACGCACTCTTTGGGACAGCAGACACGCAGCTCAAAAGTTTTCGCCAGTTCCTGCAATAGATGAAAATTCAGCCGTTCCATCCCGCCCCGCAATGGCGGCAGGTTGCGGGTGATCACCAGAATACGGGGCTTTTGCACGTCGGCCTTGCCGGGAGCTCAGTCGTTGCGACGGTAGGTCAACGCCGTGATCTGTTCGGAAATCAGGCCGATCAGGAACACGATCACCCCGGCGCTGAACAGCAGCGCGCTCATATTGGTGAAGCGATGCTCGGTGAGAAACGTATAGATGTAGTAGTCCAGGCCGATAAAGAAGAACCCCACGCCCACCGGCACAAACAGCTTCAGCGGCGAATACAGGGTGGCGATCTTGAAAATGATCAGCAGAAAGCGGATGCCGTCCCGCAGTGGCCGTATATGGCTTTTGCCGATGCGTGGAGCGACAGCGATCGGCAGATAGTTCACCGGGTAGGCGCTGCGGAAGAACGCCATGGTGATGGTGGTCGGATAGGAGAAGCCGTTGGGCAGCAGGTACAGGAATTCGCGGAACTTGTCAGCGCGTACCGCGCGGAATCCGGAAGTCAGATCCATCACCTTGAATCCGGTCATCCAGGTCGCGATCCGGTTGTACAGGGTATTGGCCATGCCGCGACCCACGCCCGCCTGATCCGACCACGAGCGACTGCCCACCACCATGTCGTAACCCTGCGACAGGCGTTCCAGCAGGGGCTGAATGCTGTCCGGGGAATGCTGTCCATCGGCATCCATGAATACCAGGATTTCACCCCTGGCGGCCCGCGCCCCGCGCTTGATCGCGGCGCCATTCCCCATGGAGTAGGGTGAGGACAGGCAGGCCACGCCATACTCGGCGCATAGCGCCCGCGTCTCGTCGGTGGAGCCATCGTCCACGACAATGATCTCCGCCCCCTCCTGCGCAGCACGCAGCTTGGGCAGCAGCCCGCGCAATGCGGCGGCCTCGTTTTTTGCCGGCAGAATGATACTGATCAAGCAAGTTTCTCTTGGACAAGGTTGCGGAGCGCCTGCCGCACCGGACCTTTCGAGACCCTGATGGCTTGTCGAGACCCTGATGGCTTGGCCCCGCCATTGTAAGGGCCCCGTAACAGGAACCGTAAGCACGCCGTCCCAGCCGGCGCAGGCCGATTATTGACGCTGCCGCCCCGGGAGTATAGGTTCTTGATTCAGCAACCGATCCTACCCTAAACCGCCCCCGTCGCCGTGGCCCTTAGTCCCAACGCAACCGTTGCCGCCCCGCCACTCAGCGGCCTGGCGCGGCGTTTCGTCGCCAACCAGTTGCTGACCGAGGAACAGGCGCGGGAGTCCCAGGCCCGGGCGCTGCGCAACAGCCGCCCCATCGTCTCGCAGCTGGTCGAGGACAAGCTAATTCCACCGGCGCGGCTGGCCGAGTTCGCCAGCAACGAGTTCGGCACCCCCCTGCTCGACCTCGCCAGCATCGAACCCGACATCAACACCATCCGCGAACTGGGCGAAAAGCTGATCCGCGCCCAACACGCCCTTCCGCTGTACAAGCGCGGGCGCAAGCTGTACCTGGCCCTGTCCGACCCCACCAATCTGCAGGCGCTGGACGAGTTCAAGTTCGCCAGCGGTTTTGCCACCGACGCGGTGCTGGTGGAAGAGGACAAGCTGGCCAAGGCGATCGAGGTGGCGATCAACGCCGTCCAGACCTCCAGCATCGGCCCCGGCGACGCCGACCTGGAAAACCTCGATATCGAGGGTGGCGACGAAGCCGCGGCGGAGGAAAAAAACGCCGGCAGCGACGACGAAGACGCGCCGATCATCCGCTACGTCAACAAGATCCTCATCGACGCCATCAACCGCGGCTGCTCCGACATCCACTTCGAGCCCTACGAGAAGAAGTACCGCATCCGCTACCGCCTTGACGGCGAGCTCAAGGAAATCGCGGCGCCGCCGGTGCAGGTCGGCGGCCGCCTCGCCGCCCGCCTCAAGGTCATGTCCCGGCTGGACCTGGCCGAGCGCCGTGTGCCGCAGGACGGCCGCATCAAGCTGAAGCTGTCGGCCAACAAGTCGATCGATTTCCGCGTCAGCACCTGCCCCACCCTGTGGGGCGAAAAGGTGGTGATGCGTATCCTGGATTCGTCCAGCGCCATGCTCGGCATCGACGCTCTGGGCTACGAGCCGGTGCAGAAGGCGCACTACCTCAAGGCCCTGAGCAAGCCGCAGGGCATGATCCTGGTGACCGGCCCAACCGGCTCGGGCAAGACCGTATCGCTGTATACCGGCATCAACATCCTCAACACCGAGGACTGCAACATCTCCACCGCCGAGGATCCGGCGGAAATCAACCTGCCCGGCATCAACCAGGTCAACGTCAACCCCAAGGTCGGCCTGACCTTCGCCGCCGCCCTCAAGGCCTTCCTGCGCCAGGACCCTGACGTCATCATGGTGGGTGAGATCCGCGACCTGGAAACCGCCGAAATCGCCATCAAGGCCGCGCAAACCGGCCACCTGGTGCTGTCCACCCTGCACACCAACGACGCTCCGCAGACCCTCACCCGCCTGCTCAACATGGGCGTGCCGGCCTACAACGTCGCCTCCTGCGTCACCCTGATCATCGCCCAGCGCCTGGCGCGCCGGCTGTGCAAGGTCTGCAAACAGCCGGACGCCTCGGTGCCGCGTGAAGAACTGCTGCGCGAAGGCTTCACCCCCGAGGACCTGGACACCCCCAATTTCACCATTTTCAAGGCCGTCGGCTGCGACCAGTGCAACGGCGGCTACAAGGGCCGCACCGGCATCTACCAGGTCATGCCGGTGACGGACGCCATCGCCCGCATCATCATGGAAAACGGCAACGCCATCGAAATCGCCGACCAGGCCCGGCTCGAAGGCGTGGCCGACCTGCGCCGCTCCGCCCTGAAAAAGGTCATGGACGGTGCTATCGACCTGACCGAAGCCAACCGGGTCACCACCGATTAGGCTATTCTCAGTGGTCACGGTACTAGGGCTCTGCAGGCCCATCGACAGACAGGGACGTAGGGATTTGGGGAGCACGGCATGGCGGCAACGGCAATAGTCAAGGAATACTCGTTCACCTGGGAAGGGGTGGACCGCAAGGGCGCGCGCATCAAGGGCATCAGCGAAGGCCCGAGCGAGAGCTACATCAAGACCCAGCTGCGCAAGCAGGGCATCAACCCGATCCGGGTGCGCCGCCAGTCCACCCTGTTCGGCAAGCGCAAGAAGAAGATCACCGGCCAGGACATCGCCATCTTCAGCCGGCAGCTCGCCACCATGATGGGCGCCGGCGTGCCGCTGGTGCAGGCCCTGGAAATCGTCGGCCGCGGCCACGCCAACCCGGCGATGGGCGAAATGATCCTGGCCATCAAGACCAATATCGAGGGCGGCTCCTCGCTGGCCGAGAGCCTGGCCAAGTTCCCGCGCTATTTCGACGACCTGTTCGTCAACCTGGTGGATGCCGGCGAGCGCTCCGGCGCCCTGGAAACCCTGCTCGACAAAATCGCCACCTACAAGGAAAAGTCCGAGTCGCTGAAGAAAAAGGTCAAGAAAGCGCTGACCTACCCCGCCGCGGTGCTGGTGGTGGCCTTCATCGTCACCGGCATCCTGCTGTACTTCGTCATCCCCCAGTTCAAGGACCTGTTTGTCGGCTTCGGCGCCGACCTGCCGGCCTTCACCAAATGGGTCATCTCCCTGTCCGCCTTCATCCAGGCCGACTGGTGGATCATCGTGCTGGCCATGGTCGGCGGCTTCTTCGGCTTCCGCGAGGCGCACATCCGCTCCGCCGCCTTCCGCCGCCTGATCGACCGCGTCATGCTGAAGATCCCGATCATCGGCGAGATCCTGTACAAGTCCGCCGTGGCGCGTTTCGCCCGCACCCTGTCCACCATGTTCGCCGCCGGCGTGCCGCTGGTGGAGGCGATGGAATCGGTGGCCAAGGCCGCCGGCAACATCATCTTCACCGAAGCCATCATGGGCATGCGCGACCAGGTCGCCACCGGCACCCAGCTGCAGCTCACCATGCAGCAGACCGGCCTGTTCCCCAACATGGCAGTGCAGATGGTGGCGATCGGCGAGGAATCCGGCTCGCTCGACCACATGTGCGCCAAGGTGGCCGAGTTCTACGAGGAGGAGGTCGACGTCATGGTCGACAACCTCACCGCCCTGCTCGAACCGATGATCATGGTGGTCCTCGGCGTGCTGGTGGGCGGACTGGTGGTGGCCATGTACCTGCCGATCTTCAAGCTGGGCGAAGCGATCTAATCTCCCGAAAGCCCCGCTTGCCATGTCCCTGATCGAGGCGCTGCGCGCCAATCCGGCCCTGCTCGTCGGCGTCGTAACGGTGCTCGGCCTGCTGGTCGGCAGCTTCCTCAACGTCGTCAGCCTGCGCCTGCCGCGGATGATGGAAGCCGAGTGGCGCGGCGACGCCCGGCTGATCCTCGAGCTGCCGCCCGAGGAACCCGCTCCGGCGCCACTGTCGCTGTGGTACCCGCCATCCAGCTGCCCGGCCTGCGGCGCGCGCATCCGTCCCTGGCACAACCTGCCGCTGTTCGGCTGGCTGTGGCTGCGCGGCCGCTGCGCCGACTGCCGCGCGCCGATCTCGCCGCAATACCCGCTGCTGGAACTGGCCTGCGGCGTGCTGTCCGGCGTCTGCGCCTGGCATTTCGGCTGGAGCGCGCAGCTCGCCGCCGGGCTCGGGCTGAGTTGGGCCCTGCTGACACTCACCGCGATCGACTTCCGTGAACAGCTGCTGCCCGACGCCATCACCCAGCCGTTGCTGTGGGCCGGGCTGTGCCTGGCCTGCTTCGAGCTGTTCACCACGCCGAAGGCCAGCATCGCCGGCGCCGTCATCGGCTACCTCAGCCTGTGGCTGATCTACCACGGCTACAAGCTGCTGACCGGCAAGGAAGGCATGGGTCACGGTGATTTCAAGCTGCTCGCCGGCCTCGGCGCCTGGTTCGGCGCCGGCGCGCTGCCGATGATCATCCTGCTGTCCTCCCTGGTCGGCTCGGTGGTCGGCATCAGCCTGATCCTGTTCCGCGGGCGCGACCGCAGCATCCCCATCTCCTTCGGCCCCTACCTGGCCGGCGCCGGCTGGCTGACCCTGATCTGGGGCGAAGCCCTGCGCAACCTGTCCCACCCGTGAACGGCACACGGCGTAATGACGGTCCGCTGGTCATCGGCCTCACCGGCGGCATCGCCAGCGGCAAGAGCACCGTCGGCGACCAGTTCATCGCCCTCGGCGTGCCGCTGCTCGATGGCGATCACGTGGCCCGCGCAGTGGTGGCGCCACCCTCCCCGGCGCTGGACGCCATCGCCGCCCGCTTCGGCGCCGAATACCTGCAGGCGGACGGCAGCCTCGACCGCCGCCGCCTGCGCCAGCTGGTGTTCGCCGACGCCGCGGCCCGGGCCGACCTGGAGGCGATCACCCACCCTCTGATCCGCCAGCGCATCATCGAATGGCGCGACGCCCAGACCGCGCCGTACTGCATCCTGTCCGTCGCCATCCTGCTGGAATCCGGCATGGACCGGCTGGTCGACCGCATCCTGGTGGTGGACGTGCCGCAGGCCGCTCAGCTGCAACGCCTGGTGCTGCGCGACGGCATCGCCGAACCGCTGGCGCAGCAGATGATCGGCGCGCAGGCCAGCCGCGCCCAGCGCCTGGCGCGCGCCGACGACGTGATCGACAACACCCGCCCCGCCGCATCGCTCGCCCCGCAACTGGCGCGCCTGCACCGGCTCTACCTGCAGCTCGCCGCCGCCCGCTGAGCCGGCGGCGCGGCATCGTGACACCCGGCCCGGGCCGCCGCGGCGTGCGCCGTTTGCCCTCGCCGTCCCGGCGCGCCACAATGGATGGATAACCCATGGATTCACCATTGATGGACCAAGGCGCAGACTGGATCGCCTTCGAGCATCCGCTGAGCGAGCGGATTCGCTTTCTGCTGCGCCTCGAATTCCTCTTCGCCCAATACCAGCACCAGCTCGGCGACACCTCGGCCTGGGGCCTGCGCGCCAGCCTGCACACGCTGCTGGACATCCTCTCGGTCATGGGCCGCGCCGACCTGCGCACCGAACTGCTGAAGGAAATCTTCGAACAGCACGCCACGCTGACCCGGCTCAGCAAGCGCCCCGACATCAACCTGGAACGCCTGGGCGAAGTGCTGAAGGACCTGGGCGGCGTCGCCGCCGAGCTGCAGAGCATGGGCAGCTCGCATCCGGCCATGGTGCTGCGGGAGAACGAGTTCCTGTTCGCCGTGCTCAACCGCAGCTCGATCCCCGGCGGCGCCTGTGGTTTCGACCTGCCGGCCTATCACCGCTGGCTGTCCCGCCCGCAGGAGCAGACCCAGCGCGACCTGGAATCCTGGTTCGCCAGCCTGCGCCCGCTGGAGCGCGCCATCGGCCTGTACCTGCGCCTGCTGCGCGACAGCACCCAGCCTACCAGCCATGCCGCCGAGGGCGGCGTGTTCCTGCACGTGCCGCAGGCCTCCTACCAGCTGGTACGGGTGATGGTCCCCGCCGCGGCCGACGCCTACCCGGAGATCAGCGCCGGCAAGCACCGTGTCTCCATCCGCTTCATGCGGCTGGGCGACGTCAACACCCGCAACGTGCAGGCCAGCGGCAGCATCCCGTTCCGCCTGCAATGCTGCCTGCTGTCCAGCCACTGACGATGGGCGCACCGAGAATCGCCGCCTGCCCGCGCTGCGGCACCAGCACCCGTCTCGATCCCCAGAACCCGTGGCGTCCGTTCTGTTCGGAACGCTGCAAGCTGATCGACCTGGGCGACTGGATGAGCGGGCGTTTCGCCCTGCCGGTGAGCGGCGATGCGGAAAGCCCGGACGAACCGCCCGAGGGGCCTCAGCCGCCCCAGTAGGCGCGGATACCGGCCACGCCCTGGGCGCCGTGCTCATGGGCCTGCGCCAGCTGCTGCGGCCCGACACCGCCGAGGGCGTAGACCGGCTGCGGCGACAAGCCGCGCAGTTCCTGCCAATGCTCCCAACCCAGCCCCCGCGACTGCGGATGGGTGGCGGTGGGCAGCACCGGCCCCAGCACCATGAAATCGGCGCCCAGGCGCCGCGCCGCGTCCATGCCGGCGGCATCGTGCACCGAAGCGCCGAACCATAGCGGCCGGGCCAGCGGCCGCGTGCGGTAACGGCGCAGGGCCCGCTCGTCGGCGTGCCAGCCGGCGGCCCCCACGCTGGCCACCAGGGCCGGCTTGCGGTCCAGGATCAGGTCGATGCCGCAGGCCCGCGCCGGCTGCAGCAGGCGTGCGGCGAGCTGCAGGTAGGCCTGGTCATCCAGCGCCGGAACGCGCAGCCGCAGCAGGCAGCCGGGGGGAAGCTGCGGCAGATGGGCGCGGATGGTGTCCTCGTCGACATTCGGCGGGGTGAAGACGTAGTGCTTCGGCAGGCGCAGCGCCAGCGCGATCGGCGCGACGGTCGGCAGGGTATCCAGCCCCGACAGCGCCTCCGGAGACAGCCACTGGAACAGCTGGCGCTCGCGCGGGTGCGGCTCGCCGTCGAAGGCGCTCACCAGCCAGGTGTCGAGGATCACGGCGCGGTCGCTGTAGTCGTGGCGGAAGCGCAGCAGCCGCCGCGCCTGGCGCACCTCCACGCCCAGCTCCTCGCGCAGCTCCCGTACCAAGGCCTGCCGCGGCGACTCGCCGGACTCGATCTTGCCGCCGGGGAACTCCCACTTGCCCGCCGCGATCCTGCCCTCCGGGCGTTGCGCGATCAGCACTTCGCGGCCGGGCCGCGTCAGCACCCCGCAGGCAACCTGGATCAGCGGCAGCGTGGCAGCGGACATCAGCGGCGCAGCCGGGGCATGCCAAGCCTGTGTCCCGCTGGCTGCTTCAAGTGCGGTACTCGGCGTTGATCTTGACGTAGTCGTAACTGAAGTCGCAGGTCCACAGACGTGCCTGCGCGTCGCCGCGGCCCAGCCCGACGCGGATGGTGAATTCCGGCTGGGCCACCACCGCCGCGCCCAGTTCCTCGCGGTAGCCCGGATGGGGCTCGCCGCGCTCGATCAGCGGCACTTGGTCCAGCGCCACCGCCACGCCGGCCGGGTCGAGGCCTTCGACGCCGGCCTTGCCGATGGCCATGATGATGCGCCCCCAGTTGGCGTCGCCGGCGAACAGCGCGGTTTTCACCAGCGGCGAGTGGGCGATGGAGTACCCCACCTGGCGGGCCTCGGCGACGCTGCGGGCGCCGCCGACCTCGATGGTGATGAAGCGCGTGGCGCCCTCGCCATCGCGGGCGATGGCCTGCGCCAGTTCCACGCACACCGCCGTCACCGCCTCGGCCACCACGGCGAAATCGGCGTGCTGCGGCCCGATCTCCTGGGTTCCCGCCTGGCCGGTGGCGCACAGCACGCAGGAATCGTTGGTGGAGGTGTCCCCGTCCACGGTGACGCTGTTGAACGACACCTGCACCGCGCGGCGCAGGCATTCCTTGACCGCCTCCGGCGTCAGCCGCGCGTCGGTGGCGATGTACGACAGCAGCGTCGCCATGTCGGGGTAGATCATGCCCACACCCTTGGCGATGCCGGTCACCGTCACCACGCCCTGCGTGGTCTGCACCCGGCGGCTGGCGCCCTTGGGAATGGTGTCGGTGGTCATGATGGCGCGCGCCGCGTCCTGCCAAGCATCCGCGCGCAGGTCGGCCACCGCCCGCGGCAGCGCCTCCAGCATGCGCGGCAGCGGCAGGCGCTGGCCGATCACGCCGGTGGAGAAGGGCAGCACCTGCTCGGCGGCGCAGCCCAGCGCCTGCGCCACCGCGGCGCTGCTGGTGCGGGCGTCGGCCAGGCCGCCGGCGCCGGTGGCGGCATTGGCGTTGCCGGCGTTGACCAGCAGGCCGCGCATGGCCGAGCCGGCCGACAGGCGCTCGCGGCACAGCTGCACCGGCGCGGCGGCGAAAGCATTGCGGGTGAATACGCCGGCCACCTGGGTGCCCGGGGCCAGCTCGATCAGCAGCAGATCCTTGCGGCCCGGCTTCTTGATCGCCGCTTCGGCCACACCCAGGCGTACGCCGGGGACCGGGTGGAGGGTGCCTGGGGGTTTGAGGTTAACGGCCATGATCGGTCTATGGTAGGTCGGTTCTAAAGACGCGCCTGCGCCCGGACCGGCGCCCGCCGCCGGGTCCGCTGCGCCTGACCCGGGCTACTTTGCCAGTCCGCCCGCTGTCTCGCTAGACGAGACGCCCGTGACACTGCTTGTATTTCTTGCCGGAACCACAGGGGCAGGCGTCGTTGCGGCCGACCTTGGGCAGATCGCGGACGAAGGTGTCGGGGCGCGGCGGCGCCGGCGTCTGCGGGGTCAGCGGCCGTCCCGGCTGGGCGGCCTCGGCGCGCACCGGCTCCGCGGCCGGCAAGGCGGTCTCGGCCACCACGTTTTCCGCCTCGGCGTGCTGGAACTGCATCGGCTGCGGCTGACGCCGCTCGGCTTCCAGCCGCGCGACCTCGGCCTCGGACACCAGCTGCACCCGCGCCAGGTCGGAGATCACGGCGTGCTTGAAGCGCACCAGCATCTCGTTGAACATGTTGAAGGCTTCGCGCTTGTACTCCTGCTTCGGGTCCTTCTGCGCATAGCCGCGCAGGTGGATGCCCTGGCGCAGGTAGTCGATCGCCGCCAGGTGCTCGCGCCAGAAGCGGTCCAGGATCTGCAGGGTGATGACTTTCTCGGCATGCACCATGGCCTCGCCGTTGCTGCGCTTCTTCTCGGCGTAGGCGGCGCTGAGGGCCTCCAGGATCCTGCCGCGGATGGCCTTGTCGTCCAGTTCCTTGTCGCTCGCGATCCACTGTGCCAGCGGCAGCCTGAGATGGAAATCGCGCCCCAGCGCCTCCTCCAGGCCGGCCGGATTCCACATCTCCTCCGGCGTCTGCGGCGGAATGAAGGCATCGGCCACGGCGTTGACCACGTCGCTGCGCACATCGTCGAGCAGCGGCGTGACATCCTGCGCCGTCATCAGCTCGTCGCGCAGCTCGTACACCGCCTTGCGCTGGTCGTTGGCGACGTTGTCGTACTCCAGCAGGTTCTTGCGGATGTCGAAGTTGTGCGCCTCCACCTTGCGCTGCGCCGTCTCGATGGCGTTGCTCACCATGCGGTGTTCCAGCGCCTCGCCCTGCTGCATGCCCAGCTTGAGCAGCAGCGCGCGCATGCGCGGCGGGGTGAAGATGCGCATCAGGGTGTCGTCGAGCGACAGATAGAAGCGTGTCGCGCCCGGATCGCCCTGGCGACCGGAACGGCCGCGCAGCTGGTTGTCGATGCGCCGCGACTCGTGGCGCTCGGAACCGATGACGTAAAGGCCGCCGGATGCCACCACCTGCTCATGCCGCCTGGACCACTCGGTCTTGGCCGCCTCGCGCGCCGCACGGTCGTCCTCGGGGATGTGCGCCAGCTCCGCATCGAGATTGCCGCCGAGCACGATGTCGGTGCCGCGGCCGGCCATGTTGGTGGCGATGGTCAGCGCGCCGGGGCGCCCGGCCTGGGCCACGATCTCGGCCTCGCGGTCGTGCAGCTTGGCATTGAGCACTTCGTGCGTGATGCCTTTCTGCCGCAGCAGCCCGGACAGCAGTTCCGAGGTCTCGATCGAGGCGGTGCCGACCAGGATCGGCTGGCCGCGT